>CAXBIY010000001.1:0-396563 GCA_963975985.1 uncultured Gammaproteobacteria bacterium
ACTGGTCGACAAGTCACGTTCATTCGTCATTGCGCGGCTTGACCGCGCAATCCAGCGCTCGATGTTGAGTCAAACGATATTCTGGATCCCGCGGTCAAGCCGCGGGATGACGAGGCACCGTTGAGTGAAACGAGCCACTGGTCGACAAGTCACGTTCATTCGTCATTGCGCGGCTTGACCGCGCAATCCAGTGCACGATGTTGAGCTAAAAAATACTAACCTCTTGTGCGTGGTTTTGCAGCACGGCCTGTCGAGCCTGGGGGTTTGCTAGGTGACGAACGGCGATTGCCTCTTGAGTCATCGGATGAGCGTCCGCGACCGGATGAGCGGGAATCATCAGATGAACGTCCGCGACCGCGTCCAGATGAACGGGAATCATCAGATTGGCGACCACGTCCGCCTGAGCGGGAATCATCAGATTGGCGACCACGTCCAGCTGAGCGGGAATCATCAGATTGGCGACCACGTCCAGCTGAACGGGAGTCATCGGATGAACGTCCGCGGCCAGATGAGCGGGAATCATCAGATTGGCGACCACGTCCAGCTGAACGGGAGTCATCGGATGAACGTCCGCGGCCAGATGAGCGGGAATCATCAGATTGGCGACCACGTCCGGCTGAACGGGAGTCATCGGATGAACGACCACGTCCACCTGAGCGTGAATCGCCGGATGAACGTCCGCGACCCGATGATCGGGAATCATCAGATGAACGACCGCGTCCGCCTGAGCGACCATCGGGTTTACGGCGGCTTTGGCCTGCGGCAGGTTTATTGCCACCACCTTTAGCTTGGCGACCATTGGTGCGCGCTTCAGCTTTGATGTTAGGGTCAACTTCATAACCTGGCACAACGGCTTGTGGAATTTTACATTTCAATAATTTTTCAATATCTTTTAACGCACCACGATCTTCAATCGACACTAATGACAATGCGGTACCATCACAACTCGCACGACCGGTGCGACCGATGCGATGCACGTAATCTTCTGCTACGTCTGGCAAATCGAAATTTACCACATGCGGTAATTGTTCGATGTCTAATCCACGCGCTGCAATATCGGTTGCAACCAACACACGCATATCACCCGATTTAAAGGCAGCTAATGCACGTGTGCGTGCACCTTGCGTTTTGTTACCGTGGATTGCGATAGTACGCAAACCATCTTGAATGAGTTGTTTCGTTAAGCGATCAGCGCCGTGTTTGGTACGCACAAACACTAACACTTGCTGCCAATTTTCCGAACCAATTAAGTAAGACAATAATTCACGCTTGCGTTGTCTGTCGACGGGGTGAATCAATTGTGTGATTTGATCAGCGGCACGGTTTTGTCGAGCGACTTCAATAATCACTGGTGAATTTAACAAGCCATCAGCTAAATCTTTTATCTCACTGCTATACGTCGCAGAGAACAATAAATTCTGGCGTTTTTTCGGCAGCTTGGCGATGATTTTTTTAATATCACGAATAAAACCCATGTCTAGCATGCGGTCGGCTTCATCTAACACCAAAGTATTTACTTGCGATAGGTCAACCGTCTGTTGACTAATATGGTCAAGCAATCGACCAGGCGTTGCGACTAAAATATCAAAGCCACGTTCTAGCTTATGAATTTGCGCGTTAATTTTCACCCCACCAAAAATAACGGCCGATTTAATCGGTAAGTGAGCCGCATATTCTTTTATATTCGCTTCGACTTGCGCCGCTAATTCACGTGTTGGTGTTAACACTAACGTGCGAATGCTACGACGACGCGGGTTCAAATTCATTTCGCTCATGCGTTGCAAAATCGGCAATGTAAATGCCGCGGTTTTACCTGTGCCTGTTTGCGCACCGGCCAACACATCTTTGCCGTCTAAAATAACGGGGATCGCTTTTTCTTGAATCGGGGTTGGCGTGGTATAACCACTTTCTTCAATCGCTTGTAAAATCGGATCACATAAATTCAGGTCGTTAAATGTTGTCATTGTTTTAATCTTTCTTGTTACGCTTTTTTCAAAAAGCAGGTTTTCAACACCATGGTACTTTTACCTTTACCACACTCGATGTTGTCGGGGTCATCTTCAATCAGTCGAATGCCTCTCATCAACTGCCCACGCTTGAGCACCTGTGAAGAACCTTTGACCTTCAAATCTTTAATCACTGTTACAGAATCACCCTGGTTCAGGGTATTACCATTGCTATCTTTGGTATCCATAAATGTCGTCCTAATAGTGTTGGTCGAATTATACGCAGAACTGAGCAATGCACCAGCAAATATGACAATTAAATCATAAAGTTAGTGGATGAGCTCATTTAATAACAACAATGGGGCTAGTTAAACCAAGGTCACCAACTCCTCTGAGCTGGTCGGATGGATAGCAACCACGTTATCAAAGTCAGCTTTGGTGGCACCCATTTTGATGGCGACGGAAAAGCCTTGTAGCATTTCATCAGAGTCGCGACCGAGCATGTGGCAGCCGACGACTTTTTCATTTTTTCCGACACAGATTAAGCGCATGAGGGTTTTGACTTTGTGATCGGAGAAGGCGTAATACATCGGGGTGAATTCGCTTTGGTAGACTTTGACGTTGTCATCACCGTGTTCGGTTTTGGCTTGGCGTTCGGTTAAGCCCATGCTGGCGATAGGTGGGTGTGAGAATACGACACTGGGGATGTCGTTGTAATCAAGGTGTAAATCTTTTTCATTGTTAAATAAACGGCGTGACAATCGACGGCCGGCGGCAATGGCGACGGGTGTTAGCGCGACTTGGCCGGTGATGTCACCGACGGCGTAAATATTGTTAACGTTAGTTTTTTGGAATTTATCGGTATCGATAAAACCCCATTTATTTGTTTCAACACCGGCAGCGCTTAGGTTTAAATCTTTTGTGTTGGGTGAACGGCCGATAGCCCAGATAACATGTTCAAATCCACCGGCACTGATAGATTCTTGTGTCGCTGCTTCGCTTTCACAACATTCGGATTGCACGATATGCGCTGGCGCAGCTTCGCAATGCATGGTTAAACCATCGCTTTCTTTTGTGATTTTAAATGGTGATTGTTTGGTGATGAATTTAATGCCCTGTTGCTGCATCTCTTCCATCAACTTATTGGCAATCGGTCTGTCGAAATTACGTAATACGCAATGACCACGAATAAGCATCGTGACATCGCTGCCTAAAGCATTCAGCACACCGGCTAATTCCACGGCAATGTAACCACTGCCGACGACTAATACTTTTTTTGGCATCGATTTAAGCTCAAAAAAACCGTCTGAGGTAATGCCTAATTCGGCACCTTCGAGATTAGGCACTAAAGGATAACCACCCGTAGCGATTAGGATATGCTTCGCTGTAAAGTGTTCACCGTTAACATCAACGGTATTAGCATCAACAAACTTAGCGTGACCCACCATCGATGTCACACCCGTTTTAGCAAAGCGTGAGGCATAAGCCCCATTTAAACGATGAATATACGCCTCACGTTTTTCCACCAAGGCATTCCAATCAAAGCCTTTAGTTTCAACATCAAACCCATAACCTTTGGCATCCTGTAACATATCTGCCACATTCGCCGCATACCACATGACTTTTTTGGGCACGCAGCCACGATTTACACATGTACCGCCTAGACGATCTTGCTCAATCACTAATACTTTCGCACCATACATCGCTGCGCGATTGGCCGAACCAATACCACCACTACCGCCACCGATAACGATATAGTCATATGTTGTTGTCATCTTGTTTCCTTAAATATTCGTCTAGGTCGCATACTAACATCACGCCCTTACCCAATAAACCATATTTATTGTTTATTGGCGATAACACACCCTCATTTTAGCCAAATAACAAAATCAGGACTTATATGCCCGTCGTACCTCAAGATGCGAATGCCCAACTGTCATCTTTGCACAGCATCAATCAAACCTGTTTGCTATAAATCCGCATCTTGAGGTACGACGGGCATATAAACTGCTTTTTTCTCTTACTTACGATTTATGTAACAATGACCCCGTCAATATAGATTTTTCCTAACAGCCCCGTTACTTCTTCACATTCTTGGACTTTATTAATCTTCATTTAAGCCTATAATTGCCCACTACATTTTAACAATAATAATACAGATAATAATCATGCAACTATCAGAAATAGTAGATGCGAACAGTTTAATTCGCTTTTATACCGACGAAATAAAACCACATAATGCTGACATGAAATATGAAGATGTAAGGTTGCGAAAACTCAACGAGCTCGCCTTGAATCAACCTTTTAACATAGATCCCAACCTTCACCATCAAATAATTGTCAAACCAAAATTTCTAGAGCACACCCTCCTAATCTTAGAGTATATAGAACATTTAACCCAACATAAGCTCACGCGACTATGCGGAAACGAGCATGTAACGCTCAACCGTTTAAAGCCCTACCGACAATTACTGATGCTCCTGCAATTGTGGCATAGCCAATGCACAGAACTACTATTTCACTCGCCTGATCTTAGGCTTATATCACTACCTACCACTAAGAAGCAAACAGACATCACCCATAATATCTGTACATTATGGCGAAACATTGTTAATTCTTTAACATTCATTAAATGTTATGAGCTACAGCATTCCTTCTTCATCCAGTCACAGTTATTAAAGTTGTCCCGATGGCCACAGGCGAGAAGCATTCTGGAAAAACTCCACACATTATGCCAAGGCCTTACACCAATAAACGTAGGCATTAGTAAAAAAGATTCAAACAGGTTCAGTATGGAGATGGGGGACAAATATTTATGTAGCTTGCCTGGCTTAAACGACATCGCTTTGTATGATGAGCAAGCTCTTCCTTGTACGTTCGCAAATGCTACAGCAAACTATATCTATCTTTATCGTTCATATTTACCCTTTCGCTATTTTATTTGGCACATGGGCAATGCTAAAAAAACGCTGACTTTTCCAGCTCACATTCTCATTGCTCTTGGATTAATTGATTTTACTGCAAATAGAGCGCAGGAAAACCACTCACTGATCGCGCTTAACGCCACTAA
Organism: uncultured Gammaproteobacteria bacterium; assembly: GCA_963975985.1. Taxonomy (GTDB): domain Bacteria; phylum Pseudomonadota; class Gammaproteobacteria; order JABDGN01; family JABDGN01; genus CAXBIY01. The sequence goes on from CAXBIY010000001.1 coordinate 5,017, forward strand.
AATTGAACTATTAAAAGAATACAATTTGCCTCTATGCGCTAAACCTGAGCTTCTCCCTTTAAATGCACTCCAAGGAAATGCCCCACCTTCTTTAGAATCAGAGAGAAGAAGATGCCTCGAGGGCTACGCTCCTTGTCCAATGCAAATTAAACGGCAACGTTTACAATAGTGAATACTTAAAATTTCTGATTTTATCAGCACACTTGTTAACTTTAAAAATTAATTTTGTTTTCCCTAACAACCCCGCTAGTTCTTAACATTCTTGGGCTTTTCTTTTTATCTTTTCTCCCTATACTCGCAATCAACACACAAAAACTAAAAAATAATAATAATAAAAACTGACATTAATAATAATTATGTTGTCATCGATACATGATGCGAAGGGACTGGTGAGAGAGTACCTTCGCATATTTGAACTTGATACTGATCAGCCCGGACACTTTTCGCCTGATGAATTAGCGACCCTAAATCGCTTATGGGCTATCGCAGAAGATAATCCTTTCGCTGTTACAGGCCAAAATGCTTACATCTCATTATGCCCGAGCCAATTAAGCGTAACGCTTGATATACTCGATGAGCTAGAATTGCTCGTTTACAGACGAATAAACTATTTATTGGCGAATCAAACGCTAAGCAAGCTTTCACTATATGATCCCCAACAATTATTAAGGCATATGCAAGATTGGCATTGCCAATGCATAGCGTTGCTTTTACAAACACCAGACGCCGAAATTGAATTCCAGTATAGGCATTTAGCGACGATCATTGACGATCGCGCTGTTATCATTGAACAACAAGCCAGCTCAAACGGCATTCTTCAATTTTGGCGCGCGCTTGTGACAACACTGCATTATGACAATGACTTAGCATTGCAACAGTCCTTCTGGTTAGAATCACAATTATTTAAATTAGTTAAAACACCCCGCGCTCGTGAAATGCTAAGACAACTTCATGAGCATACAAAAATAAAATACTTGCCCATAATGACAAAACACAATGGCGCATTCATGGTTTCGCGACCAAAGCTCTCATCAGATCGCTTCGCGTCTCTTGCTGACAGGGCAGTTGAGTTTCCAGACAGGCCTACCCTTATAATACCTAGCGCTGACTCATCACCAGCACCTATTCTTCATTATCAGCGGCGTATTTCATACAAGCTATTCATCACCTTTCACGGTCAACAATGCTCACCATTGTATAAGCCTCCCCACATCACGATAGCACATGAATTAATACACTGTTTACATGGTTATGCGGGCACTCTCGATATGACTGTCAATATGTTACCCATGGCCCGATATTGGATGACAACGAACGAAGAGAAAAAAACCATTCAAGACGATCCTTTCAGCGAAAATGTTCTACTAGCAGAACGAGGTTTTCCTCCGCGCTTGACTCACCATGGCTATGATATGCGCAAACTCAAAGAATTTTACCAATACCTTGCGACATTATCTCCACACATACTAGGACTAGCACAAGGCATGCCAGCTAGCGCATTCCGTTTACATAAACAAGAAGTCCCAGGGGATTGGGCATCCCTTATTGGTGCTGATGATTTGTATCAAGCCAGCACACCCCAGGGTAAAAAGAACTTCATCATGAATGCTAGCACCGCATACGCCAATATACATCATCATATACACCATTCTTGCGATGAAAATTTAGCAACAAATCGTCAGACTAGGATGATGAGTACAGAAGGATTCGAGTTATTATTCCAGAATATGTTGGGAAATCTGACGCGCATAGAGTTGGAAAAACTGGAAATACTACTATCAGCGAATACAGCCGCATCGACCAATGCAGATAGCCGTATGAAAGAATACCTCACACGCGTGACAGAACGACTAGAGACAAAATATAAGAGGGGCCGTAAGCGGTCCTACGATCCATCGACAGATCTGGATGATGTTCGACAAAGATTAAGATATGAATAACCACTTAACTATTATTATTTGCTATAATTTCACCATAAACAATGAAGCGTAATAATAATGACATCAGCTTTAATACTCATTGAAAAATTCGAATATTTTTCTCGCACCTATACCCAACGAGGGTTACCTGATGTAATACACGACATTGACTCTGATTGTTTTCAATACGATGACCAACATCGCGACGCGCATATTTATACTAAAGTTTATATTCGCAATTTCACTGCTACGCAAGCGCTGCTGTACCATTTATTTCATTTTAGCTATCTAATAATTAACGAAATGCTTTATCAAGGCCAACCACCCTATTTGATAAATGGCATATTAACTTTTATTGGTGAGCTTCAAGCAGTTCACTGCGAGGTCACACGCAAAATCATTCACCTGAGAAAAGATGTATGGGTAGTCAATCATAAACGCTATGAAAAAACTGTGCCGGCTGATTTAGCAACCAATGAATCGCAAGATGATTTAAACATATTGTGGAATCATGTGCTAAATAACTTAGCTTATGATGGTCATAGTGACCCTACTCAGATTAATCGTTTACAACAGTCACATGTCATACCCTCACAATTTCTTTTTATTATGGCGCTACCATTGGGGCGATATTTGTTACGAAAATTGTTGAAATTAGCTATTGCTAAAAATCTAGACTTTCTATTTGGTATTAATCACCGCTACGGATTTAAAAGCAAGCCAAGAAGTACAGCCCAATATCATGGTGATATAGCAGGGCCTATCACTAAGCGCATCATACCTGGAGAATATACGAAACCTATTATCCATATACCATATTGCAATAATTACCGTCATCTAAAGCCAACATATATGTATTACGGTGTAAATACCAGAGGCACGTTACAATATACGATCCATCAACCATGGTTGGTGATCATTCATGAACTGCTACATTGGCGATCAGAGATGAAAGGGAAACCTAAATATGTTATCCCCTGTAACTTACAATTCGCTCATTATTGGACTAGCCCTGAAGAATACTGGGCAATAGCAGGCAGCCATTGTGGCGAACAAGCATTCGAGCGCCTATTGGGCTTACCTATTCGCGTGTCCCACAGAGCTGAAAGCTTATACAACATAAACTTAATAAAAAGCCTCCGAAAAGCGAACTTTAACAGCCATATGCTTTCCCATTGTCACTTTGATGGGTTTGTACAGCGAGGACTGAGGGATGACTAATCTTACGATACCGATTAATGAATGTTCAGCTATACTAGCGTAATACTTTATAAGGATGCTTCATGTTAACGCTACCCAATTTTACGACTATTGACTTTAAACAGACACCGAAAAAATTAGCACAACATATCGATAACAGCCGCCAGCTAATTGGTGATTTGCTAAAACAAGAAAGCTTTAGCTGGGAAACCTTAGTCGCACCACTTGAACAAGCGGATGATGAATTGAATCAATTCTTTTCGCCGGTGTCGCATTTAAACTCCGTGATGAGTAGCGATGCCGTGCGAGAAGCTTATAACGCTTGCTTGCCTTTATTGACCGAGTATTCGACTTGGGTGGGGCAGAATCGTGAGCTTTATCAGGCTTATCAAGCGATTAAAGATAATGAGTACGATGTGCTTAATGCTGCACAGCAAAAAGTGATTGATAATGCATTGCGTGATTTTAAATTAGCGGGGGTCGCGTTAGAAGGTAAGGATCGTGATCGGTATCAAAAAATTCAGCATCGTCAATCGGAGTTGACAACTAAGTTTGAAGAAAATTTAATTGATGCGGCGGATAGTTGGCAACACCATGTGACGGATGAGTCTGTATTGTCGGGCTTGCCGGAAACAGCATTGGCAATTGCACAACATAAAGCGCAAGAAAAGAGCTTGGATGGCTGGCTGTTAACGCTTGATATTCCCTGCTATATGGCTGTGATGACGTATGCCGATAACCGTGAATTACGGGAAGTGTTTTATCGGGCTTATTGTACCAAAGGCTCGGCTGCATTTGCTGATGGCAAGTGGGATAACACGCCATTGATGCAGGAAATTTTGGCGTTGCGATTGGAAGAAGCTCAATTATTAGGCTTTGCTAATTATGCTGAATATTCTCTCGCCACAAAGATGGCGGAAAGCACGGATGAGGTGTTTGGGTTTTTACGGGATTTAGTAAAACCGTCAAAGGCTAAGGCGCAGGCAGATTTTGATGAGTTGAAAAGGTTTGCAAATTGCGACTTAGAATCTTGGGATATCGCTTATTACTCAGAAAAACTTAAGCAAGATAAATTTCAGATTAATGATGAAGAATTACGACCTTACTTTCCTTTAACTAAAGTATTATCTGGTATGTTTGAGATCATTCACCGATTGTATGGCATCACGCTAAAACCCGCTAAAGATGTCGACACTTGGCATGCTGACGTGCAGTTTTTTGAATTATTTGATGAAGACAATAATTTACGTGGCGGTTTTTATATCGACTTATTTTCTCGCGCGAAAAAACGCGGTGGTGCTTGGATGGACGATTGCGTTGTGCGTCGTTATGTTAACAGCGAATTGCAACTACCCGTTGCCTACCTCACCTGTAATTTCTCTCAACCGGTTGGCGATCAGCCATCATTACTAACACATGATGAAGTTGTCACGCTCTTTCACGAGACTGGCCACACATTGCATCACTTATTAACTCAGCAAGTTTATGCTGATATTTCAGGCATTAACGGCGTACCGTGGGATGCTGTTGAGTTACCGAGTCAGTTTTTTGAAAACTGGTGTTGGGATAAAGAAGCGATCTCCTTACTGTCGGAACATTACCAAACCGGCGAGCCGTTGCCTGATGCACAACTCAATCAATTACTCGCGGCGAAAAACTTTCAAGCCGCTATGCAAATGTTACGCCAAGTGGAATTTTCACTTTACGATTTTCGTTTACACCAAGAATTTGACCCGACGAGAGAGGATCAAATTGATTCTGTGCTCAATGAAGTGCGCGATGAAGTTGCGGTATTGAAACCACCTGTGTGGAATAAATTTCAAAATGGCTTTTCGCATATCTTTGCGGGTGGTTATTCGGCAGGGTATTACAGTTACAAATGGGCTGAGGTGTTATCGGCCGACGCCTTTGGTGCTTTTGTTGAAGAAGGTATTTTCAATGCAGACACGGGCCGTCGCTTTCTTCATTGCGTGCTGGAGCAAGGCGGCAGCCAAGCACCGGCTGATATGTTTAAAGCCTTTCGTGGCCGTGAGCCGCAGGTTGAGGCGTTGTTGAAGCAGGATGAGATATTGTAAAGCCTAATTAAGATATCACCCCTCATCTGCCCAAGGGCATCTTCTCCCCTCACGGGGAGAAGAAAAATATGCTTCACTATTTAATCTACCGCTAATCGCCTGGTGAAGCAACTGATCAGTACAATCCCTAATGCTAATAAGCCAACCGACACCATCAACGGTAACGCTATACTAATACTCGACAATAACCCTGCAACAATTACGATCACACCACCCGCCAAGGCCATGATGGAAACTGAAATCCCCATGACCCAGCCTTGTCGGTCTTGATCGACTTGTGCAGAAAAAGCGGCAATCATGAACGAATAACCGGTGGATAGTGCCGCAGCCATTGGGATAGTCACTAACCATATCCACAGTATATTGGACGCTAACCAGGTGATTAATACACCTACCGCTAGCACACCATAGCTACATATAATAATAACTTTTGCCTTGGCTTTGTGCGGCTCTAACATCCGTGTAATAAACGAAAAGCCGATGGAGAAACCAATACCGAGTAACACCATATACACGGTGACGCCGTTAGCAGTCATATGAAAGTGATGCAATAAATACACGGAGATATAAAGGAAATAGCCGGAGAAACCTAATTGCAAAGCTAAAAATGTTATCGACAAATAACGCACGGTGTCATGCTTAAAGGCTGACACAAATACGCTGATGGCTTTGCCTAAATTAATGCGAATGCGTTCTGACTTCGCTGAAGTTTCTTTAAAACTCACCGCTAATAAAATGAAATTTAACACGGCTAATGCGGTGGCGACATACAATGGCACCGACACACTGAACCAACTGACTAAGTTTTCATTCGATAAAACACCGCCCAATATAGGCCCCATGACCATGCCAATGGTCACTGCCATTAAAATAAAGCCCACGTTGCGCGTGAGTTTTTCGGGTGGGCTGACATCGGTAATCGCGGCTTGTGCGATTGATTGGCTGCCGGCAGTGAACCCCGCAATGATTCGGCCGATAAACAACAGTGCCACGCTGTGAAAAATAAAGGCTAACGCTGAAAGCAAATAACCTGTCGCGGCACCGCCCATACACACTAATAAGGCATTCTTGCGCCCGGATCGATCGGACAATTCACCCAGCACACCCGCACCTAAAAACCACGTTAAGAAATACAAACCAATCACCAGCGCATAAATTAAATTACGTGATGCCATTGAAGCATGCGCGACCAACGTTGCTGCGTTGGGGTCAAGCAAGGCTTTGACTAAAATCGGGAAAAAGATGGCTTGACCTAATCCATCGATAAACAATACGACGAATAAAGCGAACATAGCAGAACGGGCTTGGGTTTGCGGCATGGGCTAATTCCTTGTTTGCACAAGGTTTTAATATACAGGAAAAAGAAGCAGCAGTTCAATAACTGAATGCGTTAACTTAAATGGCGCCAGGCTGGCCTGGAAAATGTGGGGGATTATTAACAACCGCAATGGGCACACCTGTCACTTGCGCAACACTCGCATCTAACTGGGTAAGTTCATGCGCTATATTTTTTGTTGATTTGGCTACGCCATTTGCCATAACACTCACCGTATTAAAATGGCATCCAGCATTACGTAATGTGCCTCGCTGATTGGGAGATAAAATAGCATTAATATCGCCAACCTCAGCAAACAAGGTCACAACCATCCGTGGAGTAATAGCAATACTACTTAACGCGGCTTGAACGAGTTTAGCTTGATCCACAGCGGCGAGATTCATGGACTCACCAGCAGGTATATCTAAATGATGTTGTTGTGCATACTGTTGCAATAATACCTCAATGGGGGCTTGAGGCTGTTGACGTTGTTGTTCTGTCAACGCATCGACATGCGGTTTGACTTGGCTAGCAAACACCGTTGCAGCCTGATTAACGCCCTGTGCACAATCGACAGGAAACACCATATGCTCGACAACAAACCTTTGTTGCTGCATCGAGATAACTAAGTGGATTGCTTGCAATACCGTTAGCGTCTCATCAGCAATCACAACGACATTAGCAATACCTTTGTCTTGATAAACCGCCAACAATTCCATATACAGATCACGATACGCCATAGCCTGACGGGCTTGTGGCCGGCACAAAGCGCAAAGCTCAATAATCGCATAGCGTGTTAATGTTAATGGTTGTGTATTCAATCTCAATTACCTAGTTCTAATTATTACTATAGTTGGCGTTAGTTTAACTTATTTCGTATATAAATTCATCATTTTCATTCACGGACACACTGACATTGCTGACAGGCTTGTCTTCTGCCATATGCGCTAAAAATTCAGCGGACATTGCAGGCAATAACGTACCACTAATAATGTGCTCGACATTACGGGCGCCGGTTTCGACTTCGGTGCAGCGGGCAGCGATGGTGTCGATGACGGCATCGTCGTAGCTGAAGGCAGCTTTGTAATGTTCCCGTACGCGTTTTTCGATTTTGTTGAAGTTTAGTTTGACGATTTCTTTTAAGACATCTTCATCCAATGGGATGTAAGGGATGACTTTGATGCGGCCTAGGAATGCAGGTTTAAAAGTTTGCAGCATTTCTGGGCGGATGCGTTCGGCTAATTCGGCTGCCGTGTCAGGGGCATTTTCATCGCTGTAGGCTTTCATGATGGAATGCGTACCCGCATTGGTGGTCATGATGATAACGGTGTTTTTGAAATCGATTTCACGGCCTTCGCCATCCATGATCACGCCTTTATCAAACACTTGATAAAAAATGTCTTGCACGCCGGGGTGGGCTTTTTCCATTTCATCGAGGAGTAGTACGGAATAAGGGCGACGACGTACGGCATTGGTTAACACGCCACCTTCCCCATAACCGACGTAGCCTGGAGGTGAACCGAGCAACATGGAGACTTTATGCTCTTCTTTAAATTCTGACATGTTAATGACCGTCATGTTTTGTTCGCCACCGTATAAGGCTTCGGCTAAGGCTAAAGCGGTTTCAGTTTTACCGGTACCACTGGTGCCGGCTAGCATGAAGACACCGATCGGTTTGCGTGGGTCGTTTAAACCCGCACGGGAAACACGAATAGTTTCGGCAACATCGTGCAGCGCATGGTCTTGTCCGATGACGCGTTTTTGTAGATGCGCTTCTAATTTCATAACGGCTTGGATTTCATCGCTGACCATACGACCAAGCGGGATACCCGTCCAACTGGCGATGACTTCGGCAACGGTTTGTTCGTTAACGCAGACTTGTATTAAGGGTTCTTCACCTTGCAAGGCTTCTAATTCATTGTTTAAACGTTCTAGGTCTGCACGTAATTGCTCGGCATTTTCAATTGGCGTGTCATTTTTTTCTGCTGTTTGTTGCATAAAGAAATGCTGCTCAAGCGTGTTACGAATATCACGAATCTGCTCGACCAAGGCTTTTTCTTGCTCGAAGCGCTTGTTTAATTCGACTAGCTCTTGCTCGGCTGTGACTAAATTCGCATCGAGTTCTTTTACGCGATCATCGTGTTTAGCGCCAGTGGCAGCTTCACGGTTTAGCATTTTCAATTCGACTTGCAATTGTTCGATGCGGCGTGTGCAATCTTCGATGGGCGCAGGCGTTGAGGCATGGCTCATCGCGACTTTGGCACAAGCTGTGTCTAACAAGCTGACTGATTTGTCTGGTAATTGACGACCTTGAATATAACGTTTCGATAATTTCACTGAGGCTGAAATGGCTTCTTCTAAAATACGCACATTATGGTGGCTTTCTAAATCGGCCGCTAAACCTCGCATCATATCAATGGCTTTGCTTTCGCTAGGCTCTTCGACTTTAACCACTTGGAATCGACGCGCTAAGGCTGCATCTTTTTCAAAATACTTGCGATACTCCGCCCAGGTTGTCGCCGCGATGGTGCGTAACTCGCCACGCGCTAAGGCGGGTTTTAATAAGTTAGCCGCGTCGCCTTGGCCTTCTGCGCCACCAGCACCAATCATGGTGTGGGCTTCATCGATAAATAATACAATCGGTTGCGGTGAAGCTTTAACGGCTTGAATGACATTCTTCAAACGGTTTTCAAATTCGCCTTTAACGCTCGCACCGGCTTGCAATAAAGCTAAATCTAAAATACGCACGGCAACATTTTTTAATACTTGTGGCACATCGCCTTTAGCGATACGCATGGCAAAACCTTCGACCACGGCAGTTTTACCGACACCGGCTTCACCCGTTAAAATAGGGTTGTTTTGGCGTTTGCGCATTAAGATATCGCAAATTTGGCGGATTTCATCATCACGACCTAACACAGGGTCTAACTCGCCATTGCGTGCGCGAGCGGTTAAATCAACGGTGAATTGATCTAGCACATTGCTGCCAGCATTCGGCGCTTGTGCAGACACACCCGCTGATTGTGCATTGGCCGCTGGTGCGCCACCGGTTTCTTTACTATGATCCATCAAGGTCGGCAAACCTTCTTTTAAATCTTCGACATTGATTTTACTGAATTCTGAAGAGATATCGCGCGCGATGCGTGACAACATGTCATCGCTGACCAAAGCTAACAACCAATGACCTGTACGCACAACGGGTGCTTGGTATTCTAAAGAAGCTAATAACCAGGCGCTACGCGATAAATCGATCACGTCTTGTGATAACGATGGTGTTTTGGCATTGCCTGCGCGGAGTTTATCCAGCGCTAATTGCACGTCTTGCTCAAGCGTAGCTTTGTCGATAGCGAATTGATTTAAGATGACATCGATATCGGTGTCATTGGTTTCTAATAACTTCGCCAACCAATGTTCGATCTCGACATTGTAATGAGTGCGTGAAATGCACAAGCCTGCGGCTTCTTCCAATGTGCGACTGCAAAGCTCATTGAGTTTGCTGATTAATGATTTTAAGTTTAGTGTAATCATTGTTTTGCTATCCTTTCTATGTTTTCTATTTAGTTTACTATCTTGTGCTTAATTTATAAGGGCTTAGGAAACAGCATAAGCTGTTTAAGTTAACCGTCAAATCCAACATCTTAAACCAGCGCCGCGCTAACGCGGCAACCAACCCTACTAACACCTAAGCCCTAATACCTAAGCCCTACTTAAGCACCATATCATCTAATACTTTGCCAACCTTATGGCCCAACCAGGTATTCCAACCCAGGCGAGACGGCTCATGCAAGGTATCTTCATATAAATTCGTGCCCACATTCTCTTCTGATTGTAGCACTAACTGTACATCAAAACTCATCTCTGGGCCGACGTACATGCGCACAATATCTTTCAGTACTTGCAAGGCAGACGTGCCTGGCAAAAACTCATTAAACTGTTCTTGCGTGATGGGTCCCACGCTAATACGAAAACGCTGTTGGCTATTATAAGCCCTGCTGCTTAAGGTAGTATTATGGCCCAAACGATTAAACTGCCAACCTTCACCATCACTGAATGGCAAGCGAGTTTGTTGTTCGCGAGGTAAATTCACAAAATCACCGTTAAACGCTTTCACTTTGATTCGCATGTCAAAATAATCGGTCAAGATTTGTTGCAAGCCAATGGCATTACGCGGGTGATGTGAGAAATGACCGGCATAATACGTGTAAACGTCATCACTGACTGTGGTGCGTTGTTTCAAGCCTTTAGTGCCAAGCCCAGCTAAACTTTTTAATGCGACAGTAAAAGTATCGTCACCGGTTTTTTCTCGACGTGAGCGTTCGTAGCCCATATAAAAACGGTATTTTTCCCATGCGCGGAAATAGAATGAAATGGAACGGTGATTAAATAAATCGAAGAATTCTTTTAATACGCGGTCTTTCAAGTGAATACGGTTTAATAACTCGCGGGTGTAATGCACGGGCATCGCGCCTGCAGGGCCGGTTAAGCCCATGAAGGTCACTAACATTTGAGGAGGTAGCTCCACGTTATCACGTGAGGTACGCCAGACTAATTTGGCAATTTCACTGGCAGGGAATTGTAACGATGGCAGTGCGCTGAAATACGTGACTTCACGATGTTGCGGTTTGTCGTGGCCAATCGCGAAACGTTTGCGCTTGGGTTGGGTTTGCGCTTGTTCGTGGTTCACCCACTCGAGCAAACGCACCGCTTGGAAAAAATCGAAGAGGTGTGGTTGTTCTTGCAGTCGTGTTGTTAAATTTTCATTACGCATAATTATTTCTAATGTTTTACTACCTTGTTTTTTCTATAAGGTGTTAGATATTAGGGCTTAGGTTTTAGGTGCTCTTGTAACCGCACTCTGTGCGGCAATTATTTAAAATATTTTAAATAACACTTGTCAATTAAAATCCTACTTTTCAAAATTCCCTAAGCCCTTAAATGATAGCTCCGCTATCATATCAATGTTTGTTCTCCGCTTCGTGGGGGCCAGGCGTGGATCACTTTTTGTTTACCTTTGTTGACTGCCACTAATTTAGTGAAAGAATTGATTGAGCAATATAAGGCTAAAAAGCGCTCGATAATGCTCGCGAACAAATACACACTGCTACCGGTGAAGCGTTCGTCATCTAACTCTAAAGTGATTTCGATGCCTTGGCAAAACCCGGTTAAACCACCCGATGGATCGCGAGCCAATGTGCGTTTAGTGCTTAAACTTAAAATGCTGTCAATCATGGCGCGTGTTTCGGCTGAATCATTGACGTCATATAAACGTAAAATTTCTTGCAAGGCTTCACGACCGACTTTGTCATCAGTCAAACTTAAATGGTTTAAACTTAAGTGCGAAATCAAACGCCATTGCGCACCTTCACCCATCGGCTGGCGGAAAGTTGGCGTGGGCGGTGTTAAGCATTGAATTTTTTCAACCGGTGCAGACACTTCAGAAAATTGTAAGTACGGCTGATTGCCACCGAACGGTAGTCGGCTCGGCAAATCGCGGTTACACGATAGGGTTTCAATATCGATAATGCAGTCATCGATTTCAGATGGGCGCATTTCTAAATCCACCAAGGAGATAAACATTTCAGTACCGTTATCTAACTCACCCTCGCGTGGTTTAGCGGGTTGACGTGTCGCATACCAATGTTGGCTGAGTTTTTTATTGTGTTTAACGCCATAAAACGGGGCGAATTCTTGCTGCTTACCGTTGTTGTAAATCGCAGTAACGTTGTTGATGCGATAAATCTCGTACGCCATGGGGCGCTGCACATCGGCAATGATATGATATTCAGGTTCAGTGTGCTTCACCGTTAAGGGTTCAGCGCGATGTTTAAATAAATTCACCATTGGCGTGCAACCCATCGCAAAGTTATCGGCGTCAACATGCTGTTCTAAATCGCGGTCGTAGGTTGTTAAGTACAAATATAACTCGACAGTTCCATCAAGTTTCGCCATTTTATCGGCAGGCAAGTCGACCAAGTCTAAGAATAAAAACTTTTCAGGGAAAGTGAAAAACTCGGTTAACAAACGATAACCTAAAAACGATTGTGCGGGATACGGCAATAAGCCTTCACTCATATTCAAACCAACGGCTTGCAAATGTTCGGCGTCGAGGAATACAGGATCAGGATCATTTGCGCCGCTAGACATCGCGATTTTAACAACACCTTTCATTAACATTTCATACAAAGCGAACATTTGTTGATGTTGGCCTTTTAAGAAAAATCGCAGCTTTTTCGGCTTTAATTCAGCAAACGTTTTGTTGTAGGTGTCTAATTTTAGCTTTAACACAGACGATACGTTTAAACGGTTTGACACATCAGGTGCATTACGACGATGGCCTTCGAGTTCTGCTTCCGTCACTTGCGCAGGCAATAAATCCACATCGTATGCGGTTTGGAAGCGACAAGGTTCGCCTTGAATCGGTCCGGTTTCTAACATCGTATGACGCTTCACGGTTTCGACTTCTTGCAGACTACGTGAAGCTTTGAGTTGCACCATGGCCATTGAAGGAATTGGGGCTAAATAATGAGGGTATAAAACATTGAGCAATGAGTCAGTTAATTCAGGAAAGTCATCATCTAACTTTTGACGCGTACGCGCATTCAACAACGCAAACGCTTCCACTAAACGTGATACATGCGGATCTTCAATCGTATCTTCCGTCATATTTAAATGACCGGCGATTTTAGGATTCGCTTTAGCGAAATCCGATCCTAAACGGCGAATATAGCTTAATTCGCGGTTGTAGTAGGGGAGTAGTTTATCTGACATCGCTAATCCTTTTTATGTTTTCCATTACGTTACTACCTTGTTTCCTTGAGGGCTGATTAGGCGCAACGCGCTTAATCAACATGTCCTTCAACGTCAAACAATCGTGTGTCTGACTTTAGCGCTGAATCAAACTCGACCGGAATCGGGGTTGGTTCAACCATTAATACGGCTGCTACGCGGAATTGCAAAATCAATGACACATTGTCCTTTTGCTTATCGAGCATTTCCACGTGCACTTGTTTCAAGCGCGGTTCGTATGTCGCGATGGCATGTTCTACCGCCTGACAAAAATTCTTTTTTTCCGTTTGTGAATTCACATTCACACTGGTTAAGTCAGGAATGCCATAATCATATAATGATTGTTCTAACTCGCCATAACCGGACGGCAATTCTGTGCGTGCTTTGCGCGTGTTCAACAAATTCTGTAAATCGCGTTCAACGGCATGAATCAAATCTTGCACCGTTGGCGATTCATATTCGTAGGCTTCCATTGTGTGTTCCGACAAACGGTCCATCAATGATAAACGCACATCTTTTGTTGTCAAATTCGCTTTTGCCATGGTTTTCCCTTAAGGCCTATTCTGTACATTTTACAACCATTTGATTAACATAACATTAATGGTTACGATTAAGCAATGAATATCACCCTCGGCACCCTCATCAACAAACGCTTCTTGTTAGAAGAAAAGCTCGGCGAAGGCGGTATGGCCGTGGTTTTCAAGGCCCGTGACCTGCGTAAGGCCGAACATCCTGATGTGATGCCCTTTGTGGCCTTAAAAATCCTTAATCCGGTGTTCAAAATGCACCCTGAAGCCCTGTCAGCCCTGCAAAGCGAAGCCAATAAGGTTCAACAGCTCTCTCACCCCAATATTGTACGCGTTTACGATTTCGACCGCGATGATGAGCTTGATGTTATATATATGGTGATGGAGTATGTCGAAGGCAAGGGTCTAGACGCCCTTCTTCCCTTACATCACAACACGTCACCTCATGGCAAAAACCTGTCATCCCGCGGCTTGACCGCGGGATCCAGAAAAATCAGCGAATGGCTGGATCCCGCGGTCAAGCCGCGGGATGACGGAATTATCGAGCAACTCGCCAATGCCCTCAGCTATGCCCACCAAAATGGCATCATCCATAGCGATTTAAAGCCTAACAACATATTTATAACCCCTAGCGGGAATATAAAACTCATCGATTTCGGGATTGCCCGCCTAGCCAGCGAAAACCCGGCCGTAAAAGATTATTTCGATGCTGGCCAGCTCAAAGCCTTCACCCCCGCTTACGCGACACAAGAAATGCTAAACAATGAACCCGCCAGCCCCAGCGATGACATCTACGCTTTCGGCTGCCTCATCTATCTCATGCTCACCGGCCAACACCCTTATAATAAGCATTCCGCTGCCGATGCGCTGGCGCAACACCTCAGCCCTGCACCTATCAAATCCCTAGCCAACCCCCAGTGGCGCGCCCTCAAACGCTGCCTGAGCCTAAACAAAGCCGATCGCTACCAAAGCATCGATGAGTTCATGGCGGACTGGCAAGCGAAGCCTAAGCTGAATCCTTATATCATCATCGGTTTAGCGGCTCTGTTAGCCTGTATCTCAACTTTTACTCTATTGAGCTAACGCTACATTAGATTACACTTTCTGTCACTTACTGTAGAGTCAGTGACAATATCAAGACTTACACGAAATGCGCCCCCTATTGTTTTCCTGGATTGTGCGGTCAAGCCGCACAATGACAAGAATGTTCGTCATCACGCGGCTTGACCGCACAATCCAGTGCAACCTAGACTTAAGTAGAGTGGTGAACCAGAGGGCATTTTGCGTAAGTCCTAAGCCGATTCTATTGAAATCATCAGGGTACTAAGCGGTTATCGTGATTTGCCGCCATTATTTGATGAATAGGTGCCACTATCGTCATCCCGCGGCTTGACCGCGGGATGACGGAGCTTAATAAATTGATTTATCCAACAACGCCCCGTAGGGGAGAAGGGAAAAATAACATCTTTGTTTAGTTTCGGTAAGTCTTATGTAAATAGCCAATAATTCAATCATTTTTTTCGTTTTTCTTAATGAAATGTTAATAATTATAGTCTATTATAATCTCACATAAGCAATAGGTGCTTATGCGACTACTTCATCAATTGATGAGTCACCTCAGGAATTGGTGAAGTGGTTGCGACAAAGTAAGGTTTCCTTACTTGGTTTAATAAAAACAAACAAACTCAATTAAGAGGTGAATTATGTCTTTCGAATCTCCAGTACCACAATCTTGCTCAACTATGCCTGAAATATATGTCGCTAGAATCGACGGTTTTACTCCAGGTAAAAAAGTTGAAAATTACTTAAACGCTGCGGGCGAAGTAGCTAAAGGCGCGGCTCCATGCGTAACTATGCCAATATTCAATGGCTGGATGATGCAAGTCGATCAAGCAACCAATGCCAAATTAAACAAATACATGCCTGCTATGCAAGCTGGTTTTGGTGCGGCTCCGATGACTCAAGCTTCTGCTAATGCATTTTTAAGCTTTTCATTAAACCAACTTGATGAAGCTGATGTTACTGCATTGGAAGAATTCAAAGCTGGTAACGATAAGTCTGTGAACGTTGAAGTTTACAAATTAACTAATCGTGATGGTGCTTGGACTGAAAGTTTCGCATTCAAATGTGAAGGCGTTCAAGTAACTGCTTTAACTGGCGCTGCTGATGCTGACGTTAGTTTAACGCACACTGAAAGCACGACTGTTAACTTTGAGATTGCAGGAAAATCTGCTCAACAAGTTATTGATATTTATCCAGCTGCTGCTGCTGCATAATCAATATCTTATTGATTGGAAGCCCCTTTTAAAGGGGCTTTTTTATTGGCATTTATAAATCAAAATTCGTTAATTCCGTCACTAATGCCAAAGCATTGCTAACCTTTTCAAGATAGAGGCGAGGTTTCAGATACATCGTACACTTATACACACCGGGCTGACTTTCACTTTGCGTTACCATGACCTGCGCATCCTCAAGTGGATATTGGAATCGTGTTTGTTCTGCTATTTCATTTGAAGCTGTATATTTAATAATCCATTTACTAAAGTATGCCTGACACGCTTCCGGCGAATACAGCTTACCCACTAGATCACGGCCCAGTAATTTAATATGGTGTGCAAAACGACATAAGCATAATAAATAATTTAGCTTGCTGGCAATTTTAACATCCACGCTATCTTGATCATCTACATTGAAAATGGATACAGGCTCAATAATTGTAAACTCTGTATCATGCGCCTGAATTGTCACTAAACCATTAGTTGCTAGCTCACTATTATCTACAGCATCAAATTCAAGCTCTAAGAATTTCATATTACCATTTGACCGTGCATCAGTGTTTTTATACGTTATCGTATTATCCCTCGCGACTGGCCAATTATTTTTTCTTTGATTCTTAATAATGGTTGCACCCAAAACAAAACTTGCATTGCCCCAACAGTAATCTTCGTAAGTTTCAATTTGCTCCTGAAAACAATAGTGGCCTATTTTTATCGTTTCACTATTGTATGGGGCACGCGTTAACGCTCGTGGTAACATTAAACTAACGAATCGTGCTTCGGGAATTTTACGTAATTCTTGCCAACGAGAATATTTTGCTTGTTTAAAGACATCATCAATATTTGCGAATGAGCATGCTGAGGCATAAGAATCCAATTCGAAACTTTGCGCCGTCACACTCATAACAAATGGGCAGAAGCTCGCAGCCATTATTTCAGCTACATCTTTTAACGCGGCCAAATCATCACGTGAACCAATGCCTTGTAAGTTAGCATAATAATCACCTATCATCAGACCGTATGGTTCACCACCTGGGCTGCCGAATTCATCACTATAAACCTTGTCAAACAATGTGCTTTGATCAAACTCCATCGATTTTGTCATATCGCGCTTAAGATCATCCCAGCTAGCATTAAGAATTTTTATTTTAATTTCATCAGTATCTGCTTTAGTATTAACTAAAAGACTGGTCCCTCGCCATACTGCTTCCAAATGCTGGAAAACTTCATGGTGAATAATTTCATTAATTTGCGCAGTGATCGCTTGATCGAGCTTAGCCATTAGTGCATTTACTGCCCGTAAAAATTCTGACACTGTTAATGTAGCAGCATTGGGAATTAGGCCTGCCAGCGCAAAAATGCTGTCATTTGTATCATCAGTTTGTCGGAAAATTTCTAGCTGTCGACTATTTAATTGATTCATATTTCACATTTTACATAAAAAAGGAGGCTTGCGCCTCCTTTGTTGCTTTATAATGAAAAGTTTAGTCTTCATCACCACCAGCATCATCGCCACCTTCTCCACCTTCATCAGCGCTTTCACCACTGGAAGGAATAGAAGCGACCAAACGGATAGAGGTGCTAAGCTCTTCCAATGCTAACCATGGTTTAATCCATGCCACAGCATTATAAGATCCAGGGCTACCTTCAACTTCGTTAACTTCGACTTTCGCTTCAGCCAATGGATACTTGTAACGCAAATGTTGTGCATTTGCACTATTTGAATTACTAAATTTCACAATCCATTTTTGTAAATATTGTTGAATATCATTAGCTTCAACCATGCTACCGATTTTATCTCGAGCAATTACTTTCAAGTAATGCGCTATACGTGCAGCAATTAGGTTATACGGTAAACGTGATGCAATTTCATCGTTAGCACGAGCATCCGCATCTTCGTAGTTACCTGGTTTATGAGCCGTTTGCGCACCAAAGAATACAGCGTAATCCGTGTTCTTATAGTGACTCAATGGCAAGAAACCCATATTGCTTAACTCAGCTTCACGACGGTCAGTAATCGCTACTTCTGTAGGGCACTTCATGTCGATGTCGCCATCGTCAGTTTTGAATGTATGAGTCGGCAAGCCTTGAACTTTACCACCCGCTTCGGCACCACGCATAGCGGTTGGCCAGCCATGAGCTTCGAAGGATTCATTCATTTTACCGGCTAATACGTAAGCGGCATTCATCCAGCAATATTGACCGTGATCTAAAGCTTTTGATTTACCTTTGGCATCTAACTCAACTTCGGTGAAAGTAATTTCATCACTGCGATAGGTTTTAGGTGAATACGGGTCACGCGCTAATACGCGAGGCATGGTTAATGTGACAAAGCGTGATTCTTCTTTTTCACGGAAGCTACGCCATTTGGTGTATTCACTTGAATCGGTGATGCGGGCTAAATCTTTCGGTTTAGACAATTCATTCCAGTTATCGAAGCCTAGGAAATCAAAATCAATTGATGAGATGAATGGGCAGAAAGAGGCGGCGGCCACTTCTGACATACGGCTTAAGAATTCGATGTCTTCTGGGTGGTTTGTGAATTCATAGTCACCGATTAGGGTGCTATAAGGTTCACCACCTGGGGTGCCGAATTCGTCTTCGTAGACTTTTTTGAACATTTCGTTTTGATCGAACTCTAGCGATTTACTTAAGTCTTTGTAGACTTCAGATTTGCTAGCGCTGAACAATTTAACTTTTTGTTCTGGGTCGTTCGCTGTTTTTTCCACTACGTGGTAAACACCGCGCCATGTGCCTTCTAATTTTAAGAAGTTGGCATCGTGAACGATTTCGCGAAGTTGGTTTGACACCGCTTCGTCGATTTTTTTAACCGCGTCTTTAATGGTTTTCGATAAGTTACGATCCCATGTGACGGTGCCTTGCATGGCTTGTTCGGCTAATGCGCGAAGTAATTCTTCGGCACGTGAACGTTCGGTTTGCTTAGTAGCGCCAATTGCTTGTTCTAATACGCTATCAGCTGCGGCTGTTTTACTGGCCGTTTGTTTTTGTGGTGCAGTTGCCATGAAATTACTCCTTACCTTCTGTGCCTAAATCTTTCGCTAACGATTGCAATTGTTCTGTGTTTTGCAATACGTTTTCTAAGACTTCTTCTAATTTTTCAGAACGGTCAGCTTTGCTTAACAATTCTTCTAATTTAGCGCGTGTTTCTAATAGTTGACGTAATGGTTCAACTTGCTTAGCGATGTTTTCAGGTTTGAAATCATCCATTGATTTGAATGCCAATTCGACATTCATTTCTTTATCGCCGTCGCCAGTTAACATGTTTTTAACGTTCATGTTGACACCAGGACCCATTTTTTTCATCACGTCACCAAAGTTATCGCCGTCGATTTCGACGAAGTTGCGATCTTTCAAACGTTTTTTATCAACGGTTGGCGCATTACCTGCAAAATCACCCATTACACCGGTGATGAAAGGTAATTCGCGCTTTTCACTTTTGTCGTTGACTTCAACGTCATAAGTGATGTGGACACGAGGTTTACGTGTTTTTTCGAGTTTTTGATGGACTGTACTGGCCATGGTTATTTCCTTTTGTTTTGTCGTTTACAGTGTTTAGGTATTAAGGCTCTGGGAGAAAGCACTAACACCTAAACGCTAGGTTTTTATTTTGTTTGCTGGCTACGCCAGCAAACTAATTTTTCTTAAAATCCGCCGCCGTAGTTCGGTGGTGGAGGTGGCGGAGCAGCAAATGGATCGTTGCCCATGCCATTATTCATGCCGCCTGGAGGGGGTGCTGCGTAGGGGTCATGACCCATGCCGGGTGCAGCGCCGGGTGCGGGTGCCATTGGCATCGCAGGCGGTTCGGGTTTTTCAATGCCCGTTAATTTGCGGTACATGTCTTGCGCGCTGGGATCTTCGATCAACTCTTTTAGCAAGTCAGGTAATTCTTTGTCACCCCATCGGATGGCGCGATCTAACGCGAAGCCAACAGGTGAATGGGGTTCGGTGCGTTTGAAAAATTCAGCTAATGCTTTTAAGGTTTCAAACGCGGCAGCGCGGTTTTGAATCGTGCTGGTGGTATTTAAATTGGGCGCGCCTGCAACAGCGACACCATCTGCTGTTGGGGCTAATGGCATAGCGATGTCAGAACCATTTTCAATGACTTCTGCCACTTCTGCCATAGGATCCGCTAAGATATCTTTAGCGATTTTTTTAATCGCAGCACGGGCGTTACGGAATGCTTTTTTAATATGACTTGATGGTGGTGCATCGTGGCCGTATTTGTCCATCGTTAATGTCACCAAGGCATCGTAAGCTTTGCTCGCGGTGCTTAATTCGGATTGTAAATTTTCATAAAAGGCTTTTGGCGTGCTGTTCGCTGCGGCGACTAACACTTCCATTTTTAATACGCCGTTTTTAATGCGTTCTTGACGGGCTTTATCGTTCGGTGCGCGCGATAAATCGGCGCTTTGTAGATACTGCCATGTCGCAAATTTTTCGCCTTTGACGCTATCGGTTACTGCAACGCAATTCATGGGTTGAATTAAGGTGCCGGGTGAATTAGTGCCGTTTAATCCGGTTAATGGGGCTAATGTGGTTTCAATGCCATCTTCATCGGCGGCAGGGTAGATGCCTTCGACGTTGGCAATCATATCGTGCATGAGGTTAAAACCTTGGGCTAAACCGGCGAAACCTTGTTCGCGTAATAACGCTTCGGCATACCATGCGGCGATTTCTAAATCTTGGCTTTGAGCTAACGCTTGTGGCGCGAGTTCGAAGATTTTTTTCCAATGCGGATTTTGTGTTTGGTCGTCATCACTGAGGCCAACGTTATTACGTTCGACAGAGCGCGCGGCGGAACGGGCGTCTTTTAATTGGTAATAGATGGCATCGGGCGCTGAATCGGCACGTAAGTCTGGGCCGGCTGTGATTGCTGCAGGCGCTTCTACGGCTGTTTCCATCACGGCATCCATGTGGGGCATGTCAACAGGCATGACGTCTGTCATGTCGGGTGCCATGTCATTGGTGTCTGTATTGTCTATATCCATTAGCGTTTCCATATTTTATGATTATATCCTTAGCTCACTGTTTATAACAGCCTCACTTCAACTGGTGTAATTTTAACCAACTATTCTTAACGCATCCTTAACGCTAACAAAAATGATGGTATATTGTGGTGGCAATTTATCCTTAATGTTTAAAATCAATAGGTTAGGTGTTTTTTTGGTGGTTCAGTTCGGCTGTAAGCCGGGCTTCTCCACTTGTTAACCTGCTATCCACAAGCCTGGATCCCGCGGTCAAGCCGCGGAATGACGATCCTCCGGGTCATTCCGCGGTCTGAGGCATCACTCTAGCCATTCCGCGGCTTGAGGCATCACTCCAGCCATTCCGTGGTTTGAGGCTTCACTCCAGCCATTCCGTGGTTTGACGCCTTAGCCCCGTCATTCCGTGGTTTGACGCCTTAGCCCCGCCATTCCGTGGTTTGACGCCTTAGCCCCGCCATTCCGTGGTTTGACACCTCCTCCCTCGTCATTCCGCGGCTTGACCGCGGAATCCAGGAAAATAATAAGGACGCGCTTCGCGTAACGCCTGTATCCGTTCAACTGGCTTGTAAATTGACTACTTTGCCCCTATCTTCAATAAATCCACAATAAAATCAAAGCATTTCAAAATTAGCAAACAAGTTAATAATACGTTAAGCTTGAACAATTATAATACAAACTGTTTTACCGCATTCACAATATAC
Source organism: uncultured Gammaproteobacteria bacterium (assembly GCA_963975985.1). Taxonomy (GTDB): domain Bacteria; phylum Pseudomonadota; class Gammaproteobacteria; order JABDGN01; family JABDGN01; genus CAXBIY01. The sequence goes on from CAXBIY010000001.1 coordinate 26,822, forward strand.
TATAGTATGTAATATAGTAACGGGTACGACAGAATTCAATGGATATAGAGTAAAGGAGACCACTCTTATGAAAAAGACTATAAAATGCATATTTGTTGCAGTATTTTTATTCGGTTTAGCAAGCTGCACGATGTTGCCAGCCAGTATGCAGCCTGATCATACCGTTATTGCCAATATTAAAGCAGGCACAAGCATCAACCCAACGCGCTCAGGCCATGCATCACCCTTATATGTGATGCTATATCAACTGAAAGAACCCAGCGCTTTTAACGCCGCTAATTTCTTTGATTTATATGACAAACCACAATCAACACTCGGCCAAGATTATTTAGGCGCGCAACGTGTGTATGTGAAACCTGGACAGAAGTTTGGTTTATCGTTCCCCGTGCAAGCAGGAACAAAATATATCGGCGTCGTCGCAGCGTATCAAAATATTCAACACGCACAATGGCGTACTGTAGTAAAATTAAATTCAAGCAGTGGCACAGAATCAATTTGGGTTAATCTCGATAGTTTAGCTGTGTCGGCAAACGGCGAATAAGGAAGTACCATCACATGGCAGAGAATAGTAAAGTAATTTGGTCGGAAGGCATGTTTTTGCGCCACCAACATTTCCAACAACAAGAGCGTTATGTTGAAAATTATGTGAACGACATTTTTAATATGGTGTTGTCAGAGCATTGGGGCGTTGCATCGCTCTCTATCGATCAACAACATTTAGCCTTAGGTCGCTTTGCAATCAATCAAGCGAAAGGTATCTTTCCTGACGGCACACCGTTTGATACAGATGATGGCGCTGTCATTAAAAGCGTGTTGGAATTACCTCGCGATGTGCATCATCAATTAGTGTATTTAGGCTTACCTTTGAAAGGCGCTGACTTAATTGACGTTGACACTAACGACTCTGAAGTATTAGCCCGCCACACCGCGCGTGAAGAAATGACAAAAGACACCGCATCAACGCAACACGAAAGTGCGAGCATTATGGTCGGTGATTTGCGCTTACAATTATTATTAGAAAATGAAGACCGCAGCCAATTTGCCTGCATTCCCATTACCCGTGTGTTAGAAGTGAAAGACGATGGTAGCGTTGTTCTCGATCAAGATTACATTCCACCTTGTTTAACCTGTAATGCATCACCTAAACTATCAAGTTATTTACGTGAGCTAAAAGGCACACTGCAATTTCGCGGTGAAGAATTAGCAGGTCGTGTGGCTAACCCTAGCATGCATGGCACCAAAGTCATGGTCGATTTCTTTTTATTACAATTGATCAACCGTTATCAATCGTTCTTGGGGCATTTGGCTGAAAAACGTATTTTGCCACCTCAAACCTTTTATGAAGAATTATTAAAGTTCACCGGTGAGCTATCAACTTATACAACCGATGCTAAGCGTCTGCACGTTTATCCTGAATACAAGCACGACAATCTACAAGAAACGTTTACTGAGCTAATGACGCTATTACGTCAATCATTAGTGCATGTGTTAGATAAGAATGTCGTGCCATTGCCGTTGCAAGACAGCAAGCAAGGCATCAAGGTTAGTTTATTGTCTGACAAATCATTGCTCGACACTTGTGACTTTATTGTTGCGGTTAAAGCCGACATGAGTGCTGACACATTACGTAACCGTTTTTCCGCACAAACAAAAGTTGCACCGATTGAAAAGATTCGCGATTTAATCAGCTCACAATTGCCTGGCTTCAACTTAGAAGGTTTGCCAGTTGCGCCGCCTGAATTGCCATACCACGCAGGCTTTATTTATTTTAAAGTGAACAAAGCCAATGCGCTTTGGAATGCAATGAAAGACTCAGCCGGTTTCGCGCTTTATTTAAGTGGTGACTTGCCGAATGCTGAAACAGAATTTTGGGCAATTAAACACTAGAGGTAGCTCACATGGATGATACTAACAATAACAATGAAGATAAAACGCTAGTCACGTCGCTACCTGCTTCCGCACAATCGCAACTACTGAAATCAGTTGGTGATGACTTCGCTAACATGAGATTATTAAGCTTTGGCGATGGCAAGGCCATCAATCCTTTAGTCAATGCCGCAGCGCCTTTGCTCTTAATCATGGCGCAACTTAAACGCAGTATCGATTGTGCTGATGTCAGTAAATTACGTCAAAAATTACAAGCAGAAGTGAAAGCTTTTGAAAGCAAAAGTAAAGCCGCTAACATTCCTGATGTCACCATTATGGTCGCACGGTATGCTCTGTGTTCTTCACTTGATGAAACCATTTTAAAATTATTATTAAACCGTCAAAACTTATGGGCTAACCAAACGTTGTTAGGCACGTTCCATAAAGATGCTGGTGGTGGTGAAAAATTCTTTACAATTTTAGAGCGCTTAAGCCAAGACCCGGCTTTAAATCAAGACGTATTAGAATTAATGGCCTTATGCTTAGAGCTTGGCTTTGAAGGAAAGTACCGTGTCATGCAAGGCGGCCAAAACCAACTTAGTATGATTAAAGCTGCATTAGCGAAACGCATCGCACGTATTCGTGCCACAGAAGATGCACATTTGAACGTTGAATGCCAAGCACAACAAGTGAAGAAGCGCCTGGGCGTGAATATCAATTTCCGTAAATTGATATTAATTTTAGCCGGCACCTTACTTGGGCTTTTCATTATTTTTTATATCGCGATCACCATCAAAGCCCATCCGGCGATGACGACCTTAGAACAAGTCAATCAAGTGACGCAACACAGTAAGGTGAGCTAATGTTATTTTTCCGCTGGTTAAAAAAAATATTCGGTAAAGTCTTTGGCTTTATTGGCCAAGCTTGGTTTTTGTATTTATTACTGTTTATCGCATTGTGCCTCATTGTTTGGTTTGTCGGTGACTTAATCACAATGACACACCCCGCGGCAGTACGCTTAACGATTATATTAATTTTAGTCTTGGCTTGGGCGCTAAACCAAATTCGATTGATTTTAAAGAAACAGCGTCAAAATCAAAGTGATGAAGATGAAGAGCAAGTTCCCTACACACCTGAAGATTTAAACGTTTTACGTACCGTATTAGAAAATCAATATAGTGCAGCGGTTAAGCGTTTGCCTAAACGTCGCTGGTGGCGTTTTGAAAAAGTGGAAGACTTGCCCTGGCTTTTAAACATTGGTTTACCTAAGTCGGGTAAAACAGCAGCAGCACAAGCGTCAAGCTTATCGTTCCCTGACGATTTAAACGATAGTGAAACCAATGAATACTGTAACTTTCGCTTCAGCACACAAGCTGTTGTGATTGATACTGACGGCATGCTAACAGCGCACGGCCAAAAACCTAGTTTACACAAAGCAGCTTGGTACGAATTAATTAACCTAATGCGCCAATACCGTTTTCGCAAAACCATCGATGGCGTTATTTTATCGGTCGACATTACTGAGCTAGCAAAACAAACGCCTCAGCAACGTGCGGCACATGCTTTAGCCTTGCGAAACCGCCTATATGATTTAGGTATGTATTTAGGCTACCAATGCCCGGTTTACGTGCAAATCACCCATGCTGACTGCATTGTGGGTTTCAATGAATTTGCGGATAGCTTGACTGAGCAAGAGCGTCAACAAATATTAGGTTTCAATTTGCCAACCCATCAAGATGAAGATGGTATTCGTTATTTTGCGGCCTATTTCGATCAATTAATCGATCGCCTGCAGCAATTTAATTTGACGCACTTAAACCATGAGAAAAACACTCAGAAAATGGCAGCAGCTTTATTGTTCCCCAATGAACTACAAAGCTTGAAAAAAGATTTGCAAGATTTCTTGGTGCAAATATTTGAATCGAACCAATATCAAGAAAAAGCTTTTATTCGTGGCGTTTACTTTATTAGCACGACGTTTGCAGGCAAGCCACAAAACTTTCTAATGGATAGCTACAACAAACAGTTTGGTTTAAAAGCTAAAATTCCAGCCTATTTGATCAACAGTAAAGCCGCTAATTTTATTACTGACTTATACCAAAACTTAATCTTGAAAGATAAAAACATTTATCGCTACACTCGCGGACAAGGTCGTTATTTAATTTTTCGTAATAGTTTTGTTAGCCTCTTATTAATATTATTAATTGGTATGATGACGCACCTGTGGATCAAAAGTTATCAGTTAAATGCTACCCAATTAACGGCGTTAAATACAGCAGGTAAAGCTTACATTCAACTCGTTGAAAACAAAGTGCCGGACGAACAAGATGAATTATTCATGTTGTACCGCATCAACCATGCGTTTAACCCGACAACCGATCTTAACAAGATGCACTGGGGCTTGTACCAAGGCAACCGAGCTAAAAGCCATATCAATGATTTTTATTTGCGTGAGTTAAAAAAACGTTTCTTACCAGAGTTAGTGCTCACTGTGCAAACCGAATTACAAGACAATTTAAACTCACCCAGTGAAACCTACAATTTCTTGCGCGCTTACTTAATGTTGGGTGACCCTCAGCACTTAAGCAAATCATTCATGGAAGATTTAATGCGCAGCTATTGGTTAAACACCTACCCAACGCAAACGGAAACACGCGAAATCTTAAATAACAGCTTGGCGGATTATCTAGACTATCATGAAACGAAAATCCCACTGGATAAACACTTGATTGCACAAGCACGCAACGTATTAAAAGATATTCCACCTAGTGAACAAGTTTTCTTCCAGCTCGAGCGTGATGCGCTGGGTCAAAACTACCAGATTTCTAATAGCTTTGATCAAAACTTTAACCAAGTTTTTCAAACGGCGGATAATAACCAAATTTCTGCCTTATTCAGCAAACCGGGTTACAAAGACATGTATTTGAAAGACATGAATAGTCTGGTCGATAATATTCAAGATTCTAATTGGATTTTAGGGCAACAACATTTACAGCCATTAACGGCTGATGAACGTTCGAGCATTAAAAGCCGTGTTGCTACGTTATATATGCGTCATTACACGCAATCATGGAACGGCTTATTAGACAACTTTAAAATCAAACCGTTTTCAAACTTAGATCAAGCCGGCAACACGTTACAAATTTTAGCTCAATCGGGTTCGCCGATTGAAGACATCTTAACGGCTGTTAAAGACAACACTGAATTAGAACCAGGTGATGCTTTGTTAGCATCCACTACACAGAGCACGCCAGCGGCGAGCAGCAAAGACAAAAAGCCAAAAGTGAACTCACAAAAACTTGCTGGCAAAGCGATGCGTGGTAAAAGTGGTATTAAATCCATGTTCCGCCCTCGCACAGTTGTGAAAAATGCTTCAAAAATGCAAGGCATGTTTGGCGGTAGCGGTGCTCAGCAAACCACACCTGTCGGCAAAGCATTTGCTGGCTTAAATGCCTTTATGATGGGTTCATCCGATGGTGATGATTCGAAAATGCCTTACCAAAATATTATTGATACCTTTGGTAAATTGAGTGCTTATGTTGGTAATATCACATCGGCACCTAATCCTAACAAAGCGGCTTATGATGCGGTCATCAAACATATGAAAGCGGCTGATGGCGACGATCCGCTGAATGACTTAATTAAATTAGCGAATCAATCACCCGAGCCAATGCGTCGGTGGTTAAATAGTATTGCCATCAATACGTGGCAAAGTATGCTTAACGCATCAGGCAGCTACATTAATGATGTGTGGGAACAAGATGTTTATCCACAATATCAACACATCACGCAGCAATACCCGTTTAGCCGTCACTCACAATCAGAATTAAATTACAGTGAGTTAAGTGGTTTCTTAGCAAAAGGTGGGACCCTCGAGCAATTCTTTACAACCTATTTAGCACCGTTTGTGAATGTACAAACCAAGCCTTGGAGCTTGCAACCTATTTTAAAATCGACACTACCGATTGATCCCAAAGTATTAAGCCAGATTTATCGCTGGCAAATTCTCAGCCAAGCGATGTACCCTAATGGCGATAGCAATTTGGATATCAATGCGACCATCGATACATTAGACTTAAGTGACAATGCTTTCATGGCCGAACTGCAAATTGGTGGAACTTCGATTACGTCACGCCATGCGCCATCGCGCCCATTACTTGTCAGCTGGCCGGGTAAAAATCCTCAACCTGCTGCTGCGTTGATTCTCAACACCATTAACGGCAATAAGAGCCAAATTCTTACCAATGGCAATTGGGCCTGGTTCCATTTGCTCGACAAAGCGTCAAGCATGTATGCACGCAATGGCGACGGTTCACTGGTTGTGCGATTCAATGTTGGCAACTCACGCGTATCTTATGTGATTAATACGCAATTACCGGTCGATCCTTTTGATTTACGCACCCTTCGTAGTTTACAATTGCCTCAAACGCTAGAAAGCAACACGGAGTCAGAATGAGCTTGCAAATCAACATCGTTAGCGCACCAGAAAATAGTGCCCTGCTAAACCAAACCTTTACTATTCAAAATACCGGTGCCAGTATCGGCCGATTAGATAGTAATGATATTTGCCTAGCCGACGACACTAGCATTTCTAAACAACACGCGGTGATTCAATACCAAGATAACCACTATTTCCTCAATGATGTCAGCACCAATGGTGTTTTTGTGAATGATAGCCGTGTGCCACTCAATCAAATGTCGAACCCACGCAGTAAATTACAACATCAAGATAAAATTCGCATGGGTGAGTTTGTATTGGAGGCGATTTTTACTGATGCTAAAGACATGGGAAATAATGTGCTCGACATTGATAATTTACTCGGCAGCCATGCGGGCAAGCCATTGCTTTCAGAAGAAATGACACAATTTCATTTGGATGGCCAATTCAGTGCTGATGAAATTCATAGTGACTTAGGTGCAACCGACTCTATTCAACAAGCTAGCCAAGCAACCGGCGAATTTGATATTGATGCCTTCTTAAGCGGTAGTACTGAAGCCACAATTTCAGACATTGATGAACCGGCACCGGTAAATTTAGACACAACACAACATGTACCCACTGAACAATATACTGCCCCCATTCAACCAGTGGCACCAGAACCCAATCAACTCGCTGATTTGTTAATTGAAAAACTCGGCTTAACGGCTTATAAAATTGAAGACAAACAACAATTCACTGATGCAGCTTGCAGCTTATTATTATGTTCTGTTGAAAACATGCGTGCCGCCATGCACAAACGTGAAGAACGCCAACGTGAATTAAATGCGGACAGCACTTGGTTTAAGTTATCAAACAATAACCCGTTAAAATTTTCAACCGATGCCTCTGAAGCTATCGCTAAAATGATATTAAACGACACCGGCGGTTATTTAAAAGGTGATGAAGCCATCAGCGAATGCTTCTCTGACTTAGAAGATTTTGAAAACAACCTATTCGATGCTGCAGGCAAAGCCGTGCAACATCAGCTCACTAAGTTCTCCCCCAAACAAGTCGACAATATTTTACAAGGTGGCGAAAAACGCGGTATTTTTGCTGGCAAAGTCCGCGACATGAAAGCCTTTGCTAAGTATTACCACGAAGTTATTGCTGGCAGTAAAGAAGCTTTAGAAGGTAGCGTAAAAGAACTTTACGCCAAAAAGAAATTGCAGATTGAACATAATAAAAATAAGGCTTAGGGCCTCGCAAACAGCGTAGCTGTTTAAGCTAAGCAGCAAGCCCCATGTCATATCAAAAAATTTACCCTAATCTATCCGTTGTGCGGCTTGACCGCGGAATGACAGTACATCTGTCTACGTCAAGCCGCAGGGTCGCGACACACTTTCATTAATATCACCCCTCATTTGGCCAAGAGCATCTTCCCCACTCCCGGTGAGAAGAAAAATATGTACAGTTGAATTAACGCCGCCAAAAGGCCGGCGTGAATAGCACCAGCAAGGTAAAGATTTCTAGTCGACCGGCTAACATGGCAAAGATACATACCCATTTTGCGAATCCGGTTAGATGCTCAAAATTATGAGCAACACTGCCGACACCGGCGCCCACATTCGCGAGGGTTGCCACATCGGCTGTTAGTGCACTTGGCATATCTAAGCCGGAAGCCAATAATAATAACAGCACTATCACAAATACCGCGATAAAAATGGCAATGAAGCCCCACATAGCTTCGACCGTGTGCTCGGGTAATGTTTGTCGACCGAACTTAATGCTATAAACCGCTTTGGGGTGAACTAATCGACGCATTTCTCGCATGCTTTGTTTGCACAATAAAATAAAGCGCATCACTTTCACGCCGCCGGAAGTTGAGCCACCACAGGCACCAATAATGGCAATCAAGTAAATCGTCATGATTAAAGCCATTGGCCAATGACCAAGGCTCGTTGATGACAGGCCGGTCGTGGTAATTAATGATATTACCGTAAATAAACCATGCACAATAGCTTCACTGAATGTTGGATATTGTTGGGTCCACCACAACACAACAATGGCAATAAATGAGGTGGTGAATACAATATAATAATAGGTGCGAAACTCAATATCTTCCCAGTAACTCACAAGCTTGTGACGTTGCAGCACTAAGAAATGTAAGGCAAAGTTGACGCCGCCTAAAAACATAAAAAAGCAGGCAATTAAATCGATGCTCTTACTGTGATAAAAACCGAAGCTTGCATCATGCGTCGAAAAACCACCGGTTGAAACCGTACTAAAGCTTTCGCTCACCGCGTCAAAAGTGTTCATACCTGCTAGCCAATAACAAAGGGCACAGGCCAAGGTTAAAGTTAAATAAATATACCAAAGTGCTTTGGCTGTTTCAGTAATACGCGGCGTCAACTTACTATCTTTCATTGGACCAGGCGTTTCAGCTCGATATAATTGCATGCCACCAATACCTAACATCGGTAGCACGGCAACCGCCAATACGATAATCCCCATACCACCTAAAAACTGTAACTCTTGACGATAAAATTGAATCGCATGGGGTAGAAACTCAATGCCGCTATAAACCGTAGCACCAGTGGTGGTCAAGCCTGACACGGCTTCGAACATAGCATTAGTAAATGAATCAAAGGGGTGATGAGCAATATAAAGCGGCAAGGCACCAAACAAACTCAATACCATCCAAAATAATACAACGACAACAAAACCATCACGTGTTTTTAAGTGCTGATAAAACTTACGAAAACGATTCCACATTAAAAAACCCGTGCCAAAGGTTGCGAAGAAGCCTAAAATAAAAGCATTACCCGCACCATCACGATAAATGGCATCAATAAAAAAAGGTGGAATCATACTCACGCTGAAAAGCATTAATAATACGCCGATGACTCTGAATATGGTTTGGTATTGCATTTGCTAGGATTGAGGATTGAGGACTGAGGATTGAGTGGATTAATGGCACTCTAAACGCTCAGCACAATACTCCTACCTCCATGTTAATTAATTTCAACCATTATAAAAAAGTGGCGCTGACTTGGAATAGGCGTTCGATATCTTTGACGCGTTTTTTATCCAGCACAAATAATAACACATGATCGCCCGCTTCAATGATACTGTCGTGATGGCCAATGATCACTTCATCCCCTCGCACAATCGCACCGATATTCGTGCCTTCCGGTAATTTCAAATCACCTACAGCTCGACCCACGACTTTTGAAGTTTTTTCATCACCATGCGCAACCACTTCGATGGCTTCTGCCGCATCACGACGCAATGAATAAACATTAGCAACATCACCCGCACGAATGTAACGTAAAATACTACCAATCGTGGCTTGCTGAGGTGAAATGGCAATATCAATGCCGCCGCCCTCAATTAAATCGACATAGGCTGTGCGCGTAATCAATGCCATCACTTGTTTGGCACCTAACCGTTTAGCTTGTAGACAAGACATGATATTCGCTTCGTCATCATTGGTGACGGCACAAAACACATCGACATTTTCAATGTTTTCATCAATCAATAAATCTTTATCTGATGCGTCAGCTTGTAAGACGGTTGTATTACTCAATTCACCAGCAACAAATTCAGCACGATCCGGTTCATTTTCTAATAATTTCACTTGATATAAAGCTTCTAACTTTTGAGCTAAACGAAAACCAATATTACCACCGCCCGCTATCATGATACGTTTATAAGGCTCAGTGGGCAGGCCAAATGCATCTAGCACCGTATCAACAAATTCTTTCTGAGCGATAAAAAACACTTCATCACCACGTTCGACAATGGTGTCACCATCAAGTTCAATCGAATGATTCAAACGATAAATTGCCACCACGCGAATATCGGCTTCTGGAATTAAATTAATATTAATGTCGGCCAATGTACGGCCCACAACGGGTGAGCCCGATTTGATTTTAATTGAAATCATCCGCACTTTGCCTTCCGCAAAATCAATCACCTGTAAGGCACCAGGGTAATCGATTAAACGGCTAATATGCTGAGTAATCACTTCTTCCGGACTAATCGTCACATCGATAGGGATATGCTCGTTGGAAAACAACTCCGTGCGTTCATTGTATTGCGCAGCACGCAAACGAGCGATCTTGGTGGGCACATGAAATAATGTATAAGCGACTTGGCAGGCAACAATGTTAACTTCATCACTATTGGTCACAGCAATTAACATGTCGGCATCTTCTGCGCCGGCTTTACGTAAAATACTGGGGTAAGCGGCATGCCCAACAATCGTGCGAATATCTAAACGCGATTCTAACTCACGCAAGCGATCCGCATGCACATCAACCACAGTGATATCATTACCTTCCCTGACTAATTGCTCGGCTAACGCGCCACCGACTTGGTTGCCACCGAGAATAATAATTTTCATATGTCGTCATCACTATAGTTGTAAAGATCCACATTATAAGCTTTTGATATGAAATAGTAAAAAGTAATGGGCCCTTTTTAGCATTTTCACTTATTGTATATCGCATCGTCGTCCCGCGGCTTGACCGCAGGACCCAGAAGGTCACAGCCTCGGCATATGCCCCTGGATTCCGTGGTCAAGCCACGGAATGACGGATGACACCATCAAACACAAATTCGGCGAGGCCGATAACGTTGACGAGGTTTGAGTCACCTTGCCATTGAATTTGAAGCTCTCCGCCTTTGAGTTGCACAGTGACGGTTTCGGCTAATTGATGCTGCAGACGGCCAATCACAACGGCTGCACAAGCGCCGCTGCCGCAGGCTTGGGTTTCTCCGACGCCACGCTCCCAAACACGCAGTTTGATGTGGCTTGAATCGATAATTTGCATAAAGCCGACGTTGGTGCGATCGACAAATAAAGCATCATTTTCAACGCGGGGACCGAAAGTGGTCACCGGCGCGGTGTCAATGTCATCGACCAAAGTAACGGCATGGGGGTTGCCTAGGGACACGATGCCAAACGCTACGCCATCAATTGTTTGATTGGCTTGCACATCAGGAATGGCTAAGCCGGCCTTGACTAAATTATTTTCTAACATTTGCACATCAACCACACCATTGCGGGTTTCAAATTGCAACTGCTGTTTATCTGTTAGACCTTTAGCATGAGCGAACCGTGCGGCACAGCGTGCGCCATTCCCACATTGGGCCACTTCACCACCATCAGCGTTGAAGATACGATAGGTAAAATCATAATCATCAGAAGCTTCAAGCAATAACAATTGATCAAAACCAATGCCTCGATAGCGATCCGCTAATTGGCGAATGCGATCAGGGGTTAAATGAATGGTTTGATTAACCCCGTCAATCACGACAAAGTCGTTGCCTAGACCATGCATTTTTGTAAATTGAATATCGCTCACTCGAAACCTCATTAGATTATGTCTGTGAGTGGCAGCGAATACATATCCACCAGGGCTCTATCACTAACCACTGCTGGTGGATATATCCGAGCTATCGCTCGAATTTTTATCCACCCTACATAAAATCCCTAAAAATTATAAACCAACGTCACTTCCGTCAATGTATCCCAGTGACTAGTGTTCTCACTACTCGGCGGAATAAAAGTGTTTTCTTCAACGGTATAACCAATTTCGGCACTTAAATTACCGATGATATTAGCCGTTAATGACGTAGCCAACTTCGTGTAAATATTAGGATTACCTATTTCTGTGCTCACCACTTCTTTAAATTTCGAATGCGGGGTGATATTCCAAGTGAAAGTCCCCGCGACTAATGCGATGGCTTGGCGATAATTTTCAAATGTTGTCGCATCGCGTTGATAACGAAAACCTGGGCCAGCCTGCATATCCAAACTCACATGCGAATTATTAACGAAACGATACCCCGCACCAATCGCGTTACTTTCCGTCCAATCATAAGTGGCAAAAGGATCATTTGTACCCGTATTAGTAGAAAACAGATACATATTTTTATGGAAATAATAATCCACTTCGACTAAGCCCGAATAGCGCTGACCATTTTTAGCATTATCACTTTCACTATAATAGGTCGTGAATTGTGCCGTGTTATCCCAGTGCTCATCTTTATACGTGCCTTTCGCTTTACCATTAATATTCGTATTATTAGAGTTACCCGTTGTGCCTGCATAACCAAAACTGACACTTCCACCCCAAGGTGAATCAGCAGGATGCTTGGGCTTTGCCGCAGCTGCCGCTACTGCTGTTGTGGCTAATAACACACATAATAAACTAATAAAAATTCGCTTCATACTATCCCTCATCGACTGGTAAGCGTTCATCAACTAACATTGACATGATTGTTTCGCGCGCACGCACTAAATACAATTGGTTCCCACTGACTAACACTTCTGCTGCTCGCGGACGTGAATTATAATTAGAACTCATTGAAAAGCCATAGGCACCTGCCCCTCGCACAGCTAATACATCACCTGCTTGGATATTTAACTCACGATCTTTCCCTAAAAAATCACCAGTTTCACACACCGGGCCAACCACGTCATAAGTAGCTTTTTCACCTTCGGTCCGCTCATGCACAGGAATAATTTCTTGATACGCATCATACAAAGCTGGGCGTAATAAGTCATTCATGGCCGCATCAACAATAGCAAAGTTTTTTTCTTCGCCATTTTTAAGATATTCAACTCGCGTGAGTAATACGCCAGCATTCGCTGCAATCGCACGACCTGGCTCTAACACCAACGTTAAATCACGCATTTTTAATTTGGGTAATAATGCTTTAGCATAATCACTTGGATGTGGTGGTGTTTCTTGACTATAACGCACCCCCAAACCACCGCCTAAATTAATATGTGTAATCACAATATCGTTTTCAGCTAACTCATCGATCAATGCGAGTATTTTATCCAAGGCATCAAGGAAAGGCTCTAACTCTGTTAATTGCGAACCGATATGGCAATCAATGCCTTTAATATCGATGTGCGACATGGCTTTAGCTTTCTGATAAACCGCTAAGGCTTTCTCAGCAGGAATGCCAAATTTATTCGCTTTTAAACCAGTGGCAATATAAGGATGCGTCTTGGCATCGACATTAGGATTGACGCGCAATGAAATAGGCGCAACTTTATTCACTAGCTTTGCGACATTTTGAATGCGATCTAACTCAGCTTCTGACTCTACATTAAAGCAATGAATACCCACATCTAACGCACGTTCAATTTCAATGGCTGTTTTGCCAACACCCGAAAACACGATTTTTTTCGGATCGCCTTCAGCAACGAGTACACGTTCCAGCTCACCCAACGACACAATATCAAACCCCGAGCCCATTTTGGCCATGACGTTTAACACCCCGACATTGGAATTCGCTTTTACGGCATAACAAATCATATGTGGGTAATCCACCAAGGCATCATCGAATGCATGCCAATGGCGCTCTAATGTAGCTTTAGAATACACATAAACTGGCGAACCGAATTCTTTTACCACATACGACAAAGGAATATCTTCAACGCACAACTCACCGTCACGATAATTAAAATGATCCATTAGCTTGAACCTCCGCTTTGCGGTAAATCTAAACTATTACTGGGCGCCGCAGGTTGATCTTTTGTCGCATGCTCTTTGATATAAGGCTTTGAGAGGTATAAATCACCCGTCATACCGCAACTCGACAACATGAGCATTAATAATACTGAGAATAAATATTTCATGTGGTTTCCAAAATTTGCGCTATTATATTATAACTATGGATAACACACCAATTATCGTTGAAACAAACGACAACCCAACACATGCGGTTATCTGGCTACACGGCTTAGGCGCTGATGGCCATGATTTTGTGCCAATTGTCGACACACTGCAGCTCCATGACAAAGCCATTCGGTTTGTTTTTCCGCACGCACCCGTGCAGGCCGTGACGATCAATGGTGGCGCTGAAATGCGAGCCTGGTATGACATACTAGGCTTAGACAGAGATAGCAATCAAGATGAAATCGGCGTGAGGGAATCAGAGCAGTTAATTAGCACCTTAATCGACGAACAAATCGAAGCTGGCATTGCGGCTGAAAATATTTCCATCGCCGGGTTTTCGCAAGGTGGTGCTATGGCATTGCATATCGGTTTGCGTTATCCGAAAAAACTCGCGGGTATTATCGCGCTTTCGACGTACCTGCCCTTGGCCGACCATGTTGAAACCGACCGCAGTGATGCTAATCAAAACATCCCTATTTTTATGGCACACGGATTCAGTGATGCCGTCTTGCCCTTTAGCTTTGCCGAACTCTCACGCGATCGCCTTCAAGATTTAGGCTATACCATTGACTGGCATGAGTACAAAATGGGACATGAAGTTTGTGGTGATGAGATTGGTGATTTATCAAGTTGGTTACAAGCAAGTTGAAATTATATCAGCATACGACGCTGTGGCGGCAACCGATGCGAAGTTGTTAACTTTTAATGTATACTCACGCATATTTACCACAATTGATACGTAAGCCTTTTCCTCTAGCTGCTGAGCCAAACCCCTCACATCTCTTAATACACCTTTAACCGCCTGATTGTTATTCAGTGCTTGCTCTAACTTGATTACATTCGCTATCCGTGCCGCTTCGCACAAAGCCTCTCCGCTTAATGCGAAACTTCTTTCTCGAGCCCGACTATGATACTTTCTTACTCCGCCGGGAGGACGTTTTTTTCGCGGAGCCGATACCTGGACCCCAAGCCGTGCGGCTAAACTGCCGCCTCCGCCTTCCATTAAACTACCTGTCGTATAATCAGCTAGTGATGGAACTACTGGAGATACGACTGCTGTTGGCGAGGCTTGAATACTTGCACGTTGAGCACCAACAGGTATATGTAATAAGGTTTTCGGTCTTCCGATAGCTGAACTAGCGAGTCTCTTGGTCAAAGCATCAACGTCATCAACAGTGACAGCAGCTCGTCGTCGCAAGCTAGGCGGCGAAGTCACCACTCCCAACTCTGGAATAGCCCAAGCAATATTGGATGTTTGAAATTGCTCAGGCAACGACCTATATAGCGCCACATACTCACCGGTAATTCGCAACCTTAACTGCCCTGGAACTACAGATTCAACATAAGGCAGTATTTTTCTTATAATGCCCTCAAGGTTCGAGCAAGAATCAAACGTAACCTCCATCGAGTGTTGATCAGCAAGTGGTAGCAACATAGCTTGAACCTGCTCTGGTGTAACAACATTTAAATTAAGCTGATGAAACTGCACATTTAAGGCTGGGATTTCAGCAGAAAATAAAACTGCTGCTGATTGAATATTCACTTCGTCAAGCAATAATACGGGAGATGCCCATTGAACCATTACCAAGCTTGAGGAATCTGCGACTAAATCAGACCAGCCAGCTATATCTCTCACAACAAATGCGACATTAATCTTCACTGTTGTAGGCCATTCCATAGAACGAATCACGAAAAACAACCGACCTAAAAATATCTCTACGCTGTCACACGTCACAAACGTTAAAGCCGAAGAAGCCCTGCTTAAATGTGATGCCAATGAAGCATATTGAGATGGCTGAAAGTACTGTAGATCAATATTCTGAAATTCAAAAGCCGTGACAAACTCCGCATGGCTGGGGTCATTGTCAGCAAAGATCGCAGCAAACGTTAACGGATTAAAATTACCACTATTAATAACACAGGTTGTCATGACTTCTCATTATCGTTTTATCACTAACAAACATTGTACCGATTTTTCATTCACTTGACTGTCATTTAACGTTATCTTGTGAAATTCAATTACATCACCAAAACGCTCAGCTTCGAAGGTTGGCTTCGCCAAGAATTTCTGTAAACGCGGTTCGCAGATAATCGCCCGAGAACATTGAACTGTACGCATATTTTCTCATTATTTTTTTGTTAACACTGAATAAAAGAATCCATCGGTGGGATTAGGTAAATATTGTATCGGGGTATTGAGGTTTATATTGTCATGGGCTTGTGAAAATTGTTCGATAATTTTATTATTTTCTTCTGGCAAGACTGAGCATGTAGCATAAACGAGCTTGCCTTGGGGTTTTACTAGCGCCCATAAGGCTTGCAGTAACGTTAACTGCGTTTCAGCTAACACATCAATATCACTATTGCGACGCAGCAGTTTGATATCGGGGTGACGGCGGATAACGCCGGTGGCAGAGCATGGGGCATCGAGTAAGATGCGATCAAACGGTTGGCCATCCCACCACGTTTCGACATCACCTACATCGGCAACTTTTACATCGGCGTTTAATTGCAAGCGTTGTAAATTTTCATGAATGCGTTCGCTGCGTTTGGCATCGTTGTCGATAGCGAGCATATCGAGTTCAGCGCAGGCTTCTAGCATGTGGGCAGTTTTACCACCGGGGGCGGCGCAGGCATCGAGCACGCGCATGCCGGGTTGCAAATCCATTAGGCTTGCCGCCATTTGTGCGGCTTCATCTTGCACGGATATTTCGCCATCATCAAAACCGGGTAACTCCGTGACGTTCATGGGTTTGGCTAGTTCGATACCGACATCGCTTTGGTTTGTTGCGCTGGCTGAAATATCTTGCTCGAGTAGTTTTTGCAAATATGCTTGGCGTGAAATTTTTTGCTGGTTCACGCGCAGAGTTAACGGTGCACGTTGATTATTGGCCTCACAAATCGCTTGCCATTGTTCCGGGTAGGCTGCTTGCAAGCGCTTTAATAACCAATCGGGATGTGAAAATTTTGCGGCGGGGTTTTCGTCAACAGCAGCTAACAATTCATCTTTACGACGCTGCACATTACGCAACACGCCATTAATCAGTTTTGTGGCCCATTGTTTTTTTAACTGCTTCGCGGCATCCACAGTTTCTGCCGTGGCGGCATAATCGGGCAGGCGCATGTAAAGCAATTGATAGATGCCAATTAGAATTAACACATAAACGGCTTGATCTTTCGGTTGTTTTTGCACGAGCTGCTTGGCGATAAATGCTAACTGATGAAAATACCGACACACACCAAAACAGACTTCACGCACAAATGGCGCGTCTTCCAATTCGGCTGGCACGGACAGTGATTCACTTTTATCGATAACGCTTAATAAATATTGTGTGGCAACAGCGCGTGAATTCACCCTAATTGCCCGCCTTCAACGAAGGGATGCTGATTCGCATGTAGCGCATCTTTCATCGATTGGCGATTTTTGTTGGGCCATTGCACTTCGGTGATGCGCAACACACCTTCGCCACAGGCGACATCGATACTGTCATCGTTAACCCCCACTATCGTACCCGGGCGCATATCCGCTTGTGCAGCGATAGGTGTTGCCTGCCAAATTTTTAAAAGTTTATCACCCACCTGTGTGCGGGCAATCGGGAAGGGATTGTAAGCGCGCACAGCGCGGTGTAAATCCAATGCAGATTGCGACCAATCTAATACGGCTTCTTGCTTAGTAAGCTTTACTGCATACGTCACCAAGCTTTCTTCTTGTGGCGTGTGTACGGCAGTGCCGTTATCAATTTGTTCTAAGGTTTCGACAATGGCTTCACCACCGAGTCTGCCTAACTTGTCATGTAAAATTTGAGCAGTGTCACCAGGCCCGACCGCACAACCTTGCAAACATAATACATCGCCGGTATCCAAGCCTTCAGCCATCTGCATAATGCTTACGCCTGTTTCCGAGTCACCCGCCAGCAATGCGCGCTGAATCGGCGCGGCACCACGCCAACGTGGCAACCAAGACGCATGAACATTTAAACAACCGAGTTTAGGCATCGTTAAAATGACTTTAGGTAAAATCAAACCATACGCCGCCACTACCATCACATCCGCTTGCAGTGCTTGAATCCGCTGTTGCTCGGCATCATCACGCAACGTTTGTGGTTGATAGACGGGAATACTGTTTTGCTCTGCCAGTTTCTTAACTGGACTCGCCTGCAGCTTTTGCCCACGACCCGCGGGTCGATCAGGCTGCGTATACACCGCTATAACATTGTGCCCAGCCTCTAACAGGGCTTGCAAACTTGGCACTGCAAATTCAGGCGTGCCGGCAAAAATAATATTGAGTTTTTTCATTAAGCTGCTCTCGCTATTCGGCTTGGTTTGTTCGTTTTAAAAAAAGTATCCGCCACTTTTTCGACTTTATCATAAATTTTAAAGCCTGCTTTTTCCATCATTTCTAACAAGACCCCCACACCAAACACTTCGATTTTACCATGTACCAAATTGCTTACCCGAGGTTGCGTCACATTAAAAAACTCCGCGGCTTCTTTTTGCGTCATGTCTTTATGTTCAATGTATTTAACAAGTAGCGTCATGAGATGCGAACGAAATTGTAAATTTCTCGCCTCAACATCATCGAAACCCAAATCATTAAAGACATTACTAGAACTTTTTGTAAATTTTGTTTTTTTAACTGCTGTCATCTTACTCTCCTGCTCAGGAAATTTTTGTATGTCTTTTTTTATTGTGTGATGAAAGGTTGTTTGTTTCATCAACGATACACCATCCCGCATAAAGTTACAAATTTTTATATAAGTCAATACTGAGATGTTCGACAGTCTAATACTCTATCATTTTAAGTCTATACCCAAAGCGTTTAAGTTTTAGGTTCTCAAAGATATCTCTTGTGTCTCGTCATCCCGTGGCTTGACCACGGGAACCAGCATATCATTAAGCCAGAGTCGTTTCCTAGATCCCGTGGTCAAGCCACGGGATGACGACCTTAAGATGATGGTTAGCACACCTAAAACTCAATCGCTTTGGGTATAGACTAGACTATAGTAGAAATTATTTTTGGCCATTATTAGCATAGACGAAAAATAGCGCCTATATTTTCCAATGTGGTAAGATTTAGAAAGAATTTAGAAAGAAATCCCATCTTCAGTATCTCAGAATGTACAGCGGAGCATTATGATAGATGAAAAAAATTGACGTAACATTTAAATCAGGCTCGGAGATTCTATCTGGCACATTGACTTGCTCAATGGATCAGAAAAGTTTACCACTAGTGATCTTAGTCGCCGGCTCTGGACCGGTTGATCGCGATGAAAATCACAAAAAGCTAAAAATTAATTTGCTTTCAAGCATCGCTTCATATTTTGAAAAATTCAATATAGCAACGCTACGTTATGATAAACGAGGGGTTGGTCATAGTACCGGTGATTTCTTGTCCACTGGATTCTTTGACAACATTGAAGACGCTAAAGCTGCCATTGACTTTATAAAAGACACCTCTCATGTTGCTCCCAAACATATCTTGATGTTGGGCCATAGTGAAGGCGCTATTATATCAGCACATATAGCGTCCCAGCAGCACGGATTATCTGGTGCAATACTGTTAGCAGGCACGGCCAGGAGCGGAATGGGAATTTTAAAATGGCAATTAGAAAAAATTGCCCCAGGCTTATCCAATTGGCAGAAAAAGCTACTCCGGTTTTTACGAATCGACTTATTTAAATCGCAACATAAGACCTTGGAAAAAATACAGCAGTCATCACAAGCTAAAATGCGCACCAAATTATTTTCTACAATTAATGCTAAGTGGATGAGGGAATTTATTCAATATGACCCAACCCCCTGCCTAGAAAAAATAAGCATACCCATTTTAGCTATTACTGGTGATAAAGACATCCAAACGCCCGCAGATGACCTTGCTATGATGAAAAAACTTATTGGCCATCAAGTAGAAACTCATGTCATTAGCGATTTAACGCATGTGATGCGGCGAGATACAGGAAAACCTGCCATTTCGCATTATAAGGAATTAATAAGTCATCCTGTTGACACGGAGGTCTTGCGTTTAATGGTTGGGTGGATTTTAAAAATAAATGGTATCAACACGACAGCTTAAATTCATCAATGATGAACCTATCAAAAAGCTCCCTAGAGCATTCTGTCAGTGCTGTTGTTTACATCATCACACGGCGGAGTTTATCGAGTTTTTTTAATAGGCGTTCACGCTTTAGGCTCGAGAGGTGATCGACATAAAGTACGCCGTTGAGGTGTTCGGTTTCGTGGTCGATACATTCTGCAAATATTTTCTCGGCTTCGACTTCAAATTCATTGCCGTCGCGATCTAACGCTTTGACTCGTAGCCATGCAGGGCGTTCGACTTTAGCCCAAACACCGGGGAAAGATAAGCACCCTTCTTCGATAATTTGAATGCCTTCGGTTTCGATGATTTCAGGATTGATGAACACTTGCGGTTTAGTTTTATCGTGCGACAAATCACAGACAAAAATTCGTTTTTGCACGCCGACTTGTGGGGCAGCCAGTCCCGCGCCATTATCGGCATACATGGTCTCGAGCATGTCATCAGCCAATTGGCGGATGTCATCATCTACCTCAGTGATCGGTTTTGCTATTTTACGTAGTCGCTCATCAGGATATTTTAGTACTTCGAGTATTGCCATTTTGATTACCGTTTGTGTTAGTATTCGTCTAGTTATTGTAAAGTATTTTGTGCAATTTTTAAATGGATACACCGATGAAAAAGCTTATCGCAATCATTTTATTATTAAGCGTCTGCAGCTCCAGCCTCGCGGCAGAGCAAGTAAAGTTACAGCCGAATTACCCAAGCCAATATACGGTTAAAACGGGCGACACGCTGTGGGATATCGCACATATATTCTTACAAGACCCCTGGCAGTGGCCGCAAATTTGGCAGATTAATCCAAAGGTTAAAAATCCTCACTTAATTTACCCGGGTGATGTATTGGCATTAAAAATGATAAATGCCAAACCACAATTACAAGTCATTGATAAAGGGACGATAAAGCTTTCTCCTAAAGTACGTAGCACAGCTAACCGAGGCGCTATCTCAACGATAAAGTTAAGTAGTATTAAAGCTCACCTCACAAAAAGTCGTTTGATTGAAGAAGCGACTTACAACAACAGCCCCTACGTTGTCGCAAACGGTAATGACCGACTAGTTTCTGGTAACCACGATTTGATTTATGTGCGAGGCCTCAGCGCTAGTAACAATACCAACTACACCATCATTCGCAAAGAAGATGAATACAAAGATCCCAAAACGAAAAAAGTATTAGGTTATGAAGCACGCTACATTAGCCGAGTTAAACTCGTTCATGCAGGTGACCCCAGTATTTTTGAAACAAACCAATCAGAAACTTCCATTAAAAAAGGGGATCGATTAACCCCAACTATCAATCTTTATGACAAGGATTTTTATCCCCACGCACCGACCAAACCTGTCAGTGCACAAATCATTGAAACAGTTGGTGGCATTAATCGCATTGGATTGTACGATATTGTGGTGCTAAATTTAGGTAGCGATCAGGGTGTTAACAATGGCACGGTATTACGTGTATTTAGAGACCTGGACGATGTCAATGATAAAATTTCAGGTGAAATGGTTAAGCTACCTAACTTGCCTGTCGGTTTAGTTATGGTGTTTCAAACCTATAACAAATTGAGTTATGCCTTAGTGATGGATGCTAAACGAACCATCCAAATAGGCGATCAAGTGACTAATCCGTAGTTGACGATTATTAACATCATAAAATAATTGACTAGCAACTATACCCAAAGCGATTGAGTTTTAGGTGTATTAATAATAATTAATTTAAAAAAAGAAGAGCATAATGAATAACCCTCTTAAATATTGGTTAGCCTTGCTGCATGTGCAGGGTATGGGACCAGCAACACTGGCAAAATGGTTAGCACATGCTGACATCAGCGAATTATTTTCTCACTCTGCATCACAACTACGAGCTCTTGGGCTCAAAGACAACATCATTGAATCGATTGCCGCTTTATCATGGGGTGAAGTTGAAAAAGATCTCACTTGGGCAGAGCAAGACGACCAACATGTTATTACGCTTGGTGACGACGCTTACCCTTATTTATTAAAAGATGCCGCAACCGCACCGATGGTATTATTTGTGAAAGGTGACGTGACTTTATTGCAAACCCCTCAAATTGCCATGGTCGGCAGCCGCAACCCCACCAGTAGTGGCCGTGAAACAGCGGCTGAATTTGCTCATAGCTTGACGCAAGCTGGGCTAGTTGTGACCAGTGGCTTAGCGCTTGGGGTTGATGGCGCATGCCATGAAGGCGCGTTAAAAAGTGGTAAAACCATTGCAGTCATGGGTACAGGCTTAAATCGCGTTTACCCAGCTAAACATAAATCACTAGCGCATGACATCGTCACGCACGGTGGCGCCTTAGTGTCAGAATTTTTGCCGGATGAAAGCGTCAGCCCCAAAAACTTCCCACGCCGTAACCGCATCATCAGTGGTATGAGTTTAGGCACTGTTGTCGTCGAAGCTGCCTTACGCAGTGGCTCATTAATTACAGCCCGCTATGCGATGGAACAAGGCCGCGAAGTGTTTGCCATTCCGGGGTCGATTCATAATCCGTTAGCAAAAGGCTGTCACTGGTTAATTAAGCAAGGCGCAAAGTTAGTTGAAACCGCTAATGATATTATTGAAGAACTCGGGCCTATAGCTAATGTTGCAACCGTGAATGCTGTCAGTAGCAATGTCACACCGATTGAATTAGATGATGATTATCAACAGTTATTAAACCATATCGATTTTGATCCGATTTCGACGGATGCAATTATTCAGCGTTCAGGTTTAAAACCCGAGCAGGTTGCCTCGATGCTGTTGATACTGGAATTAAAAGGCTGTATCCAAAATAATAACTCGCGTTATATTCGCACGTAGACTTAATACGTCGTCATCCCGCGATAAAGTCGCGAGATGACGGAGCTAAAAAAATGGATTTATTCAACAACGCCCGGTTAACGGGAGACAGGTGGTTAATGATAAAGCCCTGGTGGATATGTATTCGCTGTCGCTCACACTTTTATCCACTCTACAAAAAGGGTACTATACGACCCATGTATAAAATCTTACGACCTTTCTTGTTTCTATTGCCGCCCGAAACCGCGCATTACTTTGCGCTTAATTCATTGAAGCTTGCACACAAGATTGGTTTTACGAAGCTGATGTTTCCTAAGTTGGCGAACAAACCCAAACAAGTCTTCGGATTAACCTTTAAAAACCCTGTCGGTATCGCCGCGGGCTTAGATAAAAACGGCGATTACATTGATTGCCTAGCCAGCACAGGTGTTGGCTTTATCGAAGTTGGCGCAGTCACCCCCATTGCTCAAATCGGCAACCCTAAACCACGTTTATTCCGCCTACCCAAAGCCCAAGCCATCATCAACCGTATGGGATTTAATAATAAAGGTGTTGATTATTTAGTTGAAAATTTAAAGCGTCGCAACACGGATTGTATTGTTGGTGTGAACCTCGGCAAAAACAAACAAACGCCAAATGAAACCGCTTACAACGACTACATTATTTGCTTAGAAAAAGTATTACCTTACGCTGACTTTGCGACAGTTAATATCTCATCTCCCAACACCCCCGGCTTACGTGAATTACAAACCCCAGAATATTTAAGCGATTTATTAACCCGTGTTAAAACCAAACGTGATGAATTATTAAAACAACACAACAAAGTTTTTCCGTTGCTCGTTAAAATAGCGCCTGATTTAAGCGCCGAAGAGATAACAGAAATTCACAGCATCGCGCAACAAGTCGGTTACGATGGCATCATCGCCACTAACACCACATCGTCTCGAGCCAACGTTAAACACTTGCCTCACGTAAATGAACAAGGTGGCTTAAGCGGGAAACCCGTTGCCGAACAAAGCATCACGGTACTCAAACAATTAACCGCGCAACCTAACCACCTACCGATTATTTCCGTCGGTGGTATTGATTCCGTCACTGAGGCTAATAAACGCTTTGACCATGAGGCTGCATTGATCCAAATCTATTCAGGGTTGATTTATCATGGCTTGAGGTTATTGCGCCACTTATCTAACTAATTCTAGCTCACGACAATTTCGCCTGTTGTTTCAAAGATATTAACATCTTTATAACACCCCTTAAGATATGAGGCTAAGCTAGAAAACATAGCGGCATAATTGTCAATTGTTGTTGGCAATCGACAGACTATCTCTACGGCACCCGTTAAATGAACCATCCCATTTTGGCCATCAAGCCTAAAATACGCTTTGACCTTAACATTAGGAACACCCTGCTTACCTAACGAATGAACTAACGCACCGACACCAGGGAAAGGCCCTGGCCTAAAACCGAAATTTGGCGTGACAGCATTTGCCGCAACCAATTGATCGCGCACATCATAAATTGAGGTATATAATGTATGGCCATCATCAAGTGATGAGCGAACAGGCGCATTTAATAACACCGACTTAATAAAATTTTCTGTTTTGTCTTGCATCAGTATAGGTTTTTTCTGCCCAGGTTCATCAACAAATAGCTTCGCGAAAGTTCGCTTATAACTATCATGTGACAATAATCCACCTTTACGTGTAAACAGCTCTGGCGAGCACTCCTTATACTCCCAATAATGGCTACCATAGGAAAAACCTAGCATTTCACCTGCTTTAATCGGACAATGGCTTCGCATGACTAACAATTTAACCCCATCAATTTCACAAAACAGCGGCTCTACATTGGCCGTCGCGACATGTTGTGGCACCCCTGTTGAATCTGACATAAACTGGATATTCGCTAATTCGGGATCATTCTCGCCTTGCTCCTCGTATTGCAATCGTATGCGAGTTAAAAACTGATCTATCTGCGCGGGCTTTTCTTTGAGCTTTGCCAATTCTCGTAGCATATGTGCTCTACACCGTGCGTGATAATCAATGGGCAAATGTTGCATAAAGCGCATGAGGTTTCCTCGCCTCTCTGCATCAATTAAATCAATACCCATGCTCATATCTAATGACTTGCTCAAGCCAAACGCGTAAGCACTTTTTGTTCGCTGTAAGCTAGACAGAACGGCTTCGCCGCTGTAAATGTCGAACACGGTATTTGCGGGAATATCGCTTTGCGGAAACAACCCCCAACCAACTCTGTCACTGATTTTTCCTATTACTAAATTATTCAATGGATTTGCTAATCGATGAATGACAGCTAGTTGCAATGAGTCCAATCCTGTCAGGTTGTTGGTGGCGATGCGCCTAGCTAAACCTGCATATTGAGCAACACGTAGTCCGTCCCCCCATAAGCTGCGCGTGAAATCACAACGGAACTGCTGCTTAAATTCAGCTGGCGTTATATAAGTAACAGTGCCACCTAATAACAGTGGCTTATTGGCAATAGCAATTCGCGCAGAATCAGGTGTTTGAAATAATGGTTGCATAGGAACGAACATCTTAATTATTATGGTGTGTCACTATACACTTAATACTTACCCTAAAAAAACCATTTTTCACATCAATAAAAAAGGCGAGCCTTAGCTCGCCCCACGCCCTGTCGAGGATGGACATCCTCACATATAAACATCCGGATACAATCGACAATGTACAGAAAGCAATTTCGCGCCGGTTTTGAAATCCAGGTTGCTATCATCACCGTCGGCTATCGCATTTAATATTATGGGTTTTGTATCAATTTTGTCAGCAAGCATCGCTAAGGTGTAATAACCTGTTTTAATGATGTCTTGTACTACCTCTGACCACGGGATGTTATGGTTAAGCACTTCGTTGCCTAAGTTTGTTGATGGCGTAGCGCCGGGTTTAAATTCCGCCATTTGGCGGGCTGCGGGCTTGGCTTGTTTAATAGCTTTCAGCATTGTGCGGTCTCCTTAACCTTGTTTCGGCTACCTCGTTAAATGAAACAAGCCGAAATATGAATAAATAATACACCTGCGTTGTCGGTATTGCAAGAGAAAGATGAATAAAAATCTCATCCTTTACCCGGTATAATAATAAGTAAATGATTTGTAAAGAATTAGCACCACCTATCCGCCACCATTAATCTTGTATATAATATTAGTATCACGACAAAGAAATACAACTATGGCCATCAGATATCCTCATTTAAGCGAAACACTTCGCAAACTGCTATTCAATCGCAACATGAAAGCGACAGATTTAGCACGCGAAATCCATGTGCCACAGCCCACGGTCCACCGCTTAGTCACGGGCAAATCCAAGCGCCCTTACGCGACCTCACTTGAGCCCATCGCGGAATATTTTGATATCACCGTCGATCAACTCGTCGGTGACGAACCGCTGGACGATGAAATCATCCCCGTCGCGCCAGGCGCAACAACTGTTGCCATGACACCCTGGCATGAGTTAGCAAATAGTGATTATCAAACCAATGATCACGTCATCGTTTCACATATTGGCACACAAAATTTTGCGACAGCCATGCGTGACACATCGATGGAACCTATTTTCCCACGCAATACAACGTTGATTTTTGATAAAGAAAAACCGGCAACGGATCGTACTTACGTACTCGTTAAACTGCACAACGATAAATCCATCATCTTTCGGCAGTTAATAATTGATGGAAAAAACCAATACTTAAAACCCCTAAACCCCGATTTAACTGAATTTAGCATGCTTCAATTAGCTGATGCGGATGACATCATGGGTACATTAGTGGAAGCGCGCCAACTCTTTGAATAAGCTTAAGAGAACACACCTATCGGAAAAACAAACATGCCAATGAATATTATCGAACAATCTGCAACAAATATTGTTAACGGCATTAAAACTCAAAAACACACATGCCTTGAAGTCGCTAATGCGTTTATCGAACGTATTGAAGCGGTTAATCCTGAATTAAATGCCATTCATCAATTTGATCCTGAACGTATTCGCGATGAAGCACGTGCGGCAGATGAAAAAATAACAGCAGGTAAACTGCTGGGAAAACTGCATGGCTTACCTATCAGCATAAAAAACACCTGTTACGTTGAAGGTTTTATTTGTGATAAAGGCTGTAAAGGATTACACGACTCACATAATCAGGCTAATGCTACTGTCGTGCAACAACTACTGAATGAAGGCGCGATTATTTTAGGCCTAACTAATGTGCCTGAATTATTAGCCTCCTATGAAACTGATAATTTGATTTATGGCCGCACGAATAATCCTTATGACAAAACGAAAATCGCTGGCGGTAGCAGTGGTGGTGAAGCGGCGTTGTTAGCCGCTGGCGGTTCACCCCTTGGCCTCGGTTCTGATGCCGGCGGCAGTGTACGCCAACCGGCTCATTGCACGGGTATTGCGGCGCATAAGCCCACTCATGGCTTAATTCCATTAAGCGGTTGCATACCCAACGATGACATCGGTATCATTCGCGACATCCTTGATTTTGGCCCTATGGCACGACATATCGATGACTTACGTTTAGCCATGTCTGTCTTACAACGCTATGATGAAAGTGATCCGGCTAGTGTTGTCGCTCCTCCTGCGTTTGACATCTATCAATCGGTCGATATCAAAAATTGTCGCATTGCCTACTTTACCGATAATGGCATTGTCGCCGCTGATGCAGAGACTGACCAAACCATTGAAAGCCTGATGCAACAGTTACGCGATGCTGGTGCACAAGTCACAAAAGCGCGCCCAAAGCTGATTGAAAAAAGTTTTGAAATATTATGGGAAGTCTTATTTTGGGTTGGCGATGGCGGTAAAACCTGGCAAGACATTATCGCTAATTTTGAAGCATCACCATTGCTCAAACAATTTGTGGCCAATGCCAGCAAGCGTGACTTCACCGTCATTGAAACACGCAATCGACTCAACAGCATCGATTCACTCAAGCACGCACTTAATGATTTCATGCAAGACTACGACGTATTAATTTGCCCCGTCGCCGCTCGCCCCGCCATCGACCATGGCAAAACGCATGATCATATTGAAGAATTTGCTTACTCCACAACGTTCAATCTCACCGGCTCACCCGCCACTGTCGTCAACGCCGGCTTTAGCCAATCTGGCTTGCCGATTGGCGTGCAAATCGTTGGCAAACATTTTGCTGACGGTATGACGTTGGGGGTGGGGGAAATTATTCAAAAGCTTGTCGCTATCCCTCCAATCCCCATGCTAAACACTCAGAGTTGATTATTTCTTGACCGTCCCGATAGGCTGTGCTATTTTTGGGCAATGCAAACTTACACTATACAATTTACTGAGGCGAGCCAAACATCTTTCGATAGTATTGTCATAACCAATAAAACACGTAGTCAGGTTGTTAGAGAATTACAGATTATGCGACAAAAGAATGCGGTTAACACGTTTATGGTGAATATAACCTTTATTCCCCACACCCTCACATTTATCACTGACAGAATTAAAGAAATTCAAGTACTATCGCTGCCACTAACATTGCTATGTAGCTCATCGGATAAGCGCACCATACTTACAAAGTTTGATGGCATTGACACACTCAAGTCATTGTTAAGACTGATATGCACACAATACGATCCTCTGCCAGACAGCGCACTGATTGAACTCCAAAACCTCTATATATTCGACAAAGCTGAAATTGATTTTCTTTTTTTTAAAGAAGATGCCACTCTGCAAAGCTATTTAATCGCAAAACAACACGCCGAAGCGATTGAATTTGCGTTACGTTGTTATCAGCTAAACCCAACTTCTCAATTGGTGCAACGACTATACGCACTATACGAACAAGAACCAGAATGGTTTGAACTATTGGCAAGCCAAGTACCTACACAACACCCCTATTCTGCACAGGCAATAAACGAGTTAAGCATACGCGCTCGTGAACATGATGCTCCCACCATCAAACAGTTAACAACCTACTTCACCCAAGCATTCAACTCTAGCCATGAAACGGCTAACAATCTCTATAATGAATTATGTGGTGGCACTGGCTTAAATGGCAATATCGACATTGTCAGCCCACCAACACCGGCTGAAAAATTAGTTGCCGCTGCCGCCGAAGTACGCGCGCTACGTCTAAAAATCAACCGACTAAAAGCTACCGTCAACTGTGCCCAATAAAAAAACAATTTGCTAACTTGGCGAAAGTACTCTATTTTATAAAGAACGTATCGCATAAGCGACAACAAAAATCGTTAGGATTGGATAAATGACTCAACTCGTAATCGTGGAATCGCCGGCAAAGGCGAAGACTATTAATAAGTATCTTGGTAAAGACTATAAAGTATTGGCTTCGTATGGCCATATACGTGATTTGCGGCCTAAATCGGGGGCGGTCGAGCCGGATAATGGCTTTTTGATGCATTACGAAACCATCGATAAGAATAAAAAGCATCTCGATGAGATAGCCCGCGCCATGAAAACCGCCGACAGCTTACTGCTCGCACCGGATCCGGATCGCGAGGGTGAAGCGATTGCTTGGCATATCTTAGAATATTTGAAAACCAAACGTGGCTTGATGAAAGGCAAAACGGTTCACCGTGTGGTGTTCCATGAAATTACGAAAACAGCAATTAAAGCCGCCATCGATAACCCGCGGGATATTTCGATGGACTTAGTCGATGCACAGCAAGCGCGTCGCGCATTGGATTATTTAGTTGGGTTTAACTTGTCGCCTTTGTTGTGGAAAAAAATTCGTCGTGGCTTATCGGCTGGTCGTGTGCAAAGTCCAGCATTGCGTTTGATTGTTGAGCGTGAATTAGACATTGAAAAATTTGATCCGAAAGAGTATTGGTCGATTGAAGCCTTGCTCGAAAAAGCCAAACAAAAATTTAACGCCAAATTAATTGAACTCAAAGGTGTGAAACTCGAGCAATTCGACATCAATAATGATAAAGATGCGAATAAAGCGCGAGACGTACTACTCAAGCAAGCCGATGGCAAGCTTGATGTCGCAAAAGTCAGTAAAAAACAACGTAAACGTAACCCAGCGCCCCCCTTTATTACGTCAACCTTGCAACAAGAAGCTTCGCGTAAAATCGGCTTTACCGCTCAACGTACCATGCGTACGGCGCAGCAGCTTTATGAAGGTATCGACATTGGCATGGGCAGCGTCGGTTTAATTACTTATATGCGTACTGACTCGGTTAACATGGCTGATGAAGCGCTTGTTAACATTCGAGAATTGATTGCTAGCCGTTATGGTAAAGAAAATATGCCTGACGAGCCGCGTGTATTTAAAACCAAATCGAAAAATGCGCAAGAAGCGCATGAAGCGATTCGCCCTACCGACTCACGTCGCGACCCTGAATCGATTAAAGACTATTTAACGCCAGATCAGAAAAAACTCTATGACTTAATTTGGAAGCGAACTGTCGCTAGCCAAATGATTCACGCCACGCTGGATACCGTTGCCGTCGATTTAATTGCAGGCAATGAAAAGCAAGGCGGAAAATTCCGTGCGAATGGTTCGACCATTAAAACCCCTGGTTTTATCGCGGTTTATCAAGAAGGCAAAGATGATGAGAAAGCCGGTGACGGCGATGAGAAAATGTTACCTGTGTTAGTGGAAGGCGAACAAATTGATTTGGCTGACATTCAATGCAACCAACATTTCACCGAGCCACCACCACGGTTTAGTGAAGCCAGCTTAGTCAAAGCCTTAGAAGAATTTGGTATTGGTCGTCCGTCAACCTACGCATCAATTATTTCAACCTTGCAACAACGTGATTACGTTGTGCTGGATAAAAAACGTTTCACCCCCACCGATGTGGGCCGTGTGGTCGTGAAATTTTTAACGACCTATTTCACGCAATACGTTGATTATGATTTTACTGCCAACTTAGAAGATCAACTTGATAATGTTGCTGAGGGCACAAAGAAATGGGTGCCGGTATTAGACAAATTCTGGAAACCGTTCACGAAACTCATTGTAAAAATCGATAAAGATGTGCAGCGCAGCGATGTCACCCAAGAAAAAATGGATGAGAAGTGTCCTGAATGCGAGAAACCTTTATCCATCCGTTTAGGCCGAAATGGCCGCTTTATCGGTTGTACGGATTACCCCGAGTGCAAATACACCCGCAACATGGATGGTGATGAAAGTCCAAGCGAGCCAGAAATTGTGGCCGATCGTAAATGTCCTAAATGTGAAAGTGACTTGATCATCAAACACGGTCCTTACGGTAAATTCATTGGTTGCAGCAGCTACCCGAAATGTAAATTCATCGAGCCTTTAGAAAAACCTAAGCCCACTGGCGTAAAATGCCCAACCTGTAAAAAAGGCGACATGGTATTTCGCAAATCCAAACGCGGTAAAATTTTCTATTCATGTTCCGACTACCCCGATTGCAAATATGCGGTATGGAATGAACCCCTCAACGAAACTTGCCCCGATTGTGCTTGGCCAATGCTGACCTTAAAAATCACCAAACGCCGCGGCAAAGAAAAAGTCTGCCCACAAGAAAGCTGTGGCTTTAGTGTGCCAGCGGAAGATGATGGTGAGGATGCTGCTGAAAATACCGAGGAATAACGTTCATCGGTAACACATGACCTTAATGTCGTCATCCCACAGCCTGACCTCAGTCATCAAGCCGCGGATTAAGCTCATTCGTCATCCCGCGGCTTGACCGCGGGATCTAGGAAAACATCCTGGATGAGTGATAGCCTGGGTCCCGCGGTCAAGCCGCGGGACGACGATAACAATATCACACGGTTAATTCACAAAGGACGTTATCATGCCGCGTGAGCATAACCATAGTATTCCTATCTGGCACGAGACATTACACAAAACACTTTCATCACTCAATCGTACCGAATATATCTTTAGCTTGTCGAGCGATGGTAACACCGTGGGCTTATATGATGAGCCCCTTAATCAAGTCCTGATCTTCCAAGTTGTTGGCCAACAGATTCACCCCGAACCTTTTTATTGGCTAGCAGTTGGGGATAATGATCAAAATTACACGTTATCGCCAGATGGACAGCTGTTGGTGTTCTCTAGGCTGGCTGGACGGCAAATTGAAATCCATATTCATTATTTATTAACAACTCAAGCACCCTATATTCTAACCATTAACCCTACCTATCAAAATACGGATGCCCGCATTAGTCGGTTGATGATTTCTCACGACCATCGTTTCGTTGTTGCAGCTAAATTACGTCAGGGCAGCTCCGTTATCATCGACTCTTACTCTCAGCGCTGCATCGATGATAACGCTCAGCTCTATGCAGAGGATGCTTATTTTGGGCCAAACAGCTATCGACTTTATACCACCGACTGTAGTCGACTGTCATGCTATGACATTGAACGCCGGCAATCACATGTTGTGCTAACGCACGGCCGTCAACATCACGATATTCAACGCTCACTACAATACCCTGACTTTATATCAATCTCACCCAATCAACGTTTAGCCTGTTTCACATTTTCAACTATTGACTATGTGATTGACTTGGTGACAAAAAAAATCTTGCGTCAACCACACTATCACCAAACTAAATACTCTATCTTTAGTGCTGATAGCAAACGTTTAATCCGTATTAGCCCGTGTTACGCACGAATTGATGAGCTTGGAAAAGGGCGCGATAGCATCATTGCGTTATGCCTACCCCGAACGGTTAACCCCCAGTTTCAAGCCGCTTTTTCACCAGGCGATTTTAAAGATGCAAAAAACTTTGCGTTAGCTGCCGATGGCACACTAACGGTATTAAGCGACACTAAAATTGGCCGCTGGCAATTACCTCAGCGTTTAACGCAGCCTGAACGTTACCAATACAACATCACCAATGACACAAGCCAACCCCTCACAATACCAGCCAATGACTTACTCAACCTTGCCTACGATTGTATAGCACCTTTTTTACAAAAAGCCGGTGATTATCAACAGGCACAGCTAACCAACCTAACCACGATTGACACACCTAACGATTGGCTAAAAACAGCAGGACATTTTAGTATTTACGCGACGGGGCTTGATAGACGCTTTGGCCATAACCACTCAGCCCAACAACGTGTAGCAGGACAGGTGCGCGTTTTTAATTTAACTACGGTGCAAATTAATCGCCCAGACCGTGGTGATGCCATTGTAGTGTTTAACATGTGTGGTGGCTCATACCCTGCCATCAGTCAGTATCTCTTAAATATTCAACAATATTATCAGTGTCCCGATGCTAACATTGCCAAATTATTGCAGGATCGGATTAACGGTGTCGCCTATCCTGATGCAATCATCGAAGTCCATCAAACTTTTTTTGATACATTATTAGTGCTGATGCTAGTTGTTGAAGGCTCGCGCAATAACGTCACGTTTCTCACCACCCTATTATTATTAGACTTGATACTATCAGGCCAAACATACGGACATTACGGCTCGCGTGCTTTTGGCCTTTACAACCTATTCGTATCCGGCCCTGGATATGTGTGGAATGATTACGAAAGTATTGATGCTGATGGCTTAGATTATGGCGGCAAGTTCCCCATGGCAACCACATGCACCGGGGGACGCAACTTCGCTGACCGGCGTCAATTTATTCAAGGTCAATTAAGCCTGGATACTTTGCTACTTAACCCACAACGACATCGTGTACCGCTCCGCGAATTACGCTTAATGATACATTGGTTAAGCGATTTAAATGATGAACGATTAACCGAGTTGTCAGCTTGCGAAACCAACCCAGCATTATCTCAGAAAATCATTCAACTATTAACACAGCGCCTATCAATTGGCTTTGGTGCGATGAGCTATCACCTCCCTCATTTTCCTTTACAGATAAAACCTCATTCGGCTAGTCCACACATTCCTAGCGTATTGCCCGATCGCGGCGATACTATTTGTTTTTATTTATGGCATAGAGCCACTAGCCACCAACGACGACAAGATAATTACTATCACCGTATTGATGTCCCTTGTAAAAATATCAGTGGCTATATCTGCAATGAAGAAGAAAAAAGCGTTACCCGTTTACGCTCTGCCACAACCATGGCGAATATACACTTAGGTTATAAAGAACTATCCGCTATGACGCGACATTGTTTAACGCCACGCTTCGACAACATCATTCATCGTGTTTACCTTGAGCATCGTGATTATCATTTTGTTAATGCGGGGCTACATCAGGCACATGAAACCACTATTCGTGGAGATTATGCGATAACGTTAACTGCCGATCACTACATTCTTGAACCGCAACAAATGGCTGAAATAGAAGCTTATATCGAGCAAGGTATCATCACTCAAGTCATTGAAGAGACCATTAAACGACTGCTAAGCTGGCCATCATCACCCCTAGCTCGACGTGATGACCTCAATGGTCGTGATCCTAGTGCCGGACACTATATTAGGGACTATCCACTTGAATGTATTCAACTGCTGGCTGATACACCTTGGCATTATGATGAAAATAGCAACACAACTACACTTTATATTGAAGAGATGGATCAATTATTAATAGCACGTCAACTGCAAGCGCATCGTCCGCTCATGCTACAAATGCTACTTGATGAAGAAGCAACCGCTTATGCTTGCCGCATAGGTGCCGACATTCGCGGTGTTCAAAACATCGATAAAAAAAATCCGGCACAAGTGCATTCAGACGACCCTCAGGCAAATAATGTCGTTGATCAGGTTTGCGATGAATTAATTGGTAATGATCGTTGGTACGTAAAAAAATTCATCTACAAAATCATCAAGCAAGTCCAGTTTAACGCTGAACAACATTTTACGTTCTTCACACCAGAACACGAAAGCATGAAAAATTCACATGGGGAATTACTCTTACCTTGTCCGCGTTGTTATAACGACAATACTGAAGCGTACCCTGCGCTAGCTTATCCGCACAATCCCTTGCCCTGCATCATCGCAGACAACGTTCAGCATTTTCATCGGATTGATAGCCAATGCCCTGATACCGAATTCAATCGTGACCATTACCGTTATAATATTCGTTACTATCAGGCAAACGATACTCGCCATCAACCTGCTCGGCTTAGCTTCGTTCAATCTGCAATACAACAAGACAAACAAGCCTGTCCTTATTGTTGGTTGCCGGTTGAGTGATGCGCTGCTCTCAACATTTTTTCATTTACGCAACAGCCTAAAGATTCCTGAAAGGGGTGATAATAAGATTATTGCACTAGAATAAAACGATTATGACTTCGCCAAACGCTTACCCAAGCCTTCGGCTAACAACGTTGCGGCAAGCAAATTTAAGCTGACATGTTCTTGCTTTGCTCTAATCGCTAAATCTGCATGCAAACTTTTGGGTACACGTATGCGCCATTGGCCGCTGAATTTATCTGACATACTGGGCTGAGGAATCTTATCACCAAATTCTTGGGCGGTTTTAATCCAAGACAGCTCAGCATCTTCAGCTTGCGCTAATGCTTCTTCAACCGTTTCACCATCAGCGACACAACCTGGTAGATCAGGGAACTCAACAACGAAACCACCACCATCTTGCTTAGCCAATGGCTTGATCACAGCTGGATACGTTAATTTGCTCATACTATTTCTCCGTCATCAATCAAGCGAATAAACTGTTTAATCTAAATTGGCTTAATCGGTTTATGCGCCGGCACTGTGCATTTTCGGCCATCAGGAAACCGAAAAGTTACATGGCTAGTGCCTGGCTGACGATACTCAATACCCATTTTATCCGCTATGGATTTCACATCTTCAATGCGCCAATCCCGAGGATTATGACGCATCTTCTCGAGTAATTTAGCAAACTTCCCACAAAATGATACCTTATTTGGAACCATCTAGAATACATATCAAATTTATTATTAAAGCAAATTTATATTTATAATTATTCGTTTTGCGAATATAATGCATTGATGAACAACAAACTCACTAATGCTATCAACAGCCTGGGCCAAGGCGATGTGATTGCCTACCCCACCGAAGGGGTCATCGGCTTGGGCTGCGATCCCTTTAATGAAGAAGCGGTGCTGCGATTGCTGGCTATTAAACAGCGGCCGGTGGAAAAAGGCTTAATCTTGATTGCGAGTGATTGGCAGCAACTAGCGTCGCTGATTCAACCAGTCGATGCTAGCCGTATGGATGAGATTAAAGCCACTGGAAATACTACCTGGGTGTTCCCCGCCACCGAACGAGTACCAAGCTGGATTCGTGGTGAGCATAGCTCTGTCGCTGTGCGCGTCACATCTCATCCCATAGCCAAGCAACTCTGTAAGCAGTTTGGCGGGCCGATTGTTTCAACCAGCGCCAACGCGCACTCCGAGCCGACGGTGACACAGCTCAGCGACTTATCAAAAACGATCAGTGAACAGGTTGGTTGTCTTGTGCCAGGTGAAACAGGTAATTTAAACCAAGCCACACCCATCATTGATGCCATCACACGGCAAACGCTACGCTAGCACTATGTCGATAAGCGCCTTATAATAGGCCGCTCCTATAATAACAACGAGCATATCCCATGCTGGCAACCACTTCAGTAGAGCTGATTAATTCGTTATACCAAACATTATTAAAAACACTAGCACAGTCAGATATTGATTCTCAGTATCTTTTACAAAGCAGTGAAAATTTTGCTTACCATGTCTATTGCTATTCTTATCAAGCGTATTTTTTTGCCGATAATCCTCACTTTACGACGAGCACACCATGGCATTATCTTGAATGTTTTCGTAAAAATTTATCGTCTTTTTTATTTGCTCACCCTAGTATTGATGATAAAAACAAACAAAACATTCATTCATTTTTCACTCGACCCCATCCGATTATCACCGAACTCAATGGGTTAGTTATACAGTCGCATGCCGATACCTATCAACATGAACGCATACAAATATTGCAATGTTTATATGATGGGTTAAACCAACAATTTTGTGGTGGTATGACAACACCCGATAATGATGACAATACGCGAGTCAATTCATTCAGCCATCATGGCTCACAAGGCGACGCCTGTGTCATAACTTATTTTACTAGCCAAACTAGCACGCCACCTTGGTACCACACGATGCCTAAGACCTCGCATCTAGAAGTACAACTTCCTGACAGCTGGCAATACTTAGCCATTATTTTGCAACGCTTATACCGCGCCAATAGCACAATAAAATTCAACGCTAAAAAATGGCAACGGTGGCTAGCTTCATTAAGAAAACTAATCGAGCAAGAACAGTTTACGATGATACTACTATTAGCTGACAAAGCTTGGAATGCGTTTATCCAAGCCATCGCTATTACGCACTATTATCGCAGTCTAAAATTTTTCACACATGCTATACCCAATTTACTGACGAGTTTTCAAAGTTTCGCTCGAGAAGGTCGCCATACGACAGCCAATGCCGACTGGGAAAGCTTTAACACTTCAACGGCCAAAGCTAAGGTAAAAGAGTATGCGAAGCTGGATCTGAAGGGGATTAAAAATGCATTGCTTCAGCAAGAAATACCCGTTAATGATAGAACTATTGAGACCTTTAAACAACAATGGCAATCCTTCGATTTAGAACAGCGACTACAACAAAAATTTGCGAGTGCTAAAGCTTACTCTGCGCTACTGTTCCCTGATCTACTCCTTGCAGAGCGTGATGCACAAGCAGAAAAAATGGTAATGTTTCGATTAACCACATTATCCCGCTGGAGGTTTAAGGCGGGAACAAACACCTTAGCATGTGATAATGTCAGTTGGAATTGGTTTGAAAAAGGGTGTAGCCCTTTTCCGTACCAATATTTAGAAGGACCTATTAGAGCTGTCATGATTTTAGAAGCATTAACTCAAACAGATGTTTCGGCGCTCTCTTATCAAGGAAGCCATTCGCAATTGACGGACGAAATGGCACAAAAATGGTTTCAGAATCAAGAGCCAGCTCAAACAAAAACAGAATCAAAAATTCGCACATCACTACAACAGTCATCAAAGTTTGTTTTAGCTAGCACCGAGGTATTAATCGAGCAACTAGGCCATAGACTATCAGCTTACCTCTTTCCTTTCCCTAACTTTGACATCAGTAGTTTAATGAATTTATTACAGCCTAGCCTCACGATCCAACTATGCCAACAATTACGCACCAGCTACAATTGCGCCTGTCAATCACCTTCGCCCCCAGCATCACGAGAGAACACGGTATCTCCACATGCAAGCAGCCAACCAAGTACACCCGATCCACTTGCAGCGCAGCCATCGCCCGATTCATTTTTTACACGTATCACACGCACGAGGTCAGCCTCAGCACTCAGCAAAATGACACCAGCACATACAGCAAACTGCCAGCAAGCCACCGAAAAGATGATACACGAACGATTGCTGCCAATACGCAACTTGCTGCGCATTTTTGTATACGCCAATAAAGATATCCCCCTTCATTCATCAAGCACCATCCCTGCCTCTCTCATGTCTGCTGTCCTAAACTTCCTCAGCATGCAGGATTAACCGCAACACCACAGAGTCTAACATTAACGCTACCAAACATGTGCAAAAAATACTCCGTTATGGTTGCCTTTACGTAACAAATCGTCTATGTTGTACTTATCTAAACCAGCGGTTACCCACGTGGTAAGAACAATAATAAGTTGAGAAATTCATGTTAGCCCACACGACGTTACAAGATGTCACCGACGCTTATCTTACTTTTTTGAAGTTATTTAAAAATGATGTGCCACGATATAATTCGCCCCAACAAGCAGCCGCGTTCTTAACCGCTTGTGAACAACTGGTTTACACATATTACTGTTTTAGTTACCAACGCTACTTTGGTTTTTGTAAAAAAGAACCCAAGCTTAGCTTTTCTTTTACCGACAAATATAAGCCGACTTTTTGGCAATGGGAGTTATTTTTACAGGCCGCATTGCAAGATTTTATGCAGCTAAAAATGCAAGATGGCACAAACTATGCTGATCAACTAGAAACAAAATCGCGACAGTTAGCTGTATTTTTCGCCACAGACAATGAGGATGCACAATATCCAAAATTCAAAGCAGCACTAGAAACAGCCTGCACCACACTCAAGGCAACGGCAGAGGATAATCCGGAAATAAGCAATAAACTCGAGCGCATTTCTGCGATTTTATTGCTACTAGAAGGTATACTCAAACAAGCTCAAGACACAGAGCTTGTGGTAACAACTTTTTCAGCTTTTTCTCACGCCGCATCTGCCCGCGGTGCTGGCGCTGCTTCCTTAGCAAGCGGCATGACCACATTATCCTCCCAGCTAGGCAAAGATGCCATTTCAGCGGGCGCACACATTTCAGTATTGCTCAATCACGGTCACGCCTGGTATGTCACTCCCACCTATCTCAGCTTTATTCCGCGTGAATTACCACAGAGTTGGATAGCATTTCTTGATGACTTAGTCACATTCACAACCACTACATCTTTGAATTTTCCGGCCTTCGGTAGCTTAGAAAAATTATTGGTGGCAAATCAATATATTATTTTATTCTCACTATTTGATTTGGCTGCTAAATATTTAGTGACTCGCCCAGAGATGATCACAGAACGACCACAGTATGTGAAAGCGCGCGCATTAGCGAATACTCGCGACGAACTCTTTGATCGTCTTATTCCCTTGTATCTGTTTGAAACACATTATGTCAACACACGAAAAAGAATCGTTACCACTTTTGGCAAACAACTTGAACAACAACGTGAACAAATCAATACCGCGATTCAATCTATTGTTTCAAAGCCACAAGACTGTTTGGCTGCTCTCAAGCTTAACGCTAATATCCCAAGCGATGATGATGCTCGCACTTATTTACTTAACCTGCATAAAAAGACTTTTATTGACGCGCAACTAAGAGGGGATGAAGCTAGGGCGCCCTACCCTAGCACTGAATACGCTAAAGAAAATTTAGAAAGTGATGCCCCTGCTGCCAGCATTCTTAGCTATCAAATGGAAAAGGCCAGTCCCATCTGGCTATCGGGCTTTCCTAAAATAACCGTCATAACAGAAGAAGAGGTTCTCGAACAGCAACTAAGGTGCATAGTTGACGCGATGCCCATTGAGCAACGTGAACTTATCTACCGCATTCAAACAAGTTTATTAATTTATGGTGAAACCCAAACCTCTCATACGATATTGGCAACAGCAATCTATCGTTTTTCTTGCATGAATGATCAGTTAAAAATCACTGTGAATGTAGATCACACCGACAATGCCGCTGAGACGGATTATACCCATTGTTTAATCGATGTTGAAACAGCAAATACGCTTCTCACGTCACAGCAAGATGACAAAATTAACGAACAGGCCATGGCTTGGTTAGCGGAAACAGGCAACAAAACGGATGCGCCTGAACATGTGCGGCAATTAAAAATGAACTATGACAATGCTTATCGTAAAATTGAAACGGATGCCGGGCAGGGCGCCATACCTTTCACGCAATATGATTACGCGGATATGATTGCATTCAAACTTCATAAAATAAAGGACCCTCAAAAAATACTTTGTATCTATAACTCAAAGCTACTCCTACTAGCCAAGGTTAATACCCACTTTAATACTGTCAATACACAGATATCGACACATTATAATAAAATGATTGTTGCGATTAAAGAGTCTTACCCATCTGTGTTACAACAAGAAGACAGCGCCCATACCCTGTCAACTAAACGACTTTATTTACACACCATCCAATCCGTTGGCCTGTTACCACGTGCAATGATGAACACTCGTCACGCACAATGGAGCTTGGGTGACCAGTCATGCACGGAAGAACCCGCCATGCCTTTTAATTTCAACGTGTATATGGCAGTAAGGCTCAGTCATTATTGGACCGCGCAGCCCAAAACCTATCAGCTATTACATCAACCGTCAGCAATTGCCATCGTACCGACAACCACCCCTTATGATTTGATGGGAAGATCCATTGCTAAATTAATTTCAATTAAATCAAGTGATACAAGCTACTTTGGCGTGTTTCGTGCAACCATCATCGCTACCCATGAAGCTTACAGCAGTTTTTGCTCTGCATCCTGTTTGCCACCAGAATCCATTAAATTATTTCAGCATTTTCTTCACTTTGAAGCAGCACCTCAATTCTTAG
The DNA here is from genome assembly GCA_963975985.1 of uncultured Gammaproteobacteria bacterium. Classification (GTDB taxonomy): domain Bacteria; phylum Pseudomonadota; class Gammaproteobacteria; order JABDGN01; family JABDGN01; genus CAXBIY01. The sequence continues at coordinate 67,763 of CAXBIY010000001.1, forward strand.
CTGAAGGCAAACGGCCACGCTATTATACTGCGAATACAGACATGACCAAAGCAGACGAGAAATTATTCCGTTCTCGTGTCTATCAAAAACTCTGCCATAAAAACAACCAACACTTTGGTTATTACTATGTTGCGCACATCATGTTCCACATTCATCAACATTATGCTACTAGCAGTGAGCGTCCGACATTAGATCAGGTGAGTGATATTTTAGAAGCAAAAAAAACTGACGAAGAATGCACTTACAGTGTATTGAATAACGACCTCCATCGTTTAACACTCCGCTATTCGGCCACGACAGATTACCTTGTGGCGCTAGTAAAACATCTCATATTAGCCAAACATGCTGGGCCTGTTTCAGCTGAATTAAAACACCTATCATGTCAGCAACTTATGTTGCATAGTGAGCTGGATGCAGAGCAGCAAGTTAAACGTCCCATCTTGTTTTTGTTGGCCGTATTAGCTATTTCTTATGCTTATGATGCGGGTGCTTCGGAACAATTAACTTGGACATCTGTTTTTCAAACAGATGAGTTAAGACAAAATATTAGGAAACTAAGGGCTGAAGCGATCTTAGAAGAGTTAGTCGCCAGTGAGCATTTTACTTTCATCTCCATCTGTATGCCTCGCGTCACAGAAGAACAACTAGCAGATTGGGCAACAGACCCAAGGCTAACTGACTTTAAAACTCAGGAAAATATGGAAGATTTCCAGAGAAATTTAGCCAGTATATTAGTACGAACACCCATTACTCTACGTAATATAGCCAATATATTTCCTGTTGCTTCGAACTTAGACAACTACTCATCTACCATATATCATCAACTCAGTGCTCCAGCATTTCAACCTAAAATTAAACTATTACGTTTTTATGCCAAAATGTTGTTAATACATTTCAAAACCGCTGAACACATGGCTCAAGCAGAAATGCCAGGTTTTGACAGGGCGCATGAGGTAAAAGCTATTTTAACCGATGCTATTGCCACCCAAGCTAAAAAACAGCTACATCCCGCTGTTCAACAACGAGCTATCGCTGCTTTTGTCGCTAATCTACCACTGAATAATCCAACCGTGACCTTAGCCAATCCAACAGCATTTTTGCTTTCCGGCATTGCTATACAATATGCTTATGACACACTGGTGGTATATTCTGAAGCCGAATCCTCGAAAAAAAGCCAAGCTTATCAACAACGATTGGGGGAGCTCACGCGCGCCATACAAACAGCCCCAACCTCGAATCCCGACATTTACAGACAACTATTCAACGATGAAGCGTATATCAATCTATATGTTCGTTTAAGGCACGTCAGTGAAACGATGTTTGAACGCTACTATGCTGTATTGGTATCTGAAAGCACACGCATTGGGCAATTTTATGCAATCCAACCGGGGCAAAATAGAAAAAATGAAATTTCAGGCAAACTTACCAACACCCTTGTTAATACAATTAGTGGATTAGGCACGCTTCAAAACTGCTTGTTAGGATCACAAACTGAAGCCTTGCTGCAAAAACAAGAAGAAGCTATGAAACAATTTGAAGCCAATATTGATAATAATCCGATGATACAACCAACCGACGTGGTGGTATCACTTGAGACACTCGGCATAGTAGAAAAATTGTTGATTCATTTTTTACAGGCTGAAAAATCGGCTAATACTAGATTGAAATCGATAGAACTTCAACTGCTCTTGCAAAATTCTTGGCTAAATGAACGATCTATCTTACTATAATTTTTGATAGCTCACCCTCTTGTTCTCGCACCAATTTCGGAACCAAATAACCCGGTAGTTTGTTTGCTATAGCCTTTGACAATTCGACCCCTTGCGCTTTTGGCACATCAAAATGCGCAGCGCCTTTTACTTTATCGAGCAAGTGTAGGTAATATGGCAGTATGTCGGCATCGAATAATGCTTGGCTTAAATTCACTAATGCTTCTGCTGAATCATTCACACCTTGTAATAATACCGATTGATTAAGCAAGGTCACGCCAGCTTGTTTTAATGATTGCATGGCGGCTTTCACATTCGTACCAATTTCATTAGCATGATTACAATGCACCACCATAATGGGTTGCAGGCGTGAACCAGTAAACCACTGTAACAACTCATCCGTTACACGCTCCGGTATGACGATCGGCATGCGAGTGTGGATGCGTAGGCGTTTTATGTGTTTGATGTCGGCGATTTGTTGTGTAAGCTCGGCTAACTGTTTATCGTTAGCGATTAATGGATCGCCGCCACTGTAGATGACTTCTTCAATGCTATTATCGGCAGCGAAATAATCCAATACCGGCTGCCAGCCTTTGCGGCCGGGGTTATTATCGGCATAAGGGAATTCACGGCGAAAACAATAGCGGCAATTAACACCGCAAGCGCCCGCGACGGTTAATAGTACGCGACCGTGGTATTTGTGGATTAAGCCCGGTAATTTGTTGGCTTGTAAGTCACCAACGGGATCACCAGTAAAGCCTTCAACATCTTCAAGCTCTGCGGCGATGGGCAAGACTTGTCGCAACAAAGGGTCGTTAGCGTCGCCTTTTTTCATGCGCGCGACAAAACTGTGCGGCACGCGCAAGGGGAATTGTTTTAATGCTGCTTGCGCTTGCACGCTCAGCTCCTGGCTTAAGCCTAATAGCTCAATCAGCTCTGATGGTTGAGTAATACAGTCGCGTAATTGTTGTTGCCAAGTTGCTGTTGTCATCACTTATTATACACCCCTTACCTTTCTTGTGTATCGTCATCCCGCGGCTTGACCGCAGGAGCCAGAATACCTGCCAGCTAAAATATTCTCCTAGATCCCGCGGTCAAGCCGCGGGATGACAATACACCCGTAACACTTTCCGAATCAACGCATCATAGATTCACGAAGGAAGAGAATGGGAATTTGCTTGGTTTTCCGGTATTATGGCGGCAATTGAACATTAGCGAAGGATATTTATCATGGCAAATTACTCAACTAACCAATTTAAGCAGGGTCTTAAGATTATGCTAGACGGGCAGCCGTGTAACATTGTTGAGAATGAGTTTGTGAAGCCGGGTAAGGGCCAAGCGTTTAGCCGTGTGAAGATTCGTAACTTGCTTAATGGCCGCGTGATTGAAAAAACCTTTAAATCAGGCGAGAGTGTAGAAGCGGCTGATGTGATGGAACTCGATATGCAGTATTTGTATAGCGACGGTGAGCATTGGCATTTTATGAATGAAACCACATTTGAGCAACTTGCGGCGAATGAAGCTGCCGTGGCCGACAATATTAATTGGTTGAAAGAACAAAATGTTTATACCGTGACGCTATGGAATGGTGAAATGATTTCAGTGACGCCACCGAACTTTGTCGAATTAAAAATTGTCGAAACTGACCCAGGCGTACGTGGCGATACCGCGAGTGGTGGCACTAAACCTGCTAAATTAGAAACCGGCGCTGTCGTGAACGTGCCCTTATTCATGCCACAAGATGAAATTATTAAAGTCGATACCCGTTCAGGCGAATATGTCTCCCGCGCGTAAATCTTTACAGCAACACGCCACTATTCTTAATACCCTTCGCGAGTTCTTTAACGCTCGCGAGGTGTTAGAAGTTAGCACCCCTATTATTTCACCTTATGCCGTCACCGATGTGTTTTTAGAATCAATTGCTGTGCCGCACTATGGTTATTTACAAACATCTCCCGAATACGCCATGAAAAAATTGCTCGCGGATGGCAGTGGTGATATTTTCCAGCTCTGCAAATGCTTTAGAGCCGATGAATGTGGACGTTTGCACAAGCCTGAATTCACAATGCTGGAATGGTATCGCGTTGGGTTTGATCATCATCAATTGATGGATGAAATGGATGGCTTGTTACAAACGGTGTTGCATTGTGGAGTGGCGCAGCGATTAACGTATCAACAAGTATTTCAACACATGTTATCGCTCGACCCACTTGTGGCAACAGCCGATGATCTCAATGCAACTTGCAAACAACAACAAATCGATTTAGTCGGTGTTGAAAATGATAAAGACGATTTGCTCAATGTGTTATTCAGCCATTGCATCGAACCCCAGTTACAACAACCGACCTTTATCTACGATTATCCCGCGTCACAAGCCGCATTAGCCAAGCTTAACCCAGACGATAGCCGAGTAGCCCAACGCTTTGAAGTGTTTGTTAAGGGCATTGAGCTTGCCAATGGTTTTCATGAATTGACGGATGCGAAAGAACAGCTGCAACGCTTCGAGCAAGACAATCAGTTACGAAAACAAAAAAGCTTACCACAACGCGACATTGATTCTGATTTCCTTGCCGCGCTGGAAAAAGGTTTGCCGAATTGTGCCGGTGTAGCCTTAGGTGTTGATCGATTAATTATGTTGGCATCAAATAAGACATCCATAATATAATTACTGTTCAGGCCAAACCAAGTCTAATTTTTTTATAAACATAGCCAATCCTTCCGGCACATCTTCTACGACATCATCTAAATAACCAAATTTAACGTCTAATAAGGTGGGAGCTGCTGCTCTTGATATTTCACATTGCAAACACATTATTATATTAGGGTTTATGTCAAAAGGTGCGAAATAAGCGCTATGTGACAAGTGTTTTGCGGTATAAATCAGACTCACTTTCACAGCATTATGGTAAACATCGATTAATATATGTTGATTCTCAGGGTCATACAGAAAAGCACATTTCAATGCCGTTGCACGTTGAAATTGGTCTTCTATCATTCGCGTCATCCCAACTAATGATTCTTGCGTAATAAGCAAACTTACCCAATTTATTAATACCGGATAACCCAAAGGAGAAAGCAACCCACCTTTTATGTCCTGCATTGTTAGCACACCATAATCAGGGCTATGCAAAAGCACTCGCTGCCAATACACTTTACGTCGATTCCAATCCTTCAATATTGTATGACGAACACCTTCAAAATCTTCTTGATATTCTGGTTCAAGGTTATCTAACAAATAAGCTTGAGCAATTTCACTAGCGGCCAAATCATCAAGCTCTTTATTTCTTTGAACAATTTTAGTTAAGACCGGTATGGCATCACAACTATCAACCATCGCCTGTATCATGAGCATTTTTTGTATGCGTGCATTGTTAGCAAACTCACGCACCTCTCCCCGACATCTTCGAGCACGCGTAAGCTCTGGCGGTGCGAGCCTAGGCTTCATATTCAATCGGTCAATCAAATGATATCCCAATATAAACGTATAATTAAAAAAACCTGAAGCTTGAATCAGGCTAATTATTTTTGTCACACTTTGTGTTAACTTACCTAGGCTCATTGTAGTGTTGACAGGCTGAGGCAGCGCATTAATTCTAGCGCTTCGATTACTTTGCTCCAGCGCCCATTTTATTTCGGACCACTGATTCAGAATATGCAGATGCACTTCATATAATTTCCCATCCTCTACTGTGTTGATAAACGCAATTAACGTCTCCATTTCATTCATGACTAAAACATATCGTGAATCTAAACTAAATTCTTGTTTACACTGTTCCAACTCGTGGGAAATAATTTCTAATTTTTCGGCATGCGAGGCTTGTTTGAAAGCTGATTCTGAAAATCGAAAAGGTTGGTGTTTTCTTGGTGTTTTAGTGGGTGACTGATAAGGAGCTACAGATTTTCGACGAGAGAGACGCGTTGGCGTACGCGGCACTTTACCCGGAGAACGGGGGTCTCCATATGACATAACACTTCCTTAATACTTATTATTTAATAGGCGAGCATTATGCCAAGCTAAGAATGAAATGTCACTTATGAATTACCCTTGCTACGATGCCACAAGAAAGCGGGGAGACAAATCACAATAGTACCGCCGATTAAAATGGCCTCATAAACCGCAACACTGCCGACGTTAATTTGACTGGGCGGGAATAACCCGATGATGAAAACAACACTGGAAATTAAGATGCCCGCGCCTGCAATGATCCACATGCCGGCATTGCCGCCGGGTACGCGAAATTTACGCGCAACGTTTGGACGTTTGTAACGCAAACGAATAGCGGCAGCAAAAATTAGCATGTAAACAATCAATGCCACTTCGCCTGTCATTTGTGATAACAAACCAAACGCGCTATTAATGCTGGGCATAAAAATAAATAACGTACTTAAAATCGTAAACACAATACCTTGCGTGAGCAACACATTCACGGGCACACCATATTGATTGCGACGGGTTAAATATGCCGGTGCATTTTTATCGATCGCGGCGACCATCATGCCTTTGGTTGGCCCGATAACCCATGCGGACACCGTACCAAAGCCACCAAGAATAATTAAAATCGCAATCACGGGCACCATCCACGTGATGTGGTACGCATTAAAGAAAATTGAGAAACTTTCCATCAAGCCAGATGCTAAATCTAATTGCCCAGCGGGCACCACCATGGCAATGGCCAATGAGCCTAAGGTTAACGTAACAATGATGAGCACAGCAGAAATAAATAACGCGCGCGGATAATCACGCTGCGGATTTTTCACTTCACCGGCATGCACGGCTGACATTTCTAACCCAATCAAACCAAACAACACGGAACTGAGTAAGGCTAAGTTATTAATGCTTGTCATATTCGGCAAGAACCCTTTCCAACTGACATCAATGTGCACGGGATTGCCTTTAATTAACCAAATAATGCCGAGAACAATAATAAAAAAGATAGGCAACAAGGTACCAAAGATAGTGGCCAAGGCACTCAAACCGCTCGACAGCTTCATGCCATACCAATTCACTAACGTTGCCCCCCAAAACATCGTCACAACGACAATCCACATATACCATTTGTCTTGCGCCAGCGAAGGCATAAATAAATACGCCAGTGTTGCGGCTAATAAAGACATAATCGTGGGATACCAAACGATGTTGTAAAGCCATTGCAACCAAATGACTAAAAACGCCGCACGTTTACCAAAGGCTTCGCGCACCCACACATAAATCCCACCGGTTTCTGGCCAGCCAGTCGCTAATTCGGCGGCCACTAATGCCACGGGGATTAAAAAGAAGATGGCGCCGATTAAATAATAAAATACTAACGAAAAACCATACTCTGCACTGATAGGCAAACTACGTAAACTATCAACGGCAACGACGTTGATCATGATGAGGGCAAAGACGCTTAAGACTTTTTTGTTTTTAAATTGGATGGACATGATTCATTCTCACTTTACTTAATTACTTTATTGATAGATAGACAGATAAAGACGCGTTACGCGCTGTGATGATGATGTCGATGATGCAAAGTGAATATTGTGTTCATGTTGAGCAATTTACCTTATTTTAAGGATTCAATCAAGGTGATTAAGTCAATTGCTTGCTCGCTTGTAACGGGAAAGGGTTCTGCCTGTGTGATTGAGCGGTAGACCTGGCGATAAAACTCGCGATAATCACCGGATTGAGGTTTTATTTTCTGTGGGTTGTCGTCAATGGTTAACGTGCCGTAATTTTTTGGATCATCTTCGCCCCAAGTAGGATCATCATTCGGCCGTTTGCCCTTTCGCAATAACACTTCTTGCGGATCAAACCCGCGCTTAATAAAACTGCCTTTGTCGCCATGCAACGTGAAACGCGGGCCCGGGGCTTTAACAATCGAGCTGGTATGCAAGACGACGCGCAAGGTGTCGTAGGCCATGATGATATGGAAATAATCATCGACGACTGCATTGGGGCGTTGTTTAGCGATATCGGCTTTAACCCAGTCAGGTTTGCCGAATAACACTAATGCTTGATCGATAAGATGTGCGCCTAAGTCATAGAGCAAACCACTGCCTGGCTTGGCTTGTTCGCGCCAGCGGCTGGCATCGACGGTTGGGCGGTAGCGATCAAAGTGGCTTTCGAAATAATTGAGCTTGCCGAATGTGCCGGCTTTTATTAATTGTTGTATCGTTAAAAAATCACCATCCCAACGACGGTTTTGGTAAACGGCAAGAAGTTTGTTTTTTTGTTTGGCTAACGCCATGAGATCTTTGGCTTCACGGCTGGTGACAACGAAGGGTTTATCGACGACAACATGCTTATCGGCCTCAAGTGCGGCTTTGGTTAGCTCGTAATGTACATTGGTAGGTGCGGCGATGACGATGAGGTCGATATCAGGTTGAGAGAGTAAGTCATCGGTAGTCGTGACATTAACGTCAGGGTAATCGTGTTTAATTGCATCGACTCTTGAACTAGCGATGCTCGTGAGCTGCAAACCATCGACGGCATCGATCATCGGCGCGTGGAAAAATGCGCCTGAAGTGCCATAACCGATGATGCCTACTTTTACTGTCATATGTTTTACTCCGTCATCCCACGACTTGATCGCGGGATCCAGTCACTCATTGATTTTCCTAGATCCCGCGATCAAGTCGCGGGATGACGTGCGGCAGGGTGGTTTAACTTAAGGCTTCACCTAGCTGGATACTTTGCATGGGCTTATGCAACCAATCGGCGACTTTATCGTGTTGGAATAATAGAATAACTGTCGAGCCAAATTTAAAGTGACCCATTTCATCACCGCGTTTTAATTCGATGCTTGTGTCGGGCTGCCACTCAACCACTTTTTTACCACGCTTCACATCACCACTCCACACGGTGCCAATACCGGCGACCATCATCGCCCCCACTAAAATTTGTGCCATTAACCCATATGGTGTTTCGAAAATACAAATCAAACGCTCATTACGTGCGAACAAACCATCGACGTGTTGTGCGGTAACGGGGTTAACGGAAAACAATTTGCCGGGCACGTAAATGGTTTTAACCAACTTGCCATCACAAGGCATATGCACACGGTGATAATCCCGTGGTGAAAGGTATATCGTTGCAAACTTGCTACTACCAAACGTTTGCGTCAGTGCGTCGTTATTGGCTAACAGGGCTTTTAGCGAATATTGCTTACCCTTGGCTTGAATGATTTGCCCATCTTCACTGCCACCTAACTGACTCACAGCACCATCGACCGGCGACACCAAACCTTCGGCCGCCATCGGCCGCGCTTCCGGTTTTAAATGCCGGATAAAAAAGTCGTTAAAGCAATCGTAATGCGAAAAGTCTGTATCCGCGACAATCGACATATCAATGTCATAGCGTTTGATAAACCAATTGATTAACTTCAGCTTCAACCAAACATTATGCGAGCTCGCAAGCTTCGCAAATAATTGTGTTATCCACACTTGTGGCAGTACATACTGCAATAAAATAAATAAAACGTTTTTCATTAAATAATCTTCCCTTCCCATAGTTCATCTAAAAATACTTTCCAAGGCAACACGTCAACGGATTGTTCATCGTTGATGGGTAGCTTGCTTGGCGCCCTATCTTGTGAAACCACAATCGCGCGTTCTGGTTTATGTTCCTCAACAAATGCTCTTAAGCCTTTAATGTCTGTTTTCCGTACTAAGCGGGAAATTTTCACTTCAATCGCCACTTTGCCGCGATTGAGAATAAAATCAACCTCAAGTCCTGATTTTGTTCGCCAGTAACAAATGTCAAAACGTTTTTCTTTTAAACCTCGATAAGCCATCAACTCAGTTAAGATAAAATGTTCTAATGATTTTCCAGCGCGAGCCCCGACAAGATCTTGTACTGATTCTTGGGCTAAATAGTTCGCAACACCCATATCAAATAAATAAAATTTTGGAATGCTTGTGATAATGTCTCGCGATACTTTTTTACGATAGGGCTCAACGTAGTAGCCTAGCATTGTATCGATTAAAATTTGATAATATTCTTTCACTGTTTTAGCATCAATCGCGCAATCACGCGCGATATTGGCATAATTTGTCATCTCGCCATGGCTAAATGCTATTGCATCTAAAAACCGAGAAAAACCGACTAAGTTCCGCACTAGGCCCTCTGCCTGTATTTCTTCTTGTATATATTCAGCGACATAAGCGCCAAGATCTTTTTGCGGAGTCTCTCTCAAATAATGCGAAGGGATCAAGCCATGATTCATTGCTCGCAACAAATCAAAGTCGGGTACCTCAGGATAGACCAAGGGATAAAATTCGTAACGCCATGCCCGACCACCCAACAGATTCGCAGCGCCACGACGTAACTTGCGCGCACTTGAACCGCACATAATAAAATAGGCATCTGTGTTTTCAATCATCCAATGCACTTCATCCAAAAGTTCTGGCACTTTCTGAATCTCGTCGATGATGATAGGCTCTTGCAATTGTTCAGCTGATAATTTCTCAATCTCCCGGCGCAGCTGATAAGGCTCTTTTGCCAAACTAAGCACTAACTCAGAATCCAGCAAATCGTAATAAACAGCCTTGGGGTATCGCTCCTTCAGGAACGTTGATTTCCCCGATTTTCTCGGCCCCCACAAAAATGCGGATTGACCAACAGGTAAGTCCATATCCAAGAGACGATGTATTTTGATAGCTTCGGTACTCATGGCTATAATGATAGCACTCAAATGGAATACGTTCCATTTAAAGACAACCAAAATGGAATATGTTCCATTTAAAGCTAACTATTTCGGAGTAGATTCCGAAATAGGTGGCTTTTTTCGGAATAGGGGCGACAAATAATCCCTTTCAGGAATATTAAAGTGATTCCACCATGGTTTCATAAGCATGGTAACGATCAGGTGATAATTTACCTTCGCGCTTAGCTTCAAGAATCGCGCAACCCGGTTCGTGGCGGTGAGAACAATCGCTAAATTTGCAGTGGCCGAGGTAGGGGCGAAAGTCGGCGAAGCCAAAGGCGATGTCTCGAGCGGAATAACCGGTGAGTGATAATTCACGGATGCCGGGGGAGTCGATTAAGTTACCGCCGCAAGGCATGTGGTAGAGATGCGATGTCGTGGTCGTGTGTCGGCCGATTTGCGCATCGCTTTTCATTTCACCGATTTTGATATTTTGCCCCGGTAATAATAAATTCGACATGGCGGATTTGCCAACGCCGGACAAGCCAACTAATACTGAAGTGCGATCTTTTACAACGGCTTCTAGCTCATCGACGCCGTGATTTAATTCAGCACTAACGTAAATAAGCTCATAGCCTAAGTATTTATACAGTATTAGTTTTTTATGTACATCGACCAAGGCATCATCATCGAGCAAATCGATTTTGTTGTAGACGATGGTAGGCTTAATGCCTTGTAATTCAGCCAAGATTAAATAGCGGTCAATCACCTTGATGGAATTTTCGGGTTCCACGGCCACAGCAATTAACATCTGATCGACATTCGCGGCGATGACTTTGACGTCGCCCTGATTGCTAGGTCGCGTTAAATCATTACGTCGCTCGTGCACAGCGACAATCACACCACTTTTTTCATCAGCGTTATCCAATAGCCATGCGACGTTATCACCCACCACCGCATCAACATGCTGGCGAAAATGACAACTATAAACCTCGCCATTGTTCTCGACATCGGCTGTTCTACCGTAACGCGCCACGATTAAACCGTCTAGCGCATCTTCGCTAACGACTTGCTGTTGTTCGTCAACTTGGCGTTGTTGCTGTTTGTTTAATTTGCGTTTACTCATGATTTAGCGATTTTAGCATAGAAAAACACCCTATATCTAACGACGGAGGTGTTAAGCATTTATTAAGGTTTCTTTGGTATAGTGGCATCAAGATAATAAAAAACAGTTATAACAATAATGAAAACTTCGTATTCTGGCGCGGCATTGAGTCAATGCCACCGTGACCTTTATGAATGGCGCGCCCAGGGTTGTACCTCATTAGCCTTGCGTGACTTCATCTGTTCTACTACTCCAAACACTAAGCTAAAGCGAGAAGAGTCTGGTTTACCGTTCTCATTTATTAAACTTTATGCACCTAACCGCCCCGGCTATCAGATACACCTCATCACCCATATCCGTATTGGCGAACCAGGTGGGTGTGGGCAAAACTTAATGACGTATAAACTTATGGTGAGTGATAACCACCAAGCTTTTCGCATTTTCCTCAACACCCCGAGTCTAATAAAAGAATCTCGCGCTCCCAACCTATTCAATACTGATGGTACTCCCCGCCATCCAGGCCAACAAATGCAAACTTATATGGAGCAAAACAGGGGCGGGGACTTTTTTTCCACGAGGCGCCCCTCAAAACAAGCAGAATACCCTTTTAAATTTTATTATGAAATGGATTTTAACGATGGTGAAGATTTGCTTGAGGCGGTACTTGACCGTACAGTTGGCTGGGACAGTTTACCGCCAATATTCAAGGCGAAAGTCGCCTACTTGATTGCATGGGAAGTAAAAAGAATTCATGATAAGGGTTATTGCCATCTGGATATTAAACTCGAGAACATCTTGATTAAGTTCCGCCGCGATACGGCTGGCCATATTGTTGATGTCGAGGCTATTTACCTTATTGACCTTGATTATATTCACAACAATGGCTACAAAGATAAAACACTATTTGGCTCGCCCGATTATCTCGCTGATGAGTTATGGCGACAAAACACGGGAATATCACTCATAACCTACAACTTCCATAGCGATATATTTGCGCTAGGCTGCACCTTTTGGGCATTATTCACAGAGTCTTCCTATCCAGCTAATTTATTAAAAACTCGCGATGTCGCTCAAGAACGCAGGAAGTTCTTTAGTTCGCTTCCTCTTACGCTTATGCAGTCAAACTTATCCACTTTATTTATGCAAATGGTGGCGGTAGCCCCTAACTGCAGACCAACCATTGACCTTGTTATTGACAGCTTAGCAGGATATATCGAAGCTCAAGGGGCTAGCTTACCTAGCAATAATCAAGCATTGGTGGAACACTATAGTGGTCGTAATGCAGTGTTTACCATGCCTTTAACCCCGGCAGCGGCACAAGCGATGCAAGATATGCCCCCAATCCCAAGAACTCCCTGTAAACGACGGTTAGAAGAGGCTGAAATTGAAGAGGCTGTAGGCACCCAACGTGTAAAAAGAAAATTGGTATATTAATCCGTACGCGTTACTCTTCAACCCTCTCCCTCACCAAAGGCACAATAAAGACCAAGTTCTGCTAGCATCAGCCAGCAAAGATTAAATTATGAGCACTCATGTCTAAGTATCGACCGACCATTCACCACGATGATAGTTGTGCCGGTTGCCCCTCTTGTAGATCTGCACAAAAAACGGTAATGTTCGTGCCCACAAGACAGAACATATATAAGGTTACACATGAAAACTTACTTGGTTGGCGGCGCGGTGCGTGATGAATTATTAAAACTCCCTGTCAAAGAATGGGATTGGGTTGTGGTTGGCAGCACGCCAGAAGAAATGGCGGCCCAAGGCTATAAGGCCGTAGGTAAAGATTTCCCGGTTTTCTTGCACCCGAAAACGCACGATGAATATGCGCTTGCTCGTACTGAACGTAAAACGGGCCCAGGCTATAAAGGCTTTGAGTTTCATGCCGATGCGGATGTCACCTTAGAACAAGATTTACAACGTCGTGATTTCACCGTTAATGCTATGGCAGAAGATACTGAGGGCAACATCATCGACCCTTGTGGTGGCCGCACAGATTTAGCCAAAGGCGTGTTACGCCATGTGTCTGACGCGTTTGTTGAAGATCCCGTCCGTGTATTACGTGCCGCGCGTTTTATGGCGAAGTTTGCGCATTTAGGTTTTACTGTTGCGGATGAAACCATGGAATTGATGCGTAATATTGCAGTATCAGGTGAGCTTGATCACTTAGTGCCGGAACGTGTATGGGCCGAATTACAGAAGGCTTTAAATGAGCGCCACCCTGCTGAATTTTTTGCGACATTGAATGAAGCTGGCGCATTGAAAAAAATCTTCCCTGAAATTTCACAAGCCTTTGACGATGAAAATATGCAGAGCCTACAAAAAGCAGTGTTAACGACTCAAGATCCGAAAGTACGTTTTGCTGCACTCATGCAATTTTTGCCAGCCGATTTAGTGCAACATCGTTGCGAACATTTTCATATTCCAAACGAATTCACCGAGCTTGCTGTCGCTTGCGCAACATTCCGTGAGGCTTATCACAACTTACCGTCAGCAACGGCAGAAGAAATTTTAGCGATTTTAGATGGCACGGATGTATGGCGTCGCCCAGAACGTTTTGAAAATTTCAACGTCGCCTGCGCTGCCAACGTGAAGCTCAAACACGCCGATGAAATCAGCGAACGCTTATGTGCGGCCTTAGTCGCAGCCAAACAAATCCAAGCAAAAACCTTTGTTGAGCAAGGTCTAGAAGGACAAGCCTTAGGTGATGCGTTAAAAGCGGCTCGAGTTGAAGCGATTGCTGCGACTCCTGCGACCGTTTAATTTCCTTTAATATCAATGCCCTAAAAAGCCGCCATATTAAATGACGGCTACATGACGGCGGTGGTATTGATGGCAATTGAGTGAAAGCATTGCTATACTGTGCGTCATTGCTAGGAAAAGGGACACATCATGCATATTTCAAAACGTACAAAATTTTCAATATTAGCCGGGCTTATTGTTATATTAGTTATTGCTTATGGTTATTTAGGCTACCGTCAACACACCAGCATGATTAACAATCTTAAAGCGCAAATTGCTCAAACCAAACATTTAAACCTTTGGCTCTCACAAAAAAATGCTATTTTGAAAAAATCGCAAGATAAAATGCACAATAGATATGAAAGCGCTATCGCCAGCTTAGAGATGAATATTTCCAGCTTACAATCGAAGACCAACAATTTAGCCAAAGCTAATGCACAGTTTGTGTCTTTGCATAATGCAGCTAACGCTGAAATTGAAACATTACGCAAACAAAATGCGGTGTTAAAAGAAAAAATGGCGAGCTTAACAAAAGCTCGTAAGAGCACGCCTAAAAAGACAACGAAAAAAGCTTAGGCTTTGTGTTTTGGCAACACCAATTGCCAAACTAACACCATGGCAATCAACACATAGAACACCATTGCCCAACCGGCAAAACTCAAGCCAAGAAATGACCACGGCACCAACGCACAATCGGCGGTGCCCGTGAAAATTTCTTTCACAGCTTCACCTAACGGTAAATTGTGAATCATAAAGTTTAAACCTGGGCCACAAGCCGGCGCCTGCGATGGCGGTAAACTTTGCAGCCAAATTTGTCGCCCCGCAAACACCGCGCCGATAATGATCGCAAACAACGTTAAAATCGCATAAATTCGAATACCCATACGCCGTGGATGAAGAATAATCACCACTAGTAACAAAATCTCAGCAAAAATAAACGCGAAGCGCTGAATTTCACATAACGGACAAGGTTCATAACCTAGGCCCAATTGAAAAAATAAAGACAGCGCCAAAATAATCGCAATGCCTAAAAATAACAAGCAAAACCATTGGCGCGATGTGAGATGTAATAGATTTTTCATATCCTGCTAGTGTAACGAAATATCATCTCAATGCAAATCCTAAGCCCTGAACCCTTTCCTATGGTATACTTCGCGCGCATGCTTATCACGGGAGATTATTCATGAACCAACGAATAAAAGCTTATTGTCTTATCGCACTCATTGTTATTTTAGCCATTATCGTTATATGCCTAGCTGCACACCGCCATCGCGCAACCATCAGCAATTTAAATTCTCAAATTGCAACAGTAAAGCAAACCAACCAAAAACTGGTACAACAAATCCACCAAGCTAATGTGCAAACGTTGCCGGCCTGTAAAGCCACCGTCATCACACTGCAAAACCAAATTGCGCAAATGAATACTGAAAATAACAGCCTAAAAACCAGTAACCAACAAATCAGTGCCATGCATGATGATGTTAATACGGACTTAACCGCATTAAAACAGCAAAACACTCAGTTACAAAACAGCATTAATGAGTTGAAAAACAGCACGATTATGCACATTAAAGCCTTGAACGCGAAAATCCAACAGCTGGAACAAGCACCCGCTCCAACAACGCCCGCACAATAATCTTTTCAACCTGCGGCGATAAATAAATCGCCGCAGTTGTTGATATTCTATACCATCTCAATTACAGTCTGCCCTGGCTTAACAATAATCAACTGTGAGAGACACACATTAAATATATCGCCCTTCTAGTAGCAGGCTTACTTAGCTTTGCTGTTAGCACATCTGCTTATGCTGATGATCCACAAGCAGCACACATACAGCAACAAATCGATCACCTGCAAGATCAGCTCAACGGTATGGAAAAGCACCAAAAATCTGGTGAGACCGCGACTAAACAAAAAGCACCCAAAGCCTTAAAATCCATTTATGAAGACGGCCCAACGGCGGCGCAATATTGGGAAGCCGGCAACAGCAATGATTTACCTTTATTAGTATTAAGCCAACGTAATAATTACGCGGACACGTCGCTAGCGTTTGGCGGTATGTTAGAAATGGAACCGATGAACACGTGGTGGGGTAACACCTTTCATCCAGGCGCTGGACCTGGCCATGTAACAGGTAAGAACGACTATGGTCACGGTGTTGGCATTGGTTTGTCCGCTGCCAATATTGATGTCATGGCGAACTTAAACAAATGGATACAAGCCTTTGTTCAAACCCAAGGAACCACTCAAGGTGTCGGGCTTGAAAGTGCATTTGTGAATATTGGTAACTTAGCTGACTCACCCTTTTACGCGACAGCGGGTCTAAGCCGTGTACGGTTTGGTATGTTCCCGGGTGCACCATGGGCTGCGAGTATTACCCAAGGGATCTTCCGTCCTGGTCATGTGTTAAATGCGACTTTAGGTTATTCTAAAGGTCCCATTGACGCATACTTATCTTATATACCTGATGACTCAAGCCACAAAGCCAGCATGATGGCCAGCGCGTTTTACAATGGTTCATTTGGTGATAGCGGTGTCACCTATACTGCCGATGCGGGCTACATGAATAATATGTCGGTTGATGGCAGTGCTGTCGCCAATGCGATGCAAACCCAAGATGGTGGTAATGCTGCTGCTATTAATGCTGACGTCAGTGTTGGTTATGAGCATGCCAACTTATCGGGCGGCTGGATTCAAACGTTAAATAATTTAAAAGTCACCAATAATGCCAAAGCTCACACATGGTGGACGCAAGCGAGCTACACAGCTCATGCTTTTGCACGTGATTTTATTTTCGCAGTGAGTTATAACCAATCGCAAAACACCCAACAAGTTGCCATGCCATTAATGGGTGACATTAATCACGGCCCATCTTTGTACGGTAGTAAGCGCGGTGTTTTAACCTACGTGGATACGCAGTTATTTCCTAATGTAAACACGGGATTAGAGTATGCTTGGCTGGAAACGTATAACGATAAAGATACCAATGCAGTGACGCTGTATACGGCGTTTTATTTCTAGAGAATTTAGGCAATTTGAAAAACCGCGCAATTGCGCGGTTTTTTATTGGGTGGATATAAAGCTAGGGGAATCATCTATATCGTAACCGCAACCTTCTTGTAGGGTGGATGATCACCGCGGGGGAAGATTATTCTAAAATGTTAGCAAACTGCTCGTTGCGTTTAGCGCCACTTCGGCATCACTTTTTTCACTTTAATATCAAAGAGTTAAACCATGCGCGACAATGTGAAGGTTTAACTTGCAGATTGTCGCAGCATGGTCTAATATATTGAATATTATAAGAAAACAGGCGTGCAATTATGTTTAAACGTGATATCGAGACAACCTTACAAAAAGGTATTAATAGCTTTCCTGTTATTGTTGTAACTGGGCCGCGACAGAGTGGCAAAACAACAGAATTACGAAAATTATTGCCTGACTATGCGTATGTCAGCTTTGAATCAGCTGATACGCTTCTTGATGCGCAAGATGATCCGCGTGGTTTTTTAAAACGTTACCCTGATGGCTTGATCATTGACGAGGCGCAGCACTACCCAGAAATTTTTTCTTATATTCAAGAGATTGTTGATGCAGATCCAAAACCTGGGCAATATGTATTATCCGGCTCACAAAACTTTTTATTAGCCGAACAAGTTAGCCAAACCTTAGCCGGACGCGCCGTCATACTTGAACTGTTACCATTATCATACCGTGAATATTTAACTGATGCTGCACCTATTGATAACATGTGGGAATATTTATATACCGGTAGCTACCCTCGCCCCTATCATGAAAAATTGGATACTGATTTGTGGTACAACAGTTATATTCGCACCTACTTAGAGCGTGACGTACGCAGTATTGTGAACGTGAAGAACCTTTCTACGTTTCAATTATTTTTAAAACTTTGCGCAGGACGGCATGGGCAATTACTTAACATGAATAACTTAGCTCAAGATTGTGGCTTATCACACACGACTATTTCACAATGGCTAAATATTCTTGAGGCAAGTTATATTATTTATCGCCTACAGCCTTATCACAACAATTTCAAAAAACGACAAGTTAAAACGCCCAAATTATATTTTTATGATTCTGCTATCGTCTGCCAGCTGACAGGTATTGAATCGCCGGAACATCTCCAGACACACAGCAGCCGCGGCGCCATCTTTGAAGGTTTTGTGCTGAGCGAAATCCAAAAACATTACTATGCTAAAGGCAAACGCGCACCGCTCTATTTTTGGCGTGACCAATCGGGCAATGAAGTCGATGGAATTATTGAGCGCGCGGGGGATGTTACCGCTATTGAAATCAAATCTAGCGCAACGGCATCAAAATCTTTATTAACGAGCCTACAAAAATGGCAAAATATTTCCGGCAACAAGCCCGAGGATAGTCAATTAATTTATGGTGGCGATAAATCATTATCGCTAGAGAATATTAACATCCGCCCGTGGAATGATCTTTCATTTCTTACTTAAGCAATGACAACACAGCCATTCTCACAGCAACACCATTTTTGACTTGTTGCAAAATCACCGACTGCTCACCATCAGCGACATCGCTAGCGATTTCAACTTCGCGATTCATGGGGCCGGGGTGCATGACAATAGCATCGGGTTTTGCGTACGCTAAACGTTGTTGCGTCAAAGCGTATTCGTTGAAATAGACTTCTTTATTCGGGATCAAATCACTGATCATGCGTTCATGTTGAATGCGCAACATGCTGACCACATCGACATCTTTTATGCCTTCGTTAAAGTCACTATAAATTTTTACGCCCTGCTCTATCACATCTTCTGGTAATAATGTTTGCGGCGCAATCACACGGATGTCTTTTACGCCCATGATTTTTAATGCGGCTATTTGTGAACGAGCGACACGCGAATGTAAAATATCGCCGACGATGGCAATGCTTAAATTTTTAAAATCGAGTTTGTGTTGGCGGATGGTGAGCAAGTCTAATAACGCTTGTGTTGGGTGCGATGCACTGCCCTCACCTGCATTCACGACATGCGCTTTATCACCTAAATACTCGGCTATGACTTGCATGATGCCATCATCACCGTGACGCACGACAAACACATCGACGCCCATCGCTTCGATTGTTGCGATGGTATCTAGAACCGTTTCACCTTTTTGGGTGGACGATGTGCTGACATTTAAATTCAACACGTGCGCGCTGAGCTTCTTCGCAGCCAACTCAAAGCTACACAACGTGCGTGTGCTGTTTTCAAAAAATAAATTCGCAACGGTTTTGCCTGTTAGCGCTGGCGCATCTTCAATGTGTGCGGCTGAATCGACAAACTGTTGCGCTTTATCGAGAATCGCCGTGAGTTCAGCTTGGCTAAATTGGTTGATGTTGATTAAGTGTTGCATAGTCTACTCCTAAATTTACACGGCTCTATAATGAGGAGAAAGACCTCGTCATCCCGCGGCTTGACCGCGGGATCCAGTACGTCATGAGCCCAGTACCTTTTCATAATACTTGCCTAGATCCCGCGGTCAAGCCGCGGGATGACAAACGTGGTGCGGTATGGCGACGTTAAGCGGTAAAACATGCTACACGAACCACTGAATTCTTCATAAAACTTATTGTGTTTACTTTGCACAATTGTTGTAAATTAATGCTGTTCAGCGAAATACCCTTCTAAAATCACAACCGCGGCCATGCTATTTAGCTGTTCTTTGCTGTAACGGGTTTTGCCGGTTTGCTCTAGGCGATCTTTGGCTTCGCGACTGGAGAGGCGCTCATCGACTAGATGCGTGGGTTTACTGTAGTGTTCTTCCAGCTGTTTGGCGAATTTTTTGGCTTTGATGCTGATTTTACTGTCCGTGTCGTCCATGTTTAATGGCAGGCCAACCACTAATTCAGCAGGGCGCCATTCTTCGATGATGTCATCAATAGCTTGCCAGTGGATTTTTTGATTGTTGTTGGTTACTTGAGTCAGTGGCTGTGCAGTGCCGGTAAACGCTTGACCGACCGCAACACCGATGCGCTTGGTGCCAAAATCAAATGCAATAACAGTCACTTAGGCGTGCCCCACGAAACTAGATAGCTGAACGGGTTCGATGCCCATTAACCCCAAAGCCGCTTTCCAGCGATCTTTTACGGGTGTGTTAAAAATAATCTCGGGATCGGCAGGGCAGGTGAGCCAGCTGTTTTCTGTAATCTCTTTTTCAAGTTGCTGTGGGCCCCAGCCTGAAAAGCCAAGCGTAATAAACGCATTGGGCCGGGCTTGCTGTTTAGCCATATCTTTGAGGATATCGGCCGATGTGGTCACGGATATCGCGTCTGAGACTTGAAACGTATGCTTCCACATCCTATCGCTCGGATGCAGCACAAAGCCTGCGCCAGGCTGCACAGGACCGCCTGACACCACCGTTTGCTTGTAAGCATACGGATTCTCGACGTCAATCTTCAAATCTTCAAATACTTCACCCATCATCACATCCAATGGATGGTTAATCACCAAGCCCATCGCGCCTTCCGACGAATGATCGCACACATACGCCACCGAACGCTCAAAATACGAGCCATCCAAAGAGGGCATGGCAATAAGAAAATGGTCTTGTAGGGAATCAGTATAATCGCTCATGAACTATAGTATGGGGTTTTGATGAGCAGGAATCAAGCCAGGACATTTGCTTATCTTGTATAACATGTTATAATATGTTATACATTAGGAGGGGTTATGAACTTTAATGTTTACATTGAAAATACATTGGCGGAACGCATGAATTCTCTCGCGCGCGAAACCCATATGAGTCGAAATGCCATTATTCGAGTTGCTTTAAAAAACTGGGTTGATGAACATGAACATCAGGCCTGGCCGAATGCCGTCTTAAATTTCAAAGGTGATCCCGACTTCCCTGGCTTTGAAGATCATCGCGATGATTTACTGCCACCCAAGGATGATCCCTTCGCATGAAATATCTATTAGACACTTGCACCATCAGTGATTATGCTCGCAAACATGCGGCCACCCTCGACCATATTACCCAAGCATCACCCAAAGATTTTGCGATAAGCAGCGTGACAGAAATGGAAGTTCATTATGGGTTTCAGTATAGCCCTGAACGTGCCAAAGCATTTGTGAAAGCGACAACGGCGCTCATGGACGCAATAACGATTTTGCCTTTTGATTCACGAGATGCGCAACTTGCGGGGGAGCTACGTGCAGCCCTTCGCAAAAAAGGCACGCCCATTGGGCCTTATGATTTATTGATTGCAGCAACGGCCATTAATCATAATCTAACGTTAGTTTCGGCTAACACCAAAGAATTTGAACGAATATCGCAATTGTCATTAGTCAATTGGCGGAAAGAATAAAGATTATCTTTCAGCTAATACCTTAATCTGTCACTTCTAGCTTTTCGTCACTGTTATCGAGTGAGGGGGCAGCAGAGCGTTTGTACCTAGCTCAATCGTCATACAGTTTATTGTTACTTTGTTTGCTGTTATTGCTAAATTAACAAAGCCATGCTGCTTAAAAGCACCGAGCGACGAGCCCTGACTGATATCCTGTAATTCGCCACCACCGCCGCCTGTGATAATTTGATATGGCTTACCGGGGAAATCGTTAACTTTATCAACATGAAGAAAATGGTCGTGCGCACAAATAATAAAATCAATCGGCTTCTCTGCTCCCACTAACACGCTATACACTAATTCATTCCATAAGGTCGGTACTTGAGCAGAACTGCTCGGTAAATAATATTGACTATCTGGCTTGGATTTATTACGTTTACCGCGTTGCTGAATAGGATGATGCATCACGATAAATTTCCATTTTTTACCGGAATACTGATCGTAAGTACTTTTAAACCATTCAACCTGCTCTTCATCAAAAGGCAGAGTATTTGAATCCAAAATAAAAAACACAGCATTAGGTAGTGTCACGGCATAATAACGAAAAGGCATAAACCAGCCTGCGCATTTATGCATTCCTATTTCATACGTGTGTTGCACTTGATGATAAGCTCTAGCTATACCTGACAAAAAAGGGAAGCGGCTAGTCAACAACCCAGCGGCATGAAACCCATAATCATGATTGCCTAACGCCATCAATTTAAGCCCTTGACCATAATCAGCTTGATATTGATTGAAATGCGCTGACTTCGGATTCTTAACACCGTCCATATAAAAATTATCGCCTGCAGATACTGTAAAATCAGCAGCTGCTCCTTGCATAGCATCGGCAACTAATTTTCGTTCTCGACACTTACCCTTTGTGAACCAGCTCGACTCGACACCATGACAACCAACAGCATTAACATTCCAAGTATCATTAGCGCTTACCTTTTCTCTTTCCAAATTAAACACAAAATCTTCGGCAGCAGGTTGAAGCTCAAACGGTTTGATGCAAGCTTTTTCTCTAGGCGTTTGTGTGTATTGGGAGGAAGCATATCCAGGGATCTTTTTTGATGATAATTTATAGTAATTAATTGTTTTTTGAAAGCTTGTATATTGCATTAAAACTGGATTATAAGTGTCTGATGTTATTGTCATAGTTATCGTCTTTTATATTTGTTTTAAGTGTAGACGATGAAAATGAACTGAACATTAAAAAGCCCGATAAAATCGGGCTTTTTAATGTTCTCTAATGCTATTGAATACGTTCGAGTATGCCATCTAATTCATCTAATGAATGATAGAAGATTTCGAGCTTGCCTTTGCCTTTGGGTTGGTGGCTAATGTTAACTTTAGCACCGATGCGTTCGGAGAGTTGATTTTGCAAACGCGCTACATCTGGGTCCATCGAAGGTTTGGTAACGGGTGCGCTCGGGCCAGCGAGTGTGCGGCGCACGAGGCTTTCGGTTTCACGAACGGATAAGTTTTTTTCAGCGACGTGTTTAGCAATGCTGGATTGCTGATCGCCATGTAAGCCTAATAATACTTTGGCGTGGCCAGCTTCTAGGTCGCCGTTTTCGACGAGAGTTTTCACGTCGGCATTGAGTTTTAATAAACGCAATAAGTTGGTCACCGTGCTGCGTGATTTACCCACAGCAGTGGCGACATCTTCTTGTGTTAAGCCGAATTCTTCAACTAAGCGGTGTAGGGCGCCGGCTTCTTCAATGGCGTTTAAATCTTCGCGTTGAATGTTTTCGATGAGAGACATTGCCATGGCGGCTTCGTCATCGATGTCGCGAATGACGACAGGCACATCATGCAAACCTGCCATTTGTGCAGCGCGCCAGCGGCGTTCGCCAGCAATAATTTCAAATTTGTTGTCGCCGGTTTTGCGCACGATTAACGGTTGAATCACACCTTGGGCTTTAATAGATTCGGCAAGTTCTTGCAAACTTTCGGGATCAAAATCGGTACGGGGTTGGTAACGACCGCGTTGTAATTGGTCAACGGCTAGGGTGTTTTTGCTGGTTTGCACGGGTGGTTTATCGGCAATCACTGTTTTTGCGCGATCACTTAATAAACTGTCAAAACCTCGGCTTAATCCTCGCATATTGCTCCTCCACTCATCGTTATTGAATAATGTTTTTTGTAGGGTGGATGAGTTCAAGCGAAGCTTGGACATATCCACCATCGAACCTTCGCTAATCATCGCTGGTGGAACTATCCGCACTCTCGTGCGAATTTTTATCCACCCTACTAGAATCTTCACGTCGAATCATTTCACCAGCTAGTGCTAAATAGGCATTCGCGCCCACCGAACGCTTATCATAGTGTAGCACGGCGGTACCATAACTTGGCGCTTCTGCTAACCTGATGTTACGGGGTATCACCGAGCGGTAAAGTTTATCGCCAAAATGTTTGGTCAATTCGGCTGACACATCTTTGGTTAAACGACTACGGGGATCGTACATGGTGCGCACGACACCTTCGATGTCTAAATTAGGGTTTACTGTTTCTTGCACACGGTGAATAGTGTTTAATAAATCGGATGCGCCTTCTAGCGCGTAAAACTCACACTGCATTGGAATAAAGACGGCGTCAGCTGCAACCAGTGCATTCAATGTCAACAAGCTTAATGTGGGGGGACAATCAATCACGATGTAATCGTAGTTATCGTTGATGGCGGCTAAGGCTTGTTTGAGTTTCACTTCACGATTTTCATCGTTAATTAACATGACTTGCGCAGCCGTTAAATCACTATTAGCGGGCAATACATCATAGCCAGCAGGATCAGTTGTGACAATAATATTAGCGGCGGCAACGTTACCAAGCAGCACGTCATTGATCGTATCGTGCAACTCGTGCTTATCAATGCCACTACCCGTTGTCGCATTCGCTTGTGGATCCATATCAACAACCAACACGCGACGTTTCATGGCGACCAATGAAGCGGCAAGGTTGATCGTGGTCGTGGTTTTACCCACGCCACCTTTTTGGTTGGTGATTGCAAGGATGCGAGCCAAGGGATTCTCTCGGTTGGCGTTTGGAGCTTCGTGTTTCGCGCTTGGCTTTGCCAGTCGAGAACGATTTAGTCTTCAAACTTCAGTGTTATTAAATTACGTTCGCCGTCTAAGCCGGGAACTTCTAACGCATGTGCACCGGTGATACGATAACCATTAGGAATATCGGCCATTTCAGCTTGAGGATAGATACCTTTCATCGCCATAAAATCGCCATCGCTGGCACACAAATGATGCGACAATAATACCATATCACTGATAGAACTAAAGGCTCTACTGACAATTTGGTCAAATTTATGCCCCGGAAAATACTCTTCGACTCGCTCTTTCACAACCGATACATTGTCTAGTTGTAATTCACGGATGGCTTGCACCAAGAAACGGCATTTTTTGCCATTACTGTCGAGTAACACAAATTCGGTATCCGGTAACATGATCGCTAATGGAATGCCGGGTAGGCCAGCACCGGTGCCAATATCTAGAATATTTTGACCGGTCACCCATGGCATAATCGCTAGGCTATCCATGATATGCCGAGCAATAATTTGTTTGGGGTCGCGAACCGAGGTGAGATTATAAGCGCGATTCCACTTAATCATCAGCTCGATGAATTGAATAAATTTTTCTTGTTCAACACCGCGGGCGTCTATGTTGCCTTGCTTGAGCGCATCGGCCAACAATTTTGCCTCAGCTTGACCAAGACGTATATCGTCCTTGATTCTTCTGCCGTACATATTGTTATACTACTTTCCTGTTATTCTTCATATGCACCAATAAAATCGAAATTGCCGCTGGCGTAATACCGGGTATGCGTGATGCCATCCCTAGGCTACTTGGCTTAGCTTTTTCGAGTTTTTGCTGCACTTCCGTGGATAAACCATTAATCTGACAATAATCTAAATCGTCAGGCAATTGCAATTTTTCATTCCGCAACAGTTTTTCGACATCCAATTCTTGACGCTCAATGTAGCCCGCGTATTTGGCTTGGATTTCAACTTGCTCGGTCACCGCTTTGCTAAGTTCTTGATTTAACGGATCGATTGTACCCATTAAACTATCGTATGTCACTTCCGGTCGGCGTAATATATCGAGTAATCGTGCTTCTTTGCTCAAAGGTTTAGCAAGCACTGTCGTGAGACTTGCTGCTGCGTCGGTGCCGGGGTTAATCCATGTTTCCGTGACACGCTTTAACTCGCGCTCCACTTGTTCACGTTTATGTGAAAATGCTTGCCAACGTGTTTCATCAACGAGGCCTAATTCATAACCTATTTCTGTTAAACGCATATCAGCATTATCTTCACGCAACAATAAACGGTACTCCGCGCGTGACGTAAACATGCGATACGGTTCTTGCGTGCCTTGTGTAATTAAATCATCGATTAACACACCCATATAAGCTTGATCGCGTCGTGGTGTCCATGCCTCTTTATTTTGTGCTTGACGTGCAGCGTTTAAGCCCGCAATCAAACCTTGCGCGCCGGCTTCTTCATAACCGGTTGTGCCATTGATTTGGCCGGCGAAATATAAACCCTTAATAAATTTCGTTTCTAAACTCGGTTTTAAATCACGCGGATCAAAAAAGTCATATTCAATCGCGTAACCCGGGCGAGTGATGTGTGCGTTTTCAAAACCTTCGATCGAACGCACAAATTGTTCTTGAATGTCAAAAGGCAAACTGGTTGAAATACCATTGGGGTAAACTTCATGTGTATTTAAACCTTCAGGTTCAATAAAAATTTGATGCCTGTCTTTATCGGCGAAGCGCACGATTTTATCTTCAATAGAAGGGCAATAACGCGGGCCCGTGCTGTCAATTTCGCCCGAGTAAATAGGCGATCGATCGAGACCACTGCGGATAATGTCGTGGGTTTTTATGTTGGTATACGTAATATGGCAGGGCACTTGTCGTGGATGTTCATCGACGCTGCCTAGATAAGAAAACACGGGGCAGGGCACATCGCCCGGTTGTGCAGCAAGTTGTGAGTAATCAATCGTGCGCGCATCAATACGACACGGCGTGCCGGTTTTTAAGCGATCAACATTGAACGGTAATTCACGCAAGCGGTCGGCCAATGCAATCGATGGTGGGTCACCCGCACGACCACCTTTGTAATTCGATAAACCAATATGGATTTTGCCGCCCAGAAAAGTCCCAGCACATAACACCACGGTCTTCGCAAAAAACTCTAAACCCATTTGCGTTTTTACGCCGGTAACGGTTTCACCCTCAACAATTAAATCATCGACCGCTTGCTGAAAAATAGATAAGTTTGCTTGGTTCTCTAACATGTCGCGAATAGCGGCTTTATACAACACCCGATCCGCCTGCGCACGCGTCGCCCGAACCGCTGGCCCTTTACGCGCATTCAAAATCCGAAACTGAATCCCCGCCTTGTCTGCCGCCCGCGCCATCGCGCCGCCCAATGCATCAATCTCTTTAACCAAATGCCCCTTACCAATCCCACCAATCGCCGGATTACACGACATTTGCCCCAAGGTCTCGATATTGTGTGACAACAACAGCGTATTCGCACCCGCCCGCGCAGCCGCCAACGCCGCTTCTGTGCCTGCGTGACCACCACCAACAATAATTGTATCGAAATGCTTATTCATCTATAACCTTTTTCGCTTAGCGAAAATAACAATATAATCCTCTCCTTCCAGGAGAGGAGCTGAGCGCAAAGCGCTCAGACAGGAGAGGTTCGCTGATCGCCCTGTCCAATAATCATGCAATCATACAGTAAATCGATAACAATTCCCATTGAAACAACAGCTTATTCCCCGTATGCTGGCTTGCCATGAATCACACCAGCAAAGACATTAGCTTAAGCCTCGCTTTATTTGGCATAGCCATCCTTGGCTACTTGGTTAAATACTTCTTAAATGCCCTATTAGCATCGCATATGACGCCGGAATTATATGGCGATTTTGCAGTGGCGTTGCGGGTGCTCACGATTGTGTCGGGTATTGCGTTATTAGGCACGAATATTAGCTCTAAACGCTTTTTGTCGAAATACTTGAACATGCATAAAGACCACCAAGCCAAAGATTATGTAGCTTGGAATTTACACGTGATCCGTTATACATTTTTTGTTTGTTTAGCCTTAGGCTTGGTATTGGGTTTGCTCAATATGTTTTTGCGGCGCTATGACATCCATAATGTCGATGAATTACATTTAGCGGTTTACATGCTATGGGTATCGCCATTTTTTGCCTTTAGTTTATTATTTACGAGTTTTTTATTATGCAATCGTAATGTTGTGTTGGCACAGTTTTTTGCTAACTTTGCTAAATACAGCTTGATGTTTGTCTTCTTTGGCGTCTCCATTTATTTTCTTGATATCCCGATTTACAGCGGCAGTATTGTTGGCATTATGCTGGGGGCATTTTTAGTGTTGGCGGTGATTGAAGCATTGTTTGTCAATCGCTTTTTTTCAAACACCATGCCCCTCGCCAAAGCTATTGAAAAACCGCAGAAAACTAAGGACAAATGGTTTAAAGTTGCCGTACGGCTAATTGCCAACAACATTATATTTTTACTCATGTGTACGGCGGATTTAATCATTATTGAAATCATCTCGCCGCGCGAACAAGCGGTGGGGTTTTATGCAGCAGCGTTAACTATTAGCAGTGTATTACAGATTATTCCTCGCGGCGTGTATACGGTGGTGAAACCGTATATTGCTGATTCACTTTACGATGAAAAAAAATTAGCGATATTACAAAAACGGTTTAATCACAGTAATATCGTATTTTTTATATTAACAGCGGTGATTATGCTCAGCATTATTGGTTTTGCTAAACCATTACTTGCGACCTTCGGCCCTGCGTATACCGAAGCTGTAACAGCATTAATTATTTTAAGCGTAGGGCGTTTTTTCTCACTCATGTGCCAATCATCCATTTTAATTATGGCCTATGGCGATCATGAAAAAATGATGATGTCCGTAAGCTTTATTGAATTTGTATTACTGGTGATTAGTGCTTCAGTTATGACATATTACTTTGGTATCACCGGCACCGCCATCGCGACCGCATGCGTAATGACGCTAAAATCCATCACTTATATTACTTTTGTGAAGCTAAAGCACAAGTTAAAACCGCTATCGCTGATTTAATTATTACCTATACATAAACAATCGGTCATACACTGTCGGCGAGGGGCACACCAATCTTGCCAGTGAGGGAGCTGGTGTTGGATTGATTTAAGGCTACCTTAAGCTCAAATAGTTTACTATTAACCTAAGAAGAAGCGCGCCCTTCACGCAAACAATTAACCAACCACCATGAAACAGACTTAATGCCACAGACTCTACCGCCACTAAATTCCGATGTTGTCTCCCACATGATGGAAACCTCTTCCTTCGCTAGCGCGGCTGAGGCATTAACGTTCTACGCAAAACTTTATCTCAAGTTTCCGGAGTCGCCGCCGTTGTTAGCAAGGTCTCTGCGCGAGAAAATAGCAGCTCAACTACACCACCAGGTCTGTTCGGGTGGGGCTCACAACATCGTGCTTACCCTCTCAGGGCGCGTCTTCACCTGTGGAGACAATAGCCGTGGCCAACTCGGCAGGACCAGCGATGAGCTCTCGCAGCGCACCTTTGCCGAAGTGACGCTACCCGACTCACTGCGCAATGAGTTTATTTGCTCCGCCGCCGGGGGGAGTGGTCACACCGTCGTACTTACTACCTCAGGGCGCGTCTTTACCTGTGGACGCAATGACTATGGCGAGCTCGGCAGGACCAGCGATGAGAACACCCAACGCATCCTGGCCGAAATGACACAACCCGATTCTCTGCGCAGTGAGGCCTTTCGCGGCGTCGCTGCGGGAACGGCTCACACCGTCGTACTTACCACCTCAGGCCGCATCTTCACCTGTGGAGACAATGACTATGGCCAACTCGGCAGGACCAGCAATGAGAACACGCGGTGCATCCTGGCCGAAATGACGCCGCCCAATTCGCTGCGAGGTGAGGCCATTTGTGCTGTTAACGCAGGTGCGTTTCACACCGTCGTACTTACCACCTCAGGCCGCGTCTTCACCTGTGGACACAATGACCATGGTCAACTCGGCAGGACCAGCAGTGCGCACACGCGGTGTATCCTGGCCGAAATGACGCCGCCCTACTCACTACTGAGCGGTGAGGCCATTTGTGCTGTTGCTGCAGGTTCATATCACACCGTCGTACTTACCACCTCGGGCCGTGTCTTCACCTGTGGGAAAAACAACTTTGGCCAACTCGGCAGGACCAGCAATGAGAACACGCAGCGCATCCTCACGGAGGTTAAAGCCTCCCACGTACCGAGCAACGATAACGTTATTGCCGTTGCCGCGGGCTGCTTTTACACCGTCCTACTTACCGCCTCAGGGCACGTCTTGACCTGTGGAGCTAATTCGGATGGCCAGCTCGGCAGGACCAGCGATGAGCTCTCGCAGCGCACCTTTGCCGAAATAATGCTACCCGACTCACTACGCAATGAATCTATTTGCGCCGTCGACGCGAGTAGCTCTTTCAGTACAGTGCTCACCACCTCAGGGCGCGTCTTGACCTGCGGAACCAATAGCCGTGGCCAGCTCGGCAGGACCAGCGATGCTCTCACGAAGCGCATCCTCGCTGACGTAGACAGCAGGGCGTTTACAAGCGAAAACCAAGCACTTACCTCACTTAAACAGCGCTTATTAGCTACACCTTATCACGACATCACCACAATCAATATCCTGGTCGCGAAACTCTTGCGTGTGCTAAATGTTAACCCTACATCTGTCAGCAGAGAAGGGCCGCGCATTACTCGCAACTTCCTCAACGCTTTCCGTTTTTATAAACCCCAGCACAATCATTTATACATACCCCATATTGGCTTCTCGTCTTCACTACTCAAAAATGGGCGGCTCTACTTAAGGGGACTAACGCTTGAATTTAACCAGCAACTACTTCGAACACCAGCTGATAGTAATATTTCTATCCACGTCATTACAACACCCACAGGGGCAAAACAGACATTTATCCGCACCACCACCCCTATCCTCGATTACCGCGTTGAAACCAATCTCGCCGATACCGAGGTAACCCATATCCGATTAGAACTGGAAAATACGCGTCAAAAAATAGATCTGTCGATCTGTGGGCTGTTTTATGTGGGTTAAATATGAAGCCAGCCGACGATGCTAGCTACCAGAAAACGAATGATACAAACAGAGACCCCAAACAACTTGGGGCATTTTACAGCAGTACGTTTCTTTGTACCCGACCTATTCGCATTCGTGTTATTGGTAATTAGCGCATCATTCATCCCTAAATTCCGTGGCCAAGCCACGGAATGACGGCGAGCTAGCGTGTTAGTTGTGGCTTAACTGACCAGTATTACGTTATATAACGGGTTTATTAGCATGACTGAATTTGTTTTATTTAATGATTCATCATTAGGAGTATATGAATGAGAGAACCATTGTCCCATGAACAATTACAACAGTACCTTAAAAAAATCGGTTTTAAGGGAGCAGTAACCGTCAATGTACCGACACTAAACGCAATAGTTGAAGGACATTGTTTTACGTTTCCGTTCGAAACCCTGTTTTGCCATCGGGCTGATTATGACGGATGTCCTTCAAAGCGATCCCAACTGACAACCGACTGGCTGTTTGACAAGATGGTCATGCAGGGATTTGGTGGGCGCTGCATCGAGTTAAATGTATTGCTTCAGACAGTTCTAAGAAAAATTGGCTTTGATGTGATGCCTCTCGACGCAGAATACCTACGCCACTGTGAAGATAAACCACGCGAGCAACGCCCAAGACACTCCGCGGCAATTGTCACCTTGGAAAATCAACAATTTTTAGTCGACGCTGGCACGGGTGCCATTGGTCTGTTAGCACCCGCGCCACTGATACTTGATAGCCCTGTGACACAGTACTCTGAAGCCTTTCGCCTCATGACAACACCAGAACTTACCTATGTTTTACAAATAAGGCGTGATGGTCAATGGACCGCTTTATATGGATTTAATATGCAACCCGCCGAAGATACTAGCTACGAGAAAACGAATAATACAAACAAAGATCCCAAACAACCTGGGGCATTTTACAGCACTATGCTTGTTTGTACTCGACCTGTTCGTGATGGTCATGCCAGCAACACAAGATACTTGATGTTAAATGATAAATTCTACCACCTGAAAGCTGGCGAGCTGACAGAAATACAAACGGCACAGTCTCAACAACAACTTCACCAAATTTTTAGCGAACAATTTCACATGACATTGCCAAGTTGCCCTATACGTTTTACAGAGGAACAGATGCAAGCTTATCTCAACGGGCAAACGCCAATATTTATTTAAAGTAGCTTCTCGGCTTGTGTGGCATCAACGTAGCTTTTTATAATGCGTGCAGTTATACGGCAAAATATAGGATTAACCTAGGGCTAAACGTGCATGGCTTGGAATTGCTCGAGCATGGATGGCATGATCGATAGAGGCAACTGATAGCTCATGGGTCTCATCAAGCTGTTTAACCGTGGAGATGGTTTTCGTCGTGGGTGCAAGCCTCCGATTTCACGCTGCCGTAGTGCGCGGGGATGCATGCTATACCGCTTTAATGTCATGATGCGTCCATCTACGGTGGTAACACAGATCACCACCACGCCTTGCTCGGCTATCACAAATTTGGACAGTGATTGAATAGTCGTCGCACACTCTATTGTTTCCACGCAGGTAAATCGAGCACCTAGGTGTTCGCGTCGCCAGACGTCAACCGATCCATTATACCCCGCACTGACAAACGCTAAGCTAGAGAGCGCACAAAGTCCTGCTATGGGGGAAAAAGAATCATGTTCGCTTGTTAAGGTATCCCAGTGCCATTGACCATTTTCATGGCGCTGACATAAATACAGCTGGCTTTCCTCCAAACCACAAATGATGTCGCCGTTGGGTAGTGTGCAAACGCATGTTACGCCGATGGCGTGGCCATCAAGGCATATTGAACTCACAAGACCACGACCACTCAATAAGGGCCTGTATGCCACCGGATTAGTATAAGTATTGCCTGTCCCTCCCGCCACGCTCAATCGAGCTGTCTGATTCCATTTGTTTTCCTCGTCACGCTGCCATATACACACAGTTGCATCATATGAGCCGGTGACTATCTCTCCCGTTGGCAACACACTCATGCTGTCCACCCGATCCCTATGCCCACTCAGCTCGGCTTTCACAACCCATTTCCCGTTCTCATCATGCCCTAAGATACAAACCATATTGTCTTTTAAGCTCGTGATAATCTCACCCGTCGGCAAGACACAAACATGGGTTATCCGTACACACGATTTCACCCTCAAATAAGCTTTCTCCGTCCATTTGTCGGTTCCATTAAGCTCATAAATACTCAAGCTATCGCCGAGTACACACAGCAGCTCGTTATGAGGAAGCGCGCAGGTGCTATCGACGTGCAACACAGTACGGCCTTCAAAGCCAGCAATTGTAACGGGTGTCAGCACACCATTTGTGTCGCGCGACCATATGCTGGGGATGCCCTTACGTACACTTACCACCTGACCAGATGATAGGGCCTCAATACTCCCGCAAGCCCTCGAACGAGTGAAGGTACGAGCGTCCCGTACACTATCAAACCCATTAAACACCTTTTCATATCCGAAGGTTACCGGCGGTGTCAGCTCCCAGCCTGTAGAGACACGCTTACAAACTTGCTGGGTGTTATCAAGCCAAAAAATGATTTGGTTAAACGATAAAACGCATACGTCTGGCGAACGGAGATCGTCCTTAAGTCTGAGCGTAAACTCAGCTGTTTTCCTCCACTCTCGTAATTGCGTACTTCGCTGCCATATACTCACAGATGAAAATTCAGTACAAATGAACTCATCGCAGGATAATGCATAAACTTTAGGTATTGCTCCCGCACGGGTCAGCGTCATGGCTGAATCAGCCCCTATAGATGAACCCTCATAATCTCTATACTCTTGCTGCCTGGAGGTCACCAGTGGAAATGATTGCCAATCACGCGTAGATGGTTCACGCTGCCAAATTAGCGTCTCACCCTTAACCGATAGGCTTACGAATTCATTAGCGGATAGCACACATATACTTAACATCTTTCCAATAGACTGCTTACTTAGAGACCATATACCGAATTCATCGCACAGCCATGTAGACATGCTTTCGGCTGCATAATCATAAAAAACAAACTCATTAGTCGACAGCATACCAATAGCTGTCGGCGCAGAGAAAGAAAAAATTAGAGTCTCTCGATACCAAGCGCCATGAATAGAGCGCTCGTATATATTTAATGTTTTATTATAAGAGTCCCAGCTAACGAAGCTATTAGCAGACAACACACAAAAACTATTCTCAGCGCTCCGTTCGATTGGAATCACTGACGATGTCCAACCACTATTTTTTTTCCAACTCCAAACACAAATTGACCGTATGTATGGATAGCTTATCAACTCACCCGTTGGTAAGGCAAAAATATCGCTGACTTCTTGTTTATGCCCTTGCAGCTGATGCCGGCAAGTCAACAAGCCCTTGCCATCAACCACATACAATAACAACGTCCCATCGACCGCTTGAAACACCCAGTACACAGCATCACTGACTGGCCAGCACTCTGCACTGGCGGTTTCGGGTCGCTTTATCACGGCAATAAAATCGGGGAACAAGGTATTACGTTCTTGGAAAATGGAAGGCATTTCTATGGTCTCATGGTGCCGTTATTATTATATTTGCGCATCACCTCAAATAGGGGGCTCACCGGGAAATAGTAAGTTTAAACTAGGTACCATACAGAGTAAACCGATTTTCTTAATACCCTGTATCTCAGTTATTTATTATAAACAAACAACCCATCATGCACGGGGCGGGCGCTACAATTGGCAGCACCATTGGTGTAAGTACAATTAGAAACAACACCGTTATGACTACCTTTTACGAAGTTGGCTTCGAAGAAAGCGTAGTTTGAGTTGGTAGTATCTTTCAATACGGCTTGCACGGTTGGTGTGTTGGGGTTAATCCACATGGTGGCATCACCGCCATTACCTAACGCGACTGCACCTTTAGCGTGTAGATAATCTTGAAAATATAAACCTAAGATCCAATTATGCATACCTGCTTGGTTATCGTGACCATCAACATTGACGATGTAAGCGGTGTAATCATTCCCTGGTGTGCCCGTGTAACCAACACCGGTTGCGCCGCCGATTTCGTAGTTATCTAACCCCATACCTTCTTCGGCGTTAGCTTGATCGTAAACAAAATGATAATTTTGAATTAACAGTGGGCCTGCGCCTAATGCTGCGCTGGCAGGTTCCGTACCTGTCGCCAGTTCGGTAACGTTGTCTTTACTCGGTGAAGTACGTTTGGCATTGAGCATATCGCCATAAAATATAATCGCGCCGCGATCGATGTCTTCGGTTCGACCACCACAATTATAAGATTGAAACGGCGTTTCTGGTGCGCGCCAAGTGTTTTTATTACGTTGATCACTCGCGAGGTAAACTAAGCTATCACCCATATCATCGGTTATCGGTAGTGGTTCACCAGGTTTTGCGCATGACGGCATACTGTTATCACCCATCGCGCATTTTTTAGGATTAGGGTGCGTAAAGAATTTAATTTTATCCAACGCTTCGCTATAACGTGGGTAACAAATGTTATCGTGCGGAAAATCACGCTCCCAGGCATCGACGCGGTAATCATAACCACCGTTCACACCAGCAATCGCTTTTGAGTCGGCAGCTACTGCACCGCTTTGATCTCTTAACATTAAGTTAAGCGGTTGCACGTATTTACCCATCCATAAATAATTGGGCTTGGCTTCGCTACCCATGTTGTAATTTTGATAAGCAACAGCCGGTTCAATGTTGTTACCGTTATACGTAACGTTTAATTGATTAATCTTATACACCGGGCTGTTGAAAATAACTTTACCCGAAACATCAGCAAGTGTGAAAGTACAATTATAACGATGCCACGTGACGGCAGATGACAGCGTGAAAGGAAATTGTACCTTATTACCCATCGGGTCAGTCATATTTTCATTGCAACTAAATACCATACGCGCCAAAATAGCACTTTGCTCTGCAGGGTCTTTCACTGCTTTATACGGTGTTAAAATTTCCTTTTTCACCTCTTTCGCGGCATCTTGATATGGCGTATCGGCGCTGGCAAACGCCATTAAAGGTAGAGCCACCACAGTTGAGGCGATGATAGTATTGATTTTATTCACGACAAATCCTTGCTAGTTGATTGTTCAAATTATAGACTGCCTCAAGACATTTTGCCACTATATTCATCAAACCTTTACATTGATCAAAACCCGGAAAAAGATAACCTATTGATAAATAAAGTTTTAATATAGAAATCAAGTCGGTGCGCTGTAAAGCAGAGAGGCGTTACAACGACTCTATCGGCGTTTGTAAAAAGATTTCTAATGGTAAGCCTTGCGCCCCAACGAGCAGCACTTTATCTGGATCGTATTGTTTTTTAAATTCAGCCATACCGGGTAGGGCTGTTTGTTTGCTGCCACTTTTCACTTCTATTCCCGTTAACTTTTCGCCTTGTTGCAGCACAAAATCTACCTCTTTATTTTTATCTCGCCAATAATATAGTTCGATATTCTTGCCAACAGCTTGATTGATGAGATGCGCGCCGACCGTCGACTCGACTAAGCGGCCCCAATAATCTAAATCTTGTTTTGCTTGTTCGAAAGTTTTATTTTGTTGAGCAGTCATTAGCGCTGTATTTTGCACTTGTAACTTAGGACTGGATGCACGTTGACGAACCGTACTGCCGGAATATTTTTCAAGGCCTGCTAACGCGCCAATATCCGTTAACAACTGCAAATAGTGTGCGAGCGTTGTTGTGTTGCCGGCATCAAGCAATTGCCCCAACATTTTTGTGTATGACAGAATTTGGCTTGAGTAGGCACAAGCTAATTGAAATAATCGTCGTAATAAAATGGGCTTATCGACTCGATTCATGAGCAATATGTCACGTGAAATGGTAGTTTCAATCAACGAATCATTAATGTAATTACGCCAACGATCTTCATCATCAATCAAAGGTGCAGCGCCGGGATAACCACCAAAATAAATGTATTGATCTAAGCTCCAATCGAAAGCCTCTTGCATTTCAGCAAACGACCAATGCCGCATGTGAATCGTTTCAAAACGCCCCGCTAAACTTTCCGTTAAGCCTTCTTGAATAAACAAGGATGTTGATCCTAGCAACACAACTTTCACATTCACATCATTTGCGGTATCTTCGTCCCAACATTTTTTAACAGTAGCTGACCAATTTTTTAGTTTTTGTATTTCATCAACCACCAATACAGCTTCGCTTTGTTGCTCTGCTAACAACCTCGCGACTTGCCATTGTTGCTCCAGCCAAGTATCGCCTTGCAAGCCTGGTTCGTCAGCCGACACATAATGACTCGCAGCACCAAGTTCTTTTAATACTTGTTTCACCAGCGTCGTTTTACCTATTTGACGTGGACCAATAATCGCCTGGATAAATTGTCGTTTATCTTGCAGATGTGATAACAACTGCTTGAAGGGTTTTTCTCTTAACATGGCAAACCACCTTTTTACTCAACGTATTGAGTTATTTTACTCAACACACTGAGCAAAATCAACAAAACACGGTAATATATTGATAATTAGGCTTTTATTTAAAAACCAAACGAGAACGCAAATCTCTATTTGTTATATAAATAGAGATTTGCGTTCTCGTTTGGAGTGAAAAACCCGTCAAATTACAGTTTTGGTTGTTTTTACTTACCGACGCAGAAGCTTG
Source organism: uncultured Gammaproteobacteria bacterium (assembly GCA_963975985.1). Classification (GTDB taxonomy): domain Bacteria; phylum Pseudomonadota; class Gammaproteobacteria; order JABDGN01; family JABDGN01; genus CAXBIY01. Next base: position 105,118 of record CAXBIY010000001.1, read on the forward strand.
TGAATATCTCGCCAAGCAGGTCTTCAGGGGTGAAGGTGCCGGTAATTTCGGAGAGGGCGTTTTGAAAATATTATTCAATGTGCGCAAGTTTATGTAGGATGAGTATTATATTTGTTTTAACTGATAAGGTATTGGCTGCATTAATTGATCCATCACATACTTTTCAGGCGGCACAGGCCTAAGCTCTCGAGCTTGTAAATACTGGCCAATATTTTGAAAGCGTGCACGGGGGTTAACACCAACGGTACTCGTCGACAAACAATGTGTGCCTACATCCGTCACAACAAAACATATTGTGGTTGCGTGACTTAATGGTATTACTTGTAAGCTCTTAATTCCGTCTACAAAATGTAGCTCCTCAACAACATCCTCAGCTAACCTCCAACTACAAACCGTTCCATCTTGAAGTCCACAAATGATAACTTGTCCATCTGGCGAGAAAACAACTCTTTTCACTGTTTTTGATGGGCCCAACGCTCCTAGAATAGCATTTTTATCAGTAAAATCTCGTTTTCTCTTTAACACCCAGCCCCCTTCAATATCTCGGACGTATACATGTAATAAATTATGGTTTGACCCACTAACGATAGATTGCCCGTTGGGTGAAAACGCCACACAGGTTATCATTACTCTGTCAATCGTGCATTGTTGTAGTGTTATTGATTCCCATAACCCTCCCGCTGCACAGCTCCATAAACGTAGCGTGCAATCATTTGACCCGCTAACGATAGATTGGCCATCGGGTGAAATCGCTACACAAGTTACGGATCCTCCGTGCCCTCGTAGCTCTGTTAGTATCCATCGTCCGTGCTCATCACGCACCCACAATCCAATCACACCATCAGCTAAGCCAATAACAACAGACTTACCATCTGAAGAGAATACCACGCACCTTATTAGCCCGACGATTCCGCTTAGCTCAGTACGCACCCAATCTCCGTTGATATTATTTCGTGTCCACAATCTCACCGCCCCATACTCTGTGCCACAAGCAATAGTGTCACCATTTGGAGAAAATGCGACACAAGTTGCTACGTAGCGAGACCCCTCAAGCTCTATTGAGGCCCTCCCTCCATTCAAACCCCAGCCTGACAAATGCAGCCTTGAAGAAAACAGCCCCGCATCAACAACCTGACAAAATGGTGAAAATGCGGCGCAACCCTTTACATCAACCCCTCCAATAAGTGCGTAATGTATCCAAGCTCCCGTTATTTCTAGTTTCCAGCACTTCACCGCCCCCGTTACTGACTCGCTAATGATAGCCTGCCCATCTAGCAAAAATACCACACGGATCACCGCTTCCGTGTGCCCTTGTAGCTCTGTTGGCAACCAAGATCCACTCGCATCAAAGTGCCACACGCGCAGTGTGTTATCGTCTGAGCCGCTAACAAAAGATTGACCATCGGGCGAAAATGCTACACAAGTTACGGCTTCCGTGTGCCCTTGTAGCTCTGTTGGCAACCAAGATCCACTCGCATCAAAGTGCCACACGCGCAGTGTGTTATCGTCTGAGCCGCTAACAAAAGATTGACCATCGGGCGAAAATGCTACACAAGTTACGGCTTCCGTGTGCCCTTGTAGCTCTGTTGGCAACCAAGATCCACTCGCATCAAAGTGCCACACGCGCAGTGTGTTATCGTCTGAGCCGCTAACAAAAGATTGACCATCGGGCGAAAATGCTACACAAGTCATCGGCGGCCAGAGATCTTTTTTAAGTGTATTCACCTCCCACCGCCCATTAGGCCTGCTTATATATAGACGAAGCTCATGGAGTGACTCCCCGACAATTGCTCGGCCATCTGGAGATAAAGCGAAAACGCTAGATGATAAATAAAAAGCTAGTTCGAGCTCGTATATCCAATCCCCACCCACACCACGCGTCCATCGACAAACTTTATTACACATTGACAGGGTAACAATTTGCCCAGTTTGCGTCATAGTTATATTCTTCACTTGTTTTGCATACCCCATTAGCCTATCGCAACATACCAACTTTCCTGTTGCCTTATCTTCAACATACAGCCACAGCTCTCCATCCGGCGCTTGAAACACCCAGCGGCTAGCACGCAACGAAGGACGGCCTTGAGTTAATGTTAAATTCTCTAATAGTAAATCTGTTTGAGCAGGTAACACCCCAACAAAACGTGTAGACAATGGCGCGCTTGCTATAAAAAAGGGAGTGGGGTTCATTTTTGACTACCTGTGGGTTATTAGTTTGAATAGTTGTTGCTCTTGGGCGACACAATTATAACAAACCGCCCCAGAAATGTCCAAAAAAAGAACACACCCCTTACTGCTCTGCTTAACTAAAATAAAAATTACTCAACCGCTCTCAATATCAACATTCGTAAAAACTTACTTGCCGACACAAAAGCTGGAGAAAATCTCGCCGAGTAGGTCGTCAGGGGTGAATGTGCCCGTTATTTCAGAAAGGGCGTTTTGGGCTTGAAGCAAATCTTCGGCAAGCAGTTCGCCGGCGTTGCTGGTTTGAAGTTGGTGTTGGCCGTCGAGGACGTGTTGCTGGGCGCGTTGTAACGCATCTAGGTGACGGCGGCGGGCGATGAAGTTGCCTTCGTTTTGTTCTTGGTAGCCGACGATGTTTTTTAAGGCTTGTTTTAATAGCTCAATGCCGTCGCCGGATTTGGCGGATAGGTGAATCTCGTTATCGTTTAATTTGGGTGATTGTTTTTGTAAATCAATTTTGTTTTGTACGGTTAAAATAGGTTTGTTGAGTTTTAATAACGCTTCATCTAATTGAACATCGGGTTGTGTCACATCATGAACCAGCACAATGGCATCAGCTTTTTCGATTTCTTGCCAGGCGCGTTTTATACCTTCTTGTTCGACGATGTCATCACTGTCGTGTAATCCAGCGGTATCGATCACATGCAGGGGGATGCCATCAATTTGAATGTGTTCGCGTAATACGTCGCGGGTGGTGCCGGCGATGTCGGTGACGATGGCGGAGTCTCTGCCGCTGAGTTGATTTAACAGACTGGATTTGCCTGCATTGGGCTTTCCAGCGATAACGATGGTCATGCCTTCACGCAGGATTGCCCCTTGTTTTGCAGAGGCTAAAACGCTTTCGAGGTTTTGTAAAATATCTGTTAGTTGCGCGGTGACTTTACCATCGGATAAAAAATCGATTTCTTCTTCGGGAAAATCAATCGCGGCTTCGACAAACATGCGTAGACTGATCATCGATTTCAAAAGCGTATTAATGCGGGCGGAGAATTCACCTTGCAACGAATGCATGGCTGATCGCGCGGCTTGTTCCGATTGCGCATCAATCAAATCGGCGATCGCTTCAGCTTGGGCTAAATCTAATTTGTCGTTAAGAAAGGCGCGCTCCGAAAACTCACCTGGCCTTGCTACTCGCGCACCGAGCTGCAACACGCGCTTAAGCAAGCGATCCATCACGACAGGGCCACCATGACCTTGTAGTTCTAAAACATCTTCACCGGTAAACGAATTTGGCCCAGGGAAAAATAACGCCAACCCCTCATCAATAGTGTCACCGTCGGTATCACTAAATTTCGCAAAATGCGCATACCGCGGTTTCGGTAATGCACCTGTTATCGCCTCAGCAATCGCGCGCACTTGCGCACCCGACACCCGCACGATCCCCACACCACCTCGGCCTGAGGGCGTTGCTATTGCTGTAATGGTTTCGATTGTCATAATGGAATAGTCTGCTTAAATTTTAACTAATTGTATACTGATAGGCTCAAATCTCGGAGTGTAAAGCCAAGCTTTGTGCCTTAAAGCAAAATTATTCCTTTTCAGGAATATTTAGCTGGTTGATATTGTCTGTAATAACTCTACCAAGTTGTTGCCAAGGTAATGCAATAATATTTTCAGCCATTTTCATGGGGCGCTGGCAACGACAAATGACGTAACCTATATCAGCTTCATCATATTCATTTAAAAATGTTTTCAAATGGCGCATGTCTTTATCTCGCGGCATATCTTTCCATTTTACTTCGACAGGGATTAATTTTTTGTCGAGTTTTACCACCCAATCAACTTCGGGGCCATCGTTATCTCGCCAGTAGTATAACGTTGCCATCCAAGATTTTTCACGAATGATTCTTAGCAGCTCTATGCCAACAAACTGTTCAAGCAACTGTCCTTTATGTTCTGATGACGAATGTTTCACGTATTCTTTTGCTGCCGCATTTTTAACGCCGAGATCAAAAAACAAATACTTAGGTGCTTTTACCAAACGATTACGTTTTTTACTTTTAGTAAAAGGTTCTACTTTATCGACAATCAAACAATCTTCTAGTATTTGATAATAGCTCGATAACGTATGACGTGAAACACCAACCTCTTGCGCAAGCTGATTATAATTGACTAACTTACCTGACTCTGTTGCTGCAATAGGTAAGAACCGAACAAAATCACCCACATCTCGAACGAGCGCTTCAGACCGTATTTCATCTTGCACATAAGTCGCTACATAGGTATTTAACAGCTCCCAACTATCATCATCATCGTTTGTTGTAACAACTTCTGGTAAACTACCGAATGCGAGAAGGGTCTCTAATTCTGGTGTTTCTTCTTGCATTTCACTTAGCATTAATGGATCTAAATAAAATAAAATTACCCGACCTGGTAACCAGTTGGCTTTGGTTTCCCGCATTTTCCGAGCTGAAGAACCGGTAAGAATAAACTGCGCGACTTTCTTATCAATCAAGTGCTGTATCAAATCTAATAGAATAGGTATTTTCTGTACTTCATCAATTGCGATTAGCGGCATTTTGCCGATGTCTTTTGCTAAAGCTTCCGCTTCGAATTGTAAGGCATCTAAATTTTGCTCGTAATGCAAACGATTACTCGGCACAGCAAATGAAATTTCCAAATCGGGCTTCATCAAGCCCGCCAAGGTAGACTTACCTGTTTGGCGAGGCCCCATCAAGAGAACACTCTTGCCCCGCTCAAGTGCTCGCTGGATAGCTTTACTGATGTTTCGTTTGAATAATGACATATTGCCAGTATAGCTAAAAATGCAATTACCTCAACAATTTTCACCGTTATTTTTAACAAGATTTAAAAATAACGGCTTTTATCTCAAAAAAGAAAGATAGCACAGGAGTATTGGTAAAATATTCCTGAAAGGGGTTATTTTTTCATAGGACGATGGTGACCTTTGTGTTCATTTTCATATTTCGTTACCGAACGTAGGCACCACCACTGATGCACCATACCGAAGCCGGTATTGGTGATCCAGTATAAAACCAACCCAGCAGGGAAGGTTAGGAAGAAGATGGTGAACACGACCGGCAAGAACATCATGATTTTTTGTTGCATGGGGTCAGGTGCTGGTGGGTTTAAGCGTTGTTGTAAGAACATTAACGCACCCATGATAATGGGTAACACGTAATACGGATCGGCGATGGATAAATCGTGTATCCACAAAAAGAAAGGTGCTTGGCGTAGTTGCACGCTTTCGATGATCATGTAGTACAGCGCGATAAAGAAAGGAATTTGAATCAACATCGGCAAACAACTACCGACCGGATTCACTTTTTCTTTTTTGTACATTTCCATCATGGCTTTACTGAACGCTTGCTTGTCGTCGCCGTGGCGTTCTTTTAATTGCGCCATGCGTGGCTGTAAGCGTCGCATGTGTGCCATTGAACGATAGGATTTGGTCGACAAATGGAAGAAGACTAATTTAATAATAATCGTCAGTAGGATAATCGCGATACCCCAGTTTCCGACAACCGCGTAAATGTGCGTCATAATCCAGAACAAGATGATTGAGATAAACCATAACCAACCGTAATCGATAGTCATGCTTAAGTGAGGTGCTACACCGTCTAGGCGTTTTGCGATGGCAGGGCCGGTATAGAATTTTGCGGCAGTGGTAACCGTTTTTCCTGCTGCTGCTGTCAATTCTGGGCCATACAAATTCACAGTATAAGTGCCATTAGCCATCTCGCTTGAGCTGTAATGGAATGATTGATTAGGCATTGGCACCCAAGCGCTTAAGAAATAATGTTGCACCATCGCAGCCCAACCGCCGGCAGCGGCTTGGTTTAATTTACCTTCGCCTAATTTAGAGAATGAAAACTTCTGATATGTTTCTGCAGGGCTAGAAACAGCCGCACCAGTGAACATCGCATAATGCAACATTGAAGCATTTTTCGGTGGCTCTTTGCGTAACAATTGTAAATACATACGACCACTCCAGCTTTTAGCGCTGAGGTTCTGTACTTTATAAGTCATACCAACTTCGTAATGATCGGGACGGAAGGTGTAAGTCTTAGTGACCAGCAAACCATTACCGCGCCAAACTAAATTAACATCTAAACTTTTTTGGCCACTTTTTAACGTATAAGATGACTGTGTTGTTTGATAAACGACAGGACCATTTTTTTGCGTATCAGGACCTTGTGTTCCGGTTATACCACTCGCCGCAGTATAATACGTTTCACCGTTTTGATTTAACAGTTGCACACTTTGCTTGGAACCAAGCGCTTGTGGGTATTTCGATAATTCAGAACCGACAATGCCGCCACCGCGTTTATCAATAGTAATATCTAGTACGTCGGTTTTCACATGAATAACACCGGCTGAGCTTGTGCTGGCTTTAACCGTTGCTGGCACGGACGATGACGATGTATCGCTTGCCGTCGTTGGCAACACAGAAGGCACGGAGTTATTATGCGTAGCACCGTTGCTTACAGTTGCAGTTTGTTGTTGTTGTTGCGCGGCAGCAGCAGGGGCAGGCTGTTGCATATGTTCTTTTTGCCATGCTTGAAACAATAAAAAGCCGACGACAAATAAAGCCACCCATAAAAAGATACGACGATTGTCCATGTTATTTTCCTTCTTTATTCGGTACTAAATCAACACCGCCTGGATGACAGGGGTGACAACGACCAATACGTTTGATTGCTAAAAAACCGCCTTTAATGGCGCCATGTTCAGTAATAGCTTGCACGGCATAATGCGAACAGGTGGGATAAAATCCACAACGCTGTCCCATGATAGGGCTAAGAATAAGTTGGTATGCTTTGATAAATAATATTAGCAGTTTGCTGAAGAGCGTTGATAACGCTTGACTAATTGCGGCCATAAACGATCGATACCTTGCCTTAATGCTGCTTTGTCGAAATCGACATTGCCTTTGCGCGCCATAACTACCAAATCAAGCTGTGGTAATTTATCTTGCGAGAGGCGAAAACTTTCGCGAATGATACGCTTTATCGTATTGCGTTGCACGGCTTTTTTGACCGCTTTACGGGTAAGAGCAAAACCAATGCGAGGACAATCCAACGTATTAGGTTTAGCTAAAATAACGACATGGGAGTTGCTGACAGAAAGCTTGGTACCAAAAACCGCTTTGAAATCGCCAGGCGTTAACAAGTGCTGTGTTTTTGGAAAGGCAAACTTACGCACTTAAGCGTGCGCGACCTTTAGCTCGACGACGACGTATAATAGCGCGGCCGGTGCGAGTTGCCATACGTGAACGAAAACCATGACGGCGTGCACGAATTAATTTACTGGGTTGGAATGTTCTTTTCATGTTCAAAACCTCTTTAAGGGGCGCTATTCTATTGAAAACATTGAACGATTGCAAGAAATACCCGTCTAAAGGCACTGTTAATCAATATAAACCTAGAATTATCCCGTACAGGAGGGTAAATAATCTTATCCCACGTCTTATATATTATATATTTAAAGATTATTATTATTATTAAGGGGGCTGTTTTCTGTGGGTAAGTGGTTTTATGTTAATAAAATCATGTTGTTATAGCAAGGATAACCCTGTTGTAACATGGGTATTAAGCTTGTGGACAAGTGGGGATAAGTTTTGAGGTTGGGTGAGTTGACGGTGAGTTGGGGGTGGGTTATCCACAGGAGATTGGGAGTGTGTGATGGGTAGGCAGGCGAGATTTGAGGGGCAGGTTTGCGTGGGGCACCAGAATCAGGGGCCGCTTATATACGGCTATGGTAATTTTATTAAAGCTATTAGAGGTATGTTTGGAGCTCAGTTTAAAGAGGGAACGCGTTATTGTTATGTGCGATTCAGATTTGAAGCTTGGATGTTAAATAATAATAATAAAGGCGCTGGAGGGGGCTTTACACCTTGGGTGAAGTTGGATCGGTGTAATTTGTATGTAAAGCAGATAATAACCAGCACCCAGCAGATTAATTTTCCTGTGACGTATGGGGATGCAAATGTTGATATTTGTTATGAGAGTTTTTATCGCATGTATATTAATTTGGTGAAAGCTCCACAGGTGTTTGCAGAGAGCAACAATGTTGATGTTAGGTTAATGAAGCTGTTAGCTTTTATGATAGCTGAGGCAGCTAGGTTTGAAGTTATTGAGATGTGTGTGCGTCGATGTTTGTATGAGTGGTTTAATATTGATTGGGATACTTGGAAGCCATTGTTAAACTCATGGGAGGCTATTGGTTTAAGATTTTTTAATATCAAGAGGGTGGGGATACCTCCGCAGTATACTGAATTGATTAATGTGTATGGCACGGAAAAGGAATGTAAGTCTGTCTTGAATGCACACTGTGACGTAATGACTGGGGACTATTTGAAAATGTCACCGCCTGTATCCCCAGGTTTTCTCTCAGATTAAACACAAAAAATGTAAAACCAGTAAAAACAGATTTAGCGCTTGATCTGATCAAGATGATCCGTTTACACTCACTGCCCTTTTTCGCTTTGACTCCCGCAAGGAATTTCAATGAGCCTTTGGCAAACATGCCTAGATGATCTACAGAATAATTTGACCGCACAGGAATTTAATACCTGGATTCGTCCATTGCAAGCGCAACAAAGGGATGCGGTTCTTACTTTATTTGCACCTAATCGTTTTGTTGTTGATTGGATTAAGGATCGCTATCTAGAAACGATAGAATCAGTTGTGAAGAAAACACAAGCGGATCCCGTCACTGTGAAATTAGAAATTGGTAGTATTGCTGTTGCGCCAATCGCTTCTTCCGAGACGAATCAAAGTGTTGCTAAATCAAGCGCACCCGCAGCACCAATGATAACGCAAACTTGCTATAACAACTTGAATGCTAATCTAAACTTTGACAATTTTGTTGAGGGTAAATCAAATCAGTTAGCGCGCGCTGCGGCACAACAGGTCGCCGAGAATCCTGGTGATGCTTATAACCCTTTGTTTATTTATGGTGGCGTGGGTTTAGGTAAAACCCATTTGATGCACGCTGTTGGTAATTTAATTCTTAAAAGTAAGCCTGACGCAAAAATTCAATATTTACATTCAGAACGTTTTGTTGCCGATATGGTAAAAGCGCTGCAAAACAATAAGATTAATGCCTTTAAAAAACTCTATCGTTCACTTGATGTACTTTTGATTGATGATATTCAATTCTTTGCTGGCAAGGATAGGACGCAAGAAGAATTCTTTCATACCTTCAACGCATTATTAGAAGGACAGGGCCAAGTTATCTTAACCAGTGATCGATATCCCAAAGAAATCGATAAGCTCGAGGAACGGCTTAAATCACGTTTTGGTTGGGGGTTGACCGTTGCGATTGAACCACCGGATTTAGAAACGCGAGTGGCTATTTTAATTAGCAAAGCGGAAGCTTCTGCGACAGACTTGCCTCAAGATGTGGCATTCTTTATGGCCAAACGTTTGCGCTCCAATGTCAGAGAATTGGAAGGCGCATTAAAACGTGTGATCGCTAATGCGAAATTTACTAAACAAGAGATCACGGTCGAATTTGCTCGTGAGGCGTTGCGTGATTTGTTGGCAGTGCAAGATCGCTTAGTGACGATGGAAAACATTCAGAAAACTGTGGCTGAATATTTTAAAATTAAAGTGGCGGATATTTTATCGAAGCGACGTAACCGCTCGATCGCCCGTCCGCGTCAAGTCGCGATGGCATTATCAAAAGAGCTTACCAACCATAGCTTGCCTGAGATTGGCGATGGTTATGGTGGCCGTGATCACACCACGGTTTTGCATGCTTGCCGAAAGGTGGCAGAGTTACGCAATACTGACTCTGGCATACAAGAAGATTACACCAATTTGTTGCGCATTCTGTCGAGTTAGCCTATCCTGTGTTGGAGTTTAGAGCTTGGAGTTTGGTCGGTTATTCATAGTGTCCAAGCGGGTTATATTTTTTATCTGGAATGTTTTAAATGAAATTTTCTATCCAACGTGATGCATTATTAAAGCCCTTACAATTTGTGATTGGCGTGGTTGAGCGCCGTCAAACTCTTCCTATTTTGGGTAACGTGTTATTAACGATTAGTGACAATGTTTTGTCGTTGGTCGGTACTGATTTAGAAGTGGAATTAATTGCTCGCGTTGTACTTGAGGGCAAGCATGATAATGCTGATATCACCGTGCCAGCGCGCAAGTTAATGGATATTTGTCGTAACTTGCCCGATGCCGCACAGCTAGATTTAACAGTGAAAGACCAAAAGCTGACAGTTAAATCTGGGCGCAGTCGTTTCAGTTTAGCTACGCTTGATGCTGGCGATTTTCCATTGGTTAATAACAATGATTTTGACGTTGAAATTTCGTTGTCAGCCAAGACATTACACAACCTCTTTCACCAAACCCATTTTGCGATGGCGCAACAAGATGTGCGTTACTTTTTAAATGGTGCATTGTTACAAGTTGATGGCAGCAACCTAACCGTCGTTGCGACGGATGGTCATCGCTTAGCGCTAGCCACTGAAAACTTACCTGAACTTAATGCCAATACAAAAATAATTGTACCGCGTAAAGGCGTATTAGAGCTGATGAAATTATTGGGTGATGTTGAGAATGATGTGACCTTAAAAATCAGCCATAACAACATCCGAGTGGATGCTGAAGATTATACGCTGACCTCAAAATTGGTTGATGGCCGTTATCCTGATTACCAAAAAGTGATTCCAAAAGGTGGCGATAAAGAACTGGTTATCAATAAAGACCTTTTAAAACAAGCGCTTACACGAGTGTCTGTGTTGTCTAATGAAAAATATCGGGGTGTGCGTTTTGAATTAAAAGAAGGTTTGTTGCGTTTAGCCGCTAATAATCCTGAGCGTGAAGAAGCCGAAGATGAAATCGAAATCAATTATAACGATGGTGACTTAGCTGTCGGTTTTAATGTGAATTACGTATTAGATGCAATAAACGCGTTAGATAATGGCGACATAAAGCTAACCTTAGCCAATGCTAATAGCAGCGCCCTGATAGAGCACACCGAAAAAAATCGAGAAAGCCTCTACGTGGTCATGCCTATGCGTTTGTAAACTTTGGTGTGAGCTGTCTTGTAGGGTGGATAAAAATTCGCGCAGAGCGCGGATATATCCACCAGCAGTGCTTATTATAAGTTTATACGTTAAAAATAGCGGTTTGCTTGGCTAATGCCATATCCCAAGTTTTCATTAAATATCTTCAAAGAGTTGCGACCCATGTTCTTCCACCGGCTAGAAATCCACAACTTCCGCAACATCAATCGCGCCAGCCTAAACTGCCATCCGCGTTTCAATATCATCATCGGTGAAAATGGATCCGGTAAAACCAGCCTATTGGAAGCTATACATTTGTTAGCCTTAGGCCGCTCATTCCGTAGCCATTTAAAATCTCGCATCATTAACCACGAATCAACATCCTTGGCCGTATTTGCTGAGCTAACCGATAAAGAAGGCCGGCATATTCCCGCTGGCATTGAAAAGTCCGTCTCTGAAGACACCAAGCTACGGCTCAATGGTGAAACACCAGAATCTATTGCTGAGTTAGCCAGGTTATTGCCTATACAGTTACTCAATCCTGATAGCTATGAGTTGATTGACTCCGGTCCTAAATACAGGCGGCAATTTCTCGACTGGGGCGTGTTCCACGTGGAACCGCGTTTCATTGATGTGTGGAATAAAGCCCAGCGGCTTTTAAAGCAACGTAATGCCGCCATTCGCCAGCAATACAGTCAAAATGATATTTTAGTTTGGGATCAAGAGTTAGTATCTATCGCAGAAGACTTGGATATGATGAGACAAGCCTATTTTGAGCTGTTTGAACCACTGTTTCACGAGGTTTGTCGGCAGATTGTGCCTATCGAGGGTATCAAGCTGCAGTATTACTCGGGCTGGGATAAAAAGCTAGGTTTGCTGGATCAATTACAGCATCGAATTGATCGTGATATTGCTTTAGGCTATACACACAATGGCCCGCATCGCGCTGATTTACGGTTAAAGCTAGATGCCGTACCTGTGCAAGATGTGTTATCGCGTGGCCAGCAGAAATTGTTGGTTTGTGCGCTGCGTATTGCCCAAGCTAAATTGTATGAAGCGCAGGCAAACGTGCCCTGTATTTTTCTGATTGATGATTTACCCTCAGAGCTCGACCAACACCGCCGAGGCGTGCTGTTAGAAATGTTGTTGCAAATGTCAGGGCAGTTTTTTATTACGGGCGTGGATGAAGATCAGCTGGCATCGTTGCTGGGCGATGATGCGCAACTCATTAATATTGAAGCCGGCGAGCTAGAGGTGATCAAGTAGCGTTCCACGTGGAACTGTCGAGGGTGGATATAGAGGCTGGGAGCAGAAAAAGAGGCAGCATATGACAATGCCGATCAGTGAAGCTATGGTATCGTCATCCCGCGGCTTGACCGCGGGATCCAGAGCATCGCTTAGCGGATTAGCACTTTCTGGATTGCGCGGTCAAGCCGCACAATGACGGTGGTGATTGATGAGCCTAACAAAAAATTGCATCCCCATCCTCCCATCCCCGTTACCCTGTGAAAACCTGTGGATATCTTTGTGGATTAACTTCTTTGCTATAGATTTTCACCCAGCTAAACCGCCAAATTGACCCCCGCCAAAGCCATCATAATTCAGCCCATTAAAGCGTGTTTAAGGCACTATTTTCGTGCTTTTTTGTTGGCATGTTGTTATAATGATTCGGTTAAAAACCCCTGTATTTATAGGCTAAAACCAAGGTTTAAGATTATGACAGTAACCAATGAATATGATTCGTCGAACATTAAGGTCCTGAAAGGACTCGATGCGGTTCGCAAACGTCCCGGTATGTATATCGGCGATACCGATGATGGCACAGGCCTGCATCACATGGTATTTGAAGTTGTGGATAACTCTATCGATGAAGCCTTGGCGGGTTACTGTAAAGACATTAAAGTTGTTATCCATACGAATGGTTCGGTCTCTGTTCGAGATGATGGCCGCGGTATACCTGTTGATATCCATCCTGAAGAAGGGCGCTCAGCTGCCGAAGTTATTTTAACGGTATTGCACGCTGGTGGTAAGTTTGATGATAACGCCTATAAAGTCTCAGGTGGCTTACATGGTGTGGGCGTTTCCGTTGTGAACGCGCTATCTCAGGATCTAGAGTTAAAGATTCGTAAAAACGGTAAACTGTATCAGCAATTTTATAAGCATGGTGAGCCTCAGGCTCCGTTAGTCGCTATTGGCGATACGGAAGATTCCGGTACCGAAGTTTGCTTCTTGCCTAGCACTGATACCTTTACAAATGTCGAGTTTCATTACGACATCCTTGCTAAGCGTTTGCGTGAGTTAGCTTTCTTGAACTCAGGCGTCTCCATTTTCTTAGCCGATGAGCGTAGTGGTAAAGAGCAACACTTTAAATATGATGGTGGTATTGCAGCGTTCGTTCAGCATTTAAATAAAGCCAAAACCCCAATTAACAAAGAAATTTTCTATTTTACTGAAGAAAAACAAGGGATTACCGTTGAAGTGGCGATGCAATGGAATGATTCTTACCAAGAAAACATCTTCTGTTTCACCAATAATATTCCACAGCGTGATGGTGGAACGCATTTGGCTGGTTTTCGTGGCGCTTTAACACGCACGCTAAATAGCTACATTGAGAAAGAATATAACCAAAAACAAAAAGTATCGACAACGGGCGATGATGCGCGTGAGGGCCTAACCGCTGTATTATCCGTAAAAGTACCTGATCCAAAATTTTCGTCACAAACCAAAGATAAGTTGGTGTCTTCAGAAGTGAAGACGGCAGTCGAATCAGCGATGAATGAAAAACTACAAGAATATTTGTTAGAGCATCCGCAAGAAGCGAAAACAATTGTTGTTAAAATCGTTGATGCAGCTCGTGCTCGTGAAGCGGCGCGTAAAGCGCGTGAGATGACGCGTCGTAAAGGCTTGTTAGATGTTGCCGGTTTGCCTGGCAAATTAGCCGATTGCCAATCAAAAGATCCTGCGCAATCTGAAATCTACATAGTCGAGGGTGATTCAGCGGGTGGCTCAGCCAAACAAGCACGCGATAGACGCACCCAGGCTATCTTGCCATTGCGCGGTAAAATTTTAAATGTCGAACGCGCACGTTTCGATAAAATGATCAGCTCCGAACAAGTCGGCACGCTCATCACAGCACTAGGTTGTGGTATTGGTCGTGAAGAATATGACCCTGATAAAACTCGTTACCATCGCATCGTTATCATGACCGATGCCGACGTCGATGGTGCTCACATTCGGACCTTGTTGTTAACTTTTTTCTATCGTCAAATGCCCGAGTTAATCGAACGCGGTTACATCTACATTGCACAACCACCTTTATATAAAGTTGCAAAAGGCAAACAAGAACATTACGTGAAAGACGATGAAGAACTCGAAAATTATTTAATCCACTTAGCCATCGATAAAACTGAATTTTTCCCAAGCGACTCTGCCCCTGCGATCAGTGGTGTAGCCCTAGAAAAACTCGTGAAAGATTATCGGCAAGTGAACACAAGCTTTAAACGTTTATCAAGCTGGTATCCGTTAGCTGCGCTGAAACAATTACTTCATGTTGAAGGTTTAACGCCTAACAGATTAACCGACCAAGCGCATATGCAACAATGGTGCGAACAGTTACAAGCGAAACTCGGTGAAACATTTAAAGTCGTGACACACGAAGATGTCGAACGTAAAGCTTTCTTACCAAAAATAACATTCATGCAACACGGCATCGACAATCACTCGGTGCTAAGCTATGAATTTTTACACTCACCCGAATACCAACGTGTGGTGACATTAAGCCAAAGTTTAAATGGCTTGATCGAAGTCGGCTCACATGTAAAACGCGGTGACAAACAAATCCCCGTCGAAACATTTGATGACGTACAAATCGCTTTAATGGAAGAAGCCAAGCGCGGTCTAAACATCCAGCGCTATAAAGGTTTGGGTGAAATGAACCCCGAACAACTTTGGGAAACCACCATGGATCCCGCCGTCCGTCGCATGTTACAAGTCTCCATCGAAGACGCTGTCGGTGCCGATGAAATTTTCTCATGTCTAATGGGTGACGACGTTGAACCCCGCCGCGATTTCATCGAAACTAATGCCTTGCGAGTTGCGAATTTAGACGTTTAGCTAAACGCGTTGGCGTTTTGCTGGTGCGGATGCAAGTTCGTACCAGCGTGCCAATTGCACACCTTCTTTTTTTGCTTCCCCACCGAATCGTGTTAACTGTCTTGTTAAATCTTGTTCCTCCCGAACAAGTGATCTTTGCCGCAAGCTAATGATATAGGGACCTTGTTGTGGTTGTATTTGCTCCGTCAATGCTTGTATCACGAATACGATGTTATCATGGAGATTTCTTAGTGATGTATACCAGCTTGTATACAGTTGGTTTACATCAATACCCTTTGTAACTAATGCAATCCTTTTTTGTAAACGTTGGGAGTGCCGGCTCGCATCGTCTTGTCTATCTAATCGGTTGGCTTGTTCAATGAGTACACCAAAGTCACGTTTCGCCTCAGTCACTTTCATGGCTTCTGCCAGCTGAGAAGACAATTCCAAACGTTTTATTTTGAAAAACGCGCACAGCTTAAATAAATCACAAATTTTCATGGTGATGAGCATATCATAATAATTCAGGGCATAAGTTTGTTCGTCGCGCAGTAAAAAATTCGGCAAGGTTTCAATCATTAGCAAGCAAGAGTGATGGGTCGGAGGCAATTGTTGCAATCCCATATATTGCATCATCGCGTTTTCAATATAGAAGAGATCTTTGTGTTGAATGCGATCATTATTATAAAGCAACTCATCGATTTTCGCTTTGTGTTCATGGATATTGACTAAAGCATCGTAGCGCCTGCAAGCTTCTCTGTGAAAATCTTTTTCATCAAGCGCCAGCCTGGTGTTGATATTCGGCGCAGGAATAGCGTTAAATAAATTACAGCGCAGGTTGGACATGTCCGCCACATCTCGTGTGCGCTTACGACTTGCTGTGAGCGCTGTACCATCGAGCTTAAATAAAGGTGTGTAAGCAGTTTGTGCGAGAGGCGTATCCACTGTTGCTATTTGTATTTCGCTAATCTCTTTTTCTAAGCGTTTGAGGTAGTCCTCTTTGGACGGTAAGGCAAACCTATAGCGACTCAATGCATGTAACAAATATGTCTCAATCATCTGTTTATAGGTACGTGACTGCATAAACGCTTTTAGTGTAGTTTCGATGGATTCATGCCATTTTGACGCTGACAATAATGTGTTTAATGGTTCTGCGACGGTATCGCTAAAAGCAATGTCGGCTTCGTACATAAAATAAGCTCACAGGTTTTTTTATTATGTTAAATATTGCTTAATACGCAGCAAATCTTGCCACGCTTTGCGTTTTTCTGTGAGCGATCTTAACAGATAAGCCGGGTGATAGGTAACGACTAGTGGAGTATTTTGTTCGCCGTAAGTGAGCGCCCTCTCTCGCATTTCACCTAAAGGACTAGAGGTGTTTAATAGATAGTGTGCTGAAGTGCCGCCCAACGCTACAATCACTTTTGGTTGAATCAAGGCGATTTGTTGCGTTAAAAATGGTGTGCACAAGGCGACTTCTTCAGGTTTGGGATCGCGATTACTTTGCGGTCGACACTTTAAAATATTGGCGATATAAACATCTTCACGCTGTAACCCAATCGCTTTTAACATGCTCGTTAACAATTGCCCAGCCCGCCCAACAAATGGTTCACCTTGTTTGTCCTCTTGTGCACCTGGTGCTTCGCCAATAAACATAATATCCGCCTGTTGATTCCCCACACCAAACACCACATGTGTGCGTGTTTGATCTAACCCACAAGCCGTGCAGGTTAATGCTTCTTCTTTTAGCGAGGACCAATCATTCTTTTTTTCCTTTTCCCCACTATGGGCGCTGTTTAATAAATTAATGTTTTCAGCTTCGTCATCCCGCGGCTTGACCGCGGGATCCAGTAATTCATCGCTTTTTCTGGATCCTGCGGTCAAGCCGCGGGATGACGTGTTCGATTCTAGTTCAGGTGTTTGTTCCTCAGCAATTGCTTTAACTTTGGTTTTTTTGTCAACCCAAACATCAACCCCCATCGCTTGTAAATAATCTGTTTTATTCATACAGTAAATGACTCACTACATCAGCTAAATCAGCAAACACTTCAACGTCATCCAGTCCTTCAGCCTTAGCTAAGGTCTTTTCCCCCTTGCCTGTTAGCACCAGCGCTGCATCAGCACCAATGCTATGTGCTGCCTGAATGTCGCGAAGCGAATCGCCAATCACCAAGGTGTCATCAGATGTGATTTGAAAATGTTCTAGCGCATGTTCATACATGCCGGGCTTAGGTTTACGGCAATCACAACTATCATCAGGTCCATGCGGACAAAAGAAAATCGCATCGACATGGCCATCCTGTTGCATTAACAGCGTCGCCATTTTTTCATGCATCGCGTTAAGTGTTTCGATATCAAAATAACTTCGCGCAACGCCCGATTGATTCGTGCAAACGGCAACTTTATAGCCTGCCGCATTAAGCTGTGCAATGGCTTCGAGCGAACCAGACAAAGGGATCCATTCATCAACAGACTTCACATAAGCATCGGAATCTTGGTTAATCACGCCATCGCGGTCGAGAATAATAAGAGAGTAATTTTTCATTCGCTTATTATAGTCTATCTCATGAAAGTGTTTTGTGTGTTTGGATAGCATTGTTAGGTCGGGCGGTATTAAATTACTTTATATTGACGCACCGACAATATGTCGATTAAGGGGGTTTATAAAATAGCTTGCGGCTTAATGGACAAAATGGGATGGTTTTTCAGGACTAAGTTAGCAAGAAATTGACCATTTTGTTGCGCCGATGTTTTCGTAATCCACGATGAATCTTGAGTTTTTGTTTCCAGCGGGCAAAGGAGCCATCACAGGAATTGGTGGTATTAGGCATAGCCCATTCAGGGTGTCTTTGGCAGGTTAATCGGCTCGTCAGGGACCGGGGGCCACTGGGGTGTGATAGCGAGCTTATCCAACTCACGTTGCAGTGTACTAATCGATTTGTGAGTTTGTTCGCTGAGTTCTTTTAGGGTTTGTTTGCCTTGGCGGTAGCGCATGAATTGCGTCATGAAACAGCGCGATGGTCGTGCTGCATTTAGGTGTTGATGGCCACAGGCGCGGCATCGATATTGCTGCCTACCTCGTTGTTTCCCGTTCTAGTAAACCTGGCGTTGCTGGCATTTAGCACAGACTTTTTATGGCCCATGGTTAATTATTCCTTACTTTGCTTTTAAATATCATTAGGTTAGCACGATTCTACCATGACGTTTTTGACCATTAAGCCTAGCTTGCTGAGCAAAAAAAAAACAGGTGTAATGATTGTTCATAATAATAGAGTTGAATATATCATGTACACCCATCTCCATCCCCGTCCTCTCATATCATCTGAGCCATTGAGTTTTGCCTTTCTTACCGTACTACCGGGAAGGGCGCCCATTACCTTAGCCACGCCTGAAGGCGTGGGGTCTCCCTTGTATGACGGTACTCGCTGGGTGTTTCAAGGGATGGATTGCTCCCTTCACTTGTATGTTGAAAGCGCCAACGGGTTATCAAGAGTTGCCGTGCTAGAAGGGCATACTGATCAGGTCCTCAGTGTAGCGGCGTTGCCGGATGGTCGGGTGGTGAGCGTGTCTGCCGATAAAACCGTACGGGTGTGGGCGCTTGAGGATGGTGCTTGGCGCAGCACGGCATTGCCAGGGCATACTGATGCGGTCCTCGGTGTAGCGGCGTTGCCGGATGGTCGGTTCGTGAGCGTGTCTCGGGATAAAACCGTACGGGTGTGGACGCTTGAGGGTGATGCTTGGCGCAGCACGGCATTGCCAGGGCATACTGATGAGGTCCTCAGTGTAGCGGCGTTGCCGGATGGTCGGGTGGTGAGCGCGTCTGCCGATAACACCGTACGGGTGTGGACGCTTGAGGGTGATGCTTGGCGCAGCACGGCATTGGAAGGGCATGAAGGTTATATCGACAGTGTAGCGGCGTTGCCGAATGGCAGGTTCGTGAGCGTGTGTGCCGCGACTGGATGGCTGGTGTGGACGTTTGTTGGTGATGCTTGGTACAGCACGGAATTGCCAGGGCATACTCGTGGAGTTAACAGTGTGGCGGCGTTGCCGAATGGCGGGTTCGTGAGCGGGTTTGAAGATGGTACCGTACAGGTGTGGACGTTCGATGGTAGTACTTGGAGCAGCACGGCATTGGGTGGGTATACTGGTTATGTCCTCAGTGTAGCGGCGTTGCCGAATGGTCAGTTCGTGAGCGGGTTTAATGATGGTACCGTACGGGTGTGGAGGTTGGATCGTGGTGCTTGGTGTGACAGCGCGGTATTGCGACGTCATCCTGATGCTTCGCAGAGCGAGGCATTGCAAAAAGGGCATATTGGTCCAGTCCCCAGTATAGCGGCGTTGCCGGATGGTCGGTTCGTGAGCGGGTCTCATGGGGCTAACTATTTCAATGGCAAGAACTCTCTACGGGTGTGGACGTTTGTTGGTGATGCTTGGCACAACACGGCATTGCCAGGGCATAGTGGTAGGGTCAACAGTGTAGCGGCGTTGCCGGATGGTAGGTTCGTGAGCGGGTCTTACGATACCACCGTACGGGTGTGGACGTTTGTTGGTGATGCTTGGCGCAGCACGGCATTGCCAGGGCATACTGGTGGAGTCAACAGTGTAGCGGCGTTGCCGAATGGCGGGTTCGTGAGCGGGTCTGACGATAAAACCGTACGGGTGTGGACGTTTGTTGGTGATGCTTGGTACAGCACGGCATTGCCAGGGCATACTGATGAGGTCCTCAGTGTAGCGGCGCTGCCGGATGGTCGGGTGGTGAGCGGGTCTGACGATAAAACCGTACGGGTGTGGACGCTAAACGCTCAGGGTCAGTGGGGCAGCGGTCAAATAGTCATGCACAGTTACGGAACATGTCAAGCGTTATCAGTTGTGGCGCGGGGACGAAACGTCGTTTGTTTTGTTGTAGTGGATGGCTGTATTCATCGTTTAGGCTTCAATGTTGTGACAGCGTCTCGTTCGTTCCCGCTTAAGTTAAGAGGGAGAGAATTAGGCTTGCGAGACAGGGAGGGCATGCTGCAGCAGCAGGTATATAATCAAATTATGGCGCCGTTACGCCTGTAGTTTTTGAGTGATTAAGCCTTGGCAGATTAGCTTAAAACAGAAATATCCGCAATTTGCAAAAACAGTTCACGTAATTGGTTGAGCAATAATAAGCGATTGTTACGCAACGCCGGATTGTCGGCCATGACCATCACATCGGCGAAGAAAGCCTCGATGGGTTGGCGTAGTTCGGCTAAGCGGAATAATGCGGAGCTGTAATCACCAGTGTCACACAAGCGTTTCACTTCGGCTTGCGATTGTTGCAAGTGTTGCGCCAACTCTTTTTCAGCAACGTCTTCTAATAAGTTAATTTGCACGTCACCTGTTAAGCCTTTATCTGCATTTTTAGTTAAGATATTACGTACACGTTTATTCGCTTCGGCTAAGGCTTTGGCTTCAGGGAGTTGATTGAACTTCAACACGGCATCGATGCGGGCCTGGAAGTCTAACAGTTTCGTTGGGCGTTTGGCTAACACGGCTTCGAACACGCCGTGGGCGACGTTTTGTTCTTTATAGTAAGCGCGCATGCGTTCGAAGATGAAATTGATTACGTCGGTGACTAAGTTGTCGTTTGATAATTTGTCGCCGTATAAATCGGCAGCTAAATTAACGAGTGGCGTTAAGTTTAGTGATAATTGTTTTTCGGTGATGATGCGGAATACACCGATAGCGGCACGGCGTAACGCGAAAGGATCTTTGTCGCCCGTTGGCGCTTGGTTGATGCCGAAGATACCGACTAAGGTGTCAAGCTTATCGGCCAGTGCAACAGCGCAACTTTCTTGGCTGTTTGGCAAATCATCGCCGGCAAATTTGGGTTGGTAATGTTCGCGAATGGCGTTGGCAACGGTATCGCCTTCGCCATCGTGCTTGGCGTAGTAACAGCCCATGATGCCTTGCAAGGCGGGGAACTCGCCGACCATTTCTGACATTAAATCAGCTTTGGCTAACAGGCCTGAGCGGGCGGCTTGAGCGGTATCGGCATTTAGCGCCTCAGCAATGGATGACGCTAACTGACTGATTCGGTTCGCTTTATCGTGCAAAGTGCCGAGTTGTTTTTGGAATACGACCGAGTTGAGAGCCTCCAAGCGAGAATCCAAACGGTGCTTGTTATCCAGTTCGTAGAAAAACTTCGCGTCCGACAAACGCGCATTCATGACTTTTTCATTACCTTTGATCACTTTCATTGGTTGCTTGCTGGCAATGTTGCTGATGGCAATAAAGTGCGGCATGAGTTTGCCGTAATCATCGATGACGGCAAAACATTTTTGATGTTCTTCCATCGATGCGATTAAGGCTTCGGCGGGCACTTTCAAAAAGCTGCGATCAAAATTCGCAAGCATGGGCACGGGCCATTCGACTAAGCCGCAAACTTCATTTAATAAGGCATCATCAATCACGGCTTTGCCATGCACTTTTTTGGCTGATTTTTCAGATAGCTCACGGATTATGCGTTTGCGTTGCTCAAAATCAACGATGACTTTACCCTTGTTTTCAAGAGTCGAAACGTAATCGCTGGCTTGCTTTAACTTGAGTGCTTTAGGTGCCATGAATCGATGGCCGTAAGTCACACGGTCAGCTTGCTGGCCTAAAATGTTAGCCGGCACAAAGGCTTTGCCTAGCATCATCACCAACCAATGCACCGGGCGAATGAATTCAGTTTTGCCATTGCCCCAACGCATTGGTTTGGGAATAGGGAGTTTTTTAATCGTGGTTTCAACAATGCCGGGCAATAAGTCTGCTGTGGCTTGACCAGGTTTCACACCTTTGTACATGAGCCAAACGCCTTTCGGTGTTTCAAGTTCAGATAATTCAGAGCGTTGTGCGCCACAAGAATCAAGAAAGCCAGACAAGGCTTTAGTGGCTTGGCCGTCTTTATCGTAGGCGGCTTTTAATGGTGGGCCTTTGCGTTCGATATGTTGTTCGGGCTGTTGGGTTTGTAAATCAGTGATGTAAACGGCTAAGCGACGTGGGCTGGCGAGCCATTTGGCGTCGGTGTAGATTAGCTCAGCGTCATTTAAGCCTGCACGTATGCCGTCTAATAAGCTTTGGGCTAATTTGGGTAGGGCTTTGGCTGGGAGTTCTTCGCAGCCGATTTCTAGTAGGAAGTTTTCTTTCATCATAATTCAGTTGTTAGCTTTTAAAGTAGGGTGGATAAAAGTTCATGCGGAGCATGGACATATCCACGCATTCGCGCGAATTTTTATCCACTCTACTTGCAAAGCGGGAAGCCCAAGGCTTCACGGTTTTTGTAATACTGTTCGGCGACAGCAAAGCTAAGTTTGCGGACGCGTAAAATAAAGCGTTGGCGTTCGGTTACCGAAATGGCATTGCGAGCATCTAATAAGTTAAACGCATGCGAAGCTTTCATCGCCATTTCGTAAGCCGGTAACGGCAAATTCTTTTCAATCAACGCGGCGCATTCAGTTTCGTATAAATCAAACTGCTTAAACAATTCTTCAACATTCGCGTGTTCAAAATTATAAGCTGACATTTCGACTTCGTTTTGGTGATACACATCACCGTAAGTCACAATGCCTTGAGGGCCTTCGGTCCAAACCAAATCAAACATGCTGTCTTTATCTTGCAAATACATGGCGATGCGCTCGAGGCCATAGGTCAATTCGCCAAGAACAGGCTCACACGGTAAGCCGCCGGCTTGCTGAAAGTACGTAAACTGCGTCACTTCCATACCGTTTTGCCAGACTTCCCAGCCTAAACCCCATGCACCTAACGTCGGTGATTCCCAATTGTCTTCGACAAAGCGAATATCATCCGACTCAGTATCCACGCCGATGCGCTTCAGTGAATCTAAATACAATTCTTGCAAATTCTCAGGCGAAGGCTTCATCGCCACCTGAAATTGAAAATAATGCTGGGTGCGATTCGGGTTATCGCCATAGCGCCCATCATCCGGCCGACGGCACGGCTGCACATAAGCGGCATTCCAAGGCTCCGGGCCAATCGACCGTAAAAAAGTGGCCGGGTGAAAGGTCCCCGCACCTACTTCCATATCCAGCGGCTGCATGATCACACAACCCTGCTCAGCCCAATAGCTCTGCAAAGTTAAAATTAATTGTTGAAACGTTAGTGGTTTGCTCATAAGTGCGTGATTATACAAGGTTAAGCGCACTTGCGCACGTTTTAGTCGTGCATTGTCAACGTTGGGGGGCACATTGACAACCTGCATCACGTTGGTGGGTGAGGCTGTCAACAATCGCTCTACATATTGTCAACTTGTGGCGTAAGGCTTAATAACCGGTAAGCACTATTTCGTCCCTTGCCTTCGGTGGGATCAAGGCATTTTTTTAGTACTAAATCATTGAAGTTCGCGCGCGGCAGTAATAACGGCAAGATGATTGCTCATCTTGCGCTAAGATCGTATCGATAATGGCACGGCCGATACGACCATTGCCGTCATCAAAAGGATGCAGTATTTCAAACCAAAGGTGTGCAGGTCCCGCACGCACAATGCCATCTAGGCTAGGTTTTAGTGGGGCGCGGTGATTAAACCAATCTAAAAATATTGAGAGCTCCTGCGTTAACGTGTGTTTTACCCGGTCGACCGGATATGATTTCTATATCACCGCTACCTCTTATCTCGCTCACTTGAATTTTTTTAATGCCAGAGTAGCCCGTGGGGAATAGCGCCGCTTACCATATTGGGACCTTTAATTGGTTTCAATATGGGCCGATTAGTCGTCTTGATTGAGCCAAAAGCGAGGAAATACCATTTATCCCCAATAAGAACCACTTTTATTGTTATTTTAGGCATAAAAAAATCCCGGGAACTAAGCCCGGGATTTTTGTAGAACGTTACAACTTACTTAGCGTCGTTAATCGCTTGTTGTAATGCTGCACCATCAGAGGCGCCTGGGATAAATGTCGTTTTACCGGCAGGGTTTCCAGTGCTTGGCGTTGGCGCAATAATGAAGGCTGGTGTGCCTTGAATATGCAGTAACTGTGCTAGCTCGAAGCTACCCATCACACCGTTAGGCATGTTTTTCTTGGCTTTCATCGCGTCCATTTGGGTTTTGATGTAAGACTTCATGGCAACGAGGTTTAAGCCGACTTTTTTCGCAAGTACGTTGACTTTAGCATCCGTCATTTTGCCTTCGACATCATTGGCAGCAAATAACGCGTCATGCATGGCTAAGTATTTACCTTGAGTATGCGCGTATAAAGCAGCGAAAGCAGCATA
Source organism: uncultured Gammaproteobacteria bacterium (assembly GCA_963975985.1). Lineage (GTDB taxonomy): Bacteria > Pseudomonadota > Gammaproteobacteria > JABDGN01 > JABDGN01 > CAXBIY01. The sequence goes on from CAXBIY010000001.1 coordinate 129,675, forward strand.
TTGTGATGGCTCACCAAAAATTGGGAAGTCATAGAACACAACACGTAGGTTAGGGTTCGCTTTCATAAGCTTTTGCACAACAGGGTACATATTTTCACAATGGATGCACTGGTAGTCAAAGAACTCAACCAATGTCACTTTACCGTTTTTGTTCCCAACAATTGGGTTGTTTTTCGGGTTAAATATTTTATCAGCATTTTGTTTGATGACAGAGTTCGCTTGCTGCTGTTGCTTTTGCTGTTCTTGCGCTTGCAGTTTTTGCGACATTTGAATCAAAATAGCCGGATTGTCTAATAAGTATGAGTGAATAGTGTTTTTCACTTGCGCTTTGTTCATGCTAGCAGGGGCGTTGTTATTGCCTTGTTGCATGAATAAGTAGATAACGCCAATCAGCGCGATAGCGACGAGTACGCTAATAACGATTTTAAAAGTTTTTTCCACGGAGAGCTCCTTTAGGTCAGTTTGAGGGGCAGGATTCAGTTAATACCGAAACCTTGATTCGTTCAAATAACGAGAACGCATTATGGCGTAAAAATTAGCGAATGGCCACTATGCTTTGCGTCAACATTCGGTAAAGGCTGGTTAATTTTAGGTCGCGGAAGGTTTCGTATCGCCATTTTTTATAAGAAAGGCTCTAATCAAACCTGCTACCACTTCGGGTTGCTGCAAATGAATATGATGATGCCCCTCTAACACTTCAACTGTTAAATTCGGTATGCATTGTTTACGCTCTTCGATGAGAGGGTGTTTATGCAGGATGCCATGCGTCGCTTCGATGATGAGCATAGGCATTGAAATGGCACCTAAAAAAGCACGGACTTGATCTTCGGTGAAATAAATTAATGATGGTAATAAAAGTTTTTTATCAAAACGCCAGACATAACCTTCATCCGTTTCTTTCGCGCTGCGATTGACGATAGGCAGTGCCTCTTCGGCGGTAAAACCATTCGCTTTCATGCGCGCTTTAATCATTGCGTCTTTATCAGGATAAGTACGCTCAGGCTGTTGGCTAGCTTTTACAATACGTTTAACCGAGCGCGCTAATCGCCCGGGGCTATTGGCTGCGGTCTCGGACATGGGGCCAATGGCATCAATGGAAACAAAATGTTTAATTCGCTCTGGAAAACTTGCCGCGACTAGTACGCCAATGGCGCCACCGAGTGAATGCCCGACCAAGTCACATTGCTCCCAACCCAAGGCATCCAGTACTTCGATAATCGTTTCGACGGTCTGAATTTGTTGGTAATCGCTTGTGTCGGCGAGGTGAGTCGAATCGCCGTGGCCAGGTAAATCAATGGCGACAACGTAATAGTCCTCAGCGAGAAGTGGGGCTAAAAAAGCAAAACTCGCGGCATTATCCAGCCAACCGTGCAGCATTAGCATGGGTGGTTTAGTTTTGTCGCCATAAGTTAATGCCGCGATGTCACCGCTGGGTAAATTGATTGTTTGATTCATGATATTCCTTTGCCGAGGTTTGGGTTACGCTAGATCCCGTGGCAAGCCACGGGATGACAAGGTCTTTCGTCATTCCGTGGCTTGACCACGGAATCTAGAGAAACATTAAAATAAAGTAAAAAACGGGTGTCTACGTGATGCCTAATAATGTTCAGGAAATAAAATACGCTCAACGCCTTCGATCATAATATGCAGAATCGTCATATGCACTTCTTGAATGCGATCCGATGTGTCAGCAGGGATAATAAACTCTTCATCGCAAACGCCTTTTAACTTGCCGCCATCCTTGCCAAGCAAGGCCAAGGTTTTTACCCCTTGTTTTTTCGCTTCTTCGACTGCACGGATGATGTTGGCAGAATTACCGCTAGTCGATAATACAATCAACCAATCACCTGGTTGGCCAAACGCTTCCACGCCACGCGCGAAAATTTCATCAAAGCCAAAGTCGTTACCCACACAAGTAATATGAGAGGCATCTGTTAAGGCAATAACGGGCAACGCTTTGCGATTAGCTCGATAACGTCCCGTAAATTCTTCAGCAAAATGCATGGCATCACAAGCACTACCGCCGTTACCACAGATTAATAGCTTATTATTGTTATTAAAGGTGTCGGCAAAAGCGGCGGCCAACGCTTCCGTTTTGGCAATATGGCTAGCATCACTACAAAACGTCGTTAAGGTGCTAATAGCATCTTGGTAAGCTTGGTTAATGGCTGACATAAGCATTCCTTGAGTATATTTACGTTGAAGCGTAGTTTACCACGGGAATGGCGGCGAGTAGAGCGGCTATAGAGTACCCTTTCCTAAAATTGGCTTGTGACACTAGCACGAGCAAAGCAATGGTGTCAGGAATCTTGGGTGATATGTTTTCATTTTGAAAAGGCCTCAAAATAGCATCGATAGATAAATATGAAATCTGTTGAATAATAGCTTTAACCATTAACCGAGGAATGGCGTTATCAGATGAGACAGTACAGTCATACTGAGCGTTCAAATAATCACGATAGGATGGATAGAAGAATGGGCCCGAGGATCGTATGGCCTCCATGACCTGAGTGCAAGCGGTATCCAAACCAGGGAATTTAACAGAGCTCATATAATAATTAGCATATTGATTAATCTCAAAAACGAGCTTAGCACAGCTGATAGAAATTGCTAGACAATATAAAGGCCTCTGGATTGAGCGACAGACAACTAACCCTCGATATTTCCCCCAAAACTCCCTACAATAGCGCCATCTTAGGAGATCGGATTATGAGTTCAGTCGAGAATACGATTAGCATTCGCGCTAATGTAAAACGTGCATGGGCATTGTTTGGCAAACACTACGCCCCCTGCTTGCCGTGGGCGGTGATGTTTACCTTGGCAGGTCTGTTAATCTTTAAATTTATGCTACCTGCCAACATGGCTTTTATGGCCGGTGATTTTGTTACATCTATTAGCTATTGGGTCGTGGTGGCCTTTGCGGCATTAGTGCAATGGTTTTGTATGGCGGGTGTGTATTACACCATTCACAAACCGGGAACATCCTTTGTCGACACTATGACATACGTGATTAGCATTTACCTTAAAGTCATTGTGGCGTGTTTGTTGTATGCGGCAACGTTACTCGTTTGTGGCTTGTTAATCGGTTTAGTGAAGCAGCATTTAATGGTGGGTAATTCGCACGCTGTGTTAGCCACGGTATTAGTTTTCGCGATTGGCCTGCTGGCTTTGTTTTTTTTAATGTGTTTAACGCCACTATTTCCCCTCGTTATTTTAGAAAAGCGCAATCCATTTAAAGCCTATATAGAAAGCTATCAACTCGTCTTCAGCCAGTTTTGGCGTACCTGCGGATACTTTATTTATATCTTTGCAATTACATTGCCACTTGTTTTGGTCGGCATGGCGTTAACTTATTGGTGGTCAGTACATTATGGTAATTTAGGCTCAAGCATTCATGTGCTATCGAGCCACAAAGAAGCCGCAAAAACCCAACATTTTATGTGGATGTTACAACTGTTATTATTGATGTCGAGCTATCGCTGGGCACAACGGGTATTACAATTTATTATTTTGCCCTGGTTCGCCGCGGCAAAAATTAACTGGCTTAACCAGCTTAAAGGAGACGTGTCATGTTAAGTGGTCTAGATAAACCGATGATCTTTTCTGAAATCATGGCGAAAAGTGGCAAGCTTTACGCGAAGTGTTTTAAATACTTTATCGTCTGGGCAGTGTTGATTGCGGCCATGAATATGGTCGATAAATTATACGCGCCGATTCCTGCGGGCTTGGCGAGCAATCACCTGGGTATCATGCTGGGGAATTTATCCTTCGTGGTGCTGGCGACCATGTTTCTCGGCAGCATCTTAACCAGCGGCATGGTGGTGCAGCTGTATCACACCATTCATGACAAAGAATTAAACGTAAAAGATAATATCACTACCGCATTGCATCGAGGCGTGTTGGTATTCGTGATCAGTTTACTCGCCGCTGTTATCGCCATCGTACTGATGTCCGTGATGAGCTTAATTCCGGTCGTTGGACAATCGTTAAGCTTCGTGATCATGGCTTATTTCTTCGTATTGTTCTTCGCCTGGGCACCGTTAACCATGACGCAAGAAGCCAATATCGGTAAATCCTTCATCATGAGTTTCAAACTCGTGCGCGGCCAATGGTGGCCAACGTTTGGTATTATTTTCATGGTCGCTATCGTGATGGTTGGTATCGATATTCTCGTGAGTCTCGCCTTAGGTGGATTCAATACTGTTGCCGGCGGCCAAATTAATGGTGGTGCGTTAATTGCTAACTTCATCATCACCGCACTGCTCACCCCTTGGGCCTACGGTGTCGTGCTGTTACAAATCGAAAACCTAAAGCTTTGGCAAACAAGGCGCGATGCATTGGAAGATGCGATTAAGTAAAATAATGGCGCTTTAATGCATCCCGTCATCCCGCGGCTTGACCGCGGGACCCAGAGCATCGTTCAACTCATCATCATTCTCTAGATTACGCGGTCAAGCCGCACAATGACGGCGAGATCATGTTGTTCTTTTCTATTAAATATCAATTGGTTACGCCAATTGAATGAGTTTATATAATGATTATTGAATAAATTTATTCAATGGCTACGTCTTTTAGTTTGCTTTCATAAAAGGTTGAGTTCGTTAGCTACAACAAGCCACACCTTTACCATTAAGTTCAGTTAGCCCGGACAGAGTAGCGACTGTCGCCGATCCAGCCGGTGTCGGTGTGGAAAAAATGTAGCACGAAACGTTCCATGGGGTTAGGGAGGCAGAAATTTTGCAAGATGTCGTATTGGGTGCTGTAACAGTGTAGTCAGAACTGTCAATGCATGGCCCTTGACCTCCTAGGTCCACATTTATGATATCCGAGGGGGCTGCTGCGTTCAGTATCTGTATGGTTTGAAACGTTGAGGCGTCTGGGTTCGGCGAAGCAGTATTATCAGCCGGCGTGTAATGAGTGTTATTGATAACCGCCATTTGCTCGCTATTGCAAGCCATCGCCATCTGCGGCAACGCAGCAGCACCTAGTAGACATAACGATAAGACTAATCCTGATGAGTGTTTGTTCATATTATTTTTCCATGTTGAGTGATAATCCCAATGTTAGACCAAATTTCAGACAAATCAACAAGACCGCCTACTTTTAGCCCAAAAAAAACAAGTTTGGCTGTCTAGGCTTGTCGAGCCGTTGCTCGTCGACACTAATTTCCGTTGAATATCAGGTGGCTACCTTTGGCGCAGTTGAGTCGTCGTCATGGTTGGCTTCTTCGTATTGCTTTTCGCCTGGGCACCGTTAACCATGACGCAAGAAGCCAATATCGGTAGATCCTTCATCATGAGTTTCAAATCAATAGTGATGTTGCCGTGTTTTAGAGCCTCATGATGGCAAATACGCAATTAAAACATATGCAGAATAAGATGCTTAAATGCTTGGCTGCGTTGTGATGGTTGAAATAGATCCAGCAAATAGTAAATAGTCCGTAGTGTCCCCGATTGTTCTTTTGGATCCATGGCTATATGCAGTTGTTTAACATTGTTAGGGAGGTCTTCAGTATAAAGCTGGCCTAGCGTGCGCGCATCGGCTGTTTTTCTTTTAATGGCAAGATTGCGAATTGTTACAGTGAGCTGGGCCTTGAGGTCTGCTCGTAGCGTTGCATTAGGCACCAAGCAAACATCAATATAGGTTCGGACAAGCAGTTCTGTTGCCGTTATATGCAGAGAGTCGTCGTCAATCTGGCGAAAGTAGGTGGTTAATGTCGTGATATCGATGTTATATATTTGGGCGCAAACCTTGAAGCAATCACTCATGGGTTGTAGGTATTCATCTATACCATTCCAATTATAGTAAATGGTATCGCAAAGAGCCTCGATGCCTTTGTTCAGCAGAATTAGCTGAAGTTTTGCTTTAGGGGCACCTTGTAGTCTGTCGAAGTAAAGACGCTGGCGTTTTGGGCAAGGCAAATCAAAAGGTAGCAATGGCCAAGTGAGCATCAGTATGTTTTCATAGGTTTGAGTGCGGGGCGCCTGGAATACGTCAAGGTAATAATAGAGAGCAGGAACAGACTGTGCTGTACCCTTGCCAACAAGGGCTAGTAGGGATACAAAATAGTCGATGGCTTCAGTCGCTTTGGTTAATGTTGTCACTATGGTTGGTTTTAGTTCGTGCTTTAAGGCAACATTAAGAATGTCAACGCGTGCTTTGTCGGCTAGTTTAATTTCAAGATAAGTGTGTATCCATAATTCAGTGGCGAGTTGCGCGGAATCTTGTGTGGCCGCAGCTCTAATGTATTGTTGTAGCGTGAGTTGAGCAACGTGCCTATGATTCATGTTATATGCGACTATACAGCCGGCTAGTGAATGTTCGTGTGGGCTTGTCGTTTGGCGAAGCTCTATTTGTGCTGCTGTTTGCAAAGCCTGAATTGCTACGTTGATCACTTTGAGTGATTCTTTGATATGCGGGTGTTGTTCTAATTGAGCGCTAATAATCGTTTGCTGAAAGGGCTTGGGGAGCCCCTTGTATTTAATGGGGAGCGGCATGGCAATCTCTGATTATTATGGGTTGACCAGGTAGTCTACCGTAAATTTACACCGCTTCCAACTTAGCGTAATTGACCATCAGCCATTTGCAGCCGCTATCAAATTGCACTTGCACGCGGGCGTGTTCGCCTTGGCCTTCGTAGTTGAGGATGACGCCGTGGCCGAATTTGGCGTGGGTGACTTGTTGGCCGAGTTTGTATTTGCCGGTGTCGGTAATCACATCGTTGCGGATGGATTGGCGGGTTTGTCTGGGGGTGGAAAATGAGCTGTTGCGTAAGCGCACTTCTTCGATGAGTTTGTCGGGGATTTCACGGATGAAGCGTGAAGGTGTGGGGTAGACTTCGCGGCCATATAAGCGGCGTTGTTCGGCATGCGAAATGTAAAGCTTTTGCATCGCGCGAGTGATGCCGACGTAGCAGAGGCGGCGCTCTTCTTCTAAGCGGTCGGGTTCTTCTATCGATCGTTGATGCGGGAATAAGCCTTCTTCAACGCCGGCTAAAAAGACTAAGGGAAACTCTAGCCCTTTGGCGGTGTGCAGCGTCATCATTTGCACGCAGTCTTGGAATTTTGCCGCTTGTTGATCGCCAGCCTCTAATGCGGCATGAGATAAGAAGGCTTGTAACGGTGTTAAGTTTTCAATGTCTTCGACCATGCTGGGGTCGAATTGTTTGGTCGCGGTGACGAGCTCACCTAAATTCTCTAAACGCATTTGGGCTTTTTCACCGCGCTCTTTGCGGTAGTGATCGACAAGGCCGCTGTTTTGAATCACGTGCTCGGTTTGTTCGAATAGCTCGACGTCGGTGGTGGCTTCATCCATTGAGTTGATGAGCGTTAAAAAGTTAAGCGCTGCGCTATTCGCGCGAGCGGGTAATTCATGCATGTCGATAATACGTTCGGCGGCGCGCCACATAGACGTGTTGTCAGCACGGGCTAAATCACGAATGGTGACGAGGGTTCTATCGCCCATGCCGCGAGTGGGGGTGTTAACGACGCGCTCAAATGCCGCATCATCATGACGATTACTGACTAAACGCATATACGCCAAAGCATCTTTAATTTCGGCGCGATCGAAGAATCGTTGGCCGCCATAAACCCGATAGGGAATATTACTTTGCAATAAGGCTTCCTCCAGCACGCGGGATTGCGCATTGGAGCGATATAGAATGGCGGTTTCATCGTAGCGATTACCTTGGGTAAACCAATCTTTAATCCGCGCGACGATAAAGCGCGCTTCATCTAAATCATTAAACGCGGCGTAAACTGAAATCAGTTCGCCCTTATTGCTGTCAGTCCACAAGCTTTTGCCCAAGCGTTCATCGTTACAATTGATCACGCTATTGGCGGCTTCTAAAATCGTGCTAGTAGAGCGATAGTTTTGTTCCAATCGCACCGTTTGGCAATCGGGGAAATCCTTTTCGAAATTCAAAATGTTTTCGACCCGCGCACCACGCCAACCGTAAATCGATTGATCGTCATCACCCACAATCATGAGCTTCGTGTTGTCGCCGACCAACATACGCACCCAGGCGTATTGCAAACGGTTGGTATCTTGAAACTCGTCGACCAGAATATAACGGAAGCGCTCTTGATAGTGCTTTAAAATAGTCGGTTTATTCAGCCACAACTCATGCGATCGCAACAACAATTCAGCAAAATCGACCAAGCCACCACGCTCACACGCTTGATGATACGAAGCATAAATCCGCTTCATGGTTTCTTCGTATAAATCACCATCAGCGTCGATATTGTCAGGGCGAATGCCGTCATCTTTCTTGTTGTTGATATACCATTGCGCTTGTTTGGCTGGCCATTTCTCACTGTCTAAATCCATGCCTTTAATCGTGCGTTTAATAATCCGTTGTTGATCATCGCTATCAATAATCTGAAAATTATCCGGCAACCCCGCTTCATCGTGATGCATGCGCAATAAACGATGCGCCATCGAGTGAAAGGTGCCCAGCCACATGCCATTGGTTGGCATATTAATCAATTGCTCAACCCGCCCGCGCATTTCTGCCGCCGCTTTGTTGGTAAAGGTTACGGCTAAAATGCTGAAAGGCGAAAAGCCTTCAACTTCAACCAGCCAAGCAATGCGATTCGTGAGCACTCGCGTTTTACCACTGCCTGCACCGGCTAAAATTAATTGGTTCACTAGCGGCGCAGCCACTGCTTGGCGTTGCGCTTCGTTTAAGTCATTTAATAAATGTGATAATTCCATGGTATGCCTTTAAGTTTTTCTTTCTTGTTTGGGTGTTCGCCTTCGGCTCATCCACCTTACTGTTAACGCTGTCATTCCGTGGCTTGACCACGGAATCTATAAGTGAGTTAAACGATGCTCTGGATCCCGCGGTCAAGCCGCGGGATGACGATATGTCGGGTGGATAAAAGTTCGCGCGATAGCGCGGATAATTCCACCATTTCGATCGTTGATTCGGCATCTGTTAACGCTGTCATTCCGTGGCTTGACCACGGAATCTATAAGTGAGTTAAACGATGCTCTGGGTCCCGCGGTCAAGCCGCGGGATGACGATATGTAGTTTGAAGGCTTATTTTTTCAGCAAGAAATCAACAATCTGCATCATGCGTTCCGGGCTGCCCGCTAACGACGGGTTCGTATAATACTTCCCACCCACTACAAAACTTGGGATTTGAAACACTCTATAAGCCTGCATCAACGCTTGCCCTTGTTGTAATTTAATATTCAAGCTCGAACTAGCAAAAGCATTCTTAACTTTTTGTTCATTCACGCCCAGCTTAGCAAAAATTGGGTAATAATCACTTTCTTTTTGCAACGTTTTACCTTGCTTATGCAGCATGTTAAACACTTCTGGCGTGAATTTATTTTCTACCCCATAAGCTTCAGCCACATAATAAGCCTTTGCATAAATTTCCCACTGCTGATGATAAACCAACGGCACTCGCACAAACGTAACGCTTTTAGGTTGAGTCTTTAACCAAGCTTCCACCGCATCATCCGCCGCAAAGCATGCCGGACAACCCGGATTAAAAAATTCCATCACCGTTTTGTCCGTCACCGTCACACCAGCCGGTGCCGAACCAGAAATAACTTTATAATCCTTCCCCGCCGTAAATTGTGCCGCAAACGTTAGTGCAGGCAATAATAAAAATAAGCAAATGAGTGAGCGTAATAGTTTCATGAAAATTTCCTTAACTGAGTTGATGCATTATACCGTAGGGTGGATAAAAATGTGAGCGGAGCGAGCACATATCCACCAGCAGTGTTGAATCAATGGATGAGGGGTGATCAACATCATCCCCGCGAAGCGGGAACCATTAATAAAGCCCCACAATAAAATTCACCAACACTTGAGCCGTCAGCCTCTTAACCTTCCCATTTATCACCCCATGATCTGAACTCAGCCGCTCACCAACTAGAAACGTTATATTTTGTTGAAAATAGCTCCAAGTTCATAATTTCTTAAGCTATGGTGTGTAAAATAAACACAGAAACATAGGGTAAACCTGTAGTTTTCGTCTAATATTTAATAATAACAAGGACAGCTGTGGCGCGGAAAAATCCTGACATTTTAATACTCAACTCGACGCAGATAGTGATTATTCGTGGTAATCAGATTGAAATTCAGGCCGTGAATAGCTCCGTGAGCGTGGGGTGTTTTCGTACGGATCACACAATCATCTCAGCTTCTTTTGTTCAAGCTCCAGAAAATCCTCAAGTGAGCATTATTTATTTTCATACGGCCTATGAACAGTACACATGGAGAACTGACGCTCCCGCTCCTTCGAAAATTACGACCTTGCCTGATGTGAAAGAAGGTGATTTGGACACGATAGCTTGTGGCGAAATTTTTTGTTGGGGAAGCCAAGTTTTGATTGGGGTTCTATATGATGCGGGACAGTACGATGTCCCTGAAATGTTTTATTTGAGTTATCCAGATTGTCAGATATTAACTAATATACCGCAGTCGATAGGCATATTGCCGAACACACTAAAAAATAGGGAGTTAAGATCTTACACCGCGAAGCTCTTTACTCGTAGTGTTAATTCAACCTACTTCGGGATGTTGAAGTATGCTATCGAATGTTCAAGCAATAGCTTTTGTGTTGCAGTTAATGATTACAAGCTAATCGGCTATTTAGGTGGTGTTCAATGTGAACCAACCGGAAATTTTAGCATGCTTAAGCATATGTTTATTAAGGACAGTCTGTTGTTTCTTCAGTTTGAAAGGTGTGTTGATATCTATACTGCTTCAGGCATGACATGTAGTATCGCTATCGAGCCTACAAAGCATCCAATCAGCGTGACCGATGATGGTTACGTCATCGTTGATAGCATTAGTGGCGTGTGTTGCTATCCTATATTGGGTAATGGCGGGAGTAGTGTGAAACTCTCGCCCGAATGGCTCCCTATATACATAGAGTTGAGACGACAATACCCCGTGTGGAAGTCGTGTATTAAGGCGTGGAGAATAGGTTGTAGCATGGAGCAAAGACGTGTTAGTTTCGGAGAAAATGTGTACTATCCGTTTGGTAGTTCTTCGAATGGTCTACCAGAGCGAGCCAATATCGGCTAATACAACCCCGCAATAAAATTCGCCAACACCTGAATCTCATCATCCGTCAATTTTTTCGCGACACCACTCATCGCCCCATGATGCGAACTGTGGCGCTCATCACGACGAAAAGCATGTAGTTGCTGGGCGATGTAATCTGGGTTTTGCCCTGCAATACGCGGAACCCCCGCTGCATTATTACCCGCGCCCGTTGGCGTGTGGCACGAAGCACAAGCCGGAATGTGATAACGTAAATTACCACCCAGAAATAAATTACGCCCTTCAGTCAATCTATCAACTTTGCTATCACCCAGCACCGGTTTTTGTTTCGCAAAATAAGCTGCCAATTGTTTTATATCAGCATTACTTAAACCCACCGCCGCATTCGCCATTACATCATTGCTACCTTTGCGCCCTTGTTCGCGAAAGTGCAACACGCGCTTAATAAAATACGCCGGTTGTTGCCCTGCTAGCGTGGCAAAAGCAGAGCCTTTATCACCATGACATTGCGCACACGTTGATGCCTGGCCTGCAAAGGCCTGGCAAAAGCAAAAAGAATAGATAATAATAGCGGCCACAAGTTTAAACATAACAAACAGTATAACCATAAAATGATAACGATTAAACCAAGGCTCTTGGCGTCGCCTTATTCTGACCATTTGATAGTCACCCGTGGGAAACAATGCGAGGTCCTTTATCCTCTCTCTAAATTGCCACCTCCCCCTGCATTTGAACATTTGATAATGGGAGCGGGTATAACCCAATTATATGAGGATGAGATAAAATTGTTCGTGTATAGCGAATATGAAATTCTGGGGATACTCCTTTTCCCTGGTGGATATGACCCAATATATCGTACCAAGTTAAAGGCCAAGATTAATTGCCTGAGTTTTGATGGGACCATGGCTAAGATGTTTGCCACCACAAGCCAAAGTGCTTATTTCGTTAATTTTTCTTTGCAGCAAAGAATCGTCTTGCCGTCGGGGCCGCATCGTCAATACGACATAAGTGACGTGTGGGACTTTGGACCGAAAACTCATACACCCGTTACATGGACGCAGGGCTGTCAGCAAGTTTTAATCGACAATTATTTGTATGAATTCAACGAGTGCAGCAGGGTGTTAAGTGTTATTAATATCAAAGAGAATATGACGAAGTCTGAGTTGGGAGACTATGACAGCTCTCCGTTAATAAAACAGCAAGGTGATCAGTTGTTGGTGGGTTATAAATATAATGCGGGATTTTTCGTAGACGTTTATCGTCACGGTGAGTATCAGGTTTCTCATCCCGTTGAGAGTTCCGGATTGCAGCAGTTGGACGACGTGTCTGTAGGCAAGGATTCGCTTTGTTTGTTGGATAGTCAGCTGTGCAAAATCGTTGTGCAGTATTTTGGGCCGTCATTCCCCAGTTGTTATCACGTGCCAAGCGGCGGTGTAATCCTGGGGGTATGCCATAGTGCGGGTAGTATTTATTATCTTTTTGAGCATGGGAGCCATGCCAGCGTTAAAAAATTAACTTAATAAAAACAAGGGTTGGAAAATTTTGCAGTTTAAGAATAATTCGGGGAAGGCACTAAGCGCATTGCGCATGATAAATTCACATCGATACGCCGTGATTTGTCATGATGCTTTGGTTCATGTTCAAGCAATTAATGGCGAGGTGAAAAGCAGCGGTTATTGCGGCAATGATCTGATCGGTGCGGACAGCCTTAACACGGCCGGATATGGTGATATTTTATATTATTATACTAAAAGGGTGGTTTCGGTTCTAATGCCCACAGGGAGGTTAATCAATGTCGAGTTTGGGATGCCAATTAAGCGCGTCGTATTTGTATGGCTAACAGGAGATATGCTCAATTTTATGTTGGAACGTGACATTGCCAGTGTTGAGCGTTACGACCTACAGAGCATTTGTTTATCGGCTAACAAACAAGTCGTGAGTTTAGAGACGACACTGTTAGAACGAGCCAACAACATTCAAACTTATTTCGCGACCACACCGTATCAGTTGTTTGCGTTTAATAAAGGCGGCGATATCTTTGCCGCATCGCAGCGTCCTCATGGTGACGGATACAGGGTGGCCGGATATTATAATGATACTTGGTATCAATACAGCCTGACTGTTCCTGTCACACAACTGTTTTTGACAGAGAGGGGGCTGTTCAGTTGTGCACTTTCACAGGGCAGTTATGATGTCTATGATTTTCGTACAAAGGCGTGCACGCAAGAGTTCGCACCGCTTCCCTCTAGGTCGCGGTTGTCACGTTTTGCTAACGAGACGTGGATCGTCATGACATGCGATAACCATATCTTTCGTTATGAAATCAATGGTGGCAAGATGGGGTGGGTTGATAAGGCCATGTTGAGGCAAGCCGTCGTTGACTTTGTGATTGTGTCACCAGGCGAAATTAAAATATTAACGACTAACAGCACAATAGAGTCTGTTGTTTTTGATCGCTGTGGCACACATCGGGCGAGTCTTCTTGCGAGCTCAGCATCAAGCTCTACTTTGGTGCCTGTTGATGAAAACGTTTAATCACTCTGTGGATAAGCTAACTTAACCCCATTGCCGTATTCGCCATCACATCATTGCTACCTTCTGCCCCTATTTACTAAATCTTAATCATTTTTGTGTAAAATATACCCTGTGCTGGCTAGCCAGCACAGGAAAAGCCGAAGCTTTGATGCCTTTGTATTGTGCACCATGGCGTTACACACATGATTGAACGGGTAAATTAGATAGTGCAAAAATATTAATCACAACTAAGCTTAAGAAAACAAAGAGATAAGTTTTCGTGGCGAACATTGTAAGAAAAGTAACAACAAAAACGACTTTTGTATTGGCAAAAAACGAACAAATTGTCTAAGTTTTAATAAGAAGAAAAGGCGACGATAATGAAATTAAATAGTCCATATGGCTCCGGGTTAAAAGATATTCAAATAATAGACGCAGACACTCACGTGGTTTTAGGTGAGGACAAGCTTGTATACTGCGGTGCTAGTGAAAGAATAGACCTGTTTGTTCCCAATATGATTGATGGTGGTTATTGTCGCGATGGTGATAGACTTTTCATTTATGGTTATAGTGAGCAAGCGCTTTCTTTTCAAGATGTGAGAACTACGAACATTTTTAACGTTGACCTCTCGGGTGTAAGTAAAATTATGTCAGTGTTTATTAGTGACCGCTTTTTTGTTCTGGTTGTCATTAATAAAGGCCCTGTTCCTTCAAGCATTTCAATCAGGTTATTCAACCTTGAGACAGGGGCAAATGATGTATTAGCCTCTCAGCAAGCTGTCTCGGTGCTAAGCCAGAATATTTCCCAAGCGCACGGCCGCAGCGGCCGGTTTGGTAAGCTTATAAACGTTGAAGCCTTCGATACGTTTTTTGCGAGCATATATCTGAATGATCACCTCATGATTGTCGGTATGCAGGCGGGTAAACACTATCAATTTGTCCCATTCAAATATAATGATTTTTTCGTTAAAGTGGGCACGAAGATTATGAGCTATTCCGATGGCAAAGCGGGCTATATTATCTTTGATACCATTGATAAATCATATGCGTATTCTGATAGCGGTCTGCCAGCCATAAAGAAAATCAGATATGGCCATGATGTTGTTGTGGTGCTTTCGACGAATAACCACTTTTATTATTACAGTCAGCAAGCCTCCGTGTGGATGCCTGGTTCCTCATTGCCAGTTTCAACATCAATAGTTTCGTTTGACATATGTGATGCAAATACAGTTTCAGTACTGACAGGCGAAGGCCACTTTTCGACAGTGAAGTTAGTCGGGACGCCTCCAACAAGTGTTTCCGCACCGTCATCACCACCACGAAGACATTCTGTCGCAAGGGAGCTTCGTAGTTTGCCAGCTACACCTGTGAGACGAACAGCCCCACCAGTGCCGAGCTCACCAGCCGCGAGAATAATGGCGCCTGATGATGCGCGTGTCAGTAGGACGGTAGATAGGGAGGCATTACCATTAGTAGATCCCTCTTCCAGTGGGTATGGCTGGTTGTTTTTTTAGCCAAGCGAAACTACTCGTAAAGCCCTTACTTATTCGGTGCGGCTAGCTGACTATTACAATACAGCGTTAGTTAATTTCAATGTAAGCTTTAATAAATATATGCGCTATAATCCCACCATGAAATACCAACAAGCCTCATTCCTCATCAGCGCCGCGAAATTATCGCAGTTACCCAAATCAGACGGCATCGAGGTCGCCTTTGCCGGGCGTTCGAATGCCGGTAAATCCAGCACGTTAAATGCCTTATGCCAGCAAAAGAATTTAGCCAAAACCAGTAAAACACCGGGGCGCACGCGGTTGATTAACTTGTTTGAGTTGGCTGAAGACAAACGCTTAGTCGATTTGCCGGGCTACGGTTACGCCAGGGTATCGAAAACGATGCAGGCCGATTGGCAGAAAACACTAGGTGGTTATTTAGAAAAACGTGAGTGCTTGAAAGGTGTAGTGTTGATCATGGATTTACGCCATCCATTTCAAAAGGCGAGAGATCAAGATGTGTCATTCGATGGCATGATGGTGGATTGGTCGCGTGATTCAGGTTTGCCGTTGCATATCCTGCTAAACAAATGCGATAAGCTAAGTAAAAGTGCCGCGACGAATGTGTTGTTGGGTGTTCGAAAGTTATTGGCGGATCATCCGAATGTGACAGCACAGTTGTTTTCAACGACCAAGCGTACCGGGATTGATGAGTTGAAAGGCGTTTTGGATGCTTGGTATTCTGCATAATCCTTTTTGTGTCATGTCATCCCGCGGCTTGACCGCGGGATCCAGGGCTTATCCTACGTTCCTAGATTCCGTGGTCAAGCCACGGAATGACGGGGTTAATTGAAAACTGATCACTCAAACATTTGGACTCTAGCGCGTAAAACTTCCGTAAATAGCCTATTCAAACAACATTAGACCGATATAATCACCCTTATGAAACGTACAATACTTATTTTATTGCTTTGTCTTTGCAGCAGTTTGGCTTTAGCGGCCGAGCCGGTGGTGTTTACTAAGATTGTGGCCTTTGGCGACAGCCTCTCAGACCACGGTAATGATTTTCATGAAAGCCAAGTGATTCATTCGCTTGATCACGCCTCGCCTTTATTTCCTGCCGCGCCCTATCAAGATGAAAACTTCAGTAACGGTTTAGTTTGGGTGCAATACTTGCAAGAAGATCTTTATGCTCTGAATCCTAAAGTCGATGTCAGTTTGTTAGATTATGCACGCGGTGGTGCGTGGGCAGAATGGCGTTATGACATCGATAATGGCAAACGGCCAATGGCCGGCATCATGAATTTGCCCTGGCAAGTATCGATGTATTTAAACCGTGTGACGCATGATGATCCGAATCATACGCTTTATACCGTGTGGATCGGGGGTAATGATTATTTGACGGGGCGTAAAGCGTCTGGCGAGTCAGCTGCATTTGTGATTAACGCCGCGACCACGCAAACAGTTAATCAAATTATCGTTCAGCTCAAAAAATTAATTAAGTCGGGCGCGAAGTATATTGTCGTGCCGAATTTGCCAGACGTGAGCAAGGCGCCTTGGGCGCGGTTTGATAAGAATTTATCGAAGCCCGGGTTTGTGAGTGACTTGGCTAACTTAACCATTGAGCATAATGACAAATTACAAATCGCTTTGGCTAAGCTGCAAAAGCAAAATCCTCAAGCGCATATTATGTTTTTTAATATTCATGCTTTGTTTAACAAAGTGATTACCAATAAAAACTTGGATGGTTTTACGTTTAAAAACGTTAGCGACCCTTGTTTTCCCTGTATGTTATCGATGAAATGCGATGTGGCTGCAAAAACGTTTAAGCCGATAAAAGCGAGCATATCGTCAGATCAAGCCATATTAAGTTTGAACCCACAACAGTCATTAACCGCAATTAAGCCCAGTCACACGGTTTGCAAAAACCCGAATGATCATTTGTTTTGGGATTTAGTGCACCCGACAACGAAAGCGCATGAGTTGATCGCGCGAGAAGCGGTGAAATTGTTGCAGAAAGATTTGGGTGAGAATTTGCAGCAGTAGTGTAGGGTGGATAAAAATTCGCGCGCTAGCGCGGATATATCCACCAGCGGTGCGGGGTAAAAGTAAGTCGTTTAATTGAAGGTTGCTTGGTGGATATATCCGGCCTTCGGCCGAATTTTTATCCACCCTACTAGAGTTGCTAAGACAACGCCTGTAGGCTCTTATAAAGCGGCCTTAACTGTCGATACATTTTCTTATACACATGTCGATACAGCTCATCATAAACCTTATGATTTTGCAGGTTCGGCTCGAACGTATCATTGAGTCGCGTCATCGCATCACTGGCTTGCGCAAAATTATCATGCAAACCTAGACCCACCGCGCAATCAATCGCTGCTCCTAACGCTGACGTTTCGTAAGTATGAGGCCGTGTTGTTGGCAAGCCAAACACATCGGCAGCAATTTGCATCACTTTGTCACTTTGCGAACCACCCCCAGCAATACGTAAACTCGTCAACGGTGTTTTACTTTTACGTTGCAAGCGCTCAGCACCTTCACGTAGGGCATACATCAAACCTTCAATAATCGCGCGATAGCTATGCGCTTGTGTGTGTCTATCATCAAAACCAATCATTGCGCCTTTGGCTTCTAGGCCGGGTAGCAATGCACCGGGCGACCAATACGGTTGCAGGATTAAGCCCTCATTACCTGCAGGTGTTGATGCCAACATCGCATCTAAATCATCATAGCTCGCATGCTCTGCAAACTGTTTGCGAAATTGTTCAACCAACCAAAAGCCCCGGAATATTTGAATTTCTGCATTGTAATGTTTGGGTAGTGCCGCGGGGTATGACGGTAAAAACCGTACCGGTTCAATAAATTTTTTGGTTGTGATGCTAATGTTAGCAGCGCTGCCTAAACTTAAAAACGCCACATGCGGACTTAAACAACCAGCACCCAATGCTTCACAAGCTTTGTCGCCTGCCGCCGCAATAATCGGAGTACCGAGAGGAATACCTGTTTGCTCGAATGCATTTGCACTAATATGACCGAGCAATTCGCCTGCTTGCACGAGCTCTACTAATTTATCACGTTCAACACAAACCGCTTGCCACTTCCAATCCCGCGACTTCGCCCAATGCGCATGTTTAAAATCAAACGGTAGATAACCTACTTGGTTAGCTGCGGCATCAACAAAGCATCCACTTAATCGATGATGTAAGAAGCTCGATAATAAACCAAATTTATAGGTGTTTTTCCACACTTGTGGTTGATGCAGTTGCAGCCAATTAGCTTCGGCTTGCGCTTGAAAATAATCGATGGTGTCGCTTAAACCTAATACTTTAAACGCCGTGCCCCATAATCCTTTAACCGGTTCATAACTTTCGGCAACGCGTTGGTCCATCCAAGAAATAGCAGGGCGCAATGGATTGCCATCGCGATCCATGTTTACCGTTGTCGCGCGTTGTGAGGTTAGCGCGACGCCTTTGATTAATGTGGGATCAATCTGTTCCCACAAATCTTGGCAAGCCGCACAAATCAATTGCCAGTAATGCTCAGCATCAAATTCCACCCACCCCGTTTGTGGGTGTAGATAATTCGTCATGGGAACTTGGCTTTTAGCGACAAGATTACCCTGCAAATCAAATGTAATCGCCCGCACGCTTTGCGTGCCAGCATCGATGGTGAGGATAAGAGGGCTTGAGGGTGAATTTGACATGAATGCCATTCTACTACGGTTTTTGATTAGGTTGATCAATATAGACCGTCTGCACTTACTGAAGCCGTCATTGGAGCGACTGTTTCGACGTCGTCATTGTGTGGCTTGACCACGCAATCCAGGCAAAGCTAATAATAGCCTGGGTCCCGCGGTTAAACCGCGGGACGACGGGGCTGGTGCTAGGCAGATGATATAGCTGCGCATTGAGTCGATGCTAGAACGATGAATTGACGTCGTCATTGTGTGGCTTGACCACGCAATCCAGGCAAAGCTAATAATAGCCTGGGTCCCGCGGTTAAACCGCGGGACGACGGGGCTGGTGCTAGGCAGATGATATAGCTGCGCATTGAGTCGATGCTAGAACGATGAATTGACGTCGTCATTGTGTGGCTTGACCACGCAATCCAGGCAAAGCTAATAATAGCCTGGGTCCCGCGGTTAAACCGCGGGACGACGGGGCTGGTGCTAGGCAGATGATATGGCTGCGCATTGAGTCGAGGCTAGAAAACGATGTCAGATGATGGTAATTGCGCTATATCAAACCAAAAAGCACTATATTTACACAATTTTGACAGAGGTTTTAAGAGTACCTTAAGCGTTGTGTGCAAAAATGACACAATATTAATAATAAGAAGGCGCACATGCATAGCAATACTGATCATTCCCCACCTCCTGTCCCTGCGGATGGTAAAGCTGTGTTAGAGAATATGTTCGTGCGAATGCTTGAGTTGTTTGCAGAGACACACTGTCGTGGTTCAGATGTACATAGTGCGGTGTATTGGGGAAATGAGTCCGCTCGTTTTCTATTTCTAAAAGAAGTTTCCCTAGGTGGATCACGCAATAATTTTCATGTGTTTAGCTATAACCGCTTTTTGCGAGTTGAGACACAGGCAGGCAAAATAATGAGTATAGTTTTAGAAGCGCCAACTAAAGCTGCTGTGAATGAAGTGAGTAAGGTGCTCGGAAGCATACAACCCCAAATGGCTAGACCTCTAACCCCGCCATTGTCACCACGAACACACCATTAATTCCCGCTTGAATTCCTGCGCAAAGATTGGCACTATAGGGGCCATCCCTAGGAGTCATCATGCAACACATCGACGAAAAGCCGTTAATCCCCGCTGAAGTTAAAATTCCTGAAATCACCATCAAGGCAGTGCTTATTGCCATTGTGCTAACAGTCTTGTTGGCCGCGTCGAATTCTTATCTTGGTTTGAAAGTTGGTATGACCATTTCAACATCGATTCCGGCGGCGGTTATTTCGATGGGCATCTTGCGCATGTTTACCAATCATACCGTGTTGGAAAACACCATGGTGCAAACGGCAGCGTCATGTGGGCAGTCGGCAGTGTCCGGTATTATTTTCACAGTGCCAGCATTGGTGCTGATTCATTTTTGGGCGCACTTTAACTACTTATATACTACGCTTATCGCCATCATCGGCGGAACTTTGGGTATTTTATTCAGCGTGCCATTACGTCGTGTCTTGTTATCCGACAAAGCCTTAACGTTCCCGGAAGGTGTGGCAATTGGTAACGTATTAAAAGTCAGCGCGAAAGGTTCGGGCTTTGGATTAAAGTTTTTGATACAAGGCGGCTTGGTCGGTGCATTGGTGGCATTTTGCCAAAATGGTTTGCATGTTGCCTCTGAAGGTTTTGGCTTATGGTTTGGTAAAAGCAAAGTGTTATTTGGTTTAGGCTTAGGCTTTACGCCAGCACTCATCGCTGCAGGTTACATCGTTGGTATCACCGCGGGTATCAGTATTTTGTTTGGTATTGTTGTCGCATGGGTCATCGGCATGCCTATTTTAACCGCTTATTTTGCACACCCAGCGGCATTGCACGGCAGTGATTTAGCCAGCTGGATGTGGTTGCACTACATTCGTTATATTGGTGTGGGTACTTTGTTAGTCGGTGGCTTATGGACGATTGGTAGCTTATTTAAACCGTTAGTTAAAGGCATCAAAGCCTCTTACCAAGCCGTGCATTTGCATCGCGAAGGTTCTATCATCCGCACCGAAAAAGATTTACCCGTCAATATTATTTTCTGGATTTTAGTGGCGATGGTTGTGCCGCTTATCTTTATGTTAGGCCATACTGTTCACAGCAGTACGATTAGTTTCGGCACCACGTCAAGCATCGTATTAGTGTCAACGTTAACGGTGTTAATTCTGGTGTTAGGTTTTGCGTTGGCGGCCTTATGCGGTTATTTCTCTGGCTTGATTGGCGCATCAAGTAACCCATTGTCTGCCATGGCTGTGGCCGCTATGTTATTTATCTGTATCGCGATTTACCTAGTTTTGCCGGGTGATATTTCAGTGTTGCACAGCCCCGGTGCGTTTAAAGCGATTGCCGCTATTGCGATTGTCGCGGTCGCCATCGCTGCCAGTAGTGGTAGTATTTCGACTGATACGTCACAAGATTTTAAAGCCGGTAAAATGGTCGGCGCGACACCATGGAAGCAGCAAGTCATGTTGATCGTCGGTTTGGTTGCGGGTGCGTTGGTCGTAGCGCCTATCTTAGATTTATTATTTAACGCCTACGGCATTGGCGGCGTATTCCCACGCGCGGGCATGGACCCACACCAAATGTTAACCGCACCGCAAGCCAGCTTAATGGTGGCCATTACACAAGGTGTGTTTGGCGGCAAACTACCATGGGGTATGTTGATAACCGGCATGGTAATCGCAGCCGTGACGATTGCGATTGATGAGTTAATCGCGAAACCTCGCGGCAAGCGCATGCTGACACTTGCAGTCGGTACTGGTATTTACTTGCCGATGACAACATCAACCTGTTTAGTGATTGGTGCTTTCGTGTCTTATGCCGTTGAGTTACGCCATAAAAAATGGAAAGCTAAATTGGGCAAAACAGCCGACGTACAAGTGCATAACAGTTATCAACGCGGCGTGTTATTAGCCAGTGGTATTGTCGCGGGTGCGACCCTAATGGGCGTTGCTTTAGCGATTCCTTTTGTGATTTACAAATCTTCGGATGCCTTATCAATCATGCCATCATCACTGACGAATGTGGCAGATGTGCTGGGTGTTGTGTCGGCCATATTCTTCGGTGGATGGTTGTATCGCGTAGCGACGCATAAAAAACATATGGTGTAGATTAGGATTCAGGGTATAGCATTTTCTTCTATACCCTATCCCCATTTCCTATACCCCAAGGAAAAACATGAGCAAACCGTTAATCTCGGCCGATCAATCGTTACCAGAAATTACCATCAAAGCCATTATCCTTGGCATTATCTTAACGATAGTGATGACCGCATCGAATGCTTACTTAGCATTGAAATTAGGTCAAACCATTTCTGCCTCGATTCCTGCCGCGATTGTATCGCTGGCTATTCTGCGTTTCTTTCGTCGCCACAATGTACTAGAAAGTAATCTCGTCCAAACCGCCGCATCAGCCGGCGAAGTATTAGTCGGCGGCATCGCCTTCACCACCCCCGCATTATTAATGATGAACATCTGGCACGATTTTAATTATTGGGAAATCGTGTTGATTTCGATTATAGGCGGTACGTTAGGCGTGTTGTTCTCTATTCCCTTACGCCGTATCTTATTAGCCGACAAAACCCTACGTTTCCCAGAGGGAACAGCGATCGGCCACGTGTTGAAAACCGCATCGCAAGCAGGCGCTGGCCTTAAGCATTTAGTGCTAGGCGGCATCGTCGGTGGTTTGATTGCCTTTGCCCAAACCGGCTTAGGCGTGTTGACCGATGGCGTGACGTGGTGGTGGAAAAAAAGTGCGGTAGTCTTCGGTTTTGGTTTCGGATTCTCCCCCGCAGTAATTGCCGCCGGTTATATTGTCGGGATTAATGTAGCACTTGCCGCCTTCATCGGCTGGGTTATCAGCTGGATCATCAGCATGCCTATTTTGTCACATCTGCATCCCGTGTCTGCACACTTGAGTGCATTCGATGCCTCGGATTATATTTGGGCGAAATACATTCGTTTTATCGGTGTCGGTACCATGTTGGTAGGCGGCATATGGACGCTGTTAACTTTGTTAAAACCCGTATTTCAAGGCTTAAAAGCCTCGGTTGTTGCATTGCGTGACGTTAAATTAGCCGGTGGTTTTGCCAGCATCCCTCGCACTGAGCGTGACATCCCTATCAATTACGTATTCTGGACGATCTTATTAGTCGCCGTTCCGCTAGCCTTTTATCTATTAACAAAAATCGACCCCGCCGTGTTCGGCATTAGTGTCGGCTTACGCATCGCTATTACTATCGTGTTTACCTTGTTCGTGATCATCATTGGCTTTTTCGCCGCGTCTATTTCGGGGTTCTTTGCGGGTATGTTCGGCGCATCAAATTCGCCCTTATCTGGCATTATGCTATCCGTGTTAGTTGTCGCTGGTTTCTTAATGTACGGTTTATTAAGCCTCGGCACGAGCTTCGCCCACCACCCCGATAAAATTATTCACGGTGGCGCGTTGGTGATCTTCATCACCGCCATCATCATCATCGGTGCCGCATTAAGCCTAGACACCATGCAAGATTTAAAAGCCGGACAAATGGTTGGCGCCACCCCTTGGAAGCAACAGCTAATGTTAGTGCTAGGTGTCGTAGTATCAGCATTAGTCGCACCCTTTGTCATGCGTCTATTATTCCACGCCTACGGCATTATCGGTGTCGCCGCACCGCATGCCGGCATGGACCCACAGCACATGCTATCAGCCCCACAGGGTGGCATGGTATCCGCCATCGCCACCGGTGTGTTCGGCGGCAACTTACCGTGGAGTATGATCATCACCGGCGGCCTAATCGCCGTATTCTTCATCATCGTCGATGAGTTACTCAAGCTTAAAAAATTACGTATGCCCGTATTAGCTGTCGGCGTCGGTATCTACTTGCCACTCACCACCACCGCATCATTAGTCGCCGGTGGCTTAGTGTCGTACCTCGTGCAACGCCATCGCCGTCAACGCAAACAACAACCCCACAAACATCAAGACATCCTATTAGCCTGCGGCATCATCGCCGGTTCAACCTTAATGGGTGTCATCCTCGCCGTGCCATTTGTGATCTTCAAATCATCGAGCATCCTCGTCATCATGCCGCACAACCTAACTGGCGTAGCTGAAACCTTAGGTGGTATTGTTACGTTAATGCTGCTCGGTTGGATTTATCGCACGGCGGTGCGGTAATGCCTGTCTGTTAAGCCCTAATCGGCATTGTTTATATACGGCTTTTCATGGTTCTGTTTTTGCCGTCATTGTGCGGTTTGACCGCGCAATCCAGAGATCCATGATAAGTGAGATGTTGTTCTGGCTCCCGCGATCAAGTCGCGGGAAGACGATACCTTGTTGGTTGACGGCATGTTTCATTCAGCTCAAAGCTTGCTTAACTGATCGGCGGTGCGGTGATTTGGCATTATTACTATAGTATGTTTTTTCAGGAATAGCTTTTAAGTCTAATTAGACTGTCAATGTCTAATTAGACAATCGATGACTAATTGTGTCTACAATCGTTAACATAACGCTGACAGTCATTTATATTCCTTTTCGGGAAAATAATCAGCGCGGATGGGCAAGCATTTGCTAGGCTCAGTATTTCTGCTGTATCGTAGCGACCATGTTGAGTCGTTTAATCACTGCCATTTTATATCCCTATGCCAAATTCGCATTGCGCAAGCGCGATCCCATTGTGCAGCAAGCACAGGCGTTGCATCATTTGCTAACGCATGCACAAAACACACAGTTTGGGCGTGATTATTATTTTAAAAATATTTTAGCGAAAGACGATTTTGTGAAAGCCTATCAGCAAATTGTGCCAGCTCGTAAGTATGTTGATTTTGATGATTACATGAAGCGTATCATCGCCGGTGATGCGGATGTGTTGTGGCCTGGCAAGCCAAGTTATTTTGTGAAGTCATCAGGCTTAACCAGTGATGCCAGCAAATTAATTCCCTGGACTGACGACCATACAAAGTTATTTAACCGCACATCATTCCAACAATTTTTATATCACGTGTCGCAATGCCCAGGTTCAAGCTTGTTAAACGGTAAGTTTTTAGTGCTCACCGCAACGGCGCATATGGATGATGTGAATGGTATTAAAACGACTTATATGTCGGGCTTATTAAAGTATTTATCGCCGGACTTTTCTAGCCGCTATATTTTCCCGACAAAGAAAACGGCTAACGAAACCGATTACGAGGTTTACGTTGAAAAAGCCATCGAAGAAACACGCCATCAAGACGTTCGATTGTTAAGCGGTGTGCCGCCGGTGCTAAAACATTTTATTGAAAAGATATTAACGGCGACAGGCAAAAAAACACTGCGCGAACTATGGCCCAATATTCAAGTCGTTTCATTGAGTGGCTCTAACCCTGAATTTTACGTCGAAGATTTTCAGCGCTTAATTGGTGACGATAACTATCAGCTGTGGAATATTTACGGAGCCAGCGAAGGCGGGCAGTTTGCACATAACCATTACGACGATGATTACCGTCATTTATATTTAAACATGAATGCCGGTATCTTCTATGAGTTCATCCGCGCGGATCAATTCGGCAGTGATAAAGCCAAACGCTACTGGATAGCCGACATCATTGAAGGTAAACATAAAAAGCCTGACGAAGCAGAGCCGGATTTAGTGTTCGTGCTGTCCAGCGTGCAAGGCTTTTGGTCTTATGTTGTTGGCGATGTGATTAAGTTCATCGATACACAAAAACTCATCATCCAATACGTCGGCCGCTTAACGGGCTCGCTCACCAAATACGATGAACGCATTACCGAATACCAAACCGACCAAGCCTTCCAACAAGCCAACAAACAGTTTGATTGCCAGCTCGAACATTACCATGGCACCTATTCTGATAAAGGCGACCACATCGTATTTTACTGCGAATTTCAAAACGCCCCCGATGATTTAGCTGCTTATGCCAGCACCCTCGACCAACAGCTACGCGGACTCAATTGCGATTATGACTATGCCCGCAAATTCTTAATCACCGCCGCCCAAGTCGAGTCCGTTCCCGCTAACACCTTCTTCAACACCATCAAATCCCAACAACGCCTCAATGGGCATTTCAAAGTGCTTAAGCTTAGTGAAGCCACGCACTATGCCAAATTACTACTGAATGACAGAAAATAATCTGACATCTCCGGCGCCACCGCGCCGCAAGCAGGCATCGTGTCAGCGTTTGTTTTTTATCGCCAAGAGTTGCTCCGCAGTTGGAGGGGCTGGCTGAATCTCAATGATTCCTGTGTAAGGCTGAATAGCAATAACATCAATGGTGGGAGACAGTGGGTGAGTCTTGCTTACATGGTAGCTTTCAATGCCATTCTTGTGTGAAATCGTGAAGGATAAGTGTTTTGTCTCTGTGTAAAGTTGTAATTCTAAAGACTCAATAGTTACGGTGATGTGATTGCCTGGCTTTATCCCTTTTATCCACTGATGGATTGGTTCCATGAGTGTACCAGGCAGCGAAATTCTGACGTGAAGCTTTTTGTCCTGTAGCTTTGCGGTAACACCGGCAGCTGGGATGTTTGTCTCGATATTAGTAAATGGTTTCATCTTTTTAGCCATTTCGGATAGAGGGCTGGAGCCTGGTAGCATCATGAAAACAGGGAGGGCAGCAGGCCTAATCATGAGCGATTCAACATAAGTTTCAGCATGATTAGTTTTGACACGGTATTCTTCAATAGTGTTAGTGTGGGTGATCGTTAGCTGCCTCCATTCAATGTCGCCGAGCTTTGTGTCTGTCCTAGTCCCTGTGAGCGCAGGGTCCTCACGATTTTTTGCTAACTTAAAGGCTGCCTTCCAAGAAGGGTAAAGTATTTTTGGTATACATACGACGACTTCTTTGTTTGCGGTGAGTTTAGTGAACAAAGCGCACGATGGAATACCGAGAGAACAAAGACCCTCTGTCTGTTGCTGTTCGTCCCGTATTTTCCTCGGCATGTGAGCGTAATACAAATCTCTTAAATCAACAGTGACCTCCCGAGACTCAGCAGGTACCTTGTGGCTAAGAGTAAACTCATTGTCAGGCAAGCCGATGGCTTTGCAATATTTCACAAAACGATGATGGCTGTAGCCATTTGTTAGGATACAGTTTAAAGCTTGGCAGATTGCTGCATCCCGAGGAGCTGGGGTTTCCAATTGTGTTTTGCGCATGGGCACGAGGAGCATCCGTGAATTTGGAGTGAGCGTAATGTAGAGCATATAGAGGGTGCCTGCATTGCTGGTGACATATATTGTAAACTTGTCTGAATATATTTTTATCGCAGATTCGTCATCAGACATGCCAGCGAGGGGCTGGGCGTTATTAAAGTTGGGGAAGGGTTGGGTGTTAGCTAGTGGGCTGGTTCCTGTGGCGTAAACCTTGCCCCCAGCGATGATGGCGGTGAGATTGTCGGTTGCTGTTGCTGCAGTGATAGGGCCTACCGTATCTAGTTCACCAACAGACTGAAAATAATCAGCTCGCGCCACGTTATCTCTTGGGAGGCCCAGCTGGCCATGGCTGTTGTCACCGCAGACATACAGTCGACCATCTTGGCTGACAACAACGGAATGATTCGCGCCGGCAGCTATGTGTTTCGCAAGCAAGCGGTCTGGGAGGCGCGCGTGCGAATAAGCACTATATGGGTATCTATCGTGGTGAGTTCGACCCAATTGACCAGAAATATTGTCACCCCTGCTGAAAACACGACCGGTATCGTCGAGAAGTAGGGCGTGTGTACTGCCCGTCGCAATTTGCGTGAATGAGTATGAGCCTGCTCTATCACGGCTGGATGCGCTGATTCTTGTTGATAAAGGTCCCCCCGACGTCCGACCAGGGGAATAGTCACGAGCGTTGCCTGTATTGGTCAGGACTAAGATGCGTCCATTCGACTGATCAGAGGGCTTGAAGCTAGCAATTTGTTGGACTTTCTCGTTGGGCAACAAATTTTTGGTGGCAAAGGTAGCGTCATCTTGACCTAATTCTGCTGTTTTAATGTGGGCAATGGTCTGACCATCGTTGATTACCATGAGCGTGTACTCTACACCTTGCACGATATTAAGCACGTTTGCATCAGCTGGTCCCAGATTATATTGGCGCAGTATTTGGCGCTCCCGATCAATCAATATGTAGATCTTACCGTTAAAAATATATACGTATCCGAGACGGTTATTTGCCCTTAGGAACATTGGGGTAGGGTTGATAGCATTTAGTCGCGATTGTGTGAGTTTTTTTATTTGAAGTTCCACTGGGCGCCCATCCGGTGGGAACGCAGCTGGATATAGATGAATGAGGCCTAAAGAAGTCTGCGGATCTTCGTATAGTGAACTTACTATGAAGCTTAGTATCATGTGCATTACGTCATAGGGAAGGAGCTGACGGCTATTGGGAGCGGGGGTGCTTGGCATGGCGTTTTCTCTTTGGTTGTCCTATTACATAATGCAATACTTTGGATAGACTAGTTGTGATTATAATCAATGAATATTAAGAGAGAGTTAAATGGTTATAAAAAGAGAGAGGCGGTGGGTCAATTATCAGCTCGAATATTACCACGGTGCCAACTCTAATAAAGGTGACCATATGGCAGTTTTATTGCGAATTTCAAAACGCGCCCGATGATTTAGCTGCTTATGCCAGCAGCCTCGACCAACAGTTGCGCGAACTCAATTGCGATTATGACTATGCCCGCAAATTCTTAATCACCGCCGCCCAAGTCGAGTCCGTTCCCGCTAACACCTTCTTCAACACCATCAAATCCCAACAACGCCTCAATGGGCATTTCAAAGTGCTTAAGCTGAGTGAAGATAAGAAATACGCCAAAATTCTAGCAAATAACAGGTAGTAACACCGTTAGGGATTATATTTTGAGGGCAGTTAGCACGGTATTTCATTTTAGCCTTGGCTAAACGGGAGTGGAGTTAAAAGCAGCCCTGCTAATGTGAGCAGAAATCGAGCTCAGCTCATCGAGCTTATCCAATACTTTGCAATCACATTAAGGGCTTTAAGCCGTTTACTAGCGGATTAAAATGGAACATGTTTGTGCAAGGCATGTTATCATTAGTCAGATAATAACCACACTAACCATATGTTCAATTCCAGCAATAAACCAACAGTTGTTTTTAGCCCTGTTCAAGCAGGGAGCGGCTCATCAGCATTGTTAGAGCGCATGGTTGATAGTCAATTTAAGCCACCAGGTAGGTCTACAATAGGGACTGAGATTCGCTGGCTAACAAAATTTCATTCACATTCTATTTCCCAGCAAACAGATAAAGCAATGATACGCTGCTTTGATACGCCTGGGAATGAGAGATTTTTTGCGATGACTAGAGTTATCTGCAAAGATGCTGATATTTTGGTGTGTGTGTTAGATGGGTCTCGACTTTGTGCACAGAAAAATTCTTTTGGTTGGTGGCTTCATAGTCAACAGGAGGCTTGCCGGCAGGGCATACCAATAGTCGTCGTTGTAACAAAAAGTGACTTGATCAAACTAGTGGATGAAAGCGCAATAGAAGCGACTTTGGATGGATGGAGAGAGCAGGGTGACTTTACGGGGGTGTTCCTTGTCTCTGCAAAAACAGGCGAAAACATTGATGTGTTAAAGAGTTTTCTGTGGCACCTGGTTGATCCAGTTGTGCCAGAACCTAAAAAAGCCACACCGAAAGAAATGGCTAGCCAGCATTTAGCGGCTATAATTCCAATTAATATAGCCGATTCACAGAACTCCGTTGTTATTAGCCGAGAACGACGAAGTGACAAAGAATGTATTGTGAAAAGCTACGATAATACACAATATCCTGAATTATTAGCCAGCATTGAAGTATTAGTTTCAGTGTTATTTGGACTCATTGCACCAGAATTAGTTGCTGAAGTTAAGCTGTCCGATCGGAGCAAGCAAGTTACACTGATATCCTTGCTGCCGAATTACAAGTCATGTGCTGATTTTCAAAAAGACTCACACCTAACCGTAGCATTAGAGTTACTAAAAAAGGTAAAGCCAAGGTTAGTAATCCTGTGGTTGGTGATGACTTATGTGTTGGAAAACGAAGATTTACACCTGGGTAACTGGGGGTTTAGCGGAGGAAATCTGGTGACGATTGACTTCGACAATGCGATGGTAAGCATTAGTTCAGCTCTAAGGAATGCAGCAATTATTGGTCAACAAGGTACGCCGGGTTATTCCGCTTTTGATGTCGATGTTGAGGATGTAAAACATTTTCCTTGTTTAACAACAGCAAAGCCAAACGCTTGGCCCATTGATCTGTCTTCACCTGATGGTGGAGTGAAAGATATAAGCCAATTTATTATTGATGTGTTTTCAGCAAATAAAGCCATTATGTGTGAGAGTTTTTTTCAAGCGTATGGCTTGTTTAACACTACATTAGTTAGTGAACTATTCAACACATTAATACCTAGTCAGTATAGTAAACTCAGCGGGCTATTGCTTTGGCATTTCAGACGAAGACTACGTGCAATCATAACGATTTTGTTGAGAGAAAACATATTAACTGAAGCAGTTTCCAGGCGATTTCAATTTAGTCATTATCAAAGAGATAGTATGAGGACGGCTGTAGAGCAAGTGGTGAATGCTTATAAACAAGGTCCGCCAGATCAAACTCAACGTTCGAGTAAGTTTTGGCAGGAAATACTTGGTAATTATGCTAGTGGTAAATTCATAAAACTTCAGCGAGAAATGACAGATTTTTCTCCACCTGCCGACTACCAAGAGGACTATTTCAGGAATTATGTGTATGGCTTGGATTTATTATTACAGCAAAAAGCGCAAGTCGTGAAATTAGCAAGCATATTTGAAAAAGAGTTTTGGAAACAATTTTACAAAAACTACAGAGAATATTTTGGTGATAATGTGGGGCTTCTAAATTTTGTTGCATTTATTTATAAAATCATAATTTGGGCAGATGACAGCCATGTCACAAGAAGACAAAATGATTTTATAACAGATTCATTTCAAACGTATAGTGAAGCACTTAGGTGTTATCGAGAATTATCGGGTAATATTAATGAAAACTATCGGAGTTCGAAGTGGAATCGATTAACTTATCTAAATTTTAAACAAGATATCAAGGTTATATTTTCCGGCGCAACATTTGTAACACTTTATCCTCAATCATCTATATGGGCAGACCACTTGTTGAGTTATCAGCAAGCAGTCCCAGCTTTTTTCAAAAAACATATAGAAGGTAAGGCGATTAGGAGCAAAGCATATGTCCAGCAGGTGCTGGATATATGGTTCAGTGAAAAATGAAACAGCACAAATTAAAATGCTCGTTTAAAATCAGCTGGTGTCTATGCTTTAGCTTCTATACCTAAAGCGATTGAATTTTAGGTGTGCGAATAAGCCATCTTAAGGTCGTCATCCCGTGGTCAAGCCACGGGATGACAATACACAAGAGATAGCTTTGAGAAACTAAAATTCAAATGCTTTGGGTATATTAATCTCTCAAAGGTGATTTTTCTTCGGGATATTTTACGATACTCGAGCAATTGATCTCGCTCTGATGTAAGAGCACCATTAATAGAGAGTAGATATTTACGACAGTGTTTGCTTCGCTTCGTTTAAGGTAGTTCTGGTTCAATATCCCGCTACAAAGACCATCAGGTTAAGCGCCATTAGCAGCAGCCGGGCCAGCGTCATTCATGATGTCTTTGCCAACTGGGCCTAGCGCTTCGCCAGCTGTGCAGTGACCGCTTTGTCCAGCGGGGGCGCTGTAGTAATGAATGCCAGTATCCGATTCTTTTACGGCACCACCTCGGTCAACATGGGTTAGGTATACCCAAGGTGCCGTGTAATGTTGAGCATCTAAGTAACCATTTGGGCAGTAAGCCAATGTTTTTACATCGCCACCTGAGCCAACTTGCCCGGCACCACAAACTTGATCGCCTGAGCTGTTGCGTAAGCTTGCGCTAACGGTATTGTCTGTGCAGTTTTTCCAGTACCAAACAGATCCACCACCTCCACAATTGGATTGGTTCGAATAAGTAATAGCATTTGATGGACCATTGCAGTGTGGATAGGCGATGCCCAGTGCGGGCAGAAGTAGTAAGCTAATAATGGTATGTTGAAATTTCATACTAACCATTATAGGATGGACTATCCGTTTCCGCAAACATCAGGTATGTTTCGCACAATTGAAGTGAGTGATGATGAAAATATCCCGAGTCGTGTTGGTTTTGTTATGTTTCATGATGGCAGGTGTTAGCCAAGCGCAGCCAATATTAGCTGTTTATGCCTATGCTACTTCATTAAAAAATTATCGGTTGATTGAAAAAGATTTAAAGCAATACCCCTATATTAACGATATTTATACGCCATTGGTCATGTATAACTTCGAGGGTGTCGGTGATGCTTTTGTGCCGTATTTAACGAACTTTACGCTGCCGAAGCAATACCATTTTCATGGCATCGTCTACTTGAATGATTGGACGCCAATTATTGATAACACAATCAAGCGTGTCGTGCGTTATTCAACGACACAACCCTTGTCACCCGCTTGGAAAACAGTCGCTATTATTGAGCGGCCCATGCTGTGCCGGGGTAATGCGAAAAAATTACAGCTGATTAATGGTGTTATTAATAGTAAATTACATCGTCGTTTCGAAGTGTATATAGACCCGCGTTATTTGCACAATGGTTACTGCACTCAGCAAGATAAAATAACTAAACTGGGCACTTATAACCTGCATAAGCTACAGGCAGAAATAAAAAAACGTGGGCGTTTATTATTGCCACTGTTTCCTGCGAACATTCAATATGTCCCCAACGTGTTGCAAAAAGCAAAGGCCTATAACGTCAATTACCGCTTGGTTGTTGATGTGAATGCTTCAGACAACCCCCATGCCTTATTATGCCAAGTGCAGCAAGCTTATGGTGTGAAAGATAATAAAATTCAACTCCCGAAACAGTTTCAAGGCATTATCGCCATTGGTTGGATGAACGCTGATAAAAAACCTGAGCGTCACAATTTAGAATTATTGCACAATTTTATAGTAGGTAAGCCGTTAAGCCATTGTTAAGATATACAATATGTTAAGGCGCTTTGCTACGACTAAGACGTTCGAGTACCTGCAAAAAAGTAAACGCAAAGATTAAGGTTGATGAAGATCTTAACAGCTCGACGGTGTTTATACCGTTGTGTAAATGCTGGTTGTGTTGGATCCCGCGGTCAAGCCGCGGGATGACGAGCATCTCTATTATTGTGCAGTTTAAGTAAGGGATACCGAGGATCTCCGTCATTCCGCGGCTTGACCGCGGAATCCAGGAATATAGGTGGTCTTTTCGTAAGTTCTACTTGTGAAATTATCGCTTAGCTTTAGCGAGCTGTTCAAGCGCTTGATGAATGAGGCCGGGTATTTCAGGTAACTCTTCCAACCAATACGGTAAGCGTTGTTTTACTTTATGCAGTAAACCCCGAATGCCAATTTGGTTTTTCATGATGCTTTCCAAATGCGGTTTAGCCGTTTCCCATAAGTTAAGTTCAGGGTAGAGTTGTCGGCCTAAGCCTTCGACGTTTAACAAAGTTTTTTGTAGCAACACTAATTGCGGTTGCACTTCCATGTCAAAACGTCGGGCGACTTGGAAGAGGCGCATGAGTACTTTAGCGTAAGATATTTCACTTAGCGGTTTGTTGAAGATCGGCTCGCAAACGGTACGGATAGCCGATTCTAATTCATCAACGCGTGTGGTTGCTGGCACCCAGCCACAATCAATATGTAATTGAGCAACACGGCGGTAGTCTTGGTTAAAGAAGGCTAAAAAGTTCATGGCTAAGTAGTATTGATCATCATCAGTGAGTGAGCCCATGATGCCAAAATCGATGCCGCAGTATTTCGGGCTTTTCGGGTCGGTAATATCCACAAGAATATTGCCACCATGCATATCGGCATGAAAGAACTTATCACGGAACACTTGCGTGTAGAAAATCGCCACGCCATCTTCGGCGAGTTTTTTCATGTTGCAGCCCATGTCGCGTAAGGCTTCAATGTCGTTAATACGCGCCGCATAGATGCGCTCTTGCACGAGTATATTAGGGCGCACGTAATCCCAATAGATTTTTGGCACGTATAATAAATCAGAGTTGTCAAAGTTACGACGCAGTTGCGAGCAGTTAGCTGCTTCGCGTTGCATATCGAGCTCATCGTAAATGGTGCGTTCAAATTCTTTAATCACATCAACGGGCCGCATGCGTTTACCATCGGGTAAAAAGCGGCGTGCGAGTTTCGCGATGCTAAATAACAAACGCACATCTTTTTTAATGACTTTCGTGATATTCGGACGAACAATTTTGACAATCACATCGCTATCATCAAGCAAGGTTGCGGCATGCACTTGCGCAATCGATGCTGAGGCTAATGATTCACTATCAAATTTCTTAAACACTTGGTCAGCAGGCTTGCCGTAAGCAGTTTCAACAATTTGCAGAGCTAGCTCAGGGCTAAAGGGTGGCACTCGGTCTTGCAGCTTAATGAGTTCTTTCACAATGTCTTCAGGAAACAAATCCGGCCGTGTCGATAACACCTGCCCAAACTTCACAAAAATAGGCCCCAATGACTCCAGCGCCAATCGCACGCGTTCACCGCGAGAAGCCTCTTGCCCTCGAAACCAAGCGGGTACATTGAACAAAACAAAGCATTTTAATAGCCAAGCGGCACCTGTACCTTTCAGCACGGTATCGATGCGATAACGTGAAAGAATCCAAGCGACATGTATTAAGCGGAATAAGTTTTTCATGGCCGCGATTATAGCAGATAGAGGGTGTAAGGTTTATATAGTTTTATCCCTGAGCCCCAATATGGCCGTGCGCTGGTTGCTGACGGGCTGCTTCAGCTCGCCTTTGTTCTAATAACCATGCTTGTTCTTCACGAGCATTATTTATTCTCAATTGCCGATTTCCTATAATAGCTGCTCGGCGTTCAAGTATTTGTTGTTTTACATCCTGAAAGGGCACGTTATGTAACGCAAAGTATAACTGTTCGAAAAACAGAGGATTGATGGTATTGGGTTGGGCGGTTAGGAGCATTGAAGCTATTCGTACGTTAGATATTTTATTGGCTCTATATTCCTCAAACCAGCGATCAGTCATAGAAGGTTCGTTTTGATATCGACGTTCTCGTATTTCAGTAACACTAATGGGAGCAAAATTTTGATTTGCTTGTTGTGTGGCTTCAGGATTATTGTGAGGAGAGTGTGCTGAAATCATTACTCCATAAGCCGATAAATAGCCACATACCAATAGTGTGCGTAATTCATACTGCGCAAGTGCTGGCAGATCTTGTTGAACAGACGCATAAAATTTTCTACAAAAAAATGTCCAATGGCGTTGGCTAGAAACTAATGTCCACAATATTGTCGGCGCAACGGTTATCATCGCTCGTTGAAAGCACTCCAGTGTATAGTGGTCAATCATTCGGTATAGAGTATTTGTTTGAGAGTCTGTAACATTTAATGGATACATTTGAAGCTCAGTTATTATTTTTTAGTGAAAGGAAGATACGGTATCCAGTTGATAGCTAATGCGCGCTGCGCAAGATTATCGTTGTTGCATCCTCGTTGTTAAGCGCTCGACATCATTACGTAGTGTTGACACCTCATCACAAAATTGTTGCACTTCTTCTTGGCGAGGCAACACATTGATTTCTTCTTGCAGGTATTCTTTCCAGTTTTGCTGCATATTCTCGTGAGTTTGTTTGGTCCAGTCGCGGGTTTTGCGAAGGGTTTTGCCGATGTGGTGTGCCGCGACATCGCCAGTGTATTGTGCGATGCCTTCTTCCCAATCGATATCGATTTGCGAAAAGATATTTTGTAAGGCTTCACCCAGCCCCATGTCACCAATGATTTTGACATCACTTCCGTAAAGGGTTTTGTTTTCACTCATGCCCATTTTAAAAAGTGCAGAGGGTGCGCCGCGAATAATAATGTCAGCTTCGCCATTACAGTTTTCGCGCAAGGAGAAACCATCATCGGTAAAAAACAAAAAAAAGTGTTGATCAAGTTTAAGCAGCTCAACTTTAATGATGTGGCCTTCGAGTTCACGCAAACGTTCAAGCGAAGCAGGATCTAAGCTGATAGCGTTATTTAAGGCCTTTTCTAGTGTGCTTAAGGCGATAGTTTTAATCATTTTCATTCTTCCTTTGCTTCTCCCGCTGGCGGGAGAAGATGCTATTAGGCAGATGAGGGTCGATTAAAAAGGCTTTTTCATGAGATGACTTCGTCATCTTCTCCCTCATCTGGCCTACGGCCATCTTTTCCCCCAAGGGGGCAAAGAGTAAGATAGTGTTAATATTTCCTACCCGTATGCAGTGCCACAACACCCCCAGTAAGATTATGATAGTCACAATCCTCAAATCCAGCATCAACCATCATAGCTTTTAAGGTGTGTTGGTCAGGGTGTTTACGGATAGATTCGACTAAGTATTGATAGCTTTCTTCATCATCGGTAATCCATTTGCCGAGTTTGGGGATCACGTTAAATGAAAATTTATCATAAATTTTACCAAACGTTTCTGAGGTGGGTTTAGAAAACTCTAACACCATGGCTTTGCCGCCCGGTTTTAACACGCGGTGCATTTCTTTTAAGGCTTTGTCTTTATGGGTGACATTACGCAAGCCAAAAGCAATGGTAATAATGTCGAAGCTATTATCTTCAAATGGCAGTTCTTCTGCATTGGCAATTTGAAATTTAACGTTGTCAATAATACCTTTGTCGATGAGTTTCTTACGGCCTTCGGCTAACATCGCTTCGTTGATGTCAGATAATGTCACTTCACCTTTAGGGCCAACGAGCTTAGCAAATTTTGCCGTTAAATCACCTGTTCCGCCCGCCAAGTCTAAAACTTTATCGCCAGGTTTGACACCACTTTTATCAATAGTAAATCGTTTCCATATCCGATGCACGCCCAATGACATAGCATCATTCATGATGTCATACTTGTTCGCAACCGAACGGAATACATTACCGACTAAAGTTTCTTTTTCTTCCGTTGGTACGTTTTTGTAACCAAAGTGGGTGGTGTCTTTGTCAGTCATGGGTGTAATGCTCGTATTGATTAATGATGTACTTACGCAAAATACAGCCTACCTCGGTGGTGAGTATTCTTCCAGGTTATGCTGGTTCCCGTGGTCAAGCCACGGGATGACGGCATTTCTGTCATTCCGTGGCTTGACCACGGAATCTAGAAGGGCAATCTGGCATCCGTGTTGCGCGTAAGCTCTAAAGTAGCTTTATTTTACCATATAATGTTTATCGTTAAGACATAAAAAAACCGCGCACTAGCGCGGTTTTGCCAAACTCCAGACCTCACTAAAGAATATAACGACTCAAATCTTGATCTTGTGATAGTTCATTTAGGTGATCATTCACATAGGTGGCATCAACGACTAAGCTTTCACCATTTTTATCAGGTGCTTCGTAAGATAAAGTTTCCATTAAGCGTTCCATCACAGTATGTAAGCGACGCGCACCAATGTTTTCAGTGTTTTCATTTACGTGCCATGCGATTTCGGCTAAGCGTTGGATGGCATCGGCTTTGAATTCGATGTTAACGCCTTCGGTGGCCATGAGGGCAATTTGTTGTTCGGTGAGTGATGCCGTGGGTTCAGTTAAGATGCGTTTGAAATCATCGACGGTTAATGATTTTAATTCTACGCGAATCGGTAAACGACCTTGTAATTCAGCGACTAAATCAGACGGTTTTGAATAATGGAATGCGCCGGATGCGATAAATAAGATATGGTCGGTTTTGACTTGGCCATATTTAGTTGAAACGGTGCAACCTTCAACTAATGGCAATAAATCACGTTGCACACCTTCACGTGATACATCACCACCGCCTTGTTGTTCGCCACGTTTCGCAATTTTATCGATTTCATCTAAGAAAACAATGCCGTGCTGTTCAACGGTTTCGACCGCTTGTAATTTAAGGTCATCTTCATTGATGAGTTTGCTAGATTCTTCTTCGGCAATCACGCGAAGCGCTTCTTTGACTTTCATTTTGCGCTTTTTCTTTTTTTCGTTACGCATGTTTTCAAAAATGCCTTGTAACTGACTCGACATGTCTTCCATGCCCGCTGGGGTCATGATTTCAACACCAATCACAGCATTCACTTCAATTTCGATTTCTTTGTCATCAAAGTCGCCTTCGAGTAATTTTTTACGGAACTTTTGGCGCGTGTCATTTTCTTTGGTTTTATCGGTGTCGTCTTTTGGTTCACCGTCCATCATGGGGCGGGGCGGTGGTAGTAGTTCATCTAGCACACGTTCTTCGGCGGCATCTTCACCGCGTACTTTTACTTTTTCAATTTCTTGTTCGCGTAATAGCTTTACTGCGCGGTCAGTTAAGTCACGAATAATCGATTCAACATCACGACCGACATAGCCGACTTCGGTAAACTTAGTGGCTTCGACTTTAATAAAAGGCGCGTTAACCAGTTTCGCTAAGCGGCGTGCGATTTCAGTTTTACCGACACCGGTGGGCCCAATCATTAAAATATTTTTCGGGGTGATTTCTGGGCGTAGATCTTCCGCAACCTGCATACGGCGCCAGCGATTACGTAGTGCAATGGCTACGGCACGTTTGGCATCATTTTGGCCGATAATGTGGTGATCTAATTCTTTGACAATTTCTTTAGGTGTCATTGACATATTGTTGTGTTCCTTAATATTCCATTTCTTCAATCACACGATTGTGATTGGTGTAGACGCAAACATCCGCTGCAATTTTTAAACCTTTTTCGACAATGTCGCGCGCGTCCATGTCAGTGTTGTCTTTTAAAGCCGTCGCAGCAGACAAGGCATACATGCCACCAGAACCAATGGCCATAATGTCATTTTCTGGCTCGATAACATCACCGTTACCGGTGATGATTAATGATGCGCTGTGATCGGCAACACAAAGCAGGGCTTCTAGGCGACGCAACATTTTGTCGGTGCGCCAATCTTTCGCGAGCTCAACCGCTGCGCGCGTTAAATGTCCTTGGTGCGCTTCAAGCTTGCCTTCAAAGCGTTCGAATAATGTGAAGGCATCAGCTGTGCCGCCTGCAAAACCCGCGATCACTTTGTCTTTATATAAGCGTCGCACTTTGCGAGCATTGCCTTTCATCACGGTGTTACCCATGCTGACTTGGCCATCGCCGCCGATGACGACTTTGCCATTACGACGAACTGATAAGATCGTTGTGCCTCGATATTGTTCCATTACATTTCTCCAGTGGATTAGGCATGATATTTGGGCTTAAGGGGTGAATTTCAAGTAATGCTTGGGTTTTAAGGGTAAATGATTATGGGTTGTTCTTATATTGGCCAGAGTCGGTGATTTAAGGAGGACTTGCTGCGCAAGTTGAAAATTGATCGTCCCTCATCCGGTCTTCGACCACCTTCTCCCCTCGCGGGGCGAAGAGAAAACGTCCCGCGAGGGGAGAAGCAATATTACGTCAGCAAGCCATTACCGTTGCTGTCCAAAAAATCAAATTTAAGTTTGCTTGCTTTTTCTTTCACGCGATTATACAACTTTTCATGAAAGCGTAATAAACGTGTGGGGTAAGCATAAACTTTTTGGCGTAACTCTTCGCAATAGGTGTCTAAGTGCGTGAGTTTATCTAAGCCGGTAAATTTGATGACATCATTAATTGCTTCGCTAAACTCTTTCGGGCCAAAAATATTTAAGCTGTGTTCGACCAATGACATTTCGCTGAAGCCCGCAATATTGTGACCAGGCATCTTGAATGAGCCCAATACGCGCAGCATAGACTCTAATGCACCTTTGACATCAACGTCGACTAAGGTTTTTAGCATGCTGGCGTAGAATTTGTAATGGCGCGATTCATCACCGGCAATACAGGCAAACACTTTGGTGAGTCGTGGTGCGTGGGGGCGTATGATTTTACCGAGGTTACGGTGTGAAATTTGAGTTGCGCGTTCTTGGAAGGAAGTATAAGCAATCGTGGCATAAGCATCACCAGACCAGTCAGGCGCAAAGCCATCGGCGACAAAATCAAACTGCATTTTTTCAACTGCAGTGAAATCGACTAAGCGGGTATCGCGAATGATGTCGCGCAAAATGTTGCCGTGTCTATCTTCTTCGGCGGTCCATTGATTCGCCCAAACACACCAGTCTGAGTTTTCACCAAAGGCTTCATGTAACAAGCGATGGTAAGAAGGCAGGCCTTCTTCGGTCAGTAAATTTAATACCATAGCCACTCGCATGCTATCGGGTAATTGTTGGCATTGTTGTTTGAAGTCGTGAAGCTCTTCTTCTTGGCTCGACGTCATGTTGTGTGAGCAAGGCAAGTGTTCGCTAGGAAACCATTCAAAGCGATCTTTGTGATGTTGCTCAAGCAAGCCATCTAGTTCGGGGTCAAGATGTGCTTGAATAATAGTGGCTTGGTGTTCTTTATCGGGGAAAGCATCATTTGTCTTTTTCATCATTAATCCTCTATTTCAACCATTTGAAAATCTTCTTTACCCACACCGCAATCGGGGCAGCACCAGTCATCAGGGATGTCTTCCCATCGCGTGCCAGGGGCGATGTCATCTTCTGGCCAACCTTCGGCTTCATCGTAAACGTAGGAACAAACTAGGCATTGGTATTTTTTCATATTAACTCACCTGTGAACGGATCGGGGGGCTCGGTGTTAAGGCCCAATAGGGGAATGTACGAGTGCCCAAATGAGGCGCCAATATGCCATGAAACCACTAGAAAAGCAAAAATCGGGCGGTTTGATCGCAAAAATGTGCTTAATCTTTAACCGTTTTGTGATGGCATAATAGTGCTGAGTTTTTCAATGACATCATCATACTGAATACGTAGCGCCTTGAGTTTCATGTTGTGTTGGTCGGCGAAGGTTTGCCAGTATTGGGCATCAAAAGATTTGGTTTGAGGTGTGTCAGGACAACAAAAAGTGTGAAAGGGGGCTAGGCAAGGGCCATCCTCTAATAGCATCAATGATAGGTTGCGTGTGTCAGGGTCGGTATTGCCGCCAAGATAATGAAATATCACCCATTGCGTGAGGTGTTTAATATCGAGAGCGGGGTTTAAGCTATAGCGTTTTAATACCGTGATGCAATCACTTAAATTGGGTTGTGCTTGGCTGATAGCTTGCGCAAAACTTTCTTGATGCAGGCACGTGATGTCAGCATGTTGTGTGTGGCGATCAAACCGTTGGCTAACGAGATAATTATCATGCGCGACAGTTTGGGCAACCGGTAAACCGATTTGCTTCGCTTGCGATATTAACGCCATGTTATGTTCAATGTCGTCATTAAATTTAACGATATGAGAACTGGGCTTACCGTTGAGTGGTAAATAATGTTGTTCGCCAGGTTGATACATCGCGAATTTTGTTTTGCTACCGGGTAGGCAACAACGAATACCTTTTTCACCTGCCAGCAAGGGCGATTGCGCCATTTGCTCTAGCATCATTTGCCACTGCGAATCATTTAAAATGAGATACGGCTTGCCGAATGATTTATCGACTTGGCCTTGGTGTAAAGAGGTGTTTTCTATAGGTATTTCAGGCTCTTCAAAGTGCACAGCACCCAGGCAATCGCCGCCTAGTGTGTTGAGTAAACTGATGTCACGATCGGTTTTTAATTTCTCGACAACACGTGCGCGCGCTTCACCGCTGGGGAGCAATGCGGAAAAATAAAAAGGACTCGTAAAACTATCAGCCTGTAATGGCAACGACATAGACAATGGAAAAGCATTATCGTTTTGCAGCCACGATGCGTGATATTGAAATTGTAAATGATCTAAACGTTGTGTGAGCTCACCGACGCATTGATTGTGTAAAAAAACATTGAGTGTATTCATGACCAACTTCGTTCTGTTATTGTGATGTCTAAACCGAGCCCGTGTAATACTTCCATGGCTTTGCCGATTTCAATTGTTGACTTACCATTTTCTAATTCTGATAAAAATCGCGTACCAACGCCACACAAGTTCGCGCATTCCGCTTGCTTAAGTTTCTTGCTTTTGCGTTTGGCTCGAATCATTTTGCCCAGCTCGCCAATATCTAAAACTTTACCTGTTGTTGCTATCGCATCAGCCATCATTACTGCCTTTAAAATTTTCCTGTACGGGAAGTGTAACCAAATTAACAAACAAAAAAAAGCCCATCCTCTTTGATGGGCTTTTCTAGGTCATGGAAGACTAGTTTAAGGTCTTGTCACCTTTCTTCCAGCCACAAGGCGTAAGCTTGTCACTTTGCAGTGCATCTAAAATGCGCAATGTTTCGAATGGGTTACGGCCAATGCTTAAGTCAGTCATTTCCACATAACGAATGGTGTTGTCAGGGTCCACGATGAAAGTGGCACGGTTAGCAACGCCAGCGTCTTCATGTAAGATGCCTAATGCACATGATAGCTCTTTCTTGATGTCAGACAACCATGGGAATGGGCTTTTGCCTAAACCTTCATGATGTTCACGCCAAGCCGCATGGACAAAATCACTATCAGTTGAAGCGCCAATTAATTGTGCGCCACACGCTTTAAATTTGTCATTCATATCACCAAAGCCAACAATTTCCGTTGGGCAAACAAAGGTGAAATCTTTCGGCCAGAAAAAGTAAACTTTCCATTGCCCTTTGTAAGTGTCTTGCGTCACTTCTGCAAAATCTTTGTCAGTCTTGCCTGTTACAGCTGTTAATTTATAGTCCGGAAAACGATCACCAACTTTCAACATGTTTATACTCCTAATTAGGTAAATTCAACGCCGATGAGTATAGCTTATAATTTCGGATAGTTGTAATTGATTGTCTTGATGTTGCTGATAGTTATAGGCTATCGCTATGTTGTGAGCTCTGTCGATATCGTCATTGCGCGGCTTGACCGCGCAATCCAGGTAATGGTTAGGTGGATCTTTTGTAGGCTTTGGCAAGCCCTCTCCCGCTTTACGGGCGAGGATGAATGATTGATTGTTTAAATTGTTATGCCTGATGCTGGCGCTATGTCTTTCCAGTGTGCCTGGCTATCATTTAATAAAAGGGTCTCCCCTTCTGAAATGAGTTTAAGGCTGACATATGCCATATAGGGCCAACCCTGATGGAAAATGCAAAGCGTTGTGACGTTTGATTCCGGGGGCGTAGTTCCGGCGGCTACAGCCGCTATAGGTGTGATGGCGTTGTGTAGCGAATGCATCGTAGGGTTTCTAGCTGTGCTAATCATTAGAATCGCTTTCTCGGGGCCAATAAAACAGTTTGTTGATGCGCAAGTAAAAACGTATTTCTCTGTCTCGGCAGGCAGATAGTTATCTTTGCAAGCATCCGAGTTGGGTAAAGTGAAATAGTCTCCAACACAAAGCCCTAATAGCGTAAAAGGAGGGATTGTTGTTTTGGCGCACATACAGGCTTGCTCGTGTAGGTCTGTTCCGGAGGTGGTGACAGTTTGAATATATTGATTCAGGTTAGCATTGTGTGCGGTAAAGTTAAGCGTATTGCCAAGAATCAAATACTGCATGGCTATCAGTATACGGGGTTGTGCCGCTGCCCATTGAGGATGTCTTGAAAAGTCTGCGTCTGGCAGAAATACTTGAGTGGGTCTTTGTTGTTGACGCCGAGCAAATAAAGATTGTGCCTTCGTTGAGAATTGGAATATATCGCGAGCTAGTAATAGCCGTGGGTCAATTTTTACTCTCTTTACGAGGGGGGACTGCTGCTGAATTGTATCTGGACCGCCGCGCCGTTTTCGATGATGCCCCCTAGTGGTGCAAGGCAGACAGAAGGTTGGATTACCTTCTTCGTCCATTATGCTCATTGCAGCATTCTTCTTGCAGCATGTGCAGGTAATATTTTTACTTCTCAAGGCGGCGAGACGTTCTTTTGCTTTACATGCGCGACATAACGCGCCTCTATGGCTTGTAAATGGCTGTTGGCATTGAGTATTGGAGCAATGACTTTTTGCTCTAGGCAGAATTAATCGTTTAAAACATGTCTTACAAAGAGTGAATTTGTTGCCAATTGGTTTGTATCTAGCTTGCTCTGCGCAGTTAATGGTTTCGCAAAAACTAGCCGCGACAGAGCCGCGTGTTATCTTAGCAAGTAGCGACTTTTGTTTGTTGTAACAGGTAAGACAATGGGTTGTTCTGCCCTGACAGGGAATCATGCTAGGTTCCACAGTCTTACAAATGAGGCATTTATTGGAAGTAGCGTTGGCTGGGTAAGACATTTTATTATTACCATCAGTTGTTATTATTGTTACATTATAGCGAACAACTCTTTATTGTCCATAATTTACTCGACTAATAGGATGCAACTATCTAATTTAACGGGTGTTGTGTGTTGCAAGTAAGTCAGTTCGGGAATTTTTGGGTGAGGATGATGTTATGTCATTCGTGGCGCGAATTTACAACAATAATAGTGGCTCTGAAGGGGTTTTCTCCCGCTTTGCGGGCGAGGATAATAATGAGGCGGGCTATTCAAGCCGGCTCACATAGTTCCCCTAATGTCGTTTATATTTTCTTGCTTAGGCATGGCTATTTCTCATTATTATAATTTGTTTTAATTATCGACTAGCAGCCCCATTGTTATCCATTATTTGTTCGACCAATTGAGTGTGCTAGCATGTTAAACGGTAGGATTTGGCGGTGGTTACATATGTTTCCATATTGCTTGACTCTCGTCTAATAAGAGCCTTTCCCCTGCTTGAATAGCTTTTCCATAACTGACATACATAAAATAGGGCCAGCCATAATAGTAAAAGAATATCGTTGTGACATTCCGTGTTAAGGCTGGGGTTGTAGCAGTGAGTGTTTCAATAGTATTGAGTAACGGATGCATCGTAAGATTATTATAAGTGCTGATAGCGAGGTTGATGGACGGACAGTAAAAAGCGTATTTTTCAAGATCAGGATAATCTGGGTTATTTATGGCAGCACGCAATTCAGTTCTAGTGACATAATCACCAACACACAGTCCCAACGGCGTAAAAGGTGGGATCGGTTGCTTGGCCGTCAGGAAAGGCTGCGCATCGTCTAGGCTGGGGCTGAAGCCATTGATATAGCGATTTAAGATGTGCCTGTGCGCGATTGGGTTGAGCACATCACCCATGAACAAATACACTATTGTTGCGTATATCT
Organism: uncultured Gammaproteobacteria bacterium; assembly: GCA_963975985.1. GTDB lineage: Bacteria > Pseudomonadota > Gammaproteobacteria > JABDGN01 > JABDGN01 > CAXBIY01. The sequence continues at coordinate 174,458 of CAXBIY010000001.1, forward strand.
GCGGTTGTGCCATTAGCCATTGGGGATTTGTCATATAGCTTATGTCTGGCGTAAAAATTAAAGAGTGGATGAATCGGTTACGGACTGCGAATAAAGCTCCTGCCCCCTGTGTCAATAGGAATTTATTATCATCGGCTACTGTCTCCAGTGCAGTTGCAGCTCTCTTTGGCGGAGGAGCTAATGAAGATTCTGCGGGCCTTTTCCGAGAGCAATCTGAATTTAGAGCATGTGGTGTGCCAGCATTTAATGGGCTGGATGGTGGGGGTAAGGCAGTAGCTGCTCTTTGTTTTTCATTTCTTATTTTTCCTTTATGTTCTCTCCTTTGTTCCCTTATTTGTGCTCTTATTGCTTTACTTGGTGGGATAGAGTACGGACCAGCTAGCCGCTTTCTCTTTTCTTCGTTTTTGTAACATTCGCCACAGATTGGTCCTCGCATGGTTAGCGTTAATTCTTTCTGTTTTTTCGGAGGGCAGAACACGCAGTAGAGCTCGAATTTTTTAGCATCGCAGTTGTCGGTCGTATAGCAACTGTCGCATACTGTGGGTATTTCATTTTCGGGCAGTCTCTTGGCTATATTCGTGCACAAAGGAACAATGCACTCTCTGGGCTGTCTGGGCTGTATATCTGGTAATAACCGAGCAGTACACGTTTCACAATATGTTGGTTGGCTAGTTGTTAAATCTAGAACATGCGTAGCAGGGTTTGAGCAGCTCTGCTGGCTGCAATTGACGGGTTGTGTTTGTGGGTTTTTTGAGCGAGCATATAGCTTCGACCAACACGGCGTACAACTCGTTGCTCTGCCGCTTGCTCGGTGTCTGTTAGCGGGGTTCGTATTGCAACTTAAGCAGGTTGGTTGTTTAGTCACGGCTGGGTAGGACATTGTTATATCTCGATTTGTTATTTTGTCTATATTTTCGTGCCAGCGCCCATAATTGTCAATTATTTGACCAGGCAATACAATGCAACTGTCGCAATTAGCAGGCGTTTTGTTTGTTATGGGTAAGTGGATTTTGGAATTTGCCCTCATCTGCTGCTTTGCAGTTGTCCTCTCCCGCTTTGCGGGCGAGGATTAGAATGAAGGGGATGTTATCTATTTAGCTGGTTCTAAATCTTCGTCGCGGGCGGGTTTCACTTGGGTATCAAGAAAGTCCAAAAACGTTCTGATCGTTTTAGGCGTGAAGCGTGATTTTTGAAAATAAGCACAAATCGTTAAGTCCGGTGAGCGATGTTCCGGCAATACAGCAACCAGATGGCCAGCAGCAATTTCATCTTGAATTAAATTCGGGAATGTCCATAACACACCCGCGCCGGACGTTGCCATGTTCAACATTGACTGCGCATCGTTAGAGCGAAAGTTACCGGACACTTCGATTTTTTCATCGTTTAATTGCCAAATGTTACCGTCGTTATAACGTGCGTTGATCAAACAATTATGATTAACCAAATCTTCTGGTTTTTTAATCTCAGGATGTTGCTCGATATAACCGGGTGCTGCAAATAGCTGTCGATGAATCGTTTCAACAGGATGCGCAACTAGGTGATCATTATCTTGACCGTACCGATCACTCGCAAAATAGATATCGAGATGCTCTTCATTCATGCTCGATAAGTTATTACAAATTCGTGTATTGATGCTGACATCTGGGTATTTCGCTAAATAGCCATGAATCAAATTCACAACATAACGCTTGCCAATCAATTGCGGGTAGCCAATCGTGAGTTCACCTTGCGGTAGCGGGTTATTGTTCCCGACTTCCATTTTTAACTCTTGCCACGCGTTAGTGATGTCGCCAGCTTTTTCATACAGCCGTGAACCACTGTCCGTTAAGCGTAACTCTTTTGTGCTACGTTTGATGAGTTGAGTGCCTAATGCTTCTTCTAACCAAGTAATACGTTTACTCACGGACGATACGCTGGTGTAGAGTTTATCGGCTGCCTTGTTAAAGCTTCCGGCTTCAACAACAGCTAGAAAAGTTTCAAGATTTTTCATCCAGTTCATAACAGCCTCTCTCAGCAGTATCGCTTGCATGAGCTTGCAAGTAATAATGAATAAACTATGCAATAGATTGGACTTGAAATCAACCGTAAAAGTTTCCTATAAACAAATAAAGTTTTAGCATTTAGCAAATACGATTATTTAATAAAACAATTGCACAGAGCTGGGGCGTTTTAATGCAGAATAGGATTACTTGCCGTGCGGAAGTTCCATTAAGAACGTCAGTAGAAGTTTGACCATATCTACAGATTTGCAACAACCAAATCAATTGCTATAATTATACTAATTGATATAGTGGGGAAGGTTATGTTACGTAAAGCGACAGCAATGAATGTGCGACAGAATTTAGGCGAGTTACTCAATGAAGTGGAATATAGGCATGACAGTATTTTAATCACTAAAGCGAATAAGCCGGTAGCTGCTTTAGTCGATATTGATCTGTTTGATAAGATCCGCCGTATGCGATCCAGGTTTGATGAGTTGTCGCAAGAAATAGCAGATTCGTGCCAGGGAGAAGCGCGAGAGCTTATTGAGGTTGATATTGCTAAAGCTTTAAAAGCAGCAAGGAAGAAAGCTCAGTGAGGGTAGTATTAGACACCAACATCTGGGTGTCAGGTTTGATGATACCTAACAGCCAGGCAGGTAAAGTATTGGCTGCTTGGAAGCATAACCATTTAAGCATTGTCACATCATCTTATATTCTTGAAGAGCTATCTAGAGTTTTGAGTTACCCTAAAATACGTAAACGTTTTAATTGGGATAAAGAGCAAATCACTCAATTTGTCGATTCTTTGAAATTTTTGAGTGAATATATAGAATTAAAGAAACCTAAAAAACTTAAAATAGAACCGCGGGATGAGTTTGATATCCCTATTCTGCAAACGCTTATCGCGAGCCAAGCTGATTATCTCATAAGCGGTGACAACGACTTATTAGAGCTGAAAGAGCACTATTCAATTATGACGCTAGCGGCATTTGTATCACTGATGTAGCGTGGCTTAATTAGGCAATAACCCTTTCAACATTTCTCGCACGCTCGATGCCATGATAGTAAAGTCGGTATCAAAACGTTGTTCAGGTGTTTCGGCAAAGGCTTCTTCAGCTTGTTCTTTGATCACGTCTAAGAATTTTAATTGCTTGAAGATGTAATCGTACTGCAGTGAAAACGTAATTTGACCGAGGTAGCTCATGGCGAGTTGAGAGGCTTGCGCCCCATCTTTTAATTGCAACTTCACATCGTCACCAAATAAATCGTGATGTTGATAGCGGACTTTGCCGTTTTCTTCATTATTCATATCAAGCACAGCGTTATCTAACACACCGAAATTCTCTGGCAAGTCACCACCGTTGATCCAGCTAGTGAGTTGTTCTTTTACATGCGTGTTATCTAAGGGTTCAACTTTTAATGAGCCTAGTGAGTTACGTAAAAAACTACAAAATTCTTCGGCTTTATTCGCATTGGGGCTGTCGATGATTAAACATTTTAAATCCGCATCAATGTAAGCATAAGTATAAGTCGATTTAGTGAAAGCTTGTGGCAACATAGAAAAATACACATCATCACGCATACGTTGTTTTTCATTGCGCCCTGGTTTGCGGCCATCTTCACGTTCAAATTTATCAACCGCATTTTGCACTTGTTCTTTTAACGCAGCAGGCGGAATAATTTTTTCTTCTTTGCGCAAACATAATAAAGAACAGTTACTGGTTTCATGTGCTAAAGGTGCATCTTCATTTTCACCAATCGGTGCGTGCCAGCCTTGACTCATTGGCGCTAAGCGAGCGCAGGGCTGAAAAAGTGCTTCACGTAAATGTTTGTCTAACGTTTCTGCTTTGTGAACGACTTGACCGGTAAACTGATAAATAGCTAAATTTTTAAACCACATGTAATGATGTCTCCATTGGGGGCAAAGATGTTAACAAAAAAAGGCTAACTTGCACAGTAACAATAAACCTTTTACTATGTCGCGCAATCAAGGATATAAAAACATGACAACGGCTCGTAATCCCACTTTTATTTCGCTCGCTTTAATTATTTGCTTCGGCGCCATCGGTGCTGTGGTAATAGCACCCGCATTGCCTGCAATGGCTGCATACTTTCATGTAAGCGCCGGGCAAATCGAACAATTAATGACAATTTATTTATTCGGTTACACGATGGGGCAATTATTATACGCACCCATTGCGCATGCCTTTGGTCGCAAACCAGCTTTATTTTTAGGGGTTAGCATCGCGATTGTAGGCACAGTGCTTTGCATATTAGCTGAACCATTACACTCTTTTTCATTATTGTTATTCGCACGCTTGTTCATGGCTTTAGGTGCAAGTGTAGGTTTGAAGATGACTTTCACCATAGTGACGGATGTTTATGAAGGCAAGCAAGCGCATCGTCACACCGCATTTTTAGTCAGTGCTTTCGCTATCATGCCAGGTGTGGCAACCACGATTGGTGGGTTTTTAACACAGCATTTTACTTGGGTCAGTTGTTTTGTTTTTTTCGCGGGTTATGGTTTGTTATTGCTGCCCATCACGTGGCATTTACCTGAAACGGCAAAACATTTTGATCGTGATGCCATCAAGTTTTCTCACATCCTTAAAAATTATCTAGCAGTTGCCAAGCATAAGCGTCTAGTGTTACATGCGCTCATGGTAGGCGTCATTACCGCAATGACCTATATTTTCGCAGCAGTAGGGCCATTTATCGCGATTCATGATTTAGGTATTCGTGTCGATGTGTATGGTATGTTAAACATCATTCCCTACAGCGGTATTTTATTAGGTTCACTTATTTTAGCGAGGCTCATCGGTAACGTAAAAGCTAAAAAATTCATGCGCGCCAGTTTCGTGATTATGTTATCGACTATTTTGCTAATGCTGGTGTTGTTCTTATGTCACCTAATTAACATGTTCACACTGTTAGCCCCGATGTTTATCATCATGGCATCTGGTTGTTGTATCTACAGCATTGCCATCAATCTCGCCACCAGCAAAGTCGATGACAAAACCCACGGCGCCGCGATGATGAGTTTTATCAACATGGGATTTGCCACATTGGCAACCTTGTTAGTCGGTTTGTTTCACGTTGAACATGCGGTTGGGTTAGCGATTTGCTTCTTGTTATTAAGTGTATTCCTCGGCATCATGATGCGCATGGCGCGGAAAAAACGTTAAGTCGCTTTATAGATATCTTGTGTCTCGTCATCCCGTGGCTTGACCACGGGATGACGAGACATAAGAGATATCTTTGAGAACCTAAAACTCAAACGCATTGGGTATAGCTATCCATTTAAACTAACTGCGATAAAAATGTCTTCGCTGGCACGATAACAGGTTCTTCATAATCAAATACATCGCGATCGATATACTCACCATCCATCGTTACTTGAAAAGCATGTTTAGCGCCCGTTTGTTTTTGGAAATAAGCGAGGTTTTCGCTTAGCTTAGCTTTTTTACTGCTTTTAACCTCAACCAAGAACCACGCTTTTTGATCTTTAGTCACAACAAAATCGACTTCGCGCTTATCTTTGTCGCGCAAGAAATGAAGGCTGTAATCACCCATGCCGGTATCATTCCAAAAGTTAACCGCTTTCAGTAAATGCGCAGCGATAAAGTTTTCGGCGCCCGCGCCTTTGTCTTCAATAATCGACCAGTCCCATAAGTAGGGTTTGGGTTCTTTGATTAAGCTGCGGGTAACATTTTTGGCCCACGGGGTAATTAGAAAGCAGTGATAAAACTGTTCCAGCGTGCTTATCCACGACTGCACCGTATTGACCGTAACCTGCAGTTTCTTCGCGAGATTAGAGCGATTTAGCACACCGCCTACTTGGTGACGCAATAGCAATGCTAAGGTTTCAAGGCCAGCAATGTTTTTGATGTTGGTTAAATCCATGATGTCTTCACGAAACAATTGTTCGCTACGTAATTTTTGCCAACGGCGGCTAAAGTTTTCGCTTTGTTTAATAAACGGCTCAGGGAAGCCACCAAATTCGAGTAAGGCATCAAATGCTTCATCATCAATTTTGCTTGGTTGACGAATTTCATTTTTAGGTAAGGTCGTGTCGAGAATTTCGGCGACAGAAAGCGGATGAACCGTATAAGGGAAATAGCGACCCATGAGACTGTCTTGTGATTTTCGGTAAACATCTAAATGCGTACTACCCGTCACAATTAATTCAGCTTCACCTTTGGTGCTGTCATAAATGCCTTTAATATAATTTTTCCAATCCGGCATTTTATGAATTTCATCGAGCACGATAATCGGCTTATCATCTTTCGCGCGGGCATCTTGCTTCACTGATTCAATAATACGGCTTTGGCCATCCAATAAGGTTTCGCGATCAGCCGTCACATCCCAATTGTAATAGGAGAAATGGCCAGTCAGCGTTTTCGCTGTTTTACTGACAGTGGTTTTACCAACCTGCCTTGGGCCAGCCAAAAACACACTTTGATCGAAATCTTCGATGTGCTGTTTTAACAAATGTGAGTACAATCTATCCATCCGACTATTTTATAGTCTACTGCAAATTAGTCAAGACTATTTTGCAGTAGACTATAAAATAGTCGGTATCTGTGTCTCTTGTTGAAAAATAAAAAGAATATGGGGGGGTGAAAAAATGGAGTTAGCGCTGATTTGCTGTTTTTATCACAGTTGAGAGTAGCTCGATGGCCTCAGGGCGCGGGAAACTGTCACGATAAGCCAATGCAATTTGGCGATAAGGTTCAGGCTTGGCAAAAGGCTTCACGGTGATGAGTTTATGGCTGCGGCAATGTTCGCTAATGGCAGAACGCGGGAAGACGCTGACGCCTAAGCCGTTGACGACCATGTAACGGATGGTTTCTAGCGAGCTGCCCTCTAGCATTTTTTCAGCCTGTGTTTGGGCTTGTTTGGGCACAGCGCAAGCGGGGCAGGCAGCGATGACTTCATCACGAAAGCAATTGCCTTCACCCAATAACAACACCGTTTCACCGGCAAAGTCTTCTGGCTGAATGGCCTTTTTAGTTTTCCATTTGTGATCGGTTGGCATCACCACATCAAACTTTTCATCGTAAAGCGCTTCGGTTTTAATGCCCGCTTCTTTAAACGGCAAGGCAATGATAATGGCATCCAGCTCACCGTTATGCAGTTTTTCACTTAAACGTGCTGTGTAGTTTTCTTCAATAATTAACGGCAAGTCAGGCGCAGCTTGTTTGAGTGCAGGAATTAAATCGGGAAACAAATAAGGCCCGACGGTATAAATGGCACCCACACGTAAAGGTTGGCTGAGTTGATCTTGCCCGGCATTGGCAATCACTTTTATTCGGTCGGCTTCTTCTAATACTTTTTGTGCCTGCGTCACAATACCTTCGCCCACTTCAGTAATGCGCACCGAGTTTTTATCCCGCTCAAAAATGGCAACACCGAGTTGCTCTTCTAATTTCTTCACCGCGACACTCAAGGTCGGTTGGCTAACAAAACATTTCTGTGCGGCTTTACCAAAGTTCTTGGTTTGGGCAACAGCGACGATGTAACGAAGTTCGGTTAAGGTCATGGAGTAACTATAGTTAATCTATAGCGAAAAGCAATTGTCGCATGTAAGCTAACAGGCATTAACTATTGGTTGCGGTAATTTATGGAGTATGAACAACAATATATGTTTTGCAGTTAACTCTGCCTACTGCTTGATGTGGCAGAAGCAGTTCAGCATCTTAGGGTGGCATGAAGCGATAAGTTTCTGAGCTTGAGAGATAACGTCTTGTAATTTTGAGCAAGCAGAATTGATAGTTGCGTATGAACGCCATCATATTGAGGTACGATAGATATAGGTTAATCAAGCCAATTTTCTAAACGTAAATTTTTTAAGCGGTTAAAATGTTTAGTGTTATTGCTGACTAATGTCATGTCGTTGGCCATGGCAATGCTCGCAATCATCAGATCCATATCAGCAAGTATATTCCCTGTTTTTATCAGCTTAGCTTTTTGTTCGGCAAATATGCGTGAGGACGATTCACAAAATGCGAGCATAGGGAGTAAAGCTGAAAATTCATCTAACTCCTGTAAGTGTTTTTTACGCTTTTCGGCTTTAAAATAACCATAATAAAGTTCGCTGCGATTTATTATGCTGGTATGTAGTGCATCCAAATCTGTCGCTAATATACGTTCAGATAAGTGAGGATGGCGGTTATTTAGAAAGTAAATGATGATGTCAGTATCGAGTAAGTATTGCTTCATAACTTAGTGTTTTTGTCATTTAGGCTATTTAACATGACATCTGCAATGTCATCACTAATACAGCCAGAAAACGCTGCTAATTTAGAGCTTTGCTTTTTACAGGCTTTTATTTCATAAGCTTTAATTGCAGCTTCGACAACCTGAGTTTTGGATGTGTGTAACATTTCGCTGGTATGATTCAAACTATGAATAGTTTGAGGGGTAAATCGAAAATTAACAGACCGGCGCATGGCGAATACCTTATTGATTGTCTATACAATTATAGCTTTTGTTTTGATAACGTCAATACGTTTTAGATTTTCCGCAAGATACTATCCACATTCGATTGTTTCAAAATCGATTGCGACTGTTTGGCTTGTTGGATGTTGGCGAAGGGGCCGGCTTGGACGCGGTACCAGGTGATTTTGCCATCGTTGAAGGATTTGACGTGTAGGTCGAGTTTGAATTCTGAAAAACGTTGTACCATGTTTTCGGCATCAGCGCGGTCGCGAAAGGCTGCAATTTGTAGGACGAATTGGGTGTGGTCGCTGGTTAATTGAGGTTGGGTTGGTTGCGTCGTCCCGGGTTGCACGGTGGTCGGTTGTTGTGCGGGTGTCTGTGCTTGAGCGTCTTGACCTTGCTCAGCAGCAACTTGCTGTGGTGTTTCGCCTTCCACATTCACATGCATCTTCGGTAGCATGTTGTAAAACTCAAACTTGGGTTGAGCTTCTTCGACGGGGGCGGGTTTTTGTTCGCCTTGTTTTTCGTGTTGCTCGCCATTGTCGAGTTGATAGCTCGGTGAAATATGATTCGTGTCTGCACCAACAATATGGTTATGGTATTTTAAATAAAACAGACCGACGATCACGACGATTAACAAAAATAATGGCAACAACCATTTCCACATAGCTGGGTGTTCGGGTTCGGATTGTTTTTTTCTGCCACGTGGCTCGGCACGCTTGGCGTAATCTTTTGGCATTGCACTCTTACATTTGGTCAGGCGCGGTCACACCCAATAATTGTAAACCATTCGCGAAAATTTGCTTACATGCTGTTATTAAGCAGAGGCGAGCATCACGTATATTAACATCATCGACTAAGAATTGGTGATGATTATAATAACTGTGGAAGTCATTAGCGAGTTCGCGCAAATAATTAGCCAATAAGTGCGGGTCGTAATTGAATGCGGCATTGCTCAATAGTTCAGAATATTGCGCCAAACGTTTACATAAATCTTTTTCGTGCACTTCGGTTAAACAATTTAATTGTTGCAAGCCATTGTCTTGCGACCAATCGTTAATTTGGCGTAACACGCTGCACACGCGGGCATGGGCGTACTGTATATAGTACACGGGGTTTTCGTTGGACTTTGATTTGGCTAAATCCAAATCAAAGTCCATGGCTTGATCAATTTTGCGCATCACATAAAAGAAACGCGCGGCATCGTTGCCAATTTCTTCGCGCAATTCACGCAAGGTGATGAAGCTGCCTGAGCGAGTCGACATTTGCACTTTTTTACCGCCGCGATAGAGGCTAACAAATTGTACCAGTGGTACCGTTAGCGCATCTTCACGATTCGCCATGGCTTGCATACCAGCTTTTAAGCGAGGCACATAACCGTGGTGATCAGCACCTAACACATCAACCACGACATCATAACCACGTTCTAATTTATTTAAATGGTAGGCAATGTCAGAGGCAAAATACGTGGTTTGGCCATTGGCGCGTTTCACCACGCGATCTTTTTCATCGCCAAATGCAGTGGCTTTAAACCATAATGCGCCTTCTTGTTCGAACATGTGGCCGGCTTTTGTTAGCACGTCGATGCAATGATCAATCGCGCCATTGTCCATCAATTGCTTTTCTGAAAACCAACAGTCAAATTCAATGCGGTATTCCGCTAAATCTTGCTTGATGTCGCTTAAAATATCTTGTAAACCTGTGTCGAATACAACACGATAATCATCACCGAGTAATTGTTTGGCGTTAGCAATTACACCATCAATATGCGCTTCTTTATCGCCACTGAGTACGTCGCCTTTGTCATTTTTAACTTCGTCAGCAGGCACATCAGCAAACACCGTATTGATGTCACGCACAAATTGAGTGTTATAGGTTTTTTGTAAAGCTTTAGCGATGTCATAAATATATTCGCCCTTATAACCATTTACCGGAAAATCAAATTCAGCACCTTGCAGTTCTAAATAACGTAACCAAACACTGGCGGCGAGAATCGCCATTTGCCGACCAGCATCATTCACATAATATTCACGATCTGCCGTGACGCCTTGCGTGGCGAGTAGATTCGCGATGCAATCACCATAAGCTGCCCCACGACCATGGCCGACATGCAGTGGGCCCGTTGGATTCGCTGATACAAATTCGATGAGATATTTTTTGTCTTGCTTAGGGTGGTGGCCAAACTGCTGTTGTTGTTTCAGTACATCGGCAATAACTGTTTGATAAGCATCATCGGCTAAAAAGAAATTAATAAAGCCCGGTCCCGCAATTTCCATTTTGGTGACCTGCGAGTTTTTGGGTAAATGATCAATAATTAATTGCGCTAATTCACGTGGATTACGCTTAGCCGGTTTGGCCAACATCATGGCGATGTTGCAAGCGAAATCACCGTGTTTGGGGTCGCGCGTGTTTTCAATAATAATATTCGGCTGAATATCATCTGGTAATTGCTCTTGTTGTTGTAGTGTTGCAACAGCTTGGCTAACTAAATTTTTTATATTGTCTTTCATTCTTTTCTCAATAGAGGCATTTGTTTTGTAGGGTGGATAAACGTTCGCGTGTATACGCGGACATATCCACCATTCAACCTATAACTTAACACCGCTGGTGGATATATGCTCGCTTACGCTCACATTTTTATCCACCCTACATCGATGATTTGGCGCGCTTGGCAGGAGTCGAACCTGCGACCTTTGCCTTCGGAGGGCAACACTCTATCCAGCTGAGCTACAAGCGCAAATAATAATAAATCGTACCAAAGTACTTCTAAGCCATCCCTGGCGCGAATGTCCAGCTCGCATCCCTGCTCGCGCTCGGCGGGAAAACGCGATGCGTTTTCTTAATCCGCCTCACCCAGCTGAGCGACAAGCGCTTGTTTCTTAAGGCCGACAATCATACCGACAGGGCCTGTTTAAGTCTACCGAGTCACGGTATCTAAATAAGGCGACTTAAGTGCTATTGATTTAAAGCCAACAGTTGTTTTCGTCTACATTATTGCGTACACTTATTATACAATAATTATAAAAATAAAGTCATGCCCATCAGTAACTTTCCTGTGTTCGTTCGCAACATTAGCTCGGTCTATCCTCTTTTAGCGATCACGCGAATAGACAGGGGGCTGTGCCATGGCCTCGCCTGTATGTATGGGCAAGCAAGATTATGCAATGACGAGCCCACATTCTTTAACCGATTAACCTTACTATGCCAAAGCCAATGGGAGTTGGATGGTAGGACTTATGATGTGCTCGGCGATGTGATTGAAGCGGCACTGAAAGCAAGTGTCAACACGCGAGCACCTACGCGACAAGCACAGCTGTATATTGATGTAAGAGCATTTTTGGATGGTTTGCTAGGCTACAATGAAAGTCATGCTTCTGTTGGTCTTTCGCAATCACAGAGTGCTGCTATCAATGCGCCACGATATTTGCCCTTGGCATTAAGCACCGACACGCATTTACATTTAGCTTATGGCGATGTGATTATCGGTGACCAACTTTTTTTCTGTCAAAAAATAATCGCTATTTTTTCTGCTGTTAATGCGTTGCTAAAGTCTGATTATCAAGACAGCGTGTTTTTAATGATTTCATCGGACATGCATACGATTGCCCTATCAAAGGCCGATGAGTCATATAGGTTCTTTGATCAAAACCAGGGATTGCATGAGGGAAGCATTGATGAAATTGCAGCAAAATTATGGCAAGCATTCAGCAAGGGGGATGCCCCGTGTGCCGTGCAATGTTTATCAATAAATACTTACACTTTAATATCTAGATTGTCTTCTTATCAGACGACTGGTATCTGGCCGAACCATCCTATCGTTGCGCTGTTTGTTCAATACCAACAAGCGATGATTGCAGCGAACCCATTGTTGAAAAGCTACAGCATGTACTATTCATATTCGCCTACTGATCCATGGTGCCATCTTGAAATGATGCAACATTTAGTGAGCATGGTGGTGAGTACGGTGATTAATTCATTAAGCCACAACAGTATGATTAAAGCAGCGTTAGCAAACTATTATTGTATTAACCTGCATCAAGAGGGTGATGTCGCGGCTATGCTTTGGACTGATAGCGCTAAGTCATTTTACTTGGCTTGTCAGGAGGGATATGTGTTTACTGCTCAAGCTATGTTGGCGAGTGATCATGTGGATTGTAGACAAAGAAGGAAAATGGGTGTAACGCCATTTTTTATAGCTTGTCAGGAAGGTCGTCTTCCGGTCGTTGATCTCATGTTGGACAGTGATAAGGTAGATTGCAACCAAGCAAATGAAGAACAAGTTACGCCATTTTTCATGGCTTGCCAGAAGGGGCATGTTCTTGTTGTTCAGGCTATGCTGGCCAGTGTTAGGGTTGATTGCAATCAAGTCAATAACGATGGCGTCACACCATTTTTCATGGCTTGTCAGAAGGGGCATGTTCCTGTTGTTCAGATAATGCTGACAAGTGCTCGAGTTGACTGCAATCAAAGTGATAATGAGGGCATTACGCCATTTTTCATGGCTTGCCAGGAAGGTCATTTCTCCGTTGTTCAGGCCACGTTGGCCAGTGGGAAAATAGATTGCAATCAAGGGGATAGTGATGGGGGAACGCCATTCTTCAAGGTTTGTCAGAAGGGGTATCTTCCCATCGTGAAAGCTATGTTGGCCAGTGATAAGGTGAACTGTAATCAACTTGATAGGCTGGGTATGACGCCATTTTTCATCGCTTGTTTAGAAGGCCATTTTTCCGTGGTTCAAGTCATGCTGGCAAGTGATAAGATCAATTGCAACCAAGCAAACAAAGATGGGGTTACGCCATTTTTTGTGGCTTGCAGTAATGGCGACTTCCCCATTGTTCAGGCCATGTTGGCAAGCGATAAGGTTGATTGTCATCAAGGAAAAGCTAATGGGGTTACGCCATTTTTCATGGCGTGTCAGCAGCGCCATTTTCTCGTCATCCAAGCTATGTTGGCGAATCCTAAGGTTGATTGTAATCAAGGAAAAGCAGATGGTGTTTCGCCATTTTTCAGGCTTTGTAACAACCATCCTAGCTTCCGAGCATTAGATATAAAAGACTCCAACGCTTGGCTGAGTCAGTCAGGAAAATATATGATGGGAGTCGGTGAAGCCGGAAAAATAATAGTCCGTGAGCTGCAGTTGATTGATCGACAACAGGCCGCGCCATTTTCTAGTGCAAACTGCATATTTCACGAGACTAATAGAGAATATGGCCAGCTTGTCGTATCCGATAAGACAACCCCTCCCCTTAAAGTGCTTGTCACGCCAGATTATTTATATGTAGTTGTCGTGTTTATAACGGGTCAGATAAGCGTTTATTCATTAGGGCAGTTAGAGCAAGCCGGTTACTTACCAAAAAAATCATCTGTGCCTGCATGTGGGACGTACACTGCTGATGTGGAGGCTGGCCAGAAATTCTTTGCTGCTAAAACATGCTTGCACGAGCAAGCCATTGAATTGAGGTCGCAAGATGCTGAGCCTCTTAAAATAACGATGGGCATAGGTTGCTAAGTTAGCTTGTTAAAGTTTGATTGGTCGAGTTGTCTAGCGTAAGATTGCCCTGCAACCCGCTGGCTTACAGCATGTAAGTCGCTGCAAAATCACGAACCAAAAAGGTTCGTCATAGAATAAAGGTAAGTGTTTTCACGATAGGTTTATGATGTTAAATGTTGTACAAAATATTACTGCACACTACAGACAAGCTATCCTGATATTGCTGGCAAGCCTACTGTTTTCCGTGGGTGCTTATGCCGATACCAAGACACAAATTGAACAAAATATCGCCCCTTTAGCAAAATCACACCTTTCGGGAAAAAAAATTCAAGCGCGTGTGGTTAAAAAGCTGAGCCTCAAAGAGCAATTAGCGTTGGGTAAAAAGATCTATGTTCGCCGTTGTTCGTTTTGTCATGCCAGCGGTTCAGCCGGGGCACCAAAGGTCAAAGACACCGCCGATTGGCAGCTACGTGATAAAAAAGGCATGAAGCTGTTACTCGAACACGTTACCAAAGGTTACAACATGATGCCACCAAAAGGCACCTGTATGAGTTGCGACCAACAAGAATTGCAGTCTGCAATTCTATATATGATGCAGTTGAGTGGTGTGAAACATTAGTCCCTTCGCCCCGCGGCTTGAGCGCGGGATCCAGAAGATGTTAGCTATTTTATTTTCCTGGATTCCGTGGTCAAGCCACGGAATGACGTGTTCATTCAGTATTTGTTATGTCGTTCTAACATGTACCGTCATCCCGCGGCTTGACCGCGGGATCCAGAGTATCGTTAGCCTAGAATACTTTCATATAAATCATTCCAGCTTGGATTGGTTTTTTCAATGAGGGTAACTTTCCATTGTCGCTTCCACTCTTTTAATCGCTTCTCGCGATGGATTGCACTTTCAGCATTGTCGTGTGATTCATAATACACGAGGTTTTTTACGGCATACTGCTTGGTAAAACCATCGACTACCGATTGCTTATGTTGCCATATACGTTTTATTAAATTAGATGTCACTCCGATATATATAGTGCCATTTTTTTTACTTGCGAGGATGTATACAAAAAATCTTTTATCCATATTATTCTCCTGGATTCCGTGGTCAAGCCACGGAATGACGGGGTTGTTTGTCATCCCGCGGCATGACGAGGTTGATTCAGTATTGGTTAGGTCGTCCCAATATGTATCGTCATCCCGCGGCTTGACCGCGGGATCCAGAGCTGGTTAGCTATTCTGTTTACTTGGATTCTGTGGTCAAGCCACGGAATGACGGTGCTAGGTCGAAAAATGACGGTGCTCATTTAGTATATGTTTCATTACGCCGCGACAGTACATCGTTTGCCCAAGCTAATCCCGATCCAATCGTCGGTAATTAATGGCTTCACTCAAATGTGTGAGTTCAATTTTATCTTTACCCGCTAAATCAGCAATCGTCCTCGCGACTTTTAAAATACGGTGATACGCGCGAGCAGAAAAATTTAATTGCTCAATGGTATCGTGCAAAAAATCTTGTTCAGTTGAGCCTAACTGACAGACTGTATCTAACTGTTTGCCCATCAGTGCCGCGTTTACTTTTTTATTGCGCTGCAGCTGCACGTTATGTGCCGCGATAACGCGCTCGCGTACCGTTGTACTATCTTCTGGTGTTTCATCATGCAGTGTGCGAAAAAAATCTTTCGGTAAAGGCGGCACTTCAACTTGCATATCAATGCGATCTAAAAACGGGCCTGATAACCGTGCGCGATAACGTTGCACTTGTTCTTGCGTGCAACGGCAGGCTTTTTTGGGGTCGCTCATATAACCACAGGGGCAAGGGTTCATCGCCGCTATCAATTGAAAGTTAGCGGGGAAATCGACTTGTCGTGCGGCGCGTGAAATCGTAATGGTTTTTGATTCCAACGGTTCGCGTAAACTTTCTAACACTTGGCGCGTAAACTCGGGTAGTTCATCCAAAAACAACACGCCGTTATGTGCCAATGAAATTTCTCCCGGTCGTGGTGGTGAGCCGCCGCCGACTAAAGCCACGCTTGATGCCGTATGATGCGGCGATCGAAATGGCCGTTGTTGCCAATGCTTCAGATCAAACCCCCGTAAACTAATCGATTGCACCGCGGCAATTTCTAATGCTTCTTGCGTCGAAATCGTCGGCATAATGCTGGGCATGCGTGAAGCGAGCATGGTTTTTCCCGTGCCGGGTGAGCCCATCAACAATAGGCTATGACCACCACTGGCTGCAATTTCTAGCGCACGTCGCGCTTGGTATTGGCCTTTCACTTCGGCTAAATCTTTATCGTGTATTTGTGAGCTGGGTAATGTGGTGTGATCAAATAAGCCTAAGCGTTGTTGGCCATTCAAATGCGCACTGACTTCAAGAAGATGCTCGGCGGGAAAAATCTCCAAGCCTTCAATTAAACTCGCTTCCGCTGCATTGCCTTTCGGCACAATGAGTTTGCGCCCCGCATTTTTGGTTTCCATCGCAAACGGTAAAATACCTTTAATCGCCCGCAATTCACCGGATAATGCTAACTCACCGGCAAACTCATACTCGCGCACGCTAGCCAATGGCACTTGTTCCATGGCACTTAAAATGCCCAGTGCAATGGGCAAATCAAACCGCCCACCTTCTTTCGGTGTATCTGCCGGTGCTAAATTAACCGTAATACGTCGACGCGGAAATTCAAACTGCGAATTCATCATCGCACTGCGCACGCGCTCACGACTTTCTTTCACCGCTGTTTCCGGCAATCCGACAATCGAAAACCCCGGCAGCCCGCCGGTCAAATGTGTTTCCACCGTCACATACGGTGATTGAATACCATTTTGCCCACGTGTGTGAACAATGGAAAGTGATAAAGTCGACATGGTTTTCCCTCAATTAATTATAATATTTGAGGGGCGCTGGTTTTATTTGGGTTAAGAGTAGTTGATTATGATTTATTGGCAAGTTGTTTTTCTAGCTGATCAAGCTTTTCACGGCTGCGCTTAAGCACCTTGGTTTGGGTATCAAACTCTTCACGCGTTACCAGATCAAGTTTGCTAAGCTGTGATTCTAAAACTGATTTAAAGTTTTTATGGATATCGTCACGCACACCCTTCATGCCAGGCGGCAGGCTATCGGCGAGTTTTTGGGCAATGTCGGAGAATATCTTGCTATCTATCATGAGGGGATTATACCCCCATTTCGTCCCAAGATGCTATGATGCTCTCAAGCATTATCAGGGAGTTTGCCGCATGTTGAGTTTTTTACCCAAGCCGTTGATAGGTATTTTTGCTGTCTTTTGTTATATCGTGTTATTTGTCGGTTTATCGATTTATATTTTCGCCATTGCGCCGGTTAAATTCATTGTGCCCATGCGCGGTTGGCAAAATCATTTTACAGCTTGGTATCGCTTAACGCCGCGTATTTGGACGAGTGTCAGCAATTTCATTATGCGCCTCACCACGAAAACCAAGTGGGACATTCAAGTGAGTGGTTCATTCGATAAATTAAAATCGTATATCGTGATGTCAAATCATATCAGTTGGATGGATATTGCTGTGGTGCAACGTGCGATTAATAAAGTCTCACCTCCGGCTGTTTATTTCATGAAACAACAACTTATTTGGATGCCTTTTGTCGGTTGGGCCTGTTGGTTGATGGGTTTTCCCTTTATGCGTCGGCATAAGAAAAGTTATATTGCTAAGCACCCTGAAAAAGCCGGGCAAGATATGGCAACCACTAAAAAATCTTGCGAAAAATACCGTGATTTTCCGGTGACATTGGTCAACTTCACAGAGGGCACGCGCCGAACCAAAGCCAAACACGATGCTCAGCAATCGCCTTATAAACATTTATTAAAACCTAAGTCAGGTGGCTTGGCATTTGCCTTGCAAGTGATGGGCGATCAAGTCAAAAGTTTTGTTAACGTGACGATTGTGTATCCTAATGCCAAGCTTAATATGTGGGATATGCTATGCGGTCGTGCTAAAGCCATTATCGTATATGTTGATTGCTTGCCCGTGCCCGCCGATTTGCAGGGTGGTGACTACCGACAAGACAGAGATTACCGTTGTCGTTTTCAAGCCTGGCTGAATGGTGTTTGGGAAGCAAAAGATAACTTGATTGATAGTCTTTTAGCGAAATAAAAATTAATTGCTTCCAGATGTAAATTGAGAGGTTAAGTATAGACGGCGATTGGATTTTTGAGCCAATTTTGCTAATAAACAGAGGGGAAACAATTCTAATTTTATTTGGTTAGAGGTCGATGGTATTTTGCTCCAGCCACTTTGACCAAGAGATTTTTTTGAGATGGATAAACTGTTTGAGCATGTGTGGTCACAAGGAACAGTAAAATGGAGCTATTACTATACCCTAATTCAAAACCACCCCGACTCACTAAATTGGCCCTGGCACTTAATTAATTGCTCGTGATACGTCATGGCCAAGGCCGACACGTGATGGGCGACTTTAACCAGCCAAGGTTTATTCAAATATGTTTTTTCATGATAGCCTTCAATGCCTTCATGGTAAGCCAGATATAAATAAAACGTTTCATTACTAGGAATGCCGAGCTTCACATGGGCCTCATGCGCATACCAAGCGACAAAATCGGCAGAATCATCAAACTCACTACGTGAGGCGGCATAATTGCCTGACGCGCGGCGATAAACATCCCAAGTCGCATCTTTCGCCTGTGCATAACCATAAGCACTAGATGAACGAAACCAAGGGATGATGCCAAAAATATGTGGGCGTGCGGGTTGAATGGTGGCATAAAAATTTGATTCTTGATGCATGATGGCCATCACCACATACATCGGAATGCCCCAACGCTCCTGTGATTTTTTCAACGAGCGATACCAACTCGGGTACTCTTTGAAAATCGCGCACACATCATTTGCATGCTCCGGCCGCGTCGTCGTGCAAGCGGTTAAGAACAGGAATGAAAGCAAGCTGATGAGGATAATAAGGCTGCGCATGGATGGATAATAGCAATCACTCAATCGTTTGTCGATGACCGTCAGGCTTCCAAGCGGGGGCGATGACATTGGCGCCGATGTCTTGGTCGATCAGTCTTGCAGGTTTTATCGCGTCTTTGCCAAATAAGTCGTTAATATCATCGACGGTGATGTCGAGTTGTGAGCGTTGCTTCGCCTCATTATCATCAAAAAACAAATCGCTTTGTAAATTTTCCGGTTGTGGGTCGAGCGCGGTGATTTGTACTTGGCAAATCGGTTCGCCTTGCCAAATGTCGGGTAAGTTTTTTTTGCAGAGTTTGAAAAGCAAACGATTACTGTTCGAGGGCTGAATTAAGTGTGCACGCACAGCGAACCAACCTAGGCGATAATTTTTTATGCCGATATAAAACGTTTGCGCTTGCATGTGATTTTTGCGTAAGCGTTTACACAGTTTTTCACTCATGTGCATGAAGTAGGTCAAAATGGTTTCGCGATCATCAGTGTTGGGTGGCACGACTTTGCCATGGCCCATTGACTTGGGTGCATTGATGGTAGATTTAACGGAGTCAGGATCCATGCCTTGACACATGTACCACATGCGTCGTCCCCAATTGCCAAAGCGTTTGGCAATCACGCCGATAGGCACTTTTTCCATGTCGCCACAATTAACAATGCCATAGCGTAATAAAAATGTCGCGGTGCGTTTGCCAATGCCACAGAGCTCTTGCACGGGCACATTCGCTAAACGTTGTTTGGCTTGCCAAGGTAGAATAATAGTTAAGCCATCCGGCTTTTGTAATTTAGCGGCATATTTTGCTGTGGTTTTGTCACCACTTAATCCTACCGAGCACGGTAAGCCACAGGCCTCCCAAACGGTTTGTTTGGCTAGGCGGGCAATGGTTTCGGGTGTGCCAAGTAATTTTTGACAGCGGGTGACATCGAGAAACGCTTCGTCGACGGAAAATATTTCAATGTCAGGCGTTACATTCTGCAAGCTTTGCATAATGGTTCTTGAAATTAAAGCGTAACGAGATGGCTGCGCGGGCACAACTATCAATTCCTTGCAGAGCTTCCTTGCTTCGCGTAATCGCATCCCTGTGTGAATGCCAAATTCCCTGGCTTCATAAGAGCTGGTGATAATGCAAGTGCCTTGCTCGCCATTCGTTACGGCAACGGGTTTCCCTTGTAGTTCTGGTTTTTGTTGTTGTTCCACCGACGCGAAAAAAGCATTCATGTCGAGGTGGATAATGGCGCGAGGCCAGTGTTTGTTATTATTCATGTTTTTTCCTTCTCCCCTTGAGGGGCTTTGTTGAATAAATCAACTTTTTCAGCTTCGTCATCCCGCGGCTTGACCGCGGGATCCAGTAACTCATTGATTTTTCTGGATCCCGCGGTCAAGCCGCGGGATGACGTGCTGTAAAGTTGTATAAAAGCTGATTTATTCAACAAAGCCCCTCAAGAGGGAAAGAGAATATAGGTCACTTCTTGTTATGGAATTCATATTCTCGTAAATACTGCCTAGGCCCAACACGCCCCACTTGAAAATCAAAATGGATGCGGTGTGATAACCACCGAAAGTTTAAGTCAAATGTAGTCTGCATGATGTCTCCTCCTTGTTTGTGCTTCATCTTCATTTCTATTCGAATCGAAATAATCCTTTATAAATCGCAATCACCTTAACGCGCTCTTCATCAAACACCATGGGTGAATAAGCTGCGTTTGCGGGGAACAAACTGACGGAACCATCTTCATTATGGTAGTAACGTTTTAGCGTAGCTTCTTCATTGTCGACCATCGCGACGACAATTTGGCCATTGCTGGCATCTTCGGTTTTTTCGCAAATCACATAATCGCCATCAAAGATGCCTTCATTGATCATGGAGTTGCCTTTCACTTTTAATAAAAACCGACGGCGTCCCATGATTTGTGCACCGAGATCAAAAATGGCATCATCTTCCACTGCTTCGATTGGCAAGCCGGCAGCAATTTTGCCCATTAAAGGTAAGGCAAAAGCCGTGTCATTATCCGCCAAGCGAATGTTACGACGTTTGCCCGGAATGGTTTCTAATAAGCCTTCATCGACCAATGCACTCACATAGCGATGCACCACCCCGCGGGATTTAATGCCAATGCCTTCCGCAATTTCGGCCTCAGTGGGGGCAAGGTCATGCTTGCGCAGATATGATCGAATAAAGCGGTACACTTCATCTTGTTTGGGGGTTAGCGTCATGTTTGAACTCCTTTTGCTCTCGTTTAGAAGCATTATAGGGGACAAAGAGAGGTCAAACAAGCGCTTTTGATTGTTATTTCATGCTATTTTAAAAAGCTAAAACAATTAGCATGTTGTTATATTTTGCCTATATTTTTGGGTGTTATTTACTCAAGGAGGAGTGATGGAAAAACTTTCGAAGTCGACCAACCTTCAGGTCCTGATAATAACCCTTACCTTGGTGGTTAATTTAACGCAAGCGCTGATTGATTAGAGATAGCTGTGGTTGATGTAGCTATTTAAGCTTAGATAAGCGATGAGCAGTTTGTAAAACCTCTGCTTGTGCAATAACGGCATCCGCCATATTGATGGGTAGTGGTATCGGTAGCGTTTTTAATGAAGCATATAAGCTTTTAACTCTATCAAAATCGCCTTGCTTATGTAAGTCAAAGGCGATTGTTTCTGCTTTTTTAATTTGTTCATTGGTTGCTGGCAGTAACAAGTATGTAAAGAGAATGTAACAAGCATCAACCCATGCTGATTCTCGTTCTTTTTTAGAAAAAATTCTTTTATAGGTTGAATAAATATTTTCAACATTCTGAATGCAAATATCAGCAACGCTTTGCCAGCCCTTGTCCTTGATGAGCAGTAATTGCATGGGTGAGCAGACAAAGTAGGCGAAAATATAATGCTCGATGACACGTTGGTAACGCTTGGTTGATTTTTCAGTATTTAACAAACCGTAATGATGGTTTGCAATTAAAATTAACATACGCGCATCACCTGAATCTTCCATGTTATTCAAATAAGTGGTTTTCATTGCTGGCGTCGTACTAGGGTCAATAAACTGGGTATAGAAATAATCAGGATAGGAATATTTAATAGCTAGTGCGGCATCGTCGGTGGTTATGTCTAGTGCGTCTGGGAATGTTTTGTTTTTGAGTGATTTATAGTATTTCGCGAAACGATTATAGGAGAATTTAGCCCCTGGAAAATCTAACTGACTTGCCATATGAATGCTTTCTAACGCTTCATTGATTGCGTTTTTTAATGTTCTTGTATCTCGACGGCTATTTTGATCAAATTGCAACAAAAACAAGCCTAAATAATAACAAGCAGCTTTGTGGCCTGTTTTAGCCACTGAGAATAATGTGTTGTGTAATTCAGCGGGTTTAAATAATTCCGCTACGTACATGGTTGTCATCGCGTGAAGAAAGATTAGTTCATTACGTGTCGCTACCGTATGTTCGTGCGTGCTACTGTCCGTCGTTTGGAAATGTGTTGAGTGAACATTGGTTTTTTCCAAGCAGCTTTTTAGAAAGCCTTCGGGGTAGCGAAAATTTAGTGCGGCAATAAAAGCAAACAATTTTGTATAGTAAACTTTAGTCGCATCTATTCTTGGCACGTGTGATGAAGTGGGTGAGGCCGGTCTTGCCCGTGCTTGTTGTCGTAAAGTTGAATAATCGGGTGAGGCAAAATGGGTGTTTTCCATAGTGCTGCTAGTTGCGCTACTTGCAGCGGGCATATGCATTGCCTTATCAGTCGAATTTCATTGTAAAGTTAAACGTTGACTGCGATGTCGTGCTACTTGCTTACCTGTGTATGTGGTGTGAAATGCCCGCGCTAAAGGCGGAGAAAACGTTGGCATAGCTGGTCCTGGCGTTGCGCTAGTCGTCAGCTCTATTGAACGTAACATTAATAGTGAGTTGACGCGAGCCACATAATCATCAATATTTTGGAACCGTTCTATTTGCATAAATTGTTATGGTTAGTTGGCCTGCTAACAGCCTGATGAACCATCTCCTTTTAACGCATTAATGACTTGGTTAGCTTCTGCTGGCAGTGATAAGTTTAAACTATGTAGCACATTGTAATACATCGTAATAACATCTTTGTGTGGCTTCATCTGTTTAAGATTTGGCTCCAGTCCACTGAGAATGAATTGTTTTATTGGTTTGATAAAATAGTCAAATGCTATAAAACGCATGCTAACCTCTTCATTTTTTTTATAAGGATTTTTGTCTACAAAAAGCTTCATATTATTGATACAAACATCCATAACCTTACGCCATTGATATTTACCAGCATTAATTATTGGGATAGTGAATTGTGCTGATATCATGAGATAGATATAGATAATGTAGTCAATAGCATTAATATATTCCTCTTTTGTTAAAGGCAGTATCTTGGGGGGGGATTTTAATTTATTAGCCGTTATCTGTGCCATGAGTAGTAGTCCACGTATATCTTGGTTCGTCGAGCATAGTCTCGATAATGCATTAACTCTTGACTGGTCTATTTCAGGATAAACAAGTTTGGCTACAAAATAGTCAGGACTCTGACACGCTACTGCATTGGCAACGTCTTTATCGCTGAGCTTATGAGCGTTGAATGCCTCTATCGATTGATATTGAGGATAAAATTTAAGAAAACGGATTAATGTAGCTTTAGCACCGGGTACATTTTTATCGATGGCTTGATTGAAATCATCAAATGCTTGTTGGGCATTAAGGTCTTTAAGTGCCCCACTCCTTCGCGTAAAGCGACTAAGTGAAGCTATACCGGGATTAGAATTCGCGGCATATTGGAGTTGTTCCAATGTTAATAAACCTAAATAGTAAGAGGCTGCTGGGTGTCCTGCTTTGGCTATTGTTTCAAGTGAGCCTAGAGCTGTAGACATTGAATCAGCTGCTGCCATGCGCGCACGGGTTAGCGCAAATAAAAATTCTTTTTCACGAGCAATAGCTTCAGTTTCTTGAATAAGTTGTCCATCAATAATGTGTGGTGTTGCCTCTGTGTCATCAACACACGCGTTAAGGAATGCATCTGAATAATGTACTTGCAGTGCTGTAACAAATCCAAATAAATGTTGGTAGTATTCTATAGTTTCAGTATTAATCGTGAGAGGTGAGCTGCTTAATGCATCTGAACTAGCAGGAGCTTGACGGCGCAATAATGAGTTTCCGGGAATGCGACCACGTGCAACACGACCAGGAGCAGTAGCTTGTCGTTGAAGATTTTCAAGAGTCATTTGCCCCATTGCTTTAGCTAAATCAGTAGATGTAGCGGTGGTTTGCGGCGGGTCTATTTCTTCTAGTGGTGGCGGTGGTGTTAAGGGGCGAGAAGGTGGTTTAACTTCATAGCCGCTAAACGAAGGTGCCCGTGCTACCATTGAGCTTATAGAGCTTTGGCGTTTTACCGGTTGACTTGTTGGCTCGGCTTTATGGCGTATCTCAAGGATTTTGAATACGCAAGCTCTATAGTTGTCCGTACTCGGGAAGTGTTTTACTAGCATGTGTACCCTTAATCTTATTAGTGGCTCACAGTTTAGCGTAAAAAAATCAATAAAACCTTAACAGTTTAAACGTTCACAAACCCTAGCGTATACGCGTTAATAAAGTGAAATAAGAAGTAAAGAACGATCATGATAGGGATGGGTGCTAAGTCAAACATGCCGATGGGTGGGATGATTTTGCGTACGGGCTTTAGCATCCAATTAGTTAAGTGGTATAGCGTGTTTTGCAACGTACCGAAAGAACGTTCGGGGGTAGCTATCCAACTGATGACGGACTGAATGATGATAGACCAAAAGAAAATCATGATGACGAGTTGTAATAATTCACCGACACACAAAATCATCGCGTCAGTGATGCTGAGTAATGTGTCTCCAGCCCACCAATAATAAAGATACAGTTTAATAAACTCGACGATGATTAATAATGCGATAGCAGCGAAGTCGATGTAACGATGCGACGGGATAATTTTTCGCAGCGGTAAAATAAAAGGGTTCGTCACTTTAATGACAAATTGTGACAAGGGGCTGTGGTAGCTGGCTTTAAACGAGGGTAGCAAGATGCGCAAGAAAATGGTCACAAGATAGATAGTGAAAATGATTTGTAATAAGAATGGGCCAGTGTCCATGAGGGTGCTCCGTGTTGGTTGAGGCTAATATACCTTAAAAGTAGGGTGGATAAAAGGTTGAGCGGAGTTCATGCATATCCAATCTACTCAGTAGCCAGTGCTTCAGCACGTCTGACGGCCGCCTGTATGGCATTCGCAAAAATAGATTCTAAACCTTCAGCTTGCATCGTATTAATGGCCGCTTCTGTCGTGCCACCGGGTGAGGTGACTTTGCGGCGTAACTCAGCAGGGGAGTCATCGCTTTGCGTGGCCATTCGTGCTGCACCCAATGCGGTTTGGAGTGTTAGTTGTCTTGCTGTGTCACGGGGTAAACCTATTTTTTCACCGGCTTGTTGCATGGCTTCCATGACGAAAAAGAAATAGGCGGGGCCACTGCCTGAAATAGCGGCGACTTTATCAATGTCAGCGTCACTGTCAACCCAAACAGTAATGCCGATTGCTGCCATCATGTCATTGGCTATTTGTTTTTGTTCAGCAGAAACAAAAGGATTGGCAAATAATCCGCTAGCGCCTGCGCCGATTTGAACGGGGGTATTAGGCATGCAACGGATGATGGGCACATTACCTCCGAGCCATTGTTGTATGACAGCTTCTGTCGTGCCAGCGGCCACAGAGATGACTAAAGGTTTGTTGGATTGAATGACATCGTGCAATGTTTCACAAACAGTTTGCATCATGTTGGGTTTAACGGCGAGTACAATCACATCGGCGTGTTGTGCTGCTGCGATATTATCGGTGGTGATGTTGATGCCTAGTTTGGTTTGATGTACGTGTAATTTTTTTTCATCACGTCCTGTTGCAGTGATCTGTTTAGCATCGTAACCGGTATTAATTAAGCCTGAAAAAATAGCACTAGCCATGTTGCCCGAGCCGATGAAAGTGATGTTGCTCATTTGTGTGTTTTCCTATGTTTAAGTACTAGTCAGTACTGGATCCCGCGGTCAAGCCGCGGGATGACGAGTATTTTACCAAGCCGCGGGATGACGAGTATTTTACCAAGCCGCGGGATACTGTTTTTGTCATTCCGCGGCTTGACCGCGGAATCCAGGACCTCGAAGATTTATGTGTCGCGTAAACCAAAAATGTCAGTCCCTACGCGAACGATAGTCGAACCTTCTGCGATGGCCGTTTCTAAATCGTTCGACATTCCCATTGATAACGTGTCAAGTGCAAAACCTTGTTGCTTAAGTTGTGCAAAGGCTTCGCGCACTTTTGCAAAGCTTTCACGTTGGGCTGCAGTATCTTTGTTAGGCTTGGGGATCGCCATTAAGCCTCGCAATGTTAACCGTGAATATTGTTGTATTTGTTCGGCTAATTGCGGCAGCATTTCAACACTGACTCCGGCCTTGGTTTTTTCATCATCAACATTAAGTTGTAGGCATATATTTAATGGTGGTAAATGCGATGCACGCTGTTCATGTAAGCGAGCCGCAATTTTTTCACGATCAATGCTGTGCACCCAATCGAAGTGATTGGCGATGTCTTTGGTTTTATTGCTTTGAACGACACCAATAAAATGCCAAGTCAGATCAGCGTTATTGAGGGTTTTTATTTTTTCCAGGGCATCTTGTACTTGGTTTTCGCCGAAACTGGCCTGGCCAGCAGCAATGGCTTCTTTAATGTCGTCGATGGGGCGTGTTTTACTGACCGCGAGCAAGCTAATGTCGCTGGGATCGCGCCCTGCTTGCTTTGCCGCAATGGCAATGCGTTGCTGAACGTGTGTAAGGTGCTTGGCTATTTCGAACATAAACGGTATTATAGCTCAGGATTGAGATTTAAGGACTGGGCCGTTTTGATATTTGGCTCAAAGGTCATTAGGCATTTAATTAAAAGGATTTATCATGAACATCACTGAACTACTCGCTTTTGCGTACAAAAACGGCGCTTCGGATTTACATTTGTCGGCTGGGTTGCCACCTCTCATTCGTGTCGATGGCGATTTGCGCCGAGTAAAGATGGAACCGTTGGATAAAAAGAAAGTGATGGCACTCATTAGTGACATCATGACCGATCGCCAGCGTGCTGAGTTTGAAAAAAATATGGATGTCGATTTTTCATTTGAAGTGAAGAAACTGGCACGTTTCCGTGTCAACGTGTTTCAGCAAGACCGAGGCCCAGCCGCTGTGTTTCGTACCATTCCTTCGACTATTTTGTCACTAGAAGATTTAAAGCTCCCCCCCATTTTTGGTGATTTGTGTAAAGTGAATAAAGGTCTGATTCTTGTGACAGGCCCAACGGGTTCCGGTAAAAGTACGACATTGGCGGCCATGGTCAATCGCGTTAACCAAACACGTTACGATCATATCTTAACCATTGAAGATCCCATTGAATTCGTACACCAGAGTAATAAATCACTGGTTAATCAGCGTGAAATTCATCGCGATAGTTTGAGTTTTGCTAATGCCCTGCGCGCGGCATTGCGGGAAGATCCTGATGTGGTGTTGGTGGGGGAGTTGCGTGATCTCGAAACGATTCGTTTAGCATTGTCCGCTGCTGAAACAGGACATATTGTGTTCGGCACGTTGCATACGGTATCGGCTGCCAAAACAGTGGATCGGATCGTTGATGTATTCCCCGGCGATGAACAGCCCATGATTCGTTCAATGTTGTCGGAATCATTGCAGGCGGTGATTTCACAAACTTTGATTAAAAAACAAGGCGGAGGCCGAGTGGCCGCGCAAGAGATTATGGTGTGTGATTCTGCCATTCGTAACTTGATTCGTGAAAACAAAATTCCGCAGATTTATTCATCCCTACAAACGGGTTCAGATAAGGGTATGCAAACCTTGGACATGCACTTGGAACAGTTAGTCGCAGAAGGTGCCATCACGATGCAACAAGCTTACGAATATGCTAAAAATAAAGCGGATTTTGATGATGGCACGATGGGTGTCCAAGACGGAGACTAGGCAAAAATATTCTCTGTCATCACATTGCACTTCTGTCGTTTAGTGTCTATACTCCTCACCAGAAAATCGATTTGAAAATCGCGGCCAACCCCGCGATTTTCGTGTATTGAACGGGTGCAAAATTTGACAGCGACAGATAAATTTGAACAAAAAAAAGCCTACCGTCTATTAATAGGCCAGCTGATCACAGGCTTGGTCATTTCAATTCTTTTCCTTATTTTTCAATCGGTTAGCGCTGGGTACTCGGCGTTGCTTGGCGCATTGGTCACGGTGATGCCAAGTTGTGTGTTTGTCCGTATGGTTTTTCGCAGCTCAGGCGCGCGCGAAGCAAGAAACACCGTCATCGATTTTTATAAAGCTGAATTGCTCAAATTTTGCCTGATGGGTGTCTTGCTTGTGTTGGTGTTTAAATTTGTGCCAATTACGCCGGCTAGCTTTTTTGCTACATTTATTGCGACGATGGTCGTCCCTCTTATTATGCCTTTAATGGCGATACGTTCGGCGGAGGCTCAATGATCAATTCAGGCGCTTACATTGAACATCACATGCATCATTTGCAGTTTAACCTTGCCACGATGTCGTGGGGCAACGGTGGATTCTGGACGATCAATGTCGACTCAATGATTATGTCTATTCTGATGGGCCTCATTTTTGTGCTGACTTTCCATGTGGTCACCCGTAAACTCAGCGTCGACAAGCCTGGTAAGTTACAAAACTTTATTGAGTTTTTAATTGAATTTATCGATGGTATTTCTAGGGAAAGTTTCAAAGCTGAAAATAAATTAATTGCACCGTTGGCACTCACCATTTTTGTGTGGGTGATATTGATGAATGTGATGGATTTGCTACCTGTTGATTTGGTTCCTCTGCTGGCTAATATGCTCGGCGCAGGGCATTACCGTGCCGTACCTACAGCTGATCCCAATATTACATTTGGTATGTCTTTGTCCGTCTTTGTGCTGATGATTTTTTATAACTTTAAAGGCAAGGGCCTTAAGGGCTTTACGAAAGAACTTTGCGTGCACCCCTTTGGTGGTTTTTTAGCCCCATTGAATATCGCATTCCGCATACTTGAAGATATCGTTAAACCTTTCTCATTATCACTACGGTTGTTCGGTAATATGTTTGCCGGCGAATTAATTTTCATCATCATTGCGACCATGCCATGGTGGATACAGTTTGTATTGGGCGTGCCTTGGGCGCTGTTCCACATTTTAATTATCTTAATTCAAGCGTTCATCTTTATGATGCTAACGATTGTGTATTTAAGTATGGCTTACGAAAAACATTAATCAGGGGATAGAGTGTAGGAAATGATGTCCTATGCTCCATACCCTAAAAACTAGGAGTGTCACATGCACAACATTGTAGCTTTAACCCCAACTATTTTTGCGATGACAGCAATTGCAGCAGCGTTATTGATTGGTATGGCTGGTTTCGGTACCGCCATTGGTTTTGGTTTATTGGGTGGTAAATACCTTGAAGGTGTTGCTCGTCAACCTGAATTAGCCGCTCAATTACGTGGTCAGTTCTTTTTAATGGCTGGTTTCATTGATGCATTTGCTGCCATCTCAATCGGTATGGGCTTGTATTTGTTCTTCGCCGGTAACCCGTTTGTTGCAGCGTTAACAACAATGGCTCAAGCTACTCACTAAAAACTAACGAGAATCTGTTATGAGTATTAATGCGACATTAATCGGACAAATGATTACTTTCTTGGTGTTTGTTTTCATCACCATGAAATACATTTGGCCGTTATTCATGAAAGTGTTGAATGAGCGTGCGAAAAAAATCGCTGATGGTTTGGCTGCTGCGCAGAAAGGTCATCGCGAGTTAGAAATTGCCGAGCATAAAATGCGTGATATTTTAGCGAAGGCAAAGCAAGATGCCGCTAAAATAGTGGAAGATGCGAATAAACGTGCCCATTCAATTGTTGACGAATCACAACAAAAAGCACGTAGTGAAGGCGAGCGTATCTTAGCCAATGCACAAGCTGAAATTGAACAAGAAGTGAATGCCGCACGTGAAGCATTACGCAAAGAGGTGGCTAAGTTAGCTGTCGCTGGCGCCGAAAAAGTGTTGCAGCGTAATATTACCGATAACGATGCCGATAGAATGGTAGATGAGTTGATCGCTGAGTTATAACTTTCTTAAAGGAAGTCTGAACCAGTAAAATGAGAGAAATGATGTCATCAGAAGAAACCACAGTTGCCAGACCTTATGCCAAAGCGGCATTTGAATATGCGCATGAACAGCAGCAATTAGCTGCCTGGTTTGTTTTATTGCAAGCATTAGCTGCGATGGTGGGTGACAAGCAAGTGCAAGATTATTTAACAAACCCGCATGTGACACAACAGCAAGCTGCTGAGTTGTTAATTGAGATGACACAACAAGTGATGGTTGACGGTGGTGAGAATTATATTCGTTTGTTAGCCGATGAAGGCCGTTTGTTAGTGTTACCTGCCATTGCTATTTTATACGACAAGTACCAAGCACAGCTTGAGCAAAAAGTTGATGTCGAAGTGACCGCCGCAAAAGCATTGTCTGATGATCAACAAGCAAATTTAATTCAAGCGTTAGAAAAACGTTTGGATAAACACGTCACATTGAATTATACAATCGATCCAACATTGTTGGGTGGTGCCATTGTCCGAGCCGATGATTTAGTCATCGATGGTTCGGCGCAAGGGCGATTAGAAAAATTAACGAAAAGTTTAACGGGCATTTAGAGGAATTAAGTATGGCAGTAGCACAATTATCCGCAGCAGAAATTAGTGAATTAATAAAAAATCGTATTGGTCAATTTGAATCTGTGTCAGAAGCACGCACAGAAGGCACTATCGTCAGTGTCAAAGATGGCATTGTGCGTATTCACGGTTTAGATGATGTGATGTACGGTGAAATGATCGAATTCACCACCGGTGTTTACGGTATGGCATTAAATCTTGAGCAAGATTCAGTCGGCGCCGTTGTGCTGGGTGATGAAGAAGGCATTATTGAAGGCCAAGTGGCAAAATGTACGGGGCGTATTTTAGAAGTGCCAGTGGGTCCAGAATTGTTAGGCCGTGTGGTTGATGCATTAGGTAACCCTATCGATGGCAAAGGCCCTATCGAAACCAAACTCACATCACCCGTTGAGAAAATTGCACCTGGTGTAATCGACCGTGAACCCGTTACGCAACCATTAGCAACCGGTTTGAAAGTGGTTGATGCGTTAGTGCCTGTGGGTCGTGGCCAGCGTGAGTTGATTATTGGTGATCGTCAAACGGGTAAATCAGCTTTAGCCATCGACGCGATTATCAATCAAAAAGATACTGGCGTTAAATGTATTTATGTAGCGATTGGGCAAAAAGCCTCATCCGTTGCACGTGTTGTGACTAAGCTAGAAGAGCACGGTGCGATGGCGCACACGGTCGTGGTTGCCGCTAACGCGTCTGATTCAGCAGCATTACAATTTATGGCACCGTATTCAGGTTGTGCCATGGGCGAATATTTCCGTGACCGTGGTGAAGATGCTTTAATTATTTATGATGATTTAACGAAACAAGCTTGGGCTTATCGTCAGATTTCATTATTGCTTCGCCGTCCACCGGGTCGTGAAGCGTATCCTGGTGATGTATTCTACATTCATTCACGTTTGTTAGAGCGTTCATCGCGTGTAACAGCAGAATATGTAGAGCGTTTGACTGAGGGTAAAGTGACGGGTAAAACTGGTTCGTTAACTGCATTGCCCATTATCGAAACCCAAGCAGGTGATGTGTCAGCATTTGTTCCAACTAACGTGATCTCTATTACCGATGGTCAAATTTATTTAGAAACTGATTTGTTTAACTCAGGTTTCCGCCCAGCAATGAATTCCGGTTTATCCGTTTCTCGTGTCGGTGGTGCTGCGCAAACCAAAGTCATTAAAAAGCTTGGTGGCAGCATGTTGCGTTTAGAGTTAGCGCAATACCGTGAGCTAGAAGCATTCGCTCAGTTCGCATCAGATTTAGATGACGCGACACGTAAACAATTAGAACGTGGTCAACGCGCTATGGAAATTTTGAAACAACCACAGTATGAACCGATGACAACCGGTGAAATGGCTGTGAGTTTGTTTGCCGTCAGCAAAGGTTATGTTGATGATATCGAAGTTAACAAAGTATTAGACTTCGAGCATGCTTTACAACGTTATATGCACGATGAGCATGCTGACGTAATCAAATTAATGGATGACACCGGCAAGTATGATGAAGCAATTGCAAAACAGCTAGCTGATGCATTGGATAGTTTTAAAAAAACCGGAACATGGTAGGAGGAGTGCTATAGGTTGAATGCTTTGGGTTGCTACTGATTTTACTAAGCCCTAAGTTTTAACACCTAAGCCCTAATTGATGGCAAACGTTAAAGAAATTAAATCGAAAATTGGTGGTGTGAATAAAACGCGTAAAATTACGCGTGCCATGGAAATGGTTGCCGCCAGTAAAATGCGCAAAGCACAAGATCAAATGCATCGTGCTCGACCTTATGCGCATAAAATTCGTCAAGTCATTGGTCATATTGCCAACAGTAACCCCGAATACAAACATCCGTTCATGCAAGAGCGTGAAGTGAAACGCGCAGGTTACATTATTGTATCGTCTGATCGTGGTTTATGTGGTGGTTTGAATATTCGTTTGTTTAAAGAAATGATGGTGCATATGAAAAATTTGCGCACGAACGATGTCGAAGTCGATTTGTGCCCCATCGGTACGAAAGCCGAAAACTTTTTTCATCGCTTTGGTGGTAACGTTGTTGCCCATACCGATCACTTGGGTGATACGCCAAGCATAACCGACTTAATTGGTGTCGTAAAAGTATTGCTCGATATGTATTCTAATGGTGCATTGGATGCAGTGTACGTGTGTTCAAATGAATTCGTGAATACCATGATTCAAACGCCACAAGTTGAGCAGTTGCTACCGATTATTCATGCGGACGATGAAAGTTCAGAACATCATCAATGGGATTATATTTATGAGCCTGATGACGCGCGAGCGATTCTAACCAGTTTGTTAACACGTTATGTCGAATCACAAGTGTATCAAGCAGTGGTGGAAAACTTAGCGTGTGAGCAAGCGGCGCGAATGGTAGCGATGAAAAACGCGACCGATAACGCCGGTAAAATGATAGATGAATTGCAATTGGCGTATAACAAAGCACGTCAATCAGCGATTACACAAGAATTAGCAGAAATTGTTGCGGGTGCAGCAGCAGTATGAATGAGGGTTTAGGTTTTAGGGCTTAGGGCTTAGTAGGATTGAGGATTGTGGGCTGAGGGTTGAGAAATATCCTTCAAAAAACATGACTAAGCTACAAGCACTTAGCACTGAATGCCGAACCAAGAAACAAGGTGATGAGACATGTCAGAAGTTAAAGCGAAGTTAGGTAAAGTAGTACAAATCATTGGGGCTGTCGTCGATGTGGAATTCCCACGTGATGAAGTGCCAAATATTTACGATGCGATTATTGTCGGTGCAACAGGTTTAACACTTGAAGTGCAACAACAGTTGGGTGATGGTATCGTGCGAGCAATTGCCATGGGTTCATCAGAAGGTTTAAAGCGTAACATGGAAGTTGAAAATACTGGTTCCGCGATTAAAGTACCTGTAGGCAAGCCTACCTTGGGCCGCATCATGAATGTATTGGGCGAAGCCATTGATGAAAAAGGTGAGATTGAAGCTGATAAGCGTGAAATTCATCGTGCTGCACCTAAATATGATGAGTTGGCAGCCAGCAGTGAAGTATTAGAAACCGGTATTAAAGTCATCGACTTGATTTGCCCATTTGCACGTGGTGGTAAAGTCGGTTTATTTGGTGGTGCAGGTGTCGGTAAAACCGTTACCATGATGGAATTGATTCGTAACATCGCGGCTGAGCACAGTGGTTACTCTGTCTTCACTGGTGTGGGTGAGCGTACACGTGAAGGTAATGATTTTTATCACGAGATGAAAGAATCCAACGTATTAGATAAAGTATCATTAGTTTACGGTCAAATGAATGAGCCACCAGGCAACCGTTTACGTGTGGGCTTAACCGGTTTAACGGTTGCTGAAAGTTTTCGTGATGAAGGTAATGATGTTTTATTATTTATTGATAATATTTATCGTTATACCTTAGCCGGTGTTGAAGTTTCAGCTTTGTTAGGCCGCATACCATCAGCAGTGGGTTACCAACCTACGTTGGCAGCAGAAATGGGTGCCTTGCAAGAGCGCATTACGTCAACGAAAACAGGTTCAATCACCTCGATTCAAGCGGTTTATGTCCCCGCGGATGATTTAACAGATCCATCACCCGCCACAACCTTCGCACATTTAGATTCAACTATCGTGTTGTCTCGCCAAATTGCAGAGTTAGGTATTTATCCCGCTGTTGATCCATTGGATTCAACGAGTCGTCAGTTAGATCCACAAGTTGTCAGCCAAGAGCATTATGATACGGCGCAAGGCGTGCAAAGAACCTTACAACGTTATAAAGAATTACGTGATATTATCGCTATTTTAGGTATGGATGAATTATCAGAAGATGATCGTTTAACGGTATCACGTGCACGTAAAATTCAAAAATTCTTGTCACAACCTTTCTTCGTGGCAGAAATTTTCACGGGCGCACCGGGGCATTACGTGCCATTAGCTGAAACCATTCGTGGATTTAAAGGTATTATTGACGGTGATTATGATCACTTACCTGAACAGGCTTTTTATATGGTAGGAACCATTGATGAAGCTGAAGAGAAAGCTAAGAAGCTATAGTTGGCGTTTAGAGCTTAGAGTTTGGAGTTTAGATTGGATACATTACAAGTTGACATCGTAAGTGCAGAAGAAGAAATTTTTTCAGGTGCTGTTGATCATGTCACTGCCATGGGTGAAGTCGGTGAACTAGGTGTGCATCCTGGTCATACGCCATTGTTGACACATTTAAAACCCGGTGAAATACGTTTAGCACATAATGGCACAGAAGATATTTATTATGTGTCGGGTGGTGTATTAGAAGTGCAGCCCCATCTTGTTACCGTGTTGGCCGACACCATTACGCGTGCTAGTGACTTAGATGAAGTCGCAGCTGTTGAAGCCAAAAAACGCGCTGAAAAAGCGTTGAAAGATAAAAAATCTGATTTAGATTTTAATGCGGCCAGTGCTGAATTAGCGCAAGCGATGGCACAATTACGCGCCATTAGCCGCTTAAAAGACCGCCTATAATATTCCCTTTCTCCCGTTTCGGGAGACAGGCCGAAGGCCGGATGAGGGGCGAGCAAGGCTCGCAATAATTGCCGCATCGCAGCCACCAAACCATTCTACCCGAGGTAACCCATGTCATTAAACATCATCATCCTCGCTGCCGGTCGCGGCACTCGCATGAAATCTCAACTGCCCAAAGTGTTACACCCTGTGGCAGGCAAGCCCATGTTACGTTGGATTGCTGAAACAGCAATCACATTAAATCCTAAAGCGATTTACCCTGTTATCGGTTTTGGTGCAGCGCAAGTTCGTGCACAATTAAATGATTTATCGGTCGAATGTGTTGAGCAAACCGAGCAGCTCGGTACAGGCCATGCGGTACAGCAAGTCTTACCTTTGCTTGACGCTAATGACCAAGTGTTAGTCTTAGTCGGCGACAACCCACTTATCAGCGAAGCAACTTTAACCCGTTTAATCGACGTGACACCTAAAGACGGCGTGGGTTTATTAACGGTTAGTTTAGATAACCCAACAGGCTTAGGTCGTATTATCCGTGATGCCAAGGGTCAAGCGGTAGAAATAGTTGAAGAAAAAGATGCTAGCACGGCACAACGTGCCATCACCGAAATTAACGCAGGCATTTATGTGTTTGCTGTTGCTGATTTACAACGTTGGTTACCGAATCTCAAAAGCCACAACCAACAAGGCGAATTATACTTAACCGATGTCATTGCCATGGCAGTGGCAGAAGGCAAAACGATCAATACCACCCACCCAGACCAAGAGCAAGAAATATGGAGCGTCAACGACCGTGTGCAATTGGCACGTTTAGAACGCTATAGGCAGGAACAAATGGCCAATGAAATTATGTTGCAAGGTGTTACTTTGCACGACCCCAAACGCTTTGATTTGCGAGGCGAACTTAATGTGGGTCAAGATGTCGTTATTGATGTGAATGTCATCATCGAAGGCAAAGTGAGCTTAGGCAATTATGTCAGCATCGGCCCTAATGTCATCTTGAAAAATGTGACGATTGGCGATAATACCATCATTAAATCGAACTGCGACATTGAAGATGCCATAATCGCCGAGCAATGTGAAGTCGGTCCTTTCGCTCGTCTTCGTCCAGGCACTCATTTAGCCAAAGGCGCAAAGGTTGGCAATTTTGTCGAAACCAAAAAAGCTAACATCGGCGCTGGTAGTAAAGTCAGCCACTTAACTTATCTAGGCGATGCTGAAATAGGCAAAGGCGTTAACATCGGTGCAGGCACTATTACCTGTAATTATGACGGCATGAATAAATTCACCACCACCATAAAAGATGGCGCCTTCATCGGCTCCAACTCATCCCTTGTCGCCCCCGTCACCATTGGCAAAGATGCTACCATTGGCGCTGGCTCAACCATCAATAAAGATGCCCCAGACAGCGAGCTAACCTTAGCTCGCACCAAACAAACAACGATTAAAGGTTGGCAACGGCCTAAGAAAAAGGATTAACCATGTGTGGAATCGTCGGTGCAGTTGCACAGCGCAACGTTGAGAAAATTTTAGTAACAGGTTTACATCGTCTAGAGTATCGCGGTTATGATTCTGCGGGCGTGGCATTATTAAGTGACGAGGGTGACTTACAGCGTGCGCGCGCTAAAGGCAAAGTCAGTGATTTAGAAGCGCAAATAGAGAAAAGCCCCGTCCATGGTCACACGGGTATTGCCCATACGCGTTGGGCCACGCATGGTGAACCGAGTGAAGCTAATGCGCACCCCCATATGTCGGGTAGTTTTGCTATTGTGCATAATGGCATTATTGAGAATTACGAAAGTCTGCGTGAGCAATTAACCAAAGCCGGTTTTACCTTTAGTTCTGAAACAGATACAGAAGTTATCGTACATTTACTCGCGCATGAGTTTAAGCGCAGTAATGATTTTATGGCTGCCGTAAAAGCGACGATTGCACAGTTACGCGGTGCTTATGCGCTAGGTATTATCTATCAAGCTGAACCGGGTCGTTTAATTGCCGTGCGTCAAGGCAGTCCGTTAGTGATTGGCCTAGGTATCGATGAAAACTTTATCGCGTCAGATCAACTAGCGTTATTACCAGTGACGCAACAGTTTATTTACCTTGACGAAGGTGACATTGCTGATATGCGGTTTGATCATATCGACATTGTTGATGCCGCTGGAAAAGCTGTCGAGCGAGCTATTCATGAATCAAATTTGCAACATGAAACGACAACTAAAGGCAAATACCGTCACTACATGTTGAAAGAGATTTACGAGCAACCACGTTCAATCAGCGACACCTTAGAAGGCCGTCTTAGTGGCGATCATATTTTAGAAAATTTATTAGGCACAAAAGCGACTGATATCTTGAAGAAAGCCGAGCGTTTACAGTTCGTTGCCTGTGGTACGAGTTATCATGCCGCATTAGTCGGGCGTTATTGGTTGGAATCGATTGCCCGCATGCCTTGCCGCGTCGAGTTGGCCAGTGAAATTCGTTATCGTAATGCAGTGGTGCAACCTAACACTGTTTTTGTCAGCTTGTCGCAATCGGGTGAAACGGCGGATACGTTAGCAGCATTACGTGATGGCAAAGATTATATTGGTAGCATGACGATTTGTAATGTGCCTGAAAGTTCATTAGTGCGCGAGTCGGATTTTGCTTTGATGACACATGCAGGCCCTGAAATTGGTGTGGCATCAACCAAAGCTTTCACCACGCAATTAACAGCACTGCTGTTATTAACCGGTTTATTAGCGAAACGGTTACCGAGTTTTGACGAAAAAGCATTCGTTGAACAATTGCGTCGCTTGCCTGATATGATCATTCAAGTGTTGAAGCTGGATGGCGAAATCAAAGCCTTATCCAAACGTTTTGCTGATAAGCATCACACCTTATTCTTAGGACGTGGTGCGCAATCACCCATCGCGATGGAAGGTGCGTTAAAGTTAAAAGAAATATCGTATATTCATGCGGAAGCTTATGCGGCTGGTGAATTAAAGCATGGCCCATTAGCCTTGGTTGATGAACATATGCCAGTGGTTGCCGTTGCACCGAACGATCAATTGTTAGAAAAACTGAAATCTAACTTACAAGAAGTACGCGCACGCGGTGGTGAGTTGATAGTGTTTGCTGACGAAACCAGTCAAATGGAAGCCTCCGACGGTGTCACCATTATTAACATGCCGCATGTTGATTCTATTATTGCGCCGATAGTGTATACCTTACCATTGCAGTTATTGGCTTACCACGTAGCCGTATTAAAAGGCACGGATGTCGATCAACCACGTAACTTAGCGAAATCGGTGACAGTCGAATGATAGTATTATGTATTGATTTAGATGGTACGTTAGTTCGTACCGATACCGCACGTGATGCAGCGATACAAATGTTTAAACGCAATCCGCTTTTAGTGTTCTTATTTCCGTTTTGGTTATTAGGTGGCTTGGCTGCAATGAAGCGTCAAATCGCTAAACGTGTCACTATCGATCCCAGCCAATTGCCTTATAATAAAGCTTTGGTTGAATGGATTAAAGATGAAAAAGCCAAAGGCCGAAAAGTCGTATTAGTGACCGCGACGGATCAAGCTTTCGCTCAAACCGTAGCCGATCACGTTGGCTTGTTTGATGAAGTGATGGCCAGCGATGGAAAAACCAATTTACGCGCTGCCAATAAACGCGAAGCGTTAACCAAACGTTTTGGTGTAAAGCAATATGATTACGCGGGTAACGACACGCCAGACTTAGCCGTATGGGAAGGTGTGAATAAAGCGATTGTGGTTAATCCCAGCAAGCCGAGTTTAATCGACCGTTGTCGACGCATTGCTGAAATCGATCGTATTTTCCCATGACGTGGCAATTGCATTCCACCGAACAACGCTTAGAATTGACGCATCCCGAACATAACCCTTTTTATTTAGACTTCAGTGAAGGCAAACTCGCCCATCGCTTTCAACAAGGCATTGGTAAAAGTGAGCCATTAGCCAAAGCCATTGGTGTTAAAAAGAATAATATCCCAACGGTGTTGGATGTCACGGCAGGCATGGGGCGTGATGCGTTTGTCATCGCGTGTTGCGGTTGCCAAGTGACATTGTTAGAACGATCCTCTGTGTTAGTGTCATTGCTACAAGATGCAATGCAACGTGCACGTCAAGATGAAAATTTAACACCCATCATCGAACGGATGCAATTAATTGAAGCCGATAGCATTCAATATTTAAATCAACTCACTGAAAAACCAGACGTGATTTATTTAGACCCGATGTATCCCGATCGTAAAAAATCCGCATTGGTGAAAAAAGAAATGCGTATCATTCGCGAATTAGTGGGTAATGATCAAGATGTTGAAAGCTTGTTTAATGCAGCATTAGAAAAAGCCGAAAAACGCGTAGTCGTTAAACGCCCTAAACTAGCGGGTTTTATTGGTGATAAAGAACCTACACACCAAATTACAGGCAAAACTACGCGGTTTGATGTGTATCTTATCCCTTCTCCCCGCGAGGGGTGTTGTTGAATAATTCCCCTGTAGGGTGGATAAAAGTGTGAGCGACAGCGAATACATATCCACCAGGGCTCTATGGTTAACCACTGCTGGTGGATATATCCGCACTTCGTGCGAATTTTTATCCACCCTACTTAATATTCAACAACACCCCTCACGGGCAGAAGAAGTCATTACATAACAGGCAAGCCTGCAGCAACCCAACCCTTAAACCCACCATCCATCGAGATCACATTCGTGTAACCCATAACTTGTAAATTCATCGCCGCTAATGCCGAGCGATAACCGCCACCGCAATATAAAATCAAGGTGGTATCCGTCTCCGGCACCATACGTTCAATATCACGCTCAATCACGCCTTTGCCCAGATGTATAGCGTCCGGCAGATGCCCACTTGCCCACTCACTCTCTTCACGCGTATCGATGAGAATAATATCTTTATCATTATCAAGCAGTTGCTTAGCTTGTTCGATATCGACTTCTTTGATGTGTTCTTTAGCTTTATTCACTAGGGTTAAAAAACGACTGGCATGTTGCATGTTGATTTCCTTCAAATTAAATGGTGTTATCATTATAGCCTTGAATAAGTACAATGCCATCTCCACATAGCAATAAATAACCTTGAGAAGCCCATGTCCGAAATGCTACAAGTGCCTTGCCTCACCACCGCTTTAACCGGCCCACTGCAAACCTTAGAAAAAGTTTTTTTAGACAACCAATGTGAAATTGAAACCTGGTTGCGTGAACAGTTCCGCAAAACACCCGCGCCAATTTATGGTTCAGTCGATTTACGTAATGCGGGTTTCAAACTCGCACCCGTCGACACGAATTTATTCCCTGCTGGCTTTAACAATTTAAACCCCGAGTTTTTACCTTTGTGTGTGCAAGCGGCGCAACAAATTGTCGATAGTCAATTGCCCGGCGCAAGTAAAATAGTCTTGGTGCCTGAAAATCATACGCGTAATCACTTTTATTTAGACAGTGTTGCAGTGTTACAACAAATTTTCACCATGGCCGGTTTTGATGTGCGCATAGGGTCAATGTTAGCCGACCTCACCGAGGCGCAAACCTTTGAATTACCATCAGGCAAATCGATTGTGCTAGAACCCTTGCAGCGTGATGGTGATAGCGTGAAGTTGAATGATTTTGTGCCCGATTTAGTGCTTTTGAATAATGACCTATCAGGTGACCAACCGGTTATCTTGCAAAACCTTAAGCAACCCATTATGCCGCCGCTTTCATTGGGCTGGTCAACGCGTTTGAAGTCCGAGCATTTTTCTTATTACTTTAATGTGGCGGCAGAATTTTGTGAATTGTTTGATATTGATCCTTGGTTGTTAACACCCTTGCATCGTAATTGCGGCAAAATTAATTATATGGAACGCGAAGGGGAAGATTGTCTTTATGCCAATTCAACAAAACTCTTCGCTGCCATGAAAGAAAAATACGTTCAATACGGCATTACTGAAAAACCCTTTATTATTGTCAAAGCCGATGCTGGTAGTTACGGCATGGGTATCATGACAGCCACTAGTCCGGATGACTTAGTGAATCTAAATCGCAAACAGCGCACTAAAATGTCGACCACCAAAGGTGGCGAAGGTGTGAGCCGTGTGATTTTGCAAGAAGGCGTTTATACGTTTGAAACGTGGGGTGATGAACAGTCCGTCGCCGAGCCAGTTGTGTATATGATTGGCCAACATGTTGTCGGTGGTTTTTACCGTGTGCACGGTAAAAGAGGTGTCACTGAAAATTTAAACGCGCCGGGTGCGCATTTTGAACCATTGGCTTTTATGAAACCGTGTAACGTGCCAGGTGAGCCTTGTGAAAATCGATTTTATGCCTATGGTGTGGTGGCAAGGTTGGCGTTAGTAGCAGCAGCTCGTGAATTGGCTGCTAGCTAGCGGAATCCTCGCTATGCGCGAATAATGATTTAAATCACCCCTCATCTGCCCAAGGGCATCTTCTCCCCGCGAGGGGAGAAGGTGGCCCGCAGGGTCGGATGAGGGGGGATCAAATAGCGCTGGCGCAGCCATCAACAAATTAAAAGATAGGAAAAATTATGAAACTCGGCATCATCATGGACCCCATCGAAGCCATCGACCCCACTCACGACACCAGCTTCACCATGCTACTCGAGGCCCAACAACGCGATTGGCAAATCCACTACCTTCAGCAACAAGATTTATTCTGGCTCGACGGTAAAGCCTACGCCAATAGCACGCGAATCACTGTCGAGGATAGTGACAACTATTACACTCCCCACGAACAACAGACCATTGAGCTGAGTGACCTCGACATCATCTTAATGCGCAAAGATCCCCCCGTCGATATCCCTTACATCTATACCACTTATTTCCTAGACCACGCTAAAGCCAATGGCAGCTTAGTGGTGAATGATCCTGAAGCATTACGTAACACCAATGAAAAGTTCATCATCACGCATTTCCCGCAATGTTGCGCGCCCACCTTAATCGCAACCGATAGCAAAACCATTCAATCCTTTTTTGCAGAGCATCAAGATATCATTGTGAAACCATTAGACGGCATGGCGGGTCGCGATGTTTTCCGCGTGCAAGACGAAACCACCTTATTAGAAAAAATCGATTACCTAACCCAACAACAAACCTTGCCGTTAATGGCGCAATGTTATCTCCCCGAAATAGCGCAAGGCGATAAGCGCATCATTATGATCAACGGCGAGCCCATCATGCACGCCTTAGCGCGTTTTCCGGCTGAAGGCAGTGTGCGTGCCAACTTAGCCGCCGGCGGCCGCGGTGAAGTGATGCCATTAACCGAACGTGAACAATGGATTTGCCAACAAGTCGGCCCGTACTTAAAAGCTAATGGCATCCTCTTTGCTGGGTTAGATGTCATTGGTGATTATTTAACCGAAATCAATGTCACCAGCCCTACCTGTGTGCGAGAAATCGAAGCCGATGCTGATGAAAAAATAACTCAAACGTTTTTCGATACCCTAGTTAAAAAATTAAGCTAAGCACAGCTTTTGTGCAATCTGCTCAATTTGTTTTACATGTGTAATTTTTCTGATAATCTAACCGCAGTTTATTGCATCGAGAGATGATGCGATACAATCTTTAGGTATTAACTATTAAGGAGAGTGAGATGAAAAAAACAATGATTGCAGCCGCTGTCGCAACAGCAATGATAATGGGTGGTACAGCCATCGCTGCGCCGAAAGTGTCAAGCACTAGCGAATTGCATTGGTATGCAGGTCTTGGTGCCGGTTATTCTTACGTGCAAGATAAGCAATCTCATACAATGGATGGCTCACATTATGAAGGCATTCCCGGTGGGCTCGCAGGTAATGTATTTGCCGGCTACAACTTTAACCAGTATATCGGCATGGAAGTCAGTTATGATGATATAGCTAACACCTCAACCTATGTAGCCGATGGCGATGGCACATTAGCGGGTGGCACTAAATATAATGGCATCGGTTTTGGATTGGTGGGTAACACACCTGCACTACACGGCATGCGCCTTTTCGTCAAACTGGGCGGTGAATATTTGCACGGTAGATCGTTCGACATGAATGCAACAACCAACAGTGTAGGCCTAGCCTACGGCGCGGGTATGAGTTATAACATTACTCAGCATCTCATCGCACGTGGAGAATGGAAGCAAGTGTTGCAGCAAAAAAATGTGTCAACCAACATAGATACAACAGTGACAGTTCCACAAATGAATCTATTTTTAGCTCAATTGGCTTATTCATTCTAATTGATGTCCTGCTACGGTTTTACGTGCACAACCCATGGGGGGGTGCACGTGAAATCGAAGCCGGTTCTGATGAAAAAATAATCAAAATAGTCTTTGATGCCCTAGTTAAAAAATCAACCTAAACATATATTGCTTACAAATTAACCAGACTATTCCACATACGTTATTTTTATGATAATCTAATCTCGCTTCGTTGCACCCAGGAGACGGTGCGATGAAATATCGAAATATTAATCTTAAAGGAGAGAGAGATGAAAAAGACAATTATTGCAGCAGCTGTAGCAACAGCAATGGTAATGGGTGGCACGGCAATCGCTGCGCCGAAGGCAATGGCATCTGGTTCGTCATTTACAAAAGGTAATGGCTGGTTTGTCGGTGTGGGTGCAGGTTATTCTAATGTGCAGTCAGGCGTGACAAAAGTAGCGGCTAGTGATATCGGTGGCGCTTTTAGTGCTAACCAAGTTCAAGGCGGCTTAGCAGGTTCAATATTTGGTGGTTACATGATCAACAAATATTTAGGTTTTGAAATGAGCTATGATCGTTTTGCTAATACAACGCAAGCTTCAAGTGACACTATGATAACTTCTGATGGCCCTGTTACAACGCTTGAGGGTGTGTCAACTAGCATGCAAGGCATTGGATTTGGTTTGGTCGGCTATACACCAGCATTTCACGGCCTAAGTGGCTTTGTTAAAGTTGGTGGCGAATATTTGCATTCTGATAACACGCTTGGTGGTGTTTCTGGTGATGCGACGGTGGGCGGCTATAGTGCCTTTACGACAGATTCTGTTGCTTTCACTTACGGTCTGGGTGTTAACTATGCGTTTACTGAGCATTTATCAGCCCAAGCTGAATGGAAACAAATTCTGCAACAAAGCGGTGTGAAAACAAGTTTCGAAAATTCTGAGGGTCAGGCATTGTCTGGTACTATCCCACAAATGAACTTGTTCACAGCTAATTTAGTTTACAAATTCTAAGTCAAGTTGTTCAAACAAAAAAGCGGGTTTTTAACCCGCTTTTTTTATAACTTGCAACTGAGCCCTAACCTTTATATCATTCCCCTATCCTATAACGCACGCACAGAGAGAACCTCATGAAACGCATTCTTCCCTTGATTTTGGCTTGTTCAATCGCTAGCACAGCATTGGCGGCGGATGATAACTATAGCGCGCCGGCTAGCAATAATCCCGATCAGAGCCAAGCGCAAGACCAGTCGCAGATGCAAGCGCCTAATCAGCCAGATGAAAATGTGGCCTTGCAAAATCAGCTATCGAAAATTCATGCCGAAGCGAATTTGGGTTGGAGTGCCACGCATTTTCATGGTCTCAATAACAATGGGTTATTTGGCGGTGGTGTATCAGCGGGTTATGACTTGTTGCCTAACTTAGCGTTTGATGTCGGCTACCTAGGCCAAAAAGATGCGACCAATCGAGAAGGCGGCGTTATCAGTGAAAGCGCGATTAACATGTTATTGGTGGGTAGTACGCATTTAGTGGATCACTTCTCCGTGTTTTTCAAAATGGGTAGCAGCTATATGTTAGCCACCTTCAAACAGCCCGCCATCGATACGCAAAAAA
Source organism: uncultured Gammaproteobacteria bacterium (assembly GCA_963975985.1). Lineage (GTDB taxonomy): Bacteria > Pseudomonadota > Gammaproteobacteria > JABDGN01 > JABDGN01 > CAXBIY01. The sequence goes on from CAXBIY010000001.1 coordinate 219,360, forward strand.
TGCACCAATGGGTCTTTTCCTACGGCATGGGCTTAACTTATGATTTCACCGGACATTTCTATGGGAATTTCCAATGGTTCCACACCCAAGGTAAAGCCGGTAGCTTTGCCAATGGCCGCGGTATCCCCAAATCTGATTTCTATGGCTTGGGCCTTGGCGCAAGATTGTAACCTAAAGTAGGGTGGATAAAAGTTCGCGCGAAGCGCGGATAGTTCCACCAGCAGTAGCGGGTGATGGTAAGTAGGTCATACTCAGCCATCAACCATTTTATTGAGAGACAACACATGTTAAAAAAGATCACCTTAATTTCGTGCTTAACGGTTTTAACCGCAACAGCCTTAGCTGATACCGCACCAACCTATGCGGGCGACGATGGCATCAGCGGTTATTATGTTGGCCTCAGCGCCGGTTATGCGCTCAACCATTTCTCATCTGACAATAGCTTTTTTGGTAACAACAATTTGTGGCAAGCTCACAACCAACACGACGGTGGTTTCACTGGCCGTTTGTCCGGTGGTTATAATTTCAATGAATACTTCGGCGTCGAAGTCGCTTATGATTATTTGCCCAGTTCCAAAGCGACATTAAGCAATGGCCACGGCAGCTCAAGCGTAAGCAGTTATGATTTAGATGCCATGTTAGTCGGTCGCGTGCCTTTCGTGAATAATTTCGATTTTTTTGTGAAAGCCGGCATGGCGTATATCTCATCAGAAATTGATTCAACCGATTACGCAAAGTCCTATGCTCAAATTTACCGACCTGCGTTTGCTATCGGTTGGGATTACCGCATCAATACAAGCTTCATGGTGAATGTGCAATGGCTCCATACCTTAGGTGATGGCAATGCCTACAATGGCGGTGCGCAACAAGGCCAAGTCACCAATGGTGGATCGTTTACGAAAATACCGCCGTTTGATACATTTACGGGTGGCGTGGTTTATCGGTTTTAGTTAGAGTTTAGCGCATGGCACGTAGGTTAGCGTAATTGCTGTTGTCGCAGCGATGTTTTTTCAATAGTATTTTTCAGATTACTCACTATACTTTTCGGTAGTCATTCAGGATAATAATATGAGCTATCAGTCGCTTGTACCTCAGTTAAAAAATTTCTATGTTGCGCCATCAGTTTCGTCACAACACATAAGCGCTGTGTATTTGATTGACTACGCTGCTGGAAAACTTTTCTATGCCGCGTGGCAATTTGGGCGTCAGCGTCAGGTGATTTCCTCAATATCTTCTGCGACAACATTAGCGGGAATGGCGCATGATAGCTTGCCATCACTAGAGAGTGGTCGTTACCTTCAACTAGTGCAGGTAAATTATGCAGGTAGTGCGACAGACTTAGATCTAAGAACGTATGTCTATAATGAGCTTATAAACGATATAAAAACAGACTTTTGCAACATAAATTTTTTTGTAGGGGGCCACAGAGGGGTTGCAAAGGCGATTTGGCAGTCGTGTCAGGCATTGGCGACGTACCCTATTAAGCAACAATTACCACAAGTGGTCATTGAACAAGCCGTTTCAAAAATGGACGAATGTTTTGGCGCAGTGTCATGTTGCTTTCCACCTTTGCGTAGTGTCCAGCATTTTTTTCATCAACAATATTATCGTTCCGGTGCTGAGTTACATCATGCAAATGATTATGCCACGGCAAGAGCATTATTTATGCGTTATTTATTCGAGCAGTCACGGTGTTTTAGCTGATAATAGTGACTTAAGCTATTTGCCCTAAGCCCTAAGCCCTCATTTAGCCGAAATATATTTCTCACGTCGCACACTGCGCGAGCCAAATCCCATGTCTTGCAGCATCGCAAAACTATCATCAATCATATTAGGATTACCGCAGAGGTAAAATACATCAGTGTCGGGATCCAGATTTAAACCTTCATAAGCTGACTGCACATAACCTTTAAATTGATGCGGTGCGATAAGATTTTCTTCGCGGCTCAAATAAGCACGAAATTCAAAACGATCATGTTGTTCGGCAAAGGCAATAAAGTCATCAGCATATAATAAATCAGCCGCGTATTGCACACCGAGTAACACGGTAAATTTAAGCTGACTATTCTGCTGCAAACGTTCCGCAATGCTAGGCAACATAGAGCGATAGGGCGACACACCCGTGCCGGTGGCGACTAAAATAATATGCGATACGTCTTCATCTTTTAACACTAATCGGCCAAAGGGCCCAGAGCAAGGCATCACGTCGCCTGGTTGAGCATTAAAAAATTTGTCAGTCGCAAAGCCACCTTCAACCGGTGACACCGCAATTTCTAACTCATCGGTTTGCCCTGGAATATTCGCTAAACTGTAACTGCGTCGCACCAATTTACCCTCATCATTTTCAAACATAAACGTAATGAACTGCCCGGGAATATACGCAAGCGTTTCGCCATCAGGGCGAGTAAAAGCTAGATGCATCACACTGGGGGTGATCATTTTAGTCCATTGGAGTTGTACGTCGAAAGTGTTGATTGCCATGTTGTGTACCTTGGGTTTTGTAGGTTGAAGTTTTTTTATAAAAGGTCTTAGGGGGTAGGGCTTAGGTTTTAGATTATTTTGCCGCCGCGTAAGCGCGTCAGTTATTTAAAATATTTTTTAATAACTTGGCAGTCAGCATTCTACGTTCCAAACTGCCCTAAGCCTATATCCAAGCCGGGAACATTGATGCTAAGCCATTATGAATCATGGAAACAGCAATTGCTGCTAACACTAATCCCATTACGCGAGTCGCGATTTTAATGCCAGCTGGCCCGACCCATTTACCAATGTTGGCGGCAAAAAATAATGCGCCAAACAATATGGCTGCGGGAATAGCCGCAAGAAGCGATAAAATAATTTTATCACTAAAAAGCGCATGTTTGCTCGTTACGACAATTAGCATACTAATCGCACCAGGGCCGGCAATTAATGGGATCGCCATCGGGATAATCGCAACCGATTCACGCAGTTTTGCTTGCTCATGTTCTTCATTGGAGTGCTGCGACTGCGGCATTTGGCCATGTAGCATGTTTAAACCAATCATAAAGACAATAATGCCGCCGGCCACTTGAAAGTCCGACACTTTAATGCCGAATGCATGTAATAAAGGCTGTCCTATCCAAATCGAAATGGTGAAAATCACGACAATGGCAATACCTGTGGTAATAGCCGTTTTTCGCTGCTCTTTCAAATCCCGATCAGCTGTTAAGCCTAAAAAGATAGGAATCGCGCCCAATGGATTCATGATGGCCAATAAGGCGATGATAAAATTAAGATATTCGTTCCAGTGCATGATATTAAACCTTAAATTGCGTATAATTGGTGTTTGCAGGGCTTAGGCAGAATGTGACAAGTTAGCTTGTATTTTGCCTAAGTCCTGACTATTTTAACGAGAAAAGTTAGCTATGCCTATAGAAAAGTTATTTACTTCAGAATCGGTCTCAGAAGGCCATCCTGACAAAATCGCCGATCAGATTTCTGATGCGGTGCTGGATGCTATTTTAGCGAAAGATCCCAGTGCGCGTGTCGCCTGTGAGACCTTCGTTAAAACCGGCATGGTCTTAGTTGGCGGTGAAATCACCACCAATGCGTGGGCCGATGTCGAAGATGTTGCCCGCCAAACCATCAAAGACATCGGTTATACGCACTCAGATTTAGGTTTTGACTACGAATCATGCTCCGTCGTCTCAGCGATTGGCAAACAATCAGCTGATATTGCCAGAGGCGTGGACGGTAAAGACCAAGGCGCCGGAGACCAAGGCTTAATGTTTGGTTACGCCTGTAATGAAACCGAAGTACTCATGCCCGCACCAATCACCTATGCGCACCGCTTAATGCAACGCCAAGCCTTATTACGCAAAAACGGTGCGTTGCCATGGTTGCGTCCCGATGCCAAAAGCCAAATCACCTTTCGTTATATCGATGGCAAGCCTGTTGGTATTGATACCGTGGTGTTATCGACACAACACAGTGAAGACATTTCGCAAGCCGATTTAATCGAAGCCGTGCGTGAAGAAATTATTAAACCGGTGTTACCCGAACACTATATCGATGACAAAACCCGTTTCATGATCAATCCAACCGGACGTTTCGTCGTAGGCGGCCCATTAGGCGATTGTGGTTTAACCGGCCGTAAAATCATTGTCGATACGTACGGTGGCATGGCGCGCCACGGTGGTGGTTGTTTTTCCGGTAAAGATGCCACTAAAGTCGATCGTTCTGCGGCCTATGCCGCACGATACGTTGCAAAAAACATTGTTGCCGCAGGCCTTGCTGACAAATGTGAGCTACAGCTTTCCTACGCGATTGGCGTCGCTGAACCGACATCAATTAGCATTGAAACTTTTGGTACGGGTAAGTTATCAGAAGATGAAATCATAAAAGTGGTACGTGAAAATTTTGACTTACGACCACGCGGCATTATCGATATGCTAGATTTAAATCGCCCGATTTATAAATCTACCGCTAGCTACGGCCACTTCGGCCGTGAAGAAGAAAACTTCACCTGGGAAAAAATCATAAAACTAAAAATTTAACCCCTTCTCCCTTGGTGGGTGAGATTGTAGGGTGGATAAAAATTCGCGCGGAGCGCGGATATATCCACCAGCGGTGGTAAATGATAGAGCTCTGGTGGATATGTATTTGCTGTCGCTCACACTCATCCACCCTACAGGGGAATGACTCAACAATGCCCCCGGCGGGGAGACAGCCAAAAGGGCGGATCAAAAACATCCGCGAAGCGACAAACTGAATAACCTAAACAAACGAGAAACCCAACATGACCACAACAGACTACAAAATCGCCGACATCACACTAGCCGACTTCGGTCGCAAAGAAATCGCCATCGCCGAATCCGAAATGCCCGGCTTAATGGCGCTTCGCGAACGTCACGCCACCGAGCAACCCTTAAAAAACGCAAGAATCGCCGGTTGCTTACATATGACCATCCAAACCGCCGTGTTAATTGAAACTTTAACCGCATTAGGTGCTGAAGTCCGTTGGTCATCATGTAATATATTCTCCACGCAAGATCATGCAGCCGCTGCCATTGCCGCTAGTGGTGTGCCCGTGTTCGCATGGAAAGGCGAAACAGAAGAAGAATACCAATGGTGCATCGAACAAACGATTCATGGTGTGAATGGTTGGACGCCGAATATGATTTTAGATGACGGTGGTGATTTAACCGTATTGATTCATGAAAAATATCCTGAACTCTTTAATGACATTCGCGGCATCACAGAAGAAACCACAACCGGCGTGCATCGCTTGTATCACATGGCCGATAAAAATGAATTATTAGCCCCAGCCATGAACGTGAATGATTCTGTTACCAAATCGAAGTTCGATAATTTATACGGTATTCGTGAATCTGTCATGGATGGCTTGAAACGCGCAACCGATGTCATGGTCGCCGGTAAAACCGCAGTTATTTTAGGTTATGGTGATGTTGGTAAAGGTGCTGCGCAAGCATTCCGTGGTCTAGGCGCTAATATTTGCGTCACTGAAATCGATCCTATTTGTGCATTACAAGCGGCAATGGAAGGCTATCGTGTCATGACTATGGAAGAAGCCGCTAGCCAAGGCGATATTTTTGTCACCACAACCGGCAACAAAGATGTGATCACGCATGACCATATGGCCGCCATGAAAGACCAAGCTATTGTTTTGAATGTCGGACATTTTGATAATGAAATCGATGTCGCCTCACTGCGCCAATACGAGTGGGAAAATATCAAACCACAAGTCGATCACATTATATTCCCTGATGGTAAACGTATTACCTTATTAGCCGAAGGACGTTTAGCCAACCTAGGCTGTGCGACCGGTCATCCTAGTTTTGTGATGTCCAACTCATTCACCAACCAAGTCATCGCACAAATAGAATTATGGTTACACGCCGAAAATTATGAAAACCAAGTGTACATGCTACCGAAAAAATTGGATGAAGACGTTGCAAGATTACACCTAGATAAACTCGGTGTGAAATTAACTACGCTTAGCCAATCACAAGCGGACTACCTAAGCATTCCCAAAGAAGGGCCCTACAAACCCGATTATTATCGATATTGAGGATTAGGATTGAGGATTGAGGATTTAGAGGGCGTTGAGTCGCTTCGCGATTTTTAATATTAAATTAATCATCACGTAGCGATTCTTTAGTCCCTCAATCCTCAATCCTCAATCCTCAAATATTATGCGACAATCCAGAATCTACCACCCACACCCCCTCACGCCCAACACCAGCATCGTCTTAACCGACAGTGCCGCAAACTATCTCGCCAACGTGCTACGTCTAAAACCCGGTGCCGAACTCATTCTTTTCAACGGCCAAGGCGGTGAGTACAGCGCCGAAGTTACCAGCGTTAACAAACGCAAAGTCGAAGTCACTCTCCATCAATACATTGAAAAAAACATCGAGTCGCCTTTAGCATTACATCTAGGCCAAGGTATCTCTCGCGGTGAGCGCATGGATATCGTCATCCAAAAAGCCACAGAACTTGGTGTCACCGAAATCACACCTCTCATTACCGAACGTTGTAACGTCAAACTCACCGAGGAGCGTTGGCAAAAACGCTGGCTACATTGGCAAGGCATCGCCATTAGCGCCTGTGAGCAATGCGGCCGTACCGTTCTGCCCGTTATTCACCAACCCATGCCATTATCCGATTGGTTAGCACAAGCCGACCAGCCCCCCGGTATCGTGCTGGACCATAGGGCTCAAGCCACATTAAAAGACATCAAGCTCGAAAGTTCAGCCTTACGCCTGTTAATCGGCCCAGAAGGTGGTTTAACCGAAGCTGAAATAACAATCGCTACCCAACAGGCCTTCAACACGGTAAAATTAGGCCCACGCGTTCTGCGCACAGAAACCGCCGCCATCACAGCACTCAGCCTGCTACAGTATGGCTGGGGTGATATTTAGGGAAGAGTATGTTGCAAAAATTGTATCAAGCATTAGCTATTCGAACGAGAAATTCTAGCAATCAAATTATACCGTTAGGTGTGATTGGGTTTTTTGGCTTTCCTGTTTATTATATCATTTGGCATTTTTGGTTTCCTCAGGCGTATGAAAGTTTACCTTTGCGGTTATTCGGTAGCTTTATTTGTTTATTACTAGTTTTTAAAAATCAATGGCCCTCTTCTCTGAAAAAAGCATTACCGGTTTATTGGTACTTTGTATTGCTGTATAGCTTACCATTCTTCTTTACTTATCTTTTGTTGAAAAATCATTTCTCTGATGTGTGGATAATGTCAGAAATGGCGGCACTTTTCATGTTGATATTATTAGTCGATTGGTTGAGCTTAACGCTAATGACGACGATAGGTGCTGTTGTGGCCTTTGCTATTTTCTTTGTGCAACAAGACTCATTGGTTATACCTAGAGATGGTGGCGCTTATTTGTTTGTGTTCTTATTCGTGGTGGTTGTCGGAGCTGCATTGACCCGGCAGAAAGAAAGTGCTGAGAAGCAGAAGCTAGAAGGCATGGCGGCGGTTACTAGTAATGTTGCTCATGAAGTCAGAACGCCATTGCTTGGTATTAAAAGTGGCACGGCAGGTTTGAAGAATTATATCCCATTGTTGTATGAAGGATATCTAGCTGCTAAAGATCATGGTTTACCTGTGCCGGTGATTCGAACTTCACATTTTAATGATATTTTACCTGCTATCGATCGCATTCAAAAAGAAGTGGACTATGCCAACACCATTATTGATGTGTTGCTGCTGAATATTAAACGCGAGCCTGAAAAATTAAAACATTTTAAAGTGTGTTCGATGCGTCATTGTATTGATGAGACAATGGGGCGTTATCCTTTCACCTCTACGGAAAGTGTTGAGTTGATTCACTGGGATAAGCATGATGACTTTGAGTTTTATGGCTCAGATGTGCTGCTTATTCATGTGTTATTTAATCTGATTAAAAACGCATTGTACTATATTGCGGAAGTTAACAAGGGATATATCGAATTATGGTATAGCGAGGAAACGCGGTATAATGTATTGCATTTCAAAGACACAAGTAAAGGGATATCAGTTCAAGACTTACCTTTATTATTCGAGCGTTTTTTCACAACCAGCAAGGTTGGTACCGGTATTGGGTTATCCTTCTGTCGGAAAGTGGTGGAAAGTTTTGGTGGCAAAATCACTTGTCAATCAGTGTTTGGTGAGTACACGGAATTTCTCATTCACTTGCCTAAAGTAGACGGCGACAAACGGAGTTAATATGCAATTAAAGAACCTACCTATTTATTATTATCCCACACGTATATTTATGGTGGATGATAACCGCGATTTCCTTATGAATTTTAGCCTGCAATTGGATCCCAGCTTAGCTTACTGCATGTTTTCTTCAGCACATGAAGCGTTGCGACAATTAAAACAAATTAAGAATGATGATTTGATCACAAAGAAGATACTTTCTCATTACGAAGGTGCCAGTGATGATCCATTATCGCAACAATCATTCACGCTGAATTTGAACGCTATTCAGAATGAAGTGTATAACAAAAATCGCTTTAATGAAGTTGGTGTTGTGTTGGTTGATTATGATATGCCTGGTATTAACGGTGTTGAATTTTGCCAACAAATAAAGAATATCCCGGTGAAGAAAATCATGTTGACGGGAAAAGCCGATGAGAAACTTGCGATTGATGCCTTTAATAAGGGGCTTATCGATGCTTTTGTTCAAAAGCAATCAAGTGATATTATTACATCAATTAACGATAATATTGCTGCGCTACAATATGATTATTTTCAGAATGTCTCGAAGTTAATCACTAAATTACTTGCGATGGATAATACAACATTTATTAACGATACGGCTTTTATTGAATTCTTTGTTTGCCTGTGTAAGGAAAAAAAGATAGTTGAATATTATTTGATTGACATAACGGGAAGTTTCTTAATGTTAGATGCGGATGCCAAGCCATCATTTTTGACAGTGAAATTATATGATGATCTGGAGTTACATTATGAGCTTGCTCAAAATGCTAAAGCGGAAGAAGCCGTATTAGACGATATTCGTAGTGGTAATAAAATTCCTTTTGCGCTACAAACCAAAGATTACTATGGTTACGATGCTAGTGATTGGAAGAAAAATCTTTATCATGCTGAAGAGCTAAAAGGTGAAAATACCTATTATTATGCTTATATTACAGCGGATATTGGATATAACAATGAAGCACAGCCAATAGCGAGTTATCATCAATACTTAGAGAAGCTAGATAACGCGAACAGCGCAGATTAATTTAAATCGCTTGTTTAAGAATAGTGTCAGTTGTTCTCTGAGCGTGTGATCGTTTCTTACGTGGAAATGGAATGATATTATCAAACACAGGTTGTTTGTGTAAACGTTTTGTTGAATTCCAATTATCCATGCCGACTTGCTCGCGAATCACATCACAAATGACGGACATTCGCTCAAGAGCCGGTTTTGTCATGGCAGCATTCATGCAGAATCTAACGAGCGACCGTTTAACTGCTGTCGCTGGCGCGCAAAATACTGAACCCATTACACCCCGTGATTGCAAAGCATCACGTAGGATAATCGTGTTTTGCTCACTGCCGGCCTCTAAAGAAATAATTTGTGACTGACTGTCGGTTACGTTATAACCTAAATTTAATAATTTCCCGCGTAAAAAATCAGCATTGTCATGCAAACATTGTCGCCTTTCATCTGCACTTTGAATAACATTCAACGCTGCTTGATACCCTGCAACTTCATAGGGCAAAACAGCAGTACTAAAGATAGCCGGTAACGATTCAAAGATGAGGTATTCACGGTTGCGAGCAGAGCAAGTAATAATACCTCCTCGAGAAGCAAATGCTTTTGCTAAACTGGCTGTTATAAAATGAACTTTATCGGTTAAGTTTAATTCAGCAACCAAGCCGGAACCATTGGGTCCGTGCGTGCCTAATGAATGTGATTCATCAACAACAAGTACGCATTCGTATTTTTCAGCAATAGTAGCAATAATAGCAAGCGGACAGAGGCTGCCATTGGTACTGTAAATTGAGTCAACAACAATAACACCAGGGCCGTGTTGTTTAATTTGACGTATTAAATGTTCTGCATCATTATGTCGGAATCTAACCGCATCAGCATTAGCTGATTTAATCCCTTCCCATAATGACATATGTGCGATGGCATCGATATAAACCGGTGTGTGTTCATCAGCAATGGATTGAATCAATCCAACATTGGCGACATAGCCTGATTGGCAAATTAAGGCATCTTCCATATTGAGATGTTGCGCCATAGCGAGTTCAAACTGACGATGAGGATTATCTTCGCCCTTAAGGAAAATGGCTGACATTAACAAATCATTAGATTGCTCTTTTATGGCATTAATTTTCGCGTCACTAATAACAGAGTGGTTGGCAATGGATAGATAATCATTATGATCCAAATTAATAGGGTAGGGATGGCTAGCATGCGCATGTTGCCCACGCATAATGTGACCACCGTGCCAATTTTGCGTCACCCGTTCTGAATAAAAATGTTGGACACGCTCGCGTAAAAACTTCGGCTCTCTAGGACCTTTATATTGGCTGTAATCCTTACACTGTTCCCATGATGAGGGGGGTACACAAACCATTTTGTTGTATGTCCTTAGCCAGTTAATTTTATTGTGATTGTGTTGATGAAGTTGAATGTAGATATTAGCTTAGACCAAGAATACGGAAGCGCAAGCCTATTGAATGTTCGGTGGTTTGTTTGGTTATTTTGTGAGTAACCAAGGTTAAAAAAGAAGCATTAGAAATGCAGTTTATAGTTTGATGCTTGTGATAACTGCGTTAAATTGAAATGTTTGTAGTGGACAAAGAAAAGGGACGAAAACTCGTCCCTCAAAGGGCTCAAAAAAACTAGACATAATGAATGGTTGATAACGTTGACGGTCCTTGTCGGTGTCGTGTTCGTCCTTGAACAGTGTTTTCAGCATTCACATGGATGAGGGCGCATCATGTGTCTAATCTCAGTTCTCATAATAAACAATTTTGAGAGCGAAACAATAACCGTGAGAGATACGGTGATACAAAATTTGATCAACACGTTGCCCATAAGTTGCTCCAATTGTTTTAAATCAATCAGTTATAAATATAATGTGATGTCGCTTTAGGCTAAGTCCCGTTAACTATTTGATTTTATCGCTAGCGGCTTTGCGATATGGCTTACAAGCGAGAACTCAATAGGTTCTATTTATGGCCAATATTTGATTGAATTTCGCTCATCGCATCTGAAAAAGCCATGTCTTAAGCCGCTTGTAGCTTGCATAAGCCCGTCATAATCGTTAGTCTTAGATCAACTCAAAAAATTAATGAATTCATATGCCAACAACACAAGCACAGCCAAAAGGCTTATATGCCTTATTATTTGCCGAAGTGTGGGAGCGCTATAGCTTTTACACCATGCAAACCTTGCTTGTGCTGTACCTCATCACGCAGTTTAATTTTAATGATAACAATGCCTATGCGCTGTTTGGCGCTTTTTCTGCACTGGTTTATATCACGCCAGTCATTGGCGGTTTTCTAGCCGATCGCTTGCTGGGTTATCGACGTTGTATTTTTATTGGCAGTGGGTTTTATATTGTCGGTTATGCGGTGTTAGTGTTTTTGGGGCATCCACTTTTTTATATCGCTTTGGGTTGTATCGTCGCGGGTAATGGTTTTTTTAAAGCGAATGTTTCTGCGTTGCTGGGTAAGCTGTATGAAGAGAATGATATTCGTCGCGAAAGCGGCTTCACTTTATTTTATATGGGCATCAATATTGGCTCATTCATGGCAAGTATCATCAGTGCATTGTTGATGCAACGATTTGGCTGGTCTACCGCTTTTGGTGCTGCAGGTTTAGGGATGTTGCTTGGTATGGTCGTGTGTATGTACACTTTTCGTGTGTTGGGGCATCACGGCCGATCACCTAATAAAGCCTTACTATTAAAAAACTTCTTTGGTCTGCGTTACATACATTTAATTTATATCGGCACGATTGCTTGTGTTTTTATCGTAGCAGAACTCATTAAATATCCTGCGATTGCCGATCATTTATATTCAGTCTTTGGTGCGTTAGTCGTAGTGGGTTTATTTTTATTAACGTTTCGTTACGAAGGTAAGCAACGAAAAAAATTAATCGTGTTGGTTACGTTAACCTTAATTTCTGTGATTTTTTGGGCGCTCTATGCGCAAATGTTTACATCGATTACATTGTTTACACAACGTATCGTACAACGTGAATTATGGGGCTGGACGATTCCCGCACCGATGTTTATTGGCCTAAACCCATTCTTTATTATATTAATATCGCCCGGGTTAGCATGGCTTTGGAAATATTTGCAAATCAAACAATTGAATCCTTCTATGCCAATGAAATTTGCCGGTGGTATTTTATTTATTTCCGTTTCATTTTTTGTCTTGAAGCTCAGCATCCTGTTCGCAGGTAATCATAAAGTGGATCCATTATGGTTGATACCCACTTATGCGTTACAAGTGATCGGCGAGCTATCGTTATCAGCCATTGGTTTAGCGATGATTACATCGCTGGCGCCTGAAAAATTAGTGGGTGTTTTGATGGGTGCCTGGTTGCTCGCTATTGCCGCAGGTTTTGCTGTCGGCTCTGGCATTGCCAAACTTACGGCTATTCCTGCGCATGCCAGCAATTTACAAATCGCACACATCTACAGTCATAATTTTTTATGGTTCGGTACCGTGGGTGTTGTGATTGGTTTGATTATCTTGCCTTTTGTCCCTGCTTTGAAAAAGCTGATGGCGTAATGGGTTGTATCGCTTCATCGGCTTATGTCGTCATTGTGCGGCTTGACCGCGCAATCTAGAGAATGTTGATGAGTCTACTGCTGTGTTGGATCCCGCGGTCAAGCCGCGGGATGACGATATATCGTTTTTCATGTCGTCATCGTGCGGGATGACGATTTAGCTTATTCCGGATCTTCCAAACTCAACACACCGGTATTGTAATCGTAAGCAAACAATTCCGCATAACGACCCCAGTCAATCACGGTGGCGAGAACACGTTCGGCTTCTTTTTCAGTGAAATAATCTTCAAGCTTCGTTAAAAAACGCTCTTCAGATACACGATGATTATGTTTGGCATCCAGCGTTTTGCAAATGTATTGCGCCAACGGAATATTAAGTTTTAAATGTTCAGAGAATATTTCTTTGCGCCCTAAAATATCAGCATTCGTAAATTGGCGGCCTGCATCAGTTAATTCAATATCACCAGCATCAGCAATAGAAAACTTCAATAATTCCAGCGCTTCAATGGTTGGGAACAAATCATCGATGTCCATTTGTGATTCTTCAGCGAGCTCAGGTAAATCAATTTTACTGTCGTACTCACCCATGCGCTCTAACATGTCATTTAATTCAGAAGCATCAACATCTGGTAGGCGATAATCCACGCCCAACGTGCGACGGCGACCTCGACGTGGATCATTTTCAACACGCATAGTCATTAACCGATAAATATCATCAACCAGTTTACGAAAGCCTGGTGACTCTTCATCACGTGGATGCGGTAATTTAATGGGTAATTCTGATTTTACAAAACCAGGATTCGACGCAAAGATTAACACTCGGTCAGCAAGCTCGACGGCTTCTTCAATATTATGCGTAACAATGACCATGGCTTTTAAATTGGTTTTCTTTTCTTTCCATAAATCTAACAAGTCACCCCGAAGATTTTCTGCGGTTAATACATCGAGTGCGGAAAACGGTTCATCCATCACCAGTATATCCGGGTCAACCACTAGCGCGCGTGCAAATCCGACCCGTTGCTTCATGCCGCCTGATAATTCTTTGGGTAACGCTGATTCGAAACCATCAAGACCAATCATATCAATCGCTTTTAATGCCCGTTGTCGACGTTCTTCACGACCCACACCTAACGCTTCTAAACCCAATTCCACATTTTGCAAAACCGTGAGCCAAGGCAATAACGCAAAACTCTGAAACACCATCGACACACCATTCACGGGGCTATGCACATCCTGCCCGCAATATTGCACCTCACCTGTCGATGCTGGCGTTAAGCCCGCAATAATACGCATCAAGGTTGATTTTCCCGAACCGGATTTACCCAACAATGCGACAATTTCACCTTCGCGCAGGGTAAAGTCCACCCCATCAAGCACCAACAGTTCTTGCCCTTCGCTATTGCTAAACGATTTCTTCACATTTTTAAGTTCGATGATGTTAGACATGATTTACCTCTTTAATTCCCATATCGCTCTTCGGCTAATTTATACAACGGTTTCCAAACTAAGCGATTAAAGAATAAAACAAACAAGCACATCATACCAATGCTTAATGCGATGCGATGAAAATCACCTTTGGTGGTGTATTCTGAAATATAAGCGCCTAGACCGTAGGCGACGATTTTGGTGTGACCCCATTGGATCACTTCGGCGATGATGCTTAAGTTCCAAGCAGCACCAGCAGCGGTGATGGCGCCTGTAATGTAGTAAGGGAACACGCCCGGTAAAATAAAACGTTTCCACCATAGCCAACCTTTTACGCCGAAGTTATCAGTGGCGTAAAAATAATCTTTGGGTAGGGTGGATGTGCCAGCGACGACGTTAAATAAAATGTACCACATCGAGCCGATGGTCATCAGAGGTGTCACCCAAATTTGCACGTTGAGATCAAAATGCAGAATTAGCATCACCACTAATGGGAATAATAAATTAGCTGGGAAACCCGCTAAGAATTGAATAATCGGTTGAATGGTTTGGGTTAAGCGCGGATTCATGCCAATCCATACGCCGATGGGCACCCAGATAATTGAGCTGATGAGCACTGACACCAACACGCGTGTTAGTGTTGCGCAACCTAGTTTAAAGGTTAGCCAAGCTTCTGAGTAAGGCAATGCCGAAAAAATAAAATGTAATAAGTATGCGGTGCTCACGATGATGATGGCAGAAACCGCGATATACCAAAATACGATCATGAAGCGTCGTGAACTGACGTTGACTGTTGGTATGTCATGCAAGTTTCGTCGGTTATAAAACAAACGGTTGATGAACATATCTTTAATGAATTGTTTGCTGAGGTCGAGCAGTTTTAATAAATGTGCACGCTCCATAATAATGGCAACCCACGATCGCGTTTGCTTGTCATCGGGGTTTTGTTCGAAGCGAAATTTTTCCGACCATTTTACCAGTGGGCGAAATAAAATTTGGTCATAAATAAAAATCACCACAAACATCGCGATAATCGCGAATAAAATACCCGCCATGTCTTTATGGCTAACAGCTGCGGCAATATAAGAGCCAATGCCGGGCAGGGTAATGCTTTGGTTGGCGACTGAAATCGCTTCGGCTGCCACGAGAAATACCCAGCTGGCTGACATCGACATCATCATGTTCCAAATTAAACTCGGCATGGCCAGTGGCACT
Organism: uncultured Gammaproteobacteria bacterium; assembly: GCA_963975985.1. Classification (GTDB taxonomy): domain Bacteria; phylum Pseudomonadota; class Gammaproteobacteria; order JABDGN01; family JABDGN01; genus CAXBIY01. Next base: position 234,747 of record CAXBIY010000001.1, read on the forward strand.
TCGACGCGCCAAAACTTTTGCCAGGCAGTTAAATGAAACATCGCAGCAGCTTCTTGTAAATCTTCGGGAACACTTTTTAAACTTTGATAAAAACCTAATGTCATGTTCCAGGTTTGCGCCGTGAAAATAGCGAAGATACACGCGCACTCTGGCCCCATCATGCTGCCAGGAAATAGTGCGATGAATCCCGCAATAGTAATCGATAAGAAACCCAACACCGGCACCGATTGCAAAATATCAATCATGGGGATAATCAAACGCTCAGCGTGTTTATTCTTGGCGGCAAGCGTGCCGAACCCAAACGTGAACAATAATGAAATCACCATCGCGATAAGCATACGCAATACACTTTGCAGCGCATAGCCGGGCAACACGTGCGGGTCTAAACTGATGTGAATGGGTTGGCCTAAATTAAACGGCAACGACATTTGCCGAGCACCATAAGCCAGCATGGCAAACAGCCCAAAAATTAACAATAACGCCAAGCCATCCCAAATATTCAACGGGAACACGCGAGTCGGTTTTTTGTAATAATTGAGAAATTTCATTGGCTACTCCAGAGGCCAGGAGTCAGAATCATCCGGTTACTTGGGCTGTAATATACTGATTTATAGGTATTTACGCAAGGTATCTGCCTTTTAATAAAACAATTGTTGTGAATCAGACAGGTTTTTACGATTTTTTGTCTTAATTACCGTTAATCCGCCAGATAAAGACAGAATCAGCCAAATATGTGTCTGGTTATGTCTTTATTAACCCATATTGATTCAAAAAAATGACTTAATATGAGTCAATATGCTTTAATCTAATCAATAGAAATTGAGCCGCTGCTAGAAAAATATGGCAGCCTATTGTGGTTATGCTATAGCATGATACATATCATTTTACTCTTAATAATGCCGAGTAAAATACAAACCATTCCTTTTCCCGCGTCGGGAGAAGGTGGCCGTAGGCCGGATGAGGGGTCGTAAAAACCAAGCGTTAGCTTGCACAACCCCCATCAACAACCGCAAGGAATAACAATGAACATCGACACCATCAAAACCTATCTCCTCACCCTTCAAGACACCATCTGCAATGCCCTAGCCGAAGCCGATGGCCAAGCAAGCTTCAGAGAAGACACTTGGGAACATAAAGGCGGAGGCGGTGGTCGTACGCGCGTATTAGAAGGTGGCGCTGTTATCGAAAAAGGCGGTGTTAATTTTTCACACGTCAAAGGCGATAATTTGCCAGCGGCAGCCAGTGCACGTCGACCGGGTGTCGAAGGGCGATCATTCGAAGCCTTAGGTGTGTCATTGGTGATCCATCCCCGCAATCCTTTCGCACCTACCTCTCATATGAATGTCCGATTTTTTGTTGCCACAAAACCCGGCGAAGAAGACATTTGGTGGTTTGGTGGCGGTTATGATTTAACGCCGTATTATGGCTTTACAGAAGACTGCATCCATTGGCATCAAGTCGCTAAAACGGCTTGCGAACCTTTCGGTGATGATGTCTACCCCCGCTTTAAAAAATGGTGCGATGAATACTTCTATTTAAAACACCGACAAGAATCTCGTGGCATCGGCGGTTTGTTTTTTGATGATGTCAACGAATGGGGTTTTGATAAAAGCTTTGCATTCATCCAAGCCGTGGGTGACAGTTACCTCGAAGCCTACTTGCCTATTTTAAACAAACGCAAAAACACAGAGTACACAGAAAAGCATAAACAATTCCAAAAATACCGTCGTGGCCGTTACGTTGAATTTAATTTAGTTTACGACCGAGGCACTATTTTTGGCTTGCAAAGCGGCGGTCGCACCGAATCGATTTTGATGTCGTTGCCGCCTGAAGTCGAATGGCATTATGATTATCAGACAGAGACGGGTAGTGAAGAAGAAAAATTAACGAAAGAATTTTTGTTGGCGCAAGATTGGAGTTAACGCGCTTCTAGTCGAAGCAGCTTCTGATTTAGTGCAGACAGTTGATCGTAAGTTGATGTATTCTTACCTCGTATGCTTGAAATAAAGTTGGTATGCATTGTGGCTAGCGGAGGTAAAAAACCAGAGATAATGCTAGTAATTTGATTGATACGGGGGTTTACTAACTTTCCAATCATGCCTCGACAATTATGCAGAATAGTTAACTTAGGGTCTAAAGGTTGTTTAGCTGCGACTCGTTCGATGATTGTATTTAATGTACTTAAGCAAAAAAGTTTAATAGTTTCCTGCTCATTAAACTCATCTGGTGTTGCTGGTGGTGATACTGAAATTCCAGAATCGTTGGTTGTTGTTCTGTATCTTTCCAAGGTATGTGTTGCGGTATATTCGGGAGATTCAGGCGCGAGAAGGGAAGCGGTACTTTGAGTGTCGTAGCCATTATCTGATAAGCTTGAGGCAGTTGATGTTCTTGTTTTGCATGTGTCTTCGCTAGTCATAGTGGTGCGATAATTCTTTACAGCAGTTTTAACAAACTCAGGTAGTGTCTGAAAGATCATTCCATTATTCCAATCAGCATCAACAAGTCTATTAGTCATTGGGTTGATGTAATAAACTACATGGTCATAAACAGATACATGTTGTTCAATTCCATCTGGTCCTTGGGGTAGGATGGCTGGTTTATTTTGCGTACAAAATATAACGGATTTATAAAGACTACAAGAGAAATTTAAGATAAATGGGCTGCAGGTGGCTTTTCCAATGCCAAATACTCTAAGATGCTTGTCTAATTGAAATACTGTTGGCAAGCGTTCATCTGCCGGTAAAGATAAATTAAGAGCATTGGTTGTTGTCGTTAGCTGTGAGTACGATATATCAATGTCTGCTGCCTTATTGAATGAAATAATCAACTGACTAATTTTCTCCCCAAGTGTAGGCTCGAATAATGTGAATGGTAGTGAGCTAAGAGAATGTAAGAAACCTTGTTCTGGCACATGAATGGTTGGTTTGTTATTTGTTAGATCAGTGTTACACATTAAGACATAGTAAAAACGTACAGTGTTGATTAAATCAATAGTATTGAATGTTTGGTTAGTATCAGATTTCGAATTGATATTGCTACTGGCAAGTTGAAAGTAGGCCGTGTCAATTTTCATTAAATACTTAAGAAGTGTTACAGAAGCATCAATAGTCTCTGCTTGTTGTGACCCAGACATAAAGCTAGTGTTCGCCAGTGCCGCATTTAAATGGTCGACAGAGGGTAAGTGTTGATAGTCATTGCCATGAATAATGCTTAGGTGCCATTGCGCAAAAGCTTGGGCCATTTTCCCCCAGCGTGTGTAAGCACTTTCTGCTGCTATACGACGCCATTCTTGTGCGTAAAAATTGCAATCCGCATATGTAGGTTTGCGCTGTGGGTTATGAGACCAGTACAGCGTAAAAAAAAGGTCGCGAACCAACTTAGAAGACAAGCCCGTGATGTCGTATAGCTTATTATTTATCATCATCCCACTTCTTTTTATTATTGTTGTTAAGGATTACCTATCACTTTAGCGATCAAAACTTAACAAATCCTTAATGCTAAACACTTTTTACATGTTTGTTTTTCAAAAGATTAAGGGAGTATTAACAAGAAGCTTGAGGCATAAAAAATGCCGCTATCGGTTTCCCGGTAGCGGCTGGAATTGCGTTTACGCCTGGTTATTATTATCGATTTTATTATTATTATTTCCTAACGCACGGTTGATAATACAGGTGCAATCTTAACGAAACCTTAAAGTGGTTGAATTAATATTATTTATTTTTATAGGGAAAATAAGGCAAAAAAATGCCGCTATCAGTTTCCCGGTAGCGGCTGCAATTGCGTTTAAGCTTCGTTATTATTATTCGCTTTGTTGTTATTCTTATTCCCTAACGCACTATCGATAATACAGGTGCAATCTTAACGAAACATTAAAGTGTTCAAATGAATAACATTTGTTTTATGTGTGTCGAAGCAGAGAAAATAAGGCAAAAAAATACCGCTATCAGTTTTCCTGTAGCGGCTGCAATGGCGTTTAAGCTTCGTTATTATTATTCGCGTTGTTATTATTGTTATGCCCTAACGCACGATTGATAATACAGGTGTAATCTTAACGTAACATTAAATTGTTCAAATTAATTACATTTATTTTTTTAACAGCACTTACGCAAAATGCAATCGGTTCGCCACTCTGCTTTAGTCCAGGTTGTACTGGATCCCGCGATCAAGCCGCGGGATGACGGCAGTCTTGTCGTTGTGCTTGGACGAACAGTCCGGTCATTGTGCCGTTTGACGGCGGAACGACGAACAGCCTCGTCATTCCGCGGCTTGACCGCGGAATCCAGGAAAACAATAAGGATACATAAGCGCTGTTAAAGATGAATGGCGTGTTAACAGGAAACATCAGGCAAAAAAATGCCGCTATCGGTTTCCCGGTAGCGGCTGGAATGCGTTTACGCCTGGTTGTTATTATCAAGTTTTTATTATTATCACTTCCTAACGCACGGTTGATAATACAGGTGCAATCTTAACGAAACCTTAAAGCGGTTCAATTAATACTTTTATTTCGGGTGCAATGGGGGTAAGTCATCATCAACCTTAACATTTTGTTGTATTTGGTGTTTTTCATTTTCGATGAAGGCTAGCCAAAAATGATGACCATCGCATTTGTTAACGCCTTGCTTATAAAGTGCCGTCATTAATGTCTCAATAGCTTGGTGCAAATCAGGATGAATAGCACTGCTGTTAATGTCATGAATGTTACGTATTTTTTTGCGTGGCCAATAACGTTTTGCCCATGTGAGTAACGCGCTTTCTAACTGTTTCGCATCGTTGCAATTACACGCGTTGCGTACGGCTTGTCGTGCTTGTTTCAGTGTCATTACTTGCGATGCTGGCTCAGCTTCCTCTGTCATTTTGTTTTGACGACGGCGACGTGATTGCCACCACAAGAACATCGTGAATAACCATGCAATGGCAAAGGCAATAATGAGCCCCCATAACCAATCATCATGATTGTCATGCTCTTCGGCGGGCTGTAATGGCATCAGCGGTGTCACCATGGGTTTGGGCGTTAAGCCCGGTTTCAATGGTGGTGGTGTGACGGTGCTACCAGGCAATGCTGGTAAGATAGTAAAGCTTTTGGCTTTTAAGGTAGCGGTTTCGGCTTTGCCAGTTAAGGTGTTAAACCAATGTAAGCTAACTGCAGGCAATATGAATTTGCCCGGCTTTGTTGGGATGTAAGCAATTTTTTCAGTCCGTGAACCAATAATGTTATTACCATCAGTCACCGTGTTTACTTTAGCTTGTGACGGATAAGCATTAGCGTTATCGACAGTAGGCAGTGTTAAGCTATAAATACGGTTGCCAGGTAAACCAACCGCACGCACTTCAATGGTGCGCGTAATCGGGTCGCCAACATGAATCGCTTTCGTTTCGCCATTCCAATATTGTTTCAGCATCACACTTTGCGCCGGTAGCCAATCAGTTTCGTTAATGTTAGCGGGCCGTGCTGCAACCGTTACATCAATCGGACGGGCTGCAAGTTGCATGGGTTTGCCACCGGTCATTTGGAATAGCTGATCCATTGAGCGTGAGTTGGCATGTGACTCAGGTACTTGACCACTAAAAATAATGCCCGGAATAGTGAGCTGGCCTGCTTTTTGTGGGAAGAACACATAGTGACGCTCTAATACATTATAAATTTTACCGTAACGTTTTATTTGGTAGCTAACATCATTGCCCAGCACCCGTGCACCCGGAATATCAGGGTTTAACAATGAGCCAGACAAGCCATCAACCGCATAAAATAATTTCACGATATATTCCGCTTGACCACCGACATAAGGTTGCTTCGGATTAACAGTCGCTTCTAAAAATATTTTGCCATGTAATGGTAACTTGGTTGCAGGCTTAACAATGATGGTGATGGGTTTAGTTGATTGCTTACCTAACTGAATAGCCGGAATCACAAAGGTGCCAGCTTTCTTCGGCATTAACGAGATCGTCCATTTTTCATTACGTGTTTGCTTGCCATTAATAATGCTAATTTGGCTGCTGTTGCTATTGCCAATCACTTGAAAGTTTTTTTGTAATCCCGTTAGCTGCGGTTGCGCATCGGGGGTGCTATCGGTTTGAATGGTTAAGTTAACCGATTCACCCATGGCAATGGTATTGCGATCAAGCGTTGCGGTGACGCTGGCATAAGTGGTTGCCAATCCAGCGAGGCTGATAAGCATAAAAGCGATGATATTACGTAGCATGGTAATACTCCAAGTTAACGAGATTGTTTTTGTATTTGTTGATGATCCCGTAGAAATTTTTGGCGTAACAAACCGCCGGGATCATCAGGAATTTGGTCTAACCACTGTTTAGTCGCGCGTTGTTGCTGACGTTGTTGTTCAGTTAGGCGTTTTTGCAGTTGGGACTGCGGTTTGTTTTGCGATGGCTTGGGTGCACCATTTTGTGGTTGAGGTTGTTGCTGCGGCTTGTTCTGTGGTTTATTTTGCGGTTGTTGTTTCGGCTGCGGCTGATTCTTTGAATCGTTCTGCTGTTTATCTTGCGGCTTGTTCTTTTGATCATTGTTTTGATCAGGCTTCTTGCCATTCTGCTGCTTTTTCTGAGTATTATTTTTAGGCTGATTCTGTTCGCCATTTTTATTGCTTGGTTGTTTGTTTTGTTGCGCTTGATCTTTGGGGGGTTGGCCTTGCTGCTGCTGATTTTGTTTTTTCTGATCTTGCTTTTGTTGTTTGTCTTGCTTTTTCTTTTGCTGCTTTAATTTTTTCACCACATTAATATTGTATTTAGCGTCCGCCATGGTGGGGTTAAGCTGCAAAGCATTTTGATAAGCGGCGAGGGCTTGCTTATATTGCCCCATTTGTGCCAATGCATTACCTTGGTTGTAATAACCTTTAGCTGAATGCTGCTTTTGAAATTCTTGTAAGGCTTGGCTGTAATTTTTAGCGCGATAATACGCGGTGCCTTTCCACTGCGGGTTATCAAATAAATTAGCCGCTTGTTTGGCATCGCCTTTTTGCAAGGCACGGCTGCCTTGTTGATCTGGCGTGTGCCATAAATCACTCCAAGTGCCAGCCGTACTAGTAGCGCTGACGAATAATAAACTGCTGATGAGTAACGGGCGTATCATTGTTTCACAATCTCCGTTAACCAACCTTTACGAAAAGCTAGCAAGCTTAACAAAGCGGTTAGAATAATAAACCAACGACCTTGGTCTAACCATACCTGCAATTTTTGTTTACTTTGTGAGGCTTTATCCGCGTGCGTCGGATTCATGGCTAACAAGGCTTTCACGTCCGCATTGTTATTGCTAAAGCCAACATAGATGCCATTGCCAGCTTGCGCTAAGCGCTGCAGAGCTGAAGTATCTAAGCGATCGACTAATACATTGCCCGATTTATCTTTCATAAAGCTGCCGTCAGGCATGCCAATCGGCGCACCTGTTGCGGTACCAATCCCCATGACGGAGGTATGAATACCTTGCGAGGCTAAGAGCTTCACTTTTGCTAACGCTTTGCTTGAAGGTGCATCATCCGTCAAAATCATGATATTCGCGGGTTTCGCATTCGATTGTTCAATGAGGCTTTTTGCGCGGTCTAAGGCCATGCTCAAGTTGTTACCGGCGACCGGCATAATGTCCGGGCTTAATTCCGACACCATGCCGGCAATGGTGCTGGCATCTTCGGTAATAGGGGAGACCACATAAGCTTCACCCGAATAGGCAATTAATCCGGCAGACACACCTTTCATGCCGTGCAACAAATCCAATAACTTAAATTTAGCGCGTTCTAAACGCGATGGCTTAATATCATTAGCATACATAGTAGGGGATAAATCGATCAGCACCACGTCAGCCGCTAACGAGCGATACACCGGCACCGGTAAGCGTGACCAAGTCGGGCCACTCATGGCAAACGCAGCCGCTAACCAAGCGATGAGTAATAACAACAAAGGTAAGCGTGATGATTTTTGCGGTTGTGATTGTAATAAGTGTGGCAGTAAATGTGGGTCACAAATCTTTTGCCAATTATTACGGCTGCGCTGCGTCATCCACAAGCGCACGACAATCACCACGCAAGGGATGATGGTCAGTAGCCACCAGGGACGTAGTAAATGCAATTGATCAAACATTATTTAGCCTCCCGTCAATTTCCTTCGGCTTCTGGGCATTGTTGAACAAATCAATTTTTACAGCTCCGTCATCCCGCGGCTTGACCGCGGGATCCAGGCACTCGCTGATTTTTCTGGATCCCGCGGTCAAGCTGCGGGATGACGGGATCCCTTGAGAGAAGCTGGTGCGTAGCAGCGGATGAGGGCGAAAAGAAGTACTGACTAACTTCATCTCCTACCTCCACTTACAAGCACAACACCCATCAGCAAACTCATCAACAATGCCACACCCAATGGCCACATATACAGTGGTGTAATCGGGCGTACTTCTTGTTTCTTGCCTGCCGTCGGTTCTAATTGATTAATACTTTTGTAGACTTTTTCTAGCGCTTCACCATCGGTCGCCCGATAGAATTTACCGCCGGTCATTTTGGCAATTCCTTGCAAGGTATGAATGTCTAAATCAGAAGAAGGGTTAACGACCTGTGGGCCAAAGATACCGTGCACAACCATTTGTTTTGCGCCAATACCAATGGTGTAAATTTTAATGCCTTCTTGCGCGGCCAACTTCGCGGAAGACAAGGGTGAAACACCGCGGTTGTTACCGCCATCGGTTAACAAGACTAACGCACGGCTTTGTTTGGGGTATTTCATTAAGCGCTTAACGCCGAGGCCAATGGCATCGCCAATGGCGGTGAATTCACCGGCTAAACCGATACTGGCATCATTGAGCATGGCCTCAACGGTTGTACGGTCAAAGGTTAAAGGCGTTTGCACATAAGCATGGGTACCAAATAAGATTAAGCCGATGCGATCGCCGTCCCGTTGATGAATGAATTGCCCAGCAACTTTTTTCACAATATCTAAACGTGTAGCGGCTTTGCCACCTAGCTCCATATCGGGCGTCGCCATACTGCCGGATAAATCGATGGCCAACATTAAATCGCGACCGTTGCGATCTAAGGGCATAGGCTTGCCAACCCATTGGGGTCCAGCTAGGGCAACGATTAACAGTATCCAAATGAGTAATGCCAACCATGTGCGGAGATTAAAATGATTCACTGCGAATTTAAACGAACCACCGGCTTTGGAGAGTTGGTTGAGGCGTGCAAAGAACGGCACTTTCAACGCAGCCGTTTGTCCAACTTTCGCTTTAGGCAATAATCGCCATGCCAGCCAAGGGGCAGGCAAGAGGAAGAAGATGTAGGGCCAAGCGAAGTTAAACACTATTTAGTTTCCAATGTTTCTTGTAGGGTGGATAAAAGTTCATGCGGCAGCATGGACATATCCACCAGCGGTCTATCAATTACCACTGCTGGTGGATATGCCTGAGCTCCGCTCAGCCTTTTATCCACCCTACTTTAAAATCACAAATTATTCTCTACCCAAATTTTTGCAGCGATAAATACTTTCGCTGTAGCCGCTTTATCAATACTTTCTTTGCGTTGATAAGGCGCCGTTATTAATAATTCAGCAATATCACCCTTAAATAACACGGGCGATTTTTTCGGTAAACTGTTTTGCAAAAAATCGATCCAAGATTGATTTTGCAAGCCGGCCACTTCAGCGCGAGAAAAGCGATGTATCGCGATGCGTTTAAGTAGTACCGACAATTCAATTAAATCAGCTTGTTGTCGTAATTGGTCAAAGCGTCGCAATACTAGTTTTCGAAATCTCTTTTTGCGTAAGTAACGCAATAAAAAATAGCCGCCAACCGCAACAGCAATAATAACCAGCGCCAACAAAATGTACCAACCCGGCGATGTCGGCCACATGGCAATCGGTGGTGGCACATGAATGTCTTTAATCGGTATGCTGTTACTTGGCATGTCTTGCCTCCCGGCGCACATGTAACAGACCGCGCAAACTATCTAACAGCGGTTTTTCACTGGGAATCGGCAGTAAATTAATGCGGTGCTTATGACAAAAGTCTTGCACGGCATTAGCACGTGTTTCAAAACCTTTGTGATAAGCCTCGATAACGGATTTATCATAGGTATTCAGCGAGACTTTTTTCTCACCATCACTAAACGTATAAATCCCTGATTTGGGTGCTTGCATTTCTAATGGGTCGACGATAAAACCCGCAATCACATCGTTATGCTTGGCAACACGCGATAAATGGCGCTGTGCCTCTTCATCAAAATGCGTAAAGTCCGACAACACAAACACTAAACTACCGGGTTTAGTCACGCGACGTAAACGCGACAAGGTATCCGTCAGGTTATGAGCGAGCGGTTGTGATTGCGCATCAATGATTTGTTTACAAAATTGTAGAGCAGACGTTTTGCCTGATTTAGCTTTGATTTCAAACGGTTCATCATGCCCGGCAATAAAGCCGCCGACGCGGTCGTGATTATTCACCGCCGCCCAAGCAAGTAATGCAGCCGTCCGCGCTGCAATAACAGACTTAAACGCCACGCGAGTACCAAACTGCATGGTGGCACTTTGATCGAGTACGATATAAACAGGTCGTTCCCGTTCTTCCTGATAAACACGGATGTGCGGGACACCGGTACGTGCAGTGACCCGCCAATCCATGTGCTTCACATCATCCCCAGCTTGATAAACCCGGAAATCAGCAAACTCCATGCCTCGCCCTGATAGTGTCGATTGGCGATCGGACATTAATGTAGTTGTCACACGATGACACGTGGCTAAGTGGATTTGTTGCGCCTGCAAACGCAGTGCAATTAACTCATCCAAAGTAACGACAGTACCATCGGTTTGTTCAGCGCTTGTGCTCATAGTTATGGAATCGATACTTGTTTCAAAATTTCATCAATCACATCATCAGACGTGACGCCTTCTGCTTCGGCTTCAAAATTCAATAAAATACGATGACGCAATACATCATGTGCGACCGCGTGAATATCTTCTGGGCTGACATAATCGCGTTGTTTCAACCAGGCATGTGCGCGCGCGCAACGGTCAAGCCCTATGGTGCCACGTGGGCTTGCGCCGAAGCGGATCCAACGTTGTAAATCTTTGCTGTATTTTTCAGGTTGGCGCGTGGCAATAATAAGTTCGACCAAATAATTTTCTAACTCAGGACTCATGTGTAATTTCAAAATTTCATCACGCACTGAAAAAATCATTTTTTGTAAAATCAACGGCTTGCTGTGTGTCTGGATGTGCTGCTCTTGTTTACGATTGAGCGCTAAAATTTTTGTTTCGCTATCAGCATCAGGGTAACCAATGGAGACATACATTAAAAACCGGTCTAATTGTGCTTCAGGTAGGGCGTACGTGCCTTCTTGCTCGATAGGATTTTGTGTCGCCATCACCATGAACAGTTTTTCGAGCGGGTAGGTTTTATTGCCAATGGTAATTTGACGTTCAGCCATCGACTCGAGCAAAGCGGATTGCACTTTAGCGGGCGCACGGTTAATTTCATCCGCGAGTAACACATTATGAAATAGCGGCCCGGGTTGGAATTGGAAGCTACCATCTTGTGGGCGGAAAATATCCGTACCGGTTAAATCGGCAGGCAATAAGTCGGGTGTGAATTGAATGCGTTGAAAATCACCTTCAATACATTCTGCCATTTCTTTCACTGCGGTGGTTTTGGCTAAGCCCGGCGCGCCCTCAACTAGCAAATGGCCATCGCTTAATAAAGCGATTAAGAGCCGGTCGACCAAATGCTCTTGGCCGATCACACGTTGGTTTAAGTGATCGCGCAGCTGTTGAATCGTATCAAAATGTGCCATGTTGTCTCCAGTCTAGGATGCAGAATTCGGGACGAATTCCTCAGTATTCAAAGGTAGTAAATAATACTATAATCAGCAAGAATTTGAGGAAAAATCAAAAGTAAAAGTTTTGTAAAGAGAAGCCTAAAACGCGATCTGACTTGAGAACCAAATCACCTCACGTTTTAATGTCGGTCAGTGAATCTATGGTGAAGACCGTCATTCCGTGGCTTGACCACGGAATCCAGAGAAGGAAGATGCGTTAAACATTGCCCTGGATACCGCGGTCAAGCCGCGGGATGACGATGCAACATTCACTCGCTGAATGTTGCATCACACCGAAGCAGGGCTTAACGGACTAGTATTACACCTCACATTTTGTTTAAATTTTATGGGAGTGAATTTATGACCAACGCAATCGAACCTCGTGGCGAGTTAGCCATCCGCACATTAGCGATGCCAATGAACACCAACGCCAATGGCGATATTTTTGGCGGTTGGATTGTGTCACAAATGGATTTAGGTGGCAGCATCCTCGCTAAACGTTTAGCCAAGTGCCGCACTGTCACGGTCTGCATCGATAAACTTAATTTCCAATCCCCCGTCCATGTCGGCGACACTGTGTGTTGCTACGGCGATGTCCAACATGTCGGCCGCACTTCTATCTGCATTCACCTACAAGTCTGGACTCGCGACGTCGATGGTGAGACCCGTCAACTCGTCACCGAAGGTGATTTCACCTATGTGGCTATCAACGAGAAGGGCAAGCCACAGGCCGTTAAGCGTTAACGAAGCCACTTAATAATTTTGAATGAGCATATCATAATGACTGGTACCATTATAAATGAGGCATACGGGGCGGGTAAGTACTGCATCAGGGTTGTATTCGGTCCAAGTGAATCCGTCATCACTCGGTCGACATACGCGAATATTAATGCCCAATGCCTGTGTGATAGCATTGATTTCTAGTTCGCCACCCCACTCACCTGGTCTTACTATACGATGCTGATACTGTGCGAGTGTTTCATTGTTCTCAAGAAAAAATGGTAGATGGGGTGAATTTTTGACTTCATTAGCAGCAATTTGACGCAAGGCCATAGGAGTCATGGGGTTATATTGTGCGCGTTGTCTGGTTAATTTGTCGGAATGTAGATGATGTAGCTGAGCGGCAATGGCAGAAAATAAGCAGTTCCCATCTGGAGCAATAAGTTCTTTTCTATACCCTTGTGGATGTGGGGTGGCGATCACTTCTTCATGTATTCTGTGTGTATCTAGGGCTGGACCTAGCATGTGATAAAAGTCCCCTGGATTGCCTCCAAATGCTGGGTCTACTAGGTCTAGGTCTAGGTCTAGGTCTATTGGTATTAGACTTGCAAGAAAGCTATCAAGTTGAGCACCATCCGCTTGCCCCGGCTGACCTGGCCCTCTTTTTGATGCGGATTGTTCTCGCTCTGCTGTAGGCGAGAGTGGGCGTTTTTTCTGCGGTGTTAGCAATTGTGTCAGCTTTGAGATTTGTTCTGATTTGCGTAACTGGCTGAAGCCACCAAATAGGCCACAAGAGCACAAAAAATTGACTAGAGCCCGTGCTGCCCGAGGATGGCTTTTGTCACCCAAAGTGAGGAACAAAGTAAAGCGTTGATGGTGGTAGCGAACAAAATTTATGAGTATAGATATGGCTGATCTTTTGTCTTCGTCCGATAAATTTTGTTCGTTCAATGCCATTATTGCCAGAAGTCCGGGCAGTAAATATGTGCTATTACTTTTGAAGCCTTTAAGATGGCTGGGTAGTTTGTCGCCGAACTTGCGTAATGTCTCATCATAAGATTCGTGTGATTCTGCAAAGAGAACAGCAAGCTGTGCATAGGCCGAGGCATTATCAAATAAGTAAATTGCATTAATTAGCAGGGTGGTGGCTATGAGCCGCTTATTCCTACTTTGAAAAGCATGTTGGTAAATTTCACCAGAATAACCACCAACACGGGCCATGTCTGGTAACGGATCAGTGGGCTGTAAATGCTGCAAAATATGTTGGCAAGCTACCAAATGATAATAGGGGTATAGCTGAAAATTATTGATAGCGTTGCAAGCGTCCCGATAATTAGATTGGGCTGTCACTGCTGGGAACGAGTAGAGAGAGTAGGGCCGACTTAACTGCTCTCGGATGGCTGTATGGACAGGGTTATTCTCGATGTGCTTGGGAGCATTTTCTGGGAGTTTATTGATTTCTCGGGAGCACAGTAAATGCTGTAACATATACGTATTATATTGCAGAGTGAAATACGTAGTATATGGCTGAGTGGAATTCGGTTTATTCTCTTCAGCTAGTTTTAATAGATGCTGACGAAGGCTTTCTTTAATATGAGAGGAAAGATGGTAGCGTATTTCCATCCAGACAGTAAGATATTTTTTCCAGGCGTCAACATTCCTGTTTGATATGATATTAGTAATATCATCTTGAAGTGGTGCAATGAGTGGGTGCTGCATGTGTAAAAACTATTTTATTATACTTGCTATAAGTGTGGTGCAAAATTAACCATTTGTAAAGTGCATGCTAATCAAAAAGACGGCAAGGTAGTGTTTATTTGTTGGAAAATATGGTCATAGTTAGCGTTTACGTACTGAGGACATCATCCATTAGGTTAGTAAAATCTAAGGAAGGTGCCCCTGCTCTTGATGAGCCTGCCGTTGGTGAGCCTGCCGTATCCCCTGCATCTTCCAGTAGCTGAAAAATATACTTATCATATTCCGTCGTTCCAGGCTCAGGCATGTGGAGACGCTCGCCGTATAATTGTAAAAGCATTATTTGTTGTTCAGGTGCTTGTGCTGCAAAATCACGCGCTTCAATTTTCCCACATAACCTTGTTATACACAGCTTAATAAATTTAAAGTGTTGCTCTTGGCGGGCGGTATAGTGTCTCAAGGCGAAAGAATATTTGCTAAGGAAAGTGCTAAGCAATGCAATCGCTAGGTCAATATACGTTTTGGGTAAGCTTGCTTTACTTAACACTATTATCGCCATGATGCCAGGCAAGAAATCAGAATCATGATTTGGAAACTTAGTTAAATAAATAGGCAGTTTATCGGCAAATATTGTTTTACAGTTAGCGCAAGGTCTTTCTTCATGGCTTAGCCTAGTAGCTAACGCTATATAGGCATAAGCACTATCAAATAAATAAATAAGATCAGCCAGTAAGAGACAAGCCAGATTCACTTGCCCTTGTTCATTGGTGATAGCAACAAACTGTTGCTCGAAAGTATGGTTCGTGTTTGGCGGTTGGCTGGCTTGTTGCAATTCACGCCCTAAGTATTGGTAAGCCAGGAAATAGTAAGATGGGAAAAAAGGGTCCCCGCTTATTGCTTGACGAGCTTGCTGGTAGTTAGACGGCATATTAGGTCGCTCAAGGCTTGGCGGTGGAGGCGGATTTTCAAGACTGATCTTAATTTGTTGATGTGCAGCATTGCTCTCTATTGGTGCGGGAGCACTAGCACTAGCAGCTAAGACGGTGTTTTGACTGACAAGCATCTGGCGCAATGCGTAGGCCATATATTGTTGAGAGGGATTCTGTTGAGAGATCTTGATTATTTGCGTCAAGAAAAGGCCAAGTTCTGTTATCACTTGCTGTGAAATAAAATGGCAAATCTGTCGCCATTGCGCTAGAAATGTTTCCCAAGCATCAGAATCCTCAGTTTGAATTATTGCATGAACTTGCTGTTTTAATGACTCAACGGCTGGATGTGACATAGTATTAAAAAATCATTTTGTTTTATTTTCCGTGATTGTGCTTTAACGAGACACTTTTGTAAAGCATAAACCAATAAAAAACCCCGCAGAGCGGGGTTTTAACCAGCTAGTCGCTCTTAATTCAAATGATAAGTAAACGATACTAACCAATTCGCTAAGAAGCCATCGTTATGATCGTAAATACCGAAGTTAGAAAACTGTACGTAGTGGTAACTGAAATCGTATTGGCCATTTTGACCAAAGGCGATACCGCCACCGTATTGTTGTTCGAAGCCCCACCAAGAACCTAAGTTATTGTTAGCTAATCGTTGGCTAGTGTAAATGCTGGGTCCAACACTTGCGTCGATGTAATACATCACGCCGCCTTCATAAGGGTTGCCGTATTCGAGTTTTAAATCAGGCGCGAGAGTGAAAGTATACAAATCTTTATTGCTACCATCCGCCGTGCCATTTGTTGACCAGTAACCAACGTTGGCTTCCCAAAGTCCTGTGAGACGAATATTTTTAGCAATATTCCATTTCCAATTCCAATTCCATACACCGCCAGCCATAAAGCCTTGCAAGCTCGAAGGGTTACCTTGACCATAAGCTAATGTTAAGCCATCTAATGCATACGCTGATGACGTTAAACCGACAAAAATAGCGATTGCCGCTATGAGTTTCTTAAACATAATTCTCTCTCCCTCTAGAGGCTCTATGATATGGAGGTTGAGGGGTGGTGTAAAGGGTTTTGTGTGGTTCGGGGCTTATTCCGCCGCTTCATCATGATTTGGTGGTGAGGCCGCAGTAGTTCGAGGAAGCGGTGTAACTAATACATCGAGCATTGTTGTGATAACGTATGTGGGGTTCGTAAAAAGCTTAGGCATCTCGAGCGAGTTGCTAAATTGTTGTATGCGATAATGGATTAAGGCATAGCGTTGATTATTAGCTTGTTGAATGATGTATAACAATACAGAATCTCCCTCTTGCAATGCATTGATAACATGTTGTATCAGAGAGTCTCTGTGGTTGCCTGGACAACTGCTACGGCCTAATGCGAGCAAGGCTAACAGCCCCGGCAATAATTTAGATGATGTCGAGTCAAAACCTGTCAGGTGCGGTGGGAGATAATCTTTAAAATAATGCATGAAGTTATCACACCTCACATTCCCTCTTGCTAATAGCTGCGCCAGTTTTGCATAGGCAAGCGCATCATCGTATAAATAGATCATATCAACCAATAACATCATTTTTAGCAGGTTAATATTCCGCCCTTGAATGACCTGTCGGAAATTAGCGCCGGTAAAACCACAAGCACTAGCAAAATCAACAAGCTCAATAGAAGTGTCTTGATCATTAGCCTTCATATACTCATACACCATCCAATGATAAATGGGCGATAAATGGTGGTTATGCAGAGCGTAGCAAGCTTGTTGATAATTTTTTTGTGTTAGCAATGTTGGTTCATCAAGATAGTGTGGCAAGGATACAAACCCTTCGTTGGATATACTGTTGATTAAATCATGAAGCTCACCTTGGGCAAGGCTTGAATCTCGCTGATCAGATAATGTGAGTTGTAACGAGTGATACTCGTGAGTGCTAGCAGCTTGAGTTGAGATGTTTTTCTGATGACGTAGCCAAGTATTAAGTTGATATCGTAGATTAGGCGATAAGTCGAGACATACCTGTAGCCACTTTTCAACAAAAAGACGGCGGTATTCGGTCTCGAGGATGGGCTGTACAGCGCCATGAATTTGGTCTTGCAGCCTTAGAATAGCAGGATGAATTCGCACGATAAATTGTCTATGTTATTAATATAATGAGCCGCATTGTGCATGAGAATGTGCACTTTGTAAAATGGCTATGAAAGTTATCAGTTCTGACATTCTTGATAATGCCGGCGAATAATATTCTCGTTTAAAGGTTAGTGGCTACAGCGTTCATTCAAAAATTCTGTGCCGTTTTTTTAATATGGGCCTATGTCATGAAGAGGGACTCTAGTCTGTCATAATGCTGCTTGGTTCTATTGAAAGCGATTAACGCTCGTCCACATGATGGTGAGAATGGAAGAAGAGGCATCAACGGATTAGAGCTTGAGGCATTTGGTTCGTAAATATGCCAGACTGATAGTTGCGCTACAAGTTGCTCATAATAATAATCCGACAGGTGGTAACATAATTGGCGCCATTGCACTAAAAACTCAGGCCAATCGTTTGCGGCATAAACCTGAACTTGTACATGGATTGTAGGGCCGAGTGCTCGAATAGCCGGGTGTAGCGCTTTTGTCATGTTCAGTCACTTATTGTTTTGCGCCTGTCACTATTCTGTATTATTGGATGCTTTTTGTAAAGCCAACACTTGCGCGAGTGATTGGCAAATCAACGGTGTTGCTCATAAATGGTGTCTGAATAAAGGTGGTCATCTTTTTACTGGAATTGGAATGTTAACATTCAGCCTGATTAACTCCACAGTGTGCTGAGTGGTACAGCGAATAGGTTATCGCCAAATGCTGATATTTGTTCACCGTCATAGATGACGATGCCCGTCTTAAAGGTATCGCCTGCAAGTTCTTTGAATCGTTTTAAACCGCTAAAGTCTTTTTGCGTTAACGTGGCGCTGGCTTTTACTTCAACTGCATATGTATCACCTCGTGCATTTTCAATAATGCAATCAACTTCTACTTTATCTTTGTCACGATAGTGGTAAAAGTTTAAAGATTTATTGTACCATGCAGCTTGTTTTTGTAACTCATTTATCACAAATGATTCTAACAGGTTGCCCATTTCATCACGATGCTGAGTGAGATAATTAGCATCGATATCACGTATAGCACAATTTAACCCAGTATCGCTTAAATGTAATTTTGGCGTTTTAATTAAACGTTTTGATTCATTAGAATGCCATGCAGGTAAGGGTTTTAATAAAAAAAGTTGCTCCAACAAGGACAAATATTTTTTTACGCTAACGTGACTTAAATCAAGTTTGTTACCAATCTCAGAGAAGTTAATTAGCTTACCGGAGTAATAGGCGCTGAGTTTAACCAGATCCAACATTTTATCAGGTTGTTCAATATGTTCGATATCATTCAGATCTTTACTGACAAGTGCGTTAACGTATTGCTTATACCAAGCTTGCTTGCGTTTTTCTGAACTGCGTCGCACAGGTTCTGGGAAGCAGCCTGTTACGATGCGTTCTATGGTGGATGTTTGGTTTAAACTATTGGGTTTGATGCTTGCTATATCTTGATTGAGCAATTTATCAAAAAATTGTGGGGCTGTTGAATGGATTTCACATTCCGATAATGGTTCTAGCTTTATTACTTCAATTCTACCTGCAAGCGAATCAGCGACTTGAGGGAACAGCATTGCATTGGCCGAACCGGTTAATAAAAATCGTCCTGCTTCTCGATTTTCATCAACCGAACGTTTTATCGCAATTAATAATTCTGGGCAGCGTTGTATTTC
This sequence comes from uncultured Gammaproteobacteria bacterium, assembly GCA_963975985.1. Lineage (GTDB taxonomy): Bacteria > Pseudomonadota > Gammaproteobacteria > JABDGN01 > JABDGN01 > CAXBIY01. The sequence continues at coordinate 253,685 of CAXBIY010000001.1, forward strand.
ATCAATCGCTGTTTGTCGCGTGGTAAGGTTATTAATAAAGCCAATGGGATCTTCTTTAATAAGATTTAATTGAGTTTCATTGTCTAAATTGACATAAGTCCAATCATCGTTGATTAAGTGTCGAACAATGGTCGTTTTACCACTTTGTCTCGGACCCATGATAAATACGACAGGCGTGTCTAATAGGGCCTCTTGTATGCTTTTTATTGTATAACGTTTGAAATTTAGCTCGCTCATATATACCGTCCAATTGAAAGTGAAGAACCGTCCAATTGAAAGCGAAGTGTCGTCCAATTGAAAGCGTAGTGCCGTCCAATTGAAAGTATAGTACCGTCCAATTGAAAAGTCAAACAGCCCCTGAGCGCGACCAATTCTTAATAACTATTTGAATAAAAAGACGTTTTTAATCAACCGCCTGGCAGCGACTTTCTTTCATGAAGAATGTAGCCACTAATGCTACAACGAACGCAATCATCAAGATACTAAACGCCGATTTATAATCGTGAGCGGAATACACATGATGGCCGTTGAGGATTTTTCCCTGCCAGCCGGCATCTAATAATTTTCCGACCAGCGGTTGGAAGATAGCGCCACCGCTAATGACATTGAAAGAGACCACGCTGACGCATGTGGCGGTGAGTAATTTAGGGTTAGTTTCTGCGACGAGAGGGTAGCTGATGATTTGTGTGCTGGTGGTTAAGCCGATTAAAAAGAATAGTGCGGCAAAACCTAATACGCCAATGTTAGGCAAATATAAAATAGCGGCGAAAATTACAAACGATAATAACGTGCCGATTTGCATCGGTAAGCGGCGTTGTTTTAGCGCGTCAGAGAAAAAGCCGGCTAACGGTGAGCCAATCACGGTACCAAAGAAAATCATACCACTGATGAAGGCGGCTGAGTTGACACTCATGCCATGCGCCTGTGTTAAATAAGGGATGCCGAAAATTGCGCCGACAATAAAGACGGGTAAGTTCATCATGTTGGTGTAAATGCCGCATAACCAATTTTGTAAGTTCAAATACGAGCGTTGCAAGCTATGCCAAAAGCCCAGCGTGTGTAACTCGCTTAATTCTTGTTGATGCACTTCTTCCACGTGGTCAGGTCGATCGCGTACCCACAGTGCGATAGCGATAAAGATAATCACACCTAAGCCTGCATCCGCCACGATGGCATGACGCCAGCCAATAGCGTTGATTAATAAGGTGAGAGGCCCTTGTGCTGTCCAGCCACCCAACATGGCCAGCGTAACAATAATGCCGGATGCTAAAGCGAGTTGTTTGCTAGGCAACCAGCGCGTAGCTAAACGTATGCAGCTTAAAAAGCAAAAGGCGCTGCCGATGCCTGTCGCGAAGCGAAACACTTTGGCCCAGCCTAAATCAGTTGATTGTGAAAACAGGAACGTGCCAATGATGCAGATAGCCAATGCGATTAATACTACGCGACGGGTTGAGAAGCGATCAAGAATAATCCCGGCAGGGAATAAGAAGATTAAGTTGGCGATAAAATAATACGACGATAAGCCACCCAGCATTTCAGCGCCGACATGAAAGGTTTGCGAGAGTGAATCGTTGAGTGAGTTCATCATGTTCATCTGGATGAATTCGTAGTAGAAGAATAGGGCGGCGATGAGTGGGACGGACCAGCGTTTTAGAGTGGAGATGTTTTGCATGAGTTCTCTTGGGTTGTGGTCGCTACGCGACGGTTTTTATCACCCCTCATCTGCCCTTCGGGCATCTTCTCCCCGCCGGGGAGAAGAGAAAGATGGGTTAATCGTAGGCTTTGCAGTATGTTTCTTTTACTAAGAATGCAGCAAGAATAGCGACGGCAAAGGTGATCGGTAAAATGATGAAGGCCGAGCTAAAGTCTGCTGCGCTATAAACGGGGGTGCCGGCAACGGTCTCGCCAAGCCAATGTAGGTTGAGCAACCAGCCCACTAACGGTTGGAACACGGCGCCACCTGCCATAATAATAAAAGATGAAAGCCCCATCGCACCACTGGTGATAGATTTAGGATTGCTTTCGGCAATTAAAGGATACGTTAAAATTTGTGCGCTAGTAATAAAGCCTAAGGCTAGAAATAATAATAACATTGGCCAAAAGCCCATGTCGTGCACGTAAAGAATAATACAAATCATGCCTAGAGATAAGAAGCCAAACACGATCATGGGGATGCGGCGTAAGCCTATACGGTCAGATAGGCGGCCCAGGATGGGTGAGCCAAAAATGGTGCCAATAAATAACATGCTGCTAACAACCGATGCTTGAGTTTTTGTGAAACCTTCAACGGCTTGTAAATACGGTGTACCCCATAGACCACCCATCACCATGATGGGTAAATTTAAAAGTGAAGTAAACAATCCTGCCACCCAATTTTGACGATTACTGAAAATCTTTTTCAACAAGCTGTTCCATGGCAAGCTTTTTAATTGCTTCATGTTGCTGGCGTGTTGCGCTTGATAGTGATCGGGATAATCAAATACAGTTTTGTATATGACGAGCAAGAAGGTCAAGCCGAGCATGGCATCACATATCACTGCCGCACGCCAACCGATAGCATCGACTAATAATGATAAAGGCGTTTGAGCAACAGCGCCACCAAGCATCGCCATGGTGACGACTAAACCCGAGATAAGAGCAAGTTTTTCAGCCGGAAACCAGCGTGAAGCTAAACGAATAGAGGCTAATAACGCAAAGGCAGAGCCTAAACCAATTAACAAACGTGCGGCAAACGCAATCCAATAACTATGAGCTGCTGCAAAAATCAAACTACTCAGTGCACAAGCGGCAATGGCAATGAGTAATAATTTTCGCGTCGACATGCGATCAAGAATCAAGCCTGCAGGAATTAACATCACAATATCCGCATAAAAATACGCAGCGGATAAATTGCTTACACCGATGCTACCCACATGGAACGCTTGCATCAATTGCGTGTTAATCGAGTTGGGCATATTCATTTGAATGAATTCGTAAAAGAAGAAGAGTGAAGAACAAAGCACGACAACCCAAGGTTGCAACGGATAACGGTATTGAGGATTAGTGGTTGTCATTTTCACCTAAATTAAGTTGTAAAGGGCCGGGGACACCCAGTTTGTAATGCTTTAAACACGTGGAAACATATTTTTCATTCCCACCGATGACGACAGTTGGGCCATCTTTCACTTGCTTGCCATTTTCATCGACCAGCATGGTCATGGTGGCTTTGCGTCCGCAGTGGCAAATGGTTTTGATTTCAATCAACTCATCGGCCCATGACAGCAAGTATTTGCTGCCCTCGAAGGGTTCTGCATTATACCCAGTTCTTAAGCCATACGCTAATACTGGCACGCCGATATCATGTGCAATGTCGGTTAATTGTTGGACTTGGTCTTTGGTAATAAATTGCGCTTCATCGAGTAATACACAGGCTAAATTGTGGGTATTATTATCAACAAAGTGTTTGGTGTATTCATAAAAATCAAGATCATCGTTGAATGGCACAGCATCAGAACCCAAGCCAATGCGTGAGGTGATTTTCCCCACACCATAACGATCATCAACCGCGGGGGTGAACAGAATAGTGTCCATGCCGCGTTCACGATAGTTATAGCTCGACTGCAATAGCGTTGTGCTTTTGCCCGCGTTCATTGCCGAGTAGTAAAAATATAATTTTGCCATAATGTAAAGTTTGTGGCCGCTATGCGGCATTATTTTAATTTGGTGGATATGTCCGGCTTTCAGCCGAACTTTTATCCACCCTACAAATAAAGATCATTTCAACGTAGGGTGGATAAAAGTTCAAGCGTAGCTTGGACATATCCACCAATGAAAAAACCCCGCTAGTGCGGGGTTTTAATTATAACAGTAGATGCCAAGTTATCTACTTAAAAGATGGCTTGAAGTATCCAATAGAAGATTGCGGCCAAAATTGCACCAGCTGGTAACGTGACGACCCATGACATAAAGATGTTACGGATAACACGCAAGTTCAATGCGCCAATGCCTCGTGCGAAACCGACACCTAATACCGCGCCCACTAACACTTGCGTGGTCGAGACGGGTAAGCCTGTGCCTGATGACAACACGATAGTGGATGCAGCGGCAACTTCTGCTGAGAAACCACGGCTCGGTGTTAACTCAGTGATGTTTTTACCAATCGTCGCCATGACTTTATAACCATAAGTGGCTAAACCGACCACGATACCTAAACCGCCAATCAGTAATATCCAAAATGGTAATGTCGCTTTAGCGACAACAGCACCGGTTTGCAAAATGCTCACTACTGCCGCCAATGGTCCAATCGCATTCGCGACGTCATTCGAACCGTGGGCAAATGCCATTGAGCAAGCCGAGAAAATCATCAACACAGCGAAGATTTTTTCAACATCAGCAAAGTGCGCAAAGCGTTTGTCTTTACCAGAAGGTTTGATGCGGCGTAGCAATAAGCCACCCAAAAAAGCAATAAACAAACTAAACGCAGCGGCTAATGGAATGCTTTCGGCGAAGGTAATGTGCAAGTTCATATGCGCCAAACCTTTATTCACCGTTACCATGGTGATCACAAAAGCCACGAAGAAAATATAAATCGGGGTGATTTTTTTCGCGCGGGCGAAGGGGTCACTGGTGTTGAATATAAACTTCTGGATGCTCATGAAAATTACGAAAGCGATAAAGCCTGCAATTAATGGTGAAATAACCCAGCTTGATACGATGCCTGTTAATTCGCCCCATTCAACAGCATGTGGGCCAAAGTTAATGAGTGCAAAACCGATAATCGCACCAATAATACTGTGCGTTGTTGAAACCGGCCAACCGCGTTGGGTCGCAATCAATAACCAAGTACCGGCCGCAAGCAGTGACGCTAACATACCGTAAACGAGTAATTGTGGGTCATGGGTAAACATCGCAGGATTAATGATGCCCTTGCGAATCGTATCCGTCACTTGGCCACCGGCTAACAAACAACCGGCTAATTCAAACACAGCCGCGACACAAAGCGCTTGTTTAATGGTTAAGGCTTTCGAGCCGACAGACGTACCCATCGCATTCGCTACGTCATTAGCACCAATTCCCCAAGCCATAAAGGCCCCGAAAACTACGGCTAATGTCATTAAGATTGAAGCATGTGCAATCATGAATAATTCCTCTTGTTATTGCGCTAGAATAAGTTGTAAACGGCCGCCAATCGATTGTGCACGGTCAGCTAACTCACCAATCCACTCGACGATTTTATAAATAAACATGGCATCGATAGGGTCCAGCTCTTTTTCAATCGCATACATCGCATGACGAATAGCGCGTTGAATCGTGTCGGTTTCATTTTCGATGGTGTCAAGTGTTTGGATCATCTCTTCAACAAGCGTGACTTCTTTACCACGGAAACCCGTTTCTAACAATTCATCTAGCTCACGAATGGCTTTACGCGCTTGCTTTGAGCAAGCCACATTGCGCTCTAAATAAGCTTTAAAATCAGCCTGTAAGGCTGTAGGGAATTCCATCTTGCGGCCTAAAATTAAACCAGCAATGTCTTTCGCTTTGTTCGCCACTTTGTCTTGCAGGCTAACGAGTTCTAATAAGTCGGTGCGTGGTACAGGCAAGAACAAACTTTTAGGTAAGTGCAAACGTACATCTTGTTTAATGTCATCCGCTTCGCGTTCTAAATTAGAAATATCATTTTGTAACTTTTCCGCTTTGTCCCATTTGCCTGCAAACACAGCATCAAAAAAAGGCACCAACTGCTTAACAGCTTGTTGCACTTTTTCCATGTGTTCTTGCAAGGGTTTAATGGGAGAGCGACCAAACATACTAAGGAATGTTTTAGATGCCATGAGGGTTGTGTCTCCAGTTGTATAAATTCTACGTGGTAGGCACGGGCATTATATATAAAGTTGGGGGGAAGGCAAAGGGGATGTTGGGGTTTGGAGCTTAGAGTTTGGAGATTGGAGAAGATGAGGCTTAGGGCCTAGAAATTTAGGAGGCTTTGGGTGGTTACCAGAGCGATTGTGGTAAGGCGCCAGTGCTCATGCTGCGGGCAATGCGAGTCGTGGTGATACGGGCGGTTTCAACTATTTGACGATAGTATAAATAATAGCTGGTTTGTTGGTATTCGCGGATGGCGGCTTCTATTTGTTGTGTGACAACATCAGGGTTTGCCCATAACAAAAATGCACAATTGTGCAGACCGCCAAATTCTGGGCAAACTTCGAGTAGGCTTGTGAGGTCGACAGTCGCTGAGCTGATAGATGTGCTGAGTTGCCCTGTCAGATTGTTGAGAGCGAGTGTGTAACTAATACACAAAGGTGAAGTAAGATGTTGTTCGTTTGCTCCTATTAATACGCGATTGTAATACTCTGAAATTTCAATGGTTACTTCTTGTGCTGAAGTAGAGTTAATACGAGTGACACGCTGGTATGGGGCGTCGGCATTTGCTTCATGATAAGCCAATAAGCCGAAAAGGGCTAGATTGCTTTTAACATTGCAGAGTAATCGATAGATGCCCCCTTGGTTTAAATAACGATTTAAGTACTCATGTGACCATTGAGGGATTTGGTTAAATAGTAATGCTTGTGGGAGAGAATCTTGCCCGAGTGTTTTACCTTTAACGGTAACAAGTGCGGCTGAGCAGCGTTTTAAATCAGCCTGTGTTGTTTCAGTTGAGGCTATCCAAGAGGGTTGTTGGATGACTAACTCGCAAAATTGCATAACTGTGTTTAAAAAGGCTAATGACGATAGATCGCTGAAGTGATTAGTTTTATTGGCTAGCAACTTTTGGCAATGCAGTAACTGTTGGAGGCGTTGTTCAGGATTCAGGCTGAGTGCATTAATGATGAGTTGCACTTCCAAGTAAAATTGCCATACGATATCACCATACCCTTTTAGCATGTCAGAGAATTGCGTTAGATATTGATCGTGAACACCAATAGGTAGAGCGGGACTGTTTGGTGTACTTGCGGTTGCCATGAATAAAACCTCAGTTGGCCATCCACCTTAACCGAGTGATCGAAAATTAGCAGTGAGTAATAGTGAAAGAAGTGATGGGCTTATTCACTTTGCAGCAAATTAGTTAATAAACTGCTCGCTCCAATGCGAAAATGATTGGCATTGAGCCAATCTTCACCAAGCACTTTTTGTGCAGCTTGCAAGTATGCTACAGCATGGTCAAATGTTTTCACGCCACCAGAAATTTTAATGCCAACGTTCTTGCCAGATGCGCTAATCGCATCGATCATCGCTTGCGCAGCGTCGAGCGTCGCGCCGGTATTAATTTTGCCGGTTGAGGTTTTAATAAAGTCCGCGCCTGCGTTGATGACATCTAAGCTGACTTGTTTAATCAGTTCAGGATCTTTTAATGCGCCGGTTTCTAAAATCACTTTGAGTTTTTTATTGCCGCAACATTGTTTGCTTTGCTGCACTAAGCTAACCACTGCCTCGGTGTTACCGCCTAAGTAATTGCAGTAGGGAATCACGACATCAATTTCATCCGCGCCATCGGCCAGGCATTGTTTTGTTAATGCTAGCGTATCTTCCAATGGTTCAGTGCCAGAGGGAAAGTTCGTGACCGTCGCAACTTGAATGCCGCTGCCAGCTAATTGCTGTTTAGCTAATGTAACAAATTTCGGGTAAACACAAACCGCAGCAACAGGGCCTTTAACCGTTTGTGCTGCTTCACACAGCGCGATAATGTCGGCGTCAGTATCATTTTCATTTAGCGACGTTAAATCAATCAACGAAATAATGTGAGCGGCATCGATCATTGTATTTTTTCCACAAAGCCTTCAACCAAGCGCACCATATCTTTGGCGACCAGTTGACCGTAGTGTAAGGTTTCATCGTGATTTAAATCGGTGGCATTCATGCCGGCGGCTAAGTTAGTAATGGCTGAAACTACCGCAACGCGCAATCCACAATGACGTGCGACCACGACTTCAGGAATCGTTGACATGCCCACGGCATCAGCGCCTAACACTCGAAAGGCACGAATTTCAGCCGGTGTTTCAAAGCTTGGCCCGAGTGTTGCTAGGTACACACCTTCAGCCAGTTTGATATCAAGTTGCTTGGCGGTGTCGCGTAATATTTGCTGATAGTCAGCGTCATAAGCACGGTCCATCGAAATAAAACGTGGCCCAAATTCTTTATCGTTCGCGCCGACAAGGGGGTTGTTAAATTGAAAGTTAATGTGGTCCGTCACCAACATTAAACTGCCAGGCCCCACTTCTTCGCGCAGCGAGCCCGCGGCATTGGTGGCAAATAAGGTTTCGCAGCCGAGTAATTTCAAGGTGCGAATCAACGTTTGCACCACATGATTGGTGATGCCTTCGTAATAATGCGCCCGCCCTTGCATGCAAGCGACCGGCACACCTTTTAAATAACCCAACACCAAGCGACCCTCATGGCCTTCGGTTGTGCAGTTACCAAAATCAGGTAATTCGTCATAGGGGATAATAGTGGGGTCATCAATGTGGTCAGCTAAACTGCCTAGGCCTGAGCCAAGAATAATGCCCACTTTGGGTGTGAAGCCGGGTACGCGTGCGCCAATAGCCTTGGCGGCACGAGCGGGTTGTGATTTGATTGACATGTTGCTCCTTATTTAAATACTGTGGGAATGGTGGATATATCCGTGCTTCGCACGAATTTTTATCCACCCTACAAGAAGACCTTAAAGTAGGGTGAATATTACAAGCTCGTATGCATACTTTTATAACTTTCAACGATGCCATTTTTATCAAAATGAACAATCACTGTCATAGAATCATCTTGATTGGTATCACCTTTCACCAACGTGAATTTTCCCTTGGCACCATTTTCTTCCGTCATTAATTTATTTTTTTGATAAATCCACACCGAGGCGCCATCTTTGTGTTGCGTCACAATCGTGGGTGCACCAAATTTTTCGATGATTTGTTCTTTAGTGGTTTTGCCTTTCGCCAAGGTTAACTTAGTATCTTTCACAGGCGCTGCTTTATGAGAAGGGGATGTCGGAGATGTTGTCACGCAGCTGCTTAACAATAGTGCAAAAACAGACATTATTATGATTGTTGTGAGCCGTTTCATAGCATACTCCTGCGTTGTGCTTGAACAGAGAAGTATAGCATATTCTAGAAAACTGTCAGGTTAGCAGAGGCTTTCACTGGGGTTTGTTTCATGCTCTATGTCGTACATAATAAGCTTGAGATATGTGACGACAGGAAATAATGAGCGGCCTAGCAGATCAATTTGCTCAAAATTTACGTATTCAAATTCAGGGCGCGTGATGAATGCAACATTAATGTCGGTGACTGTTAGTGTAAATTTAATGATAACGTAAAAAGGTGAGGCTACGTCTAGGCTTTCTTTTTTGGAGGTTTTGTCGCTGTGGTGCCTGTATCTATATTGGGGGGAATCTTGATACTGGTTGAGTGCGCATGGAGCTGTATTCACCATGGAAAATGTGCTCGTTAATGTGAGCTGTACTTGGCGAGGTGAGACAACATTAATATCAACTTCTTCCTTGCTGGATATTGGACTTAGACCAAGAACGCGTGACATATGATTTTTGGGCCACGTGAACATGCCCATTAAATCCCGCTGGTTACAGTGTTCAAGAAGGTATTGTTTCATGTGGGGAGAAAGGCAAATAGGGGGCGAGAAAAAGGATGTTAAACGGTCATCAACAGATCGTTCTACTGATACAACGCCATAAAATGTCCATTTTTGGGGGACCCTCTCAAATTGACGTTTGACGGTGTGCCGACCATCTGAAATAGATTGTTGAATGCGTATAAAGTCTCGTGGCCAGTCTGTTTTGACTGTATCAATTTCGGCATGTTTATTAGAAAATAGCCGCATTTTCCGTAATGTTTGTTGGTAGTTATCCCAAAAAGGGATCAATGGTTCCAGTATGCATTCGATTAAATATTTTTCTAGCCTTGGGAACGGCAATGTCGTTTGTTGGCTGGATTGTGTTTGAAGAGCAGCCGTATCGGTTAGGCTGCGAGTAGCTAACGATCTTCGTTTTGCATAAACAGTAGGTTCAAAAGGCAAGTGCTCGGATGCTGCTGGTGTCATGGTGACAACTCGCTGACCTCTTCGAGTTAAGCGGGGCAGTTGAGTTTTATTTGTTGTATAGTTCACAAAAAAGTGAGGATTGCTGAGACCTTCCTTGCTCATGTTGATTGTTAATTTTAGCTTATGTGTAGCATATTGGAGTAGTAACGTATTGATAGTCACAATAGTTCCAGCAATATTTAAACTGGATACAAGACCAGCAATAGAACGTAAGTTACTAACTTGTTCAGTGTTGAGATTAAGAGCGGTGTAATTAATTACATCCGTTTCTGAAGAAATACTGGCTTTGTGCGAGTGGCGAGCACTAGCATGTCGAATATGTAAGCATGCATTCCCAGTAATTTGATTCAGCGCTTGCTGTATACCCTGAAGGGTGGCGAAACAATCTGGCTTTAGCATAGCAGTTTATCCAATGTTGTTATTATCATGATTTTATTGATTATCCCATCAGTATGTGGGATTGAGGAATGCACTATAACGCATTATGGTAATTTTACTAGCCAGCGACTTTATTTATTGAGTCATGCTTCCAATTATTGAGTTTGCCAATGTCTTGTTTAATGGCAACCTCTCAAGCTCTTGCTGCGCTGACATAAATAACTGTCTTATATGTTTGGAGAGAATTTTTTCATCGTGTAGCCACCATAAAATGATGTGGGTATCAAGCAATAGCCTCATTCATCTTCACCATTAATGGCACTTTCCACAATGGCTGAAAAGTGGCTTTTGGCTTCGTACATATTCACTTGCATAAAAACTCTTTGCCCTGGTTAGTCTAGTCTAGTCTGGCGTGGGTGCTTGTCAAGCCACAAGTGAGATAACGTATGTGCTATTAATATGTAAATTTATTAAACGTTTAACAATGCCTTAATTCCTATTGGCTATAATTGTAGCAATACTAAGACGCTAAGAATAAATATGCCAAGACGCCATCATACTCCTAAGCCTAAACCGGCAGCATTAGCCGATTCCCTGGCAGCTTTCATCGCTCGGCAAAGTGGTGGTGGTGTGGTCGATGTGCCAAGTCATCGGGCCAATTTAACCCAGCAGTATTTAGCGCAGTCGCATGAGGCTACCCCGGCGCATTTTGAAAGCGTTAGTGCTTGGTGGCAAAAATTTACTTGTGGTTATAAGCAGGGCGCTACTTATCAAGAAGTTTTTAGCATTTATATTTATACCGCCGCGTTGGCGTTGTGGTGGTTGCTGTCAAGAGATGAGGCTGATGCTGACACAGGGTATATTTCAGTTGACAGCATTGTTGCTTTCACACAACTGCGCTGTGAAGTGTTGCTCCGTGATAAAGTTCAAGCAGCGCCTTTACTCGCTGGTGTGAGTGCAAGCTTAGATGTGCTGGTGCAGCAGCTCAGCACAGCCCGTGTGCGTGAGAAATTTAGCAGCTACATTATTGATGTTTGTATCTCAGATGCGTTTATGACGCGAAAAGATCCCCTTGATTGCTTTAAAGCATTTGATGACCAACATGTCGCGATGTTTTCGCATGAATATTACATGTATCGCTTGGATGCGACGACAGATATTAAAGCTGAAACCGCATTAGCAAAAGCAGTTGACAAACTTGATAGCGAAGTGAATCAACAATTAGGTGAGCGTATAAAACAGCAGTTTGCTGAGCGAACATGCTACGCCTCAGCTGGGAAAGCAAGTGACTTAGTGGTTAATGTCAGTCAATTACCGTGGTGGCACATTGCCTATATCCCTTTTCAAGTGCCAGGGTTATCCAGTCAATTGTCCCGATTGCCTACTATTACCGAGCGACAACGTTGGGTTGAAGGTGTTGAAGCAAAACAAAAAGCGACCATGACTTTCAGTCAAGGTTTAGAGCATCATATTTTAAGGCTTTATGCTCTGCGAACAGTGGTTGCGTGCGCGGAAATTGATGGTGGTTGTTTGCCGTGCTTGGGGGCGGTTCCAGAGGTAGGGTTATTGAACGATTCTGCCATCGCAAGTAGTGTCGGCTCTGGTGATGAAACTAGTTCATTAGATGGCAGCACTGCCACCAGCGGTATAGATACAAATAGTATTATATCTACCCGTACTACACCGACCGTATCAGCCGCCAGCAGTCGCCGGGGATCATTGAGTAATGGTTTCACCACATCAGCAGATGAGAGTCACCCAAGTCAGTTTTTTGATGCCGAAGAGGAGCCAGAAAGCGCATTTTTTGATACCGTGAGCGGTGAGCTGCCAGATGACGCTACTGATAATTCAGCACTATTAAAGATAGCACTTGAGCTACAAAACAAGGTGGATCAAGAGACAATGATTAACATTGTTTTTAATGTTGATCCCTCAACATTAAAGCAAGTTCGATACCAAGTGGTTTTTTATGTTTGTTGCATAACCTTGTTACGTGATAGCCCTAATTATTTGCAAGCTTTGAAATCACCACAGTACGTAAAAACAGTAAGCCAGGTATATTGTGATGCATTACAACAACTAGACTTCGGCGTGCCAGAGGCTCTAGCATTAATCGACTCAGTTGCATTTAACAATGTCTATTCTACTGTCTATCAAAAAGAGATTCTGCCTGCATTTGTTAGGTTCATGTGGCGGATAAAGGCAACAAAAAAAATTAAAAACTTAAGCTATCCTCATTTACATAGTGCAAGTGCGGCACAGGCCTATCAGTCCGGTCACTATGGTCAGGCGCATCGGCTATTAGCATTGCAAAGTGGTATGGCTTTTGATGGTGCTTTACAGCATTTACATCAATTGATTAAAAATGTCATAGCGACAGGGCACGACCTTGATGGCGCGCTCCTGTTATCGGCTAGCGTCTTATGTCAGCGCTTTCCTGCTGCGACGGTCGACGTTGTTGGGTTGTTGTATGAGCCTGCATTATTGAACGTATACAGTGAAACTCAAATAATGCAGTTCAAAAAATATTTACCTCACGGTTATCGTTCAAAAGTTGTTGTTCAGTTTTTTTATTTTAGCTTTGTTCAGGTAGGCCTTGCCTCTCTGTTTCACATATTAACTCGTGATAATAATTTGTTGGCACATTCAGACTTTATCGTCGGCGCGCTAGATAGAGCGGCAAAACGACAAGTTAAAAGATCGGGGGTACGCGATGTGCAAATGACATTGTTGAGGCAGATAAAGACACAGCCCAGACAGGGGGAGATCATTGTTCGACTGGCCGATATACTGGGGTTTTCTAATTGGCAAGCGCAGGTTGGATTGAGTGGCGTACTGACTCAGGCATTTAGCTCATCTGAAGTGGTAGTTGTCTCAGATTCTGGAGTGCTGCCTTATCACGAGATTTCTTCATTGCTCAGTCAAATGGGTTCATGCGGTTATGAGGTATGGATGACAGGCAGTTATGTGACAGGTTTATTAAGTCCTGATACTTTGCCGTTATGCATAGCAGAGTATTGCAAGTTAGGACGTGATATTGATTTCTGTATTAACAAAGGACTAACGCCAGAAATAAAGTCAGTCATTAAGCAATGGGCAGAGCATGAGTTGGGTCTTCCGTGTGTAGCATGGAGCAAAAACGTTGAAGGTGAATATAAAACAGAAGCACTCTACCTCCGTAGTCAAGATAGACAAACTAAGCTGAAGCTTGATTTCACCGAGTATAGTAAGTTTGATGCAGAGGCCTTAAAGCAAAACATATTGTCGCGTGATCTTCGGTTGTCAGGTTGTATGTTGAAAGGTGATGGAACATTATACAAAATCAAGGGTTTAGATGATGACATTAGAGATAAATGCATTTGTATTATCGGCAAGTTAGAGGATAAATTGACCATCGACCCTATACGGGTATTGCGTGCAATAAGAGTTTCCGTTACCTATGGGTATCGATTAGAACTCAGGTTAATAAATTTTTTACAGAACAATCATATTGATTTTTATCAGGATGATAATTTAATTTGCCGATTACGTTCTGAAATTATGAAAAATTATCGACACAAACAAGCGGGAACTATCTATCAACAATGGATGCGTTACAATTTGCTAGAAAAAATCATTGGTGTTGCCGGTGTGAATAGCAGTAAGGCTTTATCAGTGTTTACCAATGGGAACGTGGATGACAAAAAAGCGGATATGGCTAATATAGCGCGCAATTTATTGAGTCAAGTATATCCGTCTTTTAACCCCTATGATGAAAGCATGACCGGTCTTAGCCATAACCATAAGATCTTAATGCGCGGCATCCCAGTTGTCACCGACACCTAGTCCCACTTCCAATGGCACTTTCAATTCAGCGGCATTATCCATTTCAGTTTCGACTAACTGACTAATCACATCAACATCTTTTTCAGCGACCTCTAATATCAATTCATCATGCACCTGCATAATTAATCGGGCATCAGTACCACTGGCTTGTAGTTTTTTATCGACGTTAATCATCGCGATTTTAATTAAATCAGCCGCTGTTCCTTGCATAGGTGCATTAATGGCGGCGCGCTCTGAGGCTTGTTGTAGCATTTTATTGCGATCGTTAATTTTAGGTAAATACAAACGACGGCCGAATAAGGTTTCGACGTAACCTTGTTCGTGAGCTTGTTTGCGTGTGTCTTCCATGTAGCGTTTAACGCCAGGGTAACGATCGAAATAAACATTGATGTAGTCTTGCGCCATATTGCGTGGGATTTTTAATTGTTTGGCCAAGCCAAATGCCGACATGCCGTAAATTAAACCGAAGTTAATGGCTTTAGCACTGCGGCGTTGATCAGTGGTGACATCGTTAAGCTTAACGCCAAACACTTCGGCAGCGGTTGCGCTGTGAATGTCTAAGCCTTCAGCAAAAGCACTTAATAAACCGGCATCATCAGATAAATGCGCCATAATGCGCAGCTCGATTTGTGAATAATCGGCCGATAATATTTTATAACCCTTGGGGGCGATGAAAGCTTTGCGAATGTCGCGCCCCGATGCGTTACGCACAGGAATATTTTGTAAATTAGGTTCGCTTGAGGCTAAACGACCGGTTGATGCTACCGCTTGTTGATACGATGTATGCACGCGGCCAGTTTTGTCGTTAACCAATAAAGGTAATTTATCAGTGTAAGTAGATTTGAGTTTCGCGTAACCGCGGTATTCAATAATCATCGCGGGCAATTCATAATCGTTAGCGAGTTCTTGCAATACGGGCTCTGCTGTTGAGGGTTGGCCCTTCGGCGTTTTTTTAATGATCGGCAAACCTAATTGATTAAACAAAATTTCTTGTAATTGCTTAGGTGATTCAACATTAAACTCTTGGCCCGCTTCTTTAAATATATTGGCCTGAATGGTCGCCATTTGTTTCGCAAAGTCATCACTAAGTTGATGCAATTTTTCGCTATCAATCAACACGCCGGTGCGTTCCATTTTCGACAGAATCGGTACGAGTGGCATTTCAATGCTGGTTAACACATTGGCCAAGCTCGGCGTGGCTTCGAGTTGTGGCCACAGGGCTTGATGCAATTGCAGCGTGATGTCAGCATCTTCAGCCGCATAAGGCCCGGCTTGCTCTACTGTCACGTCATTAAATGTTAATTGCTTTTTACCTTTACCCGCCACATCTTCAAAATGAATCGTCTCGCGGTTCATATAATGTTGAGCCAATGAATCCATGTCATGGCGTGATGCCGTGCTGTTTAATACATAGGATTCGAGCATGGTGTCATACGCTAAGCCTTGCATATGGATATCGTAGTTAACCAGCACGTCCATATCATACTTGCCGTGCTGACAAACTTTTTTAATAGCCGGGTTTTCTAATAAGGGTTTTAAGCGTGCGAGCACATCATCGCGATTTAATTGCTCAGGTGCCCCCATGTAATCATGCGCGACAGGCACATAAGCCGCTTCGCCCGCTTGCGTGGCAAAAGATACACCGACAATTTCAGCATTGATGTAATTTAACGAAGTGGTCTCGGTGTCAAAGGCAAAGCAATCGGCTTGTTCGAGTTTCTTCATCCAAGCATCAAAGTCGGCTTGGGTTAAAACCGTTTGGTAATTGCTGGGTTGTGGCTTTGCAGCAGCCGGTGCATCAACGGAGAGTTCTTTAGTCCAACCTTTAAATTCTAAGCGGGTAAATAATTCAGCCAAGGCGGCATTGTCTGGCGCTGTTGGGCTAAGTTGTTCTGGCGTATGTTCTAGCTCGACATCTAATTTAATCGTCACAAGTTGGCGCGATAGTGGCAGCATCTCTAAACTATTTCGTAAATTTTCACCGACCTTGCCGCCAATGTCATCAGCATGAGCGACTAAATTATCAATATCACCATATTCCGTTAACCATTTTACTGCTGTTTTAGGCCCACACTTAGGCACGCCCGGCACATTGTCAGAGGTGTCACCCACCAGCGCTAAATAATCAATAATGCGTTCAGCTGGCACGCCAAATTTTTCCACCACGCCGTCGGGCCCCATGACTTTACTCGTCATGGTATTAATCAAGGTGATGTCATCGTTCACCAATTGCGCCATGTCTTTATCGCCGGTCGAAATCAAACAATGCAAACCGTGTTGCTGTGCTTGCACCGCTAGCGTACCAATCACATCATCCGCCTCAACACCTGGCACACATAATAAAGGTAAGCCCATCGCTTTAATCACGTTATGCAGCGGCTCAATTTGCCCGCGTAAATCATCTGGCATGGCCGCGCGGTTAGCTTTGTATTCAGGATACATGTCATCACGAAAGGTTTTACCTTTCGCATCAAAAATTACGGCGATATGCGAAGGTTCATAATCGGCAATCAAACGCTTGACCATATTCACTACGCCATAAACCGCACCCGTCGGTTCACCATGCGAATTAGTGAGTGGGGGCATGGCATGAAATGCACGATATAAATAAGATGAACCGTCGATCAAGATAAAAGGGTGTTTGGGGATGGGCATGTAATTTCCTAATGAATGACAATAATTGTAGTATTTTTGGCGGTGAATTCCAGCAACCAGCAGAATTTACTATAAAAATTGCAGGCTAAGCTACAAAATTTAGCATGAAAATTGCAGCCTAACCTACAGTTTTAATAACCTATTGATATTAAAGAGTTTATTCATTGTGATGAATAGACGCATGTAAACTAGGCTGTAACTATTAGAAAATATAACAGTTAGTGTTATAATATATAACCACTACTGTTATAATATATAACAGATGCTGTTATATTTGTAGAAAGAGGTGAGGAGCTATGCCAGAACATTTCCAACGACAATTGATGCCCAAGGTGAAAAAATCACTTCAGGATCATCCAGCCGTTTACATTAATGGTCCGCGCCAAGCGGGTAAAAGCACGATGGTGCAAGATATTGCAGCAGAGACGGGGGCTGATTATTTAACGTTTGATGACCCTAATATATTAGCCGCCGCAACGAGTGACCCCGATAGTTTTTTGCGTAGCTTTAGCAAGCAAACCATACTCGACGAAGTCCAAATGTTGCCGGAATTATTTCGCCCACTCAAACAAGTCATCGACGAGTTGCGACAAGAAGGTAATGCGAATGGTCGGTTTACGTTAACGGGCTCTGCCAATGTATTGGCCTTGCCTGAATTGAGCGATGCATTGGTTGGTCGCATGGGTATTCAAACGTTATATCCCTTATCGGTCAATGAAGTTATCAATAAACCATCAACATTTTTAAGCGGTATGTTTGATGGTGAGTTAGCATATGAAGAGCTTGATGAAGAATTTGATCTCATTGAAGTAATGCAGCAAGCAACATTCCCTGAATTAGCACGTGATACGGATATCGATCGCAGTGAATGGTTTGATAGCTATATCACCACTATTTTGCAGCGCGATGTTCGTAATATCATGGACGTTGAAAAGTTGGCCGAATTACCCAAGATTCTGAAACTACTAGCTGCAAGGTCCGGTGGATTATTAAATGATGCTGATTTGGCAAGGGATGCTGGGTTTAATCATATGACTTATCGTCGTTACCGTAGTTTATTGCAGCAAGTCTATTTAACTAATTTGATTCCTGCCTGGTCACGTAATTTAAGCAAGCGATTAGTGAAAGCGCCTAAGGTATTCATGCTTGATACTATGTTGCTATGTCATTTATTAGGTGTTGATATTGGCTCGCTTCAACAGCATAACCCTGGTTTATTCGGTAATGTGTTAGAAAACTTTATTGCCAGTGAACTACAAAAGCAATTAGCCATTTCACGTTTGGGTGATCTTTACCACTTTCGCACAGTAGACAATAAAGAGATTGATTTCATTATTGAGCATCGCAATGGTGACTTGCTCGCTATTGAAGTGAAATCACGCAAGCAAGTGTCAGAAAAAGACTTTGCCAGCATTAAATATTTGCAAAGTGAAGTTGATGAAAAGTTGGCAAAGGGGATTGTGCTATACGCAGGCAATAAAGTATTGAGTTTTGGAAAAAATCTTTATGCTGTGCCAATGAGCCAATTATTTAAATAATGCTTTCATTGGAATCGCAGTCCAATCGCCCGCATGATTGTAGCGTACATAAAGCGCTTGAGTGCTCGTGTCATAAATCAATTGATACACGGTGAAGTCCCAAGCTGCACCGCCGGCAAGTAAGCGCTTTGCCATAAGCGTTTTAAATTGTGCGATATCAATAGGGCTTGTGTTGTTGGTTAAATTTAACAAATGATTGCGTCGGGTAATGCCGAGCGCCGTGCTGATGTTGTTAGGTTTAGGAATGCTACTGCCCCAAGCGGGATCTAAAAAGTAATTCGTTGAAATCAAGGTGGATGCACTGCTGTAATGCTGTTGGCCTAACGTAGTGGAATATTCAAAGCTGTCGGATTGCTTTTCATCAGCTGCATTAACGATTAACGAAAAATCGGAATCTAATTGTTTGAGCTGTTGATTAGCTTGTGACAAATCATTGCTATGTTGCAAGGTCGTGAGCATGCCGCTTAACATGCTGGCGCGGCTAGTTTGCACTTTGCTGCCACCTGAAGCAGACCCATCGTTTAACTCCATGAATACACCTTTAGCATTGACACAGCTCGGGCAATAAATCTCCCCTGCGATAGAAATAAAAGCGGTCGGCACTGATTTTCCATCGTTGAGTATCGTGACAGTTAAATATTGGGCGAGTGTATTTAAAGGGGGGGAGTAATCATAATTACGGCCAATGAATGTGGAATTTGTGGTGGTATGGCTTGCCGGTAAAAATACAAACGCACATTTGAAGCGAGGCGCGTCTTCTAATAATTCGTTGAAGGTTTCCATTGCGTTAAGTATTTTAACATCATCTAACGTTAAGCCCGACCCCTGTGCTTCACCCTGCATAAATTGTTGTAGATTGTTAGGGAAACGGTTGTAAAGCAAGTTTGCTTGTTGCACCAGCTGCGGATAGGTTAGGTGAGATTCATTAATATAATATTTTTTCAAAACACTTAACGCTTGGTTTAACTGAAAACGTAAATCTTGTCCATAGTCTTGCCCCATTTGGAGATAACTGCCCGATAGTTTTAATACCGGTGTATTGCCGTAATAGGTGACTGATGAACCCGCAAAACAAAACGGTGTACATATTAATAAAACTGCAAAGATAAAACCTTTCATTCATGCTCTCCCAATGGTTTAGCAAACAAAAACAAACTCGCTAATATTAAAGCAGTGGCTGCGATATACAGGGGTAAATGCATATGCAGTGATACTAGCCAGCCACTAGCGAAGCCAGTGATCACCCAAGCGCTAAATAATAATGTGCTGGTGTAACCCATCGCCCAACCTTGTTGGGTTGCGGAAACACGGTTAGAAATTAAGGTGAGTAAACTCACATAAGCACTGCCCGTGAAAATAGCGACTAAGGATACCCAAATCCACTGTGAAGAGGCGGTATTATGAAATACTGAACAAGCGATTAAACCAATGGTCACTAAGCTCATGCTCAATGTCATGATGGTTTTGACGTTTAAAAACTGAATGAATAGAGGGTAAAGAATCAATAATCCTAATACCATCAGCACGCCCATGTAGGCATTAAAGTTCGCGATTTGTTGAGCGGTGTAGTGAAAGTTTGAATGCAATATTAGCAAGATACCTTGATAGTATTGGCTCCAACCGAGCTCTAAACAAAAGAACAATAATAACAATACACCAATTCGATATTGTTTAATGGCTTTAGGTAAGCCTGTGAGTACATCCCAAACGCTAAGCATTTGTTTGCGCATGTCGCTGCTTCGGGTTTCACGAAAAAATATACTGATTAACATAAAGCTGATGATGCTTAATAAAAATGCGGCCCAATAGGGGGTCGCAATGCTAAACCAAGCGACTAAGTGTTTATCAGAAAGATAGCCACCGGCTAGTGGGCCGACAATAATCGATAACGTCATCATGATGGCAATCAAACTTAAAAAATAAGATTTACGTTTGCCCGTTGCCAAATCAGCCACTGCCGCTTGCGCGATAGGTTGACTTGCGGTGCCGATACCACTGATCAAGCGGCCTAATAAAATTAATGTAATGCTCTTTTGCCAAATGCCTAAAATGGGTAAAGCAAAACCAACGATGATGCTAGCTAAACAAATCAATAAGGTTTTTTTGCGGCCTAAATGATCAGACAAGCTGCCAATGAGTGGTGCGGCAATGAGTGCGGCCAGTTTAGAAAGCGCAATTGCCGAGCCCACTAATACGTTGCGTGTAGTGTTGCTCACATCAGCGCTCAGCAAGCCGTAACTTGGGTCATAAAATAATTGTAAAAATACAGGTATGACAATGAAATAGCTTACCGAATCGATGAAAATCAGTAGTAGCAGGGGTATTAAACGGCGAATTTGTTGAATCATCCGCGCACTATACCTACCCCACATTATTTGACAAATGAATAATCTCTATTAATAGCCATACAGAAACCGTATAATGTAAGTCATGAGATTATCCGATTTAAAAATAGCAAATTTACAAGCATTGGTTGCCGTTGCTGAAACAGAGTCATTTTCACGTGCGGCAGAAGTGTTGCACGTCACACAACCCACCGTGAGTCGGCGTGTTGCTGATCTCGAGGCTGTTCTCAATACTAAACTGTTTGATCGCTTAGAAAAAAGAGTGTTACTCAATGATGTAGGTAAAGAACTCTATCAACATGCCAATCACATTTTGCGCACCTTAAAAGATACACGTAATGCTATTGATAATTTGTCTGACGAAGTCATGGGGCAGTTAAAGTTAGGTGTGAGTGGTTATATTGCAGAAGTGTACCTACGACCTATATTACAAAAATTTACGGAGCAATATCCTAACGTAGAACTTGATATTAATTTATTTGGTAGTTCAGCCAATGCGTATAAACGCTTGCAAGAAGGCGAACTGGATTTAGTTTTATCGACATTGCCAATGAAATCAAAACCTGAATATCAACAACATATCATTTGGCACGATAAGCTAGCATTTGTTTGTAGTAAGCAGCATGCGCTGGCGAAAAAGAAAATGTTAAGTTTGTCTGAGCTTGCTAGTTATCCAGCGATTGTGCCGGAATCTGACACTATGTTAGGTACCATCATCAACCAGCGTTTTGCTAAAAAGCACTTGAAATTACGCTTTGCGCCACAAATCCCATCGCCTGCCAATTTTCCTATGATCAAAATGCTAGTATCACTCGGTTTAGGGTGGAGTGTATTGCCAGAAATTATTTTAGATAATACGTTTGTTACCTTGCCCGTTAAAGGCTTGGTACGTGAGCTTGGCATTATACATTTAAAAAAGCGTAGCTTATCAAAAGCTGCACGAGAATTTATTACGATTTGTTTAGCTGCTATTGTTTAAATTTCGGAAAACGCATAACGAATTCCGTGAACTTACCAATCTTAGCCTGGCAACGGATACCGCCGCCGAAACTTTCTGTTACTGTTTTGCAAAAAGCTAAACCACTGCCATCATCATTGGAATGAGTAATATCCGTGTTGAATAATTTCGGGATAGCTTCAGGTGTCATGCCACAAGCCGTATGAATAAAATGCACACGATTATATTTTTGTCCGTGTTGCAGGCTAATGCTGATGTCGCCTTTATCGTTTTGTGAAATTAAATGCAGGGCATATTTTAATAAAATGCCATACACATGCATCATTAAATTTTCATTGCCTAAATATTGGAAATCTTTTTCGGCATCAATATGAATAGCTGATTTTTCACAATCGGTTAATGGGTAATAATCCATACTTTGTTTTAATGTGTCATGCATAGAAAATGTTTCATATTTAGAAACTTGAAAATGTTTGTCTAAACCACCGACTTGCATTAACAACAGATCAATAATAACGTTGCCATATTGCGCTTCACGGTCAATGTTCTTAACCACATGTGTTAATGCATTGATATGAGAGTCTCGAATCATCGGTACTTCCATACCGCTATCTTTCGCTTTTTTGTACGTTTCTAGCAAAGCAGGTAAGTAATGGTCGATGCCGCTTGCGCCAGTGCGTATGGTGGCGAATGGTGTTCTCAGCTCCTGTGCCATATTGCGTGCGACAGGGCGAATGGCTAATTGGCGATCACGTTCTGCTTTTAATTTTAATCGACCTTGAGCGAAATATAGTGTTAGAGCTGCTGTAATAACATATTGGGTCACTAGCATTAATGTGTGCAATGCGTCTAAACGCAATTGTGATGTCCATGACAAATAAGCAATGCCTAGGATAGTACCTATCACAAATAAAAAAATGGCACTTGTTGAATCAACCAGTAACACTACCCAAATCGCACTGGCAGGGATGATCGTGACTAAAGGTGACAATTTCGCAAGATTAAACGTAAACACTGTCATAAAGAAGGGGATGAAATACAAAACTGAGAAGTACCAAAATGTGGGTAACCACCGGCGGGCACGTGCTGGCCACTGACGATGAAAAATCAATAACAAGCTAATGGGGATACCCGTTAAACGCAAAGCATATTCAGTACGTGCTGGAAAATTAAAATGATAGGTTAGCAAGAAATATAGCGGGAACCCAATCAAGCCCACCCAACCAAGCGCAGTGTAATACGCCCCAAAGTTTTCGGTGCGTTCAGCAATATTATCGACTAATCGGTTAATCCAATTCATAATCTAGCGATTCTCGCACAATTAACTTAAGGCAAACTTAATATAACCATCATACTAAATAATCTGGAAAAATTATACGATTGTCACTAATACATTAACAATTTAGTGGTGTTTTGCCGACTAATACCACATCCGCCGGTCGCATGGCGAAGATGCCGTTGGTGACAACACCGGTGATGTTATTGAGTTTTTGCTCAAGGTCGATGGGGTCGAGGATTTGTAGGTGATAAACATCGAGGATGATATTGCCATTGTCCGTTTTGACACCTTGACGGTACTCGGGGTCACCACCGAGCTTGACGATTTCTCTAGCAACATGTCCCCGAGCCATGGGAATCACTTCGACAGGTAAAGGAAATTTGCCTAATAGTTCGACTTCTTTGCTAGCATCGACGATACACACAAATTTTTTCGCAACCGCCGCGACAATCTTCTCTCGCGTCAGCGCTGCACCACCGCCTTTAATCATTTGTTTGTGAGCGTTGACTTCATCCGCGCCATCGATATAAACGGGCAAGCTATCAATACTATTTAAATCATAAACCGGGATGCCATGTTGTTTTAATAAAGCTGTGCTAGCGTCAGAGCTTGATACAGCACCTTCGATTTTACCTTTTATTTTGGCTAATTCTTCAATGAAAAAATTCACAGTTGAACCTGTGCCGACACCCACGATGCTCTCGTATTCAATGTGTTCAATGGCTTGCTTCGCGACTTGTCGTTTCAATTCATCTTGCGTCATGAGAATCCTTAAAGGGTGAGTAATTTTTTATCAATGGCTTTCTTTACAGCTTGGTGTTTGTTTTTAACACCCAGTTTCTTGTTGATATTTTGAATGTGAAAGTTCACCGTGCGATCAGTGATAGACATGGTGGCAGCAATTTGCGCAACGCTCTCATCCTTAGCTAGCAATGTTAAACACTCTATCTCACGGCTGCTGAGATGGTACTTCGTATCTTCAGGGGCAGACTTTAATATATAGCGCTGTAAATAAGTATAATAAATATAAGCGGCCGACATGAGCTCATATTGCAAGTCTTTCCAATTCTTCAGGCAGTTTTCATCTTTACGTTCTGCTACAAGAAATAAAGCAAAATCTTCTTTGGGGCCATGCACCGGAAAAGAGACACCTTTGGTCACGCCGACTTTCACAGACTCTTCACGCATCTGTTTTTCACGCTCGGTTTTAGCTTTTTCTAGCTGTGCCTCGACTTCCCAATAGATGGGAAGTGTACGATTGTATGATTCAGCTAATGTACTGTCGATCTCATCGTAACAAGAGCTTTGATAATATTCATGCCAAGAACGGTAACAACTTGAGGCATAATCATATTTTAATTTATTAGCCGAGTTGGGGTGGTAAGCGTAATAAGTAAATGAAAACGCATGAATGCCAAAGGTTTTCAAAAATGCAGTGAGCATTGCTTCGAGTTCTTGGGTGTTTCTTGCTTTATAAAGAGTTGTTCGAAATTCATGTAATGTCATGGTTGAATACTCACAGGTGTATCGAGGTTAATGGCATTATACAGTGCTTCAATATCATCTTGATACAAGCGAATACAACCTTCGGACCAATCTCGCTCTTCCAAATGACCGTGAATATAAATTTCACCGCCCATGTCGGTATCCCAAGGGATCCGTTGGTTATGTTCGTGTGCTGAACAAATACGCTGACAAGTTTCTGCTGTAATAATGCCTTTTTTAAAGCTGCGCCAAGCATCGGTCCGGTTGGGATAATTTAACCCTATACTCAAGAAATATTTTGATTGAGGATTTTTAACAATAACGTGGTATTCACCTTCTGGTGTGCGCATGTCATTACGTTTGAGCTTGGGGCCATCAGTGCTTTTACCCACGCCAATAGGAAACCGATGTAATAGTTTATCAGCGCCCCAAAGTTCTAATAGGTGTTGGCTTTTGTGAATTTTAATATGCATAGCTAAAAGTATAGTCTAAAACAGCATTTTTACACCCACCACAATTAACATGATGCTGAATGATGCGTGTAGGATATGGTGAGGTACACGATGCGATAATTTAGCACCGATATTGGCAAATATGGCACAGGCAATGGCAACAGGGATCAGTAACTGCCAATCAATAAACCCGATGCAACTGCTGGGCAATATTTCGATATGCCAGCCATCGTAGATGTAGGTTGCAGCACCAAAAAATGAGGTGAACATCCCCATGACTACGGTAATGGCGATAGCATTACGTAATGGCACACCACATTTACGATAAAATGGTACGGCTAAAATGCCCATGCCAATCATCCCCACTGAAGCACCAACGAAAAAACCACCAATGACATACGACCAAGCATTTAATGGGAATTTTTTATGGCCTGCTTCTTTATGAAAATAATTCCATATGCCCACAATAATGACGGCGACAGCGAAGATGTATTGCAATTGATCGTCAGCAATAAAGCTAGTGGCATAACTGCCTGCAATAGTGCCGATACAAATAGGCGCTACAAAACGACGAAACACCGGCCATAACACATAGCCTGCTTTAATTTGCACATAACTCGCCATCGCCATTGCCACTAAGCCAGCCGCGAGGGTTGTACCCAATGCAACATGCATGTTGTACGCAGCCGGCACGCCTTGGTAAGGCACCAAGTAATTTAAAGCAGGTATAGCAATAATGCCGGTGCCGCCGCCAAAAAAACCGGCAACAACGGCTGCAAAGGCACCTGCAATAAACGCGATGAAATAAATCAATTAATTAGCCTTCAGCGCATGACGCACACCTTTGCCATAAGCCGGGTCAGCCTTGTCGAACAAGCTGAGTTGACGTTCCACAATGTTGTGGGGTACGCCTTGCATCGCTGCCGCAATATTTTGGCATAATCGTTGTTGCTCAGCGTCAGTCATGAGTCTAAATAAATTACCCGGTTGCGTGAAATCATCATTGCCTTGGCGATGGTTATAACGGTCTGCATCACCAGAAATATTTAAAGCAGGTTCCGCAAAACGCTTATCTTCTGCAGCCCCATTCATGGAGTTAGGTTCGTAATAGGCATCAGTAGCCCCTGTTTTTTGATCAAAAAATCGCATTGCACCATCTTTATGATAATGATGCACAGGGCATTTAGGTGCATTCACGGGCAAGGCTTCATAGTGCGTGCCAATACGGTGACGGTGTGCATCTGCATAAGAGAACACGCGTGCTTGCAACACTTTATCGGGTGAAAATCCAATGCCTGGCACAATGTTGGAAGGAGAGAAGGCGGCTTGCTCAACTTCGGCAAAATAATTCTCAGGGTTTTTATTCAATACCAATTCACCGACTTCGATGAGTGGGTAATCGGCATGCGGCCAGACTTTTGTTAAATCAAAAGGGTTGTAATCGGTTTTGTCAGCATCAGTCTCTGGCATGATTTGCACGTACATCGTCCATTTGGGGAAATCACCGTTTTCAATCGAGCCGAATAAATCTTCTTGGGTTGATTCGCGGGTTTGGCCCACAATCGTAGCCGCTTCATCATTGCTCCAATGCTTGTGCCCTTGTTGGGTTTTAAAATGAAACTTCACCCAGAAGCGTTCATTCTTTGCATTAATGAAGCTAAAAGTATGTGAGCCATAACCATTGATGTGACGCACATTTTGTGGCAAACCACGGTCGGAAAATAAAATAGTAATTTGGTGTAAGCTTTCAGGTGAAAGCGACCAAAAGTCCCACATTGCTTTGGGACTACGCAAATTCGTTTTGGGGTGACGTTTTTGGGTGTGAATAAAATCAGGAAATTTATACGGGTCACGAATAAAAAACACGGGTGTATTATTGCCGACTAAATCCCAATTGCCTTCGTCAGTATAAAATTTTAACGCAAAGCCACGCACGTCACGCTCAGCATCAGCCGCACCGGCTTCACCAGCGACGGTTGAAAAGCGAAGTAATAATGGTGTTTGTTTGCCAACTTTATTAAATAAGTCCGCTTTCGTGTATTGGCTGATGTCATGAGTAATGGTGAGCTCGCCATAGGCGGCCCAACCTTTGGCATGCACAACGCGCTCAGGAATGCGCTCACGGTTTTGGTGCGCGAGTTTTTCAAGAAGTTGATAGTCTTGCATTAGCACTGGGCCACGCTCGCCAGCCGTTAAGCTATTTTGATTATCGGCAATAGGGCAGCCAGCTGTTGTGGTTAATGTCGGATTTTTCTTGCTCATCGTTTAACTCCTAAACCATACTGCACATTGCCAGTGGTTTTATGTTTGATTAATTCGTACTGATGTTGATTTACCATGCTTGTTAAGTCATAGCCTTTTTCACACTCTAGATAAATTAGACCATTATCACTAAGAAGGGAAATAGATTTTTCAAATGCGCCTGATAGGTTGTCCTTATTAAAAGGTGGGTCGAGAAATATAATATCAAATGTTTTAGCCCATCGTGTCGTCAGAAAATCACAAGCTTGAATATTAATGTCACTGTCAGCAAACACGACTGCGGAAGCTGAAAGTTGATTGACAACGTCTTGGCTCACATCAAAAAGCGTCACCTGTTGCGCGCCACGCGAGGCGGCTTCGAAGCCTAATGCACCACTGCCAGCAAACGCATCCAAGCAAACACTGTCAATAATATGCGGTGCTAACCAATTAAACACCGTTTCTCGAATCCGATCTGAGGTCGGGCGGACCCCTTCAATATCCGGAATCCCAAGCTTACGCCCCCGATGTTTACCGCCAATAATTCGATACTGATTTAGTTTTTTAATCCTCAATCCTCAATCCTTAATCCTAAGAACCCACAATCACCACATTCATCTGCTTAACATGAAAATGTTTCGCAAACGCATGTCGAATATCCGTCGCTTTCACCGCTTTAACGCGCGAGGTGAACGTATCAAAATAATTCACCGGCAAGTGATAAAAACCTAAATACAAAATATTTTGCAAAATCGCGGCATTACTATCAAAGCGTAAGGGGAAGCTATTCACCAAACTATCTTGCGCTTGTTTTAATTCAGCAGCCGTCGGTCCTTTGGCAATAAACATACCCGCTGTGCTAAGCATTACGTTGATCGCTTGAGCGGTGGTTTTATTCTGTGTTTGGCCCGCAATCAAGAAAATGCCACGTGACAATAACGGCATGTTGCCACTACCAACGCCATACGATAAACCATGCTTTTCACGCACATTCTGAAATAATAACGACGACATGCCGCCGCCAAGAATTTGATTGCCCACCAAGACATTCATATAGTCTTTGTTGTTATGATTCAGCCCTGCTTCGCCAATATACAATGTCGCTTGAGGCCCTGGGAATTTAATATGGGCATGTTTGCCCGTGGGTGATAGTGTCACGTCAGGCGCTGTTAACAACTGCCCAGGCTGCAAGGCTTTGGTTAATGTGTCAGCCATGGCTTTTGCCTGCTTCAAACTGACATCACCGACGATGGCTAACGTCGCATTACGTGCTGTGTAATGTTGAGCATAAAAACGTAGTGCATCATCATGTGTGAAGCTTTTCACGATGTTGGCTTGACCTAACACCGTGTACCCATAAGCTGATTCGCCAAAAATCGTTTTATATAGTGCATTGCTAGCTAAAGCGCTAGGGTTTTGCGCGCGCATTTGAATTGCCACTAATTGTTGGTTTCGTAATTGCTGCACAGAGGCATTGGGAAATGTAGGGCGAGACAAGACATTGGTAAATAAACTTAACGCGTCAGCCATCACCTTCTTATTCGTTAAGGTGCGCAAGCTTATCACGGCGCCATCACGGTCAACGCTATTGCCTAATTGCGCGCCCATATTGTCAAAACGTGCCGCAATATTATCAGCAGAATGTTGTTCACTACCTTCACCGATTAAGTTGTTGGTCAACTGTGCCAAGCCGTGACGCTTACCATCATAAGCACTGCCGGCACGAAACTTAATCGCCATATCCAGCATCGGTAGGCTGTCACTTTTCACAAAATATACAGGCGTTCCATTTTTGGTTGTCCACTGGTGAATCTCCAGTACGTTGGCTTGCGCCGTGATAGTGAGGATGGTTAGTAAAGTGATGAGTAGTGTTTTCATGTGGTTCCTTTTTTCTATTAAGGGTATTTGTCGATCAGGTTTTAGGTGTTAGGGCTTAGGTATCAGGCGGTTTTGTGGCCGCATCAGTGCGGCACTTGTTTAAGATGTTGGGTTTGATCATAATCTTAAACAGCTCACGCTGTTCCCTAAGCCCTAATGCAATGTTTTACCCATCGCCGCCGCATGCGCCTGCTGCTTAGCATCCGCTTGCGTCATGGGTAATGGCGTTAACACTGTTTCCGTTAAATTGTTTTGTGTTAAAAATTCTTTTGCCACCGCTTGTATTTGCTTGGCAGTGACTTTATTAATATGGCTAATATAAGTGTCTAAGGTGTTAACAGGTAAGCCAACGCTGACAACTGAGCCGATTTCGGTTGCTTGGTCGCTCATGGAATCTTTAGCATAAGTATGGCTGGCAATCATTTGGTTTTTGACACGCTGCAAGGTTTTGCTATCGATCGGTTTATTTTGCAATTGTTGAAGCACGCCTTCAATCGCTTGGCGCAACTGTATTACCGTATGGCCTTTAGCAGGAATGCCGGTAATGCTCACAGCATCGCTCAATCGTGCGGTCGCATCGTAATCCACATCCACTGATGCCGCGACATGACTGCCACGCACTAGTTGATGCTGTAATAAACTGCTTTCACCTGCACTAAGCACGCCGGTTAACACATCTAGGGCATAGACTTTCCAAGCATTTTTAGTGGTGTTGAGTGTCGGCGCGTTATAGCCCATAAATAAAGTCGAAACCGTGGCAGGTAAGTGCACGTTAACAGAACGTTTGCCGAGGCTAGGAATCTCCGTTGTCGCTGGGCGAGCAGGGAGTGTTTTAGATTTAATGCTGCCGAAATATTGGTTGGCCAATGCTTGCATCTTACTGGGGTCAACATTGCCGACAATCACAATCGTTGCATTGTTCGGTGCATACCAAGTGTTATACCAGTGGCGCACATCAGCAACATTGAGATGATACAGATCATCCATCCAACCAATGGTTAAATGATGATAAGGGCTAGAAACAAATAGCGCTGCATTAAAGCGCTCATAAGTTTCAGCTTGTGGATTGTTATCAATGCGCATGCGACGCTCTTCACGCACGACTTTAATTTCTTTATTGAACTGTTGTTGCGTCAAGCTCAAATGCTGCATGCGATCACTTTCTAACTGAAAGCTTAATGGCATCTTGTTGGCCGCTAATTCTTCGTAATAAGCCGTGAAATCACGGGCCGTAAAAGCATTAATTTCACCACCATTATTATCAACGATTTTAGCTAACTGGCCAGAGGGATATTTTTTCGTGCCATCAAACATCATATGCTCGAGTAAATGCGAAATACCGGTTTGACCATTCACTTCATAACTGCCGCCCACGTGATACCAAATTTGAAACACGGCAACAGGCGCACGCTTATCCACTTTAACGTACATGTTTAAACCATTTTTCAGCGTGTAATGATGTAAGTTGTTGGCAGCAAAGCTAGTCGTCGTTAATGTAATCAAAATAAAGAGTATAATGTTGCGCATGTGTATTCCCTAAAGTAGGGTGGATAAAAGTTCACGCGCAGCGTGGACATATCCACCAATATCAAAGGTGGATATGTCCGACCTATCGATCGAACTTTTATCCACCCTACAATAGGTGCTAGAATACCACAAACCTAAGGTATAACGAATATGTTCAAACTCTTTAAAAAACGCAAACCCGAACAGCAAGAGCAAGATGCCAAGCAACTTGATACCGGCTTGCAACGCACACGTCGGAATTTTTCTGATGGGCTTGCCGATGCTATGTTTGGTAAAAAAACGGTCGATAATGAATTATTAGAAGATATCGAAACACAATTACTCGCAGCCGATGTCGGTATTGATACCACGCAAATCATTATGGATGAATTGCAAAGCAATATTTCGCGTAAACATGTCAGCAACCCCGACGCTTTAATGTTACTGCTGCAAGAGATCATGGCCGATATGTTAAAACCCTGCGAGCAACCATTAATGATGGATGAAAGTGATAAGCCATTTGTCTTATTAATGGTGGGCATTAATGGCGCGGGCAAAACTACGACCATTGGCAAGCTTGCTAAACGTTTACAGCAAGATGGTAAATCCGTCATGCTGGCCGCGGGGGATACCTTCCGTGCCGCCGCCGTTGAGCAGTTACAAGTCTGGGGTGAGCGTAATGATATCCCTGTTGTTGCGCAACAAACCGGAGCCGATACTGCCGCGGTAATTTTTGATGCCATGCAATCCGCACAAGCCAAAGGCACCGATGTATTAATCGCAGACACTGCCGGTCGCTTGCACACACAAGATAATCTCATGGCCGAATTAGAAAAAGTTATCCGCGTGATCAAAAAAGTCGATGACACCGCACCGCACGAAGTCATGATTGTGCTGGATTCAAGCCTCGGTCAAAACGCTCTACAACAAGTCAAAGAATTTCGCGATGCCGTCAATGTTAGTGGTATCACTCTCACCAAGCTCGACGGCACAGCCAAAGGTGGCATCGTCTTCGCCCTTGCCAAACAAACCGGCTTACCCATCCGCTTCATCGGTGTTGGCGAAGGTATTGATGATCTGCAAGAGTTTGAATCGACAAATTTCGTTAAGGCCCTGTTCAATTAGCCCTTTTAAAATCAATTACGTACCGTCATCCCGCGGCTTGACCGCGGGATCCAGGGCATCGTTTAGCTTATCATTATCCCCTAGATTGCGCGGACAAGCCGCACAATGACGGTGTTATATAGATGAGGCTAAAAAAATGCCGATCAGCGTTTAACTGATCGGCATTATGAGAAAGTGCCTGTTATTATTTCTTGCCACCAAATTTCAAATGTACGCCAGGCATGATCAGTGAAGGTACGCGTTTACAATACTCTTGCCAGTAGACACCATATTTTTTCGCACATTTTAATTCATCACGATAAGCACGATGCAGTAACAATACCGTCAAGAATACAACGTAAAAATACGGTAGGAAGTGGTTAAACATCGCAGGCAACGTCCACAAGAAAGCGCCAAGAATTTCTGGCACATAGTGGAAGTGTCGTGCCACCCCAAACCAACCAGATGCTAACAATATGCTTTTCTTTTCCTCGCCATCATCATTGATATAAGTGGCATGAATCGTAACCGGATCTTTACCCCATACTTTGCATTGACCATTGGTCGCGCGGAAAATTTGACGTTGTTTGTCAGCCCAATAGTTTACTAGCACGCTGCCTGAACCCAGCATGACAATACCGACTGCTAGCCAAGTCGGTAAATTGATCGGGTGAGTGACTAAATACATGGTGGAGAGCGTATAAACACCTGGCACCCACACTAAGCAACCCCAGCAGATATAAAAGCCAGCGCGATCTAACATGATATCGATAGAGCGCAGGTAACCCGTTTCCCAAAGATAAAATTTCATCAAGTAAACCATTTGAATCATCACCGCGACCCACATTGAATCACTTAAATAACCATAGAGCTCCACTTGCTTGCTCGCGTAAGACAATAATAATATCGGCCAAGCCATCATGCCTAGGCGGCAATTAGTAAATTGTTTAACATCCCAACCAAAAATACGAGGATAGAGTTCAGTGCCCCAGTAGTAATCAAACAAGGGATTACCGCTGCTGCCATGATCACTACTTGATGGTTTAGTTAAGCCTTTAATATAAAGCAGTAAACAAAAAACCAAACTGAAGATGTTAAGGGCACACAGTATAGCGCCTAAGTTATCGTAAGCCACCGTGGGTGAAAACCAATGTAACCCATAAGAACAACCCATGAATAAGGCTAGCGTGATAACAAAGCAAGCCACACCGTTGGCTTTATACTCTGGCGTGTTACCTTTTTTAGTTAGCGGACCTTGAAAAGGTTTGCCGGGTACCACGCGCATTAAAATCAATTGCACTGCTGCGAAAATGCCAATCACTGCCCAAGCAGTTTTAGTGCCAAAAAATATAGGCCCCCAAATTCCCCACAACACATGAAAAAAACCGTGCTGAATAAACAACTGCAGTAATGATTCTAACGAACCTTGTAAGTGTGTATTGGTAAACCAAATTAATATAACAGCAGGTGGGCATAAAATAATAAGACATAAAGGCACAAGTGTACGATTGAAAAATCGCGATGCGATGGATGGCATAGGTTATCTCCTAGATAATGCCCTAGCATCATAGCAATGTTTATCGTTTAAAGGTGAGTTATTTTAACCAAGGAAGGCGGCTGATTTAATCGACCATATCGTCAACCAATGTCTTTATCGCCTTGGCAAAATTCGGTTTTGGAAACTTCGCTAAATTCTCTTTCGCCTGTTGATAATACGTTTTATTTGTTAGCATCTTACGTAATACTGATTTGATATCGCTGTATTTTTCAACCGTTAAGCCCAATTGGTTTTTCAACACAAAATCAATATTGAGTTGTTCCCAATACATCACGCGGCTGGTGTGATCTAAAATCATCGGCAGTTCAGAATACACCGCTTCAGCAATACTGTTCGGCCCAGGCTTGGTGACAAACACATCCGACACGGCCATTAAGTCAGCGATGCGTTGCGTAAAACCCACCACGCTTAATTGAACCGCCGGGTGACGTGGCAGCGCTTCAATTTTGGTTTTCATTTTTTCATCGCGCCCCACACACACGACTAAATGCATGGCAATGTTCATTTGGCAGATTTGTTCAGCAAACAATAGATTCGCCTTTGAACCTTGCCCACCCATTAGCAACATGACTACTGGTATATCACTGGGTAATTGAAAGTCGTGCTTGATTTGGGTTAAATCTTTTGGTGTTAAAAAATCCTCGCGCACAGGGAAGCCTAAGGTTTCAACTTGGCTATCCAACAAATTAGCCGGTTTGATTTTTTCGCGTATGGTCGCATCGTCAAACGTCAGCACGTATTTCAGCTGGTCATAATTACGATGCTTAAATTTATAAATATAATTACTCGTATCCAAATCATTGGTGAGCACTAAAAAAGGAATGCTACGTTCGCGACAGACGTTAATCAGTTGATAATTAAAAAAGGGAAATACTGAAATCACAATATCCGGTTGCATCGCATCAACATACTTCCCGACCGCTTTTTGTAAAGCACGCCCACGCGTCGGCCAAATGAAGCATTTAAAAATTCTTATATAACTATGAATACAGCGCGTCATTTTGTTTTTTAACATGAAGTTATAAAAATGTTCGAAACGCGAAATCTTAAATTCGGGTTTGAATCGGCTGGTTAACGCATGCGTCGGGTAGATGTTGGTAACATCAAAGGCATCGGCAAAAATACCATCTAAGAGTAAAGCAACCGATTCATGGCCACCACCACCTTTACTGGTGATAATGAGCATTTTTTTCTTGTCAGACATAAGGCCTCGCGGGGTTAGAAAGCCATGCGATTGTGCGATAATCGCCTGCAAAACACAAGATCGGCCGTTTAATTGCCTTAATTTTCAACAGCTTGAACAATAAGTGAACCAATTAAGCCTTTCTTAATGTAGAGGCGGTATAATAGCGACCTGTATTCTATATAGATAACAAAATTACCTGTTAAAGGAAGTAACAACTATGATCTTGCGCGCTATTGTTTTAATTCTGTCATTGTCGGCTTCGTCAGCTTGGGCGATTGATGCAGGTACTATTACATTTACAGGATTGCCCACGAGTGTGACAGCGGTGCAATTAGTTTGCCCCTCAATAACGACCCCCATTCCTGCGACAAGTTCAGATCCAACCGCGGGTAGTTATAGTTTTGACATGGCTGCTCTTTTAACGGCTGTGGCTCCAGGTACCAAAATTGCCGATCTTGAGAATTGCCAATTAGTCTCAACAAGTCAGAATGCGAATCCCATTACATATGCAAACGTTACGTTGAATCCATTGACTTCATTCAATGGTTCTAGCACGTTTAAGAGTATGCTATTTTACGCAGCCATTTTGACGACAAAGCCAGTTGATGGCTATATAGCCAACCCTAGTCCTTCCGGTAACACGCCTCAGCAAAAAGGCTATCCCGCTTATTTCAATAAAGCATTCCAAGTTTGGACGGTAAACATTATGCCTGATGACCCAGGTAGCATTAATTTAACCGTCCAGTCCGATAAGATTTCATCCATCACCATGACATGTGATAGCGCCAATACACCTACAACATTGCCTGTGGTAAGCAACGATGTGAAATTCTCATTGTCAGCAATCGCCACACAGGTAGGCAGTGGCAAAACAACAGCAGATTGTCGTTTCACCGCAGCATTCACCAGCAGTAATGATGCCGTTGATGTTGGTGGGATTAATGTCACCGATTTAGCGCTGACACCAGGGACAACACAGAATGTTTGGTCTGCCGTGTTAGCAGCAGAACCACCGAAGGATAGCGGTTACATGTTAGCCGCATTCACCGCGAGTGCTGATGCTACTCATCCACAGACGGCCTTCCCGGATGCGGCGAACAATTGGCAGTCAACGATTAGTCCGAAAACAGACGGTAATTTGGTTTTTACCGTGAAAGCCAATGCTCCACCTGTGAAAACCATCAACTTAACTTGCCCAGGTATAACGCCTTATCCGATGACAGTCACTGACGGTGCGGCAATTTTACCGTTGACACAGCTTTACAGCATACTGGGTAATCAACCAGCGGCCACTTGTACATTAGCAGCAGTGACGGCTAGTAATGATCCCACTGATATGGGCAGTCTAGTGTTTAGTGGTTTAGGTTCGACATATGGGCCTAGCGAAGATGCCTATGCCGTTGATGTGGATTACACAAAAGCACCTGACGATTCAAATTATGTATTGTATCAGCCGACCCAAGGTCCAAATGCAACGTGCTATCCAGCGGGTAGTAACATTTGTTCACAATGGTCCGTTGCTATTAACCAAATTCAACCCGGTAGTTTCATTGTAAAACTGCCAACTGCCATGACGTCAGTGAGCTTATCGTGTAACGGGCAAGCCGTGCCAGGCACGGCGGCAAGTGGCGCGATGGATTTCACCTTAAAGCAAATTAATGATTCAGCAAAAGTAAACGATATGGCTTGCACCTTAACGAGTGCATCGTCAGGCAATGCAGCGGGTGACATGGGTGGCTTTCATCTGAGTTTGTTGCATGAAACATCGGATGCTGCATGGGTCGCTAAATTAGATACACCTACGCAACCGACGGTTCCCAACACCACATTGGATGGGCCAGTGAATACTTCAACCTTGCTCGCTGATGGTTCAGCCGCTGCTTGGCAAGCGACGCTTGTGCAATCAAAAGACGGTCAAATAATGCTATCGGAATTGCCAGACGCGGTGACTAGTGTCACGTTGAGCTGTGACGGTGGACATGATTTTACAGCGCCTGCCAGTAAAGGTGATGCCATCTTTAGCATGCAAACCTTGCATGGCACTCAAACAACTGAGCCGGTTAGTTTAACCAACTGCCATATGAGTGCAACGAATGAAAATTTTGGTAGCATGGACATTGATAATATCAGTGTCAACGCAACAACCAATATTTGGCAAGCACAAATAAGCAACCCTCAATCGGGTGATAATAATAACGTGATGCCTAAATCTGGCTGTAACCCCGGTGAATCATGCTCTACCTGGACCGTTGCGTTAACGCCTTATGGTGTGGGTACTGTCACTTTTGCGACAGATGCCTCCGTGGGCGCGGTTGATTATCAGTGTAAAGCGACGGATGGATCGTTATTTGATTTAGCTTCGGCAAGTGCTGCACCGACGGCAAACCCCACTGTGTTTGACATGGCAAAGTTGCATCAGTTAGCACAAGCCAAAACACAAAGTAATAATTTAGCGACGTGCACCGCTTATGGCATGGGTGAAGAGCGCGTGACGTTATTTCAATTTAACATTACTGGCTTAGCGGTAACAGGCGCAGAAGGTGAGAACAAACAATGGACGAGTGCTGAGCCAACCGTTACGTTTCCTGCACAAGGGTATCAGGCTTCAGTAGCCGGTAGCAGTTCAGATTGGACCGTCACGTTTGTTAAAGCAAGCAATAATAATTAGAAAAAGGAAAAGGTTATGAGTCAAGGTTGTGTAGCAAAAGTAGGCAGCGTTCAAGGCCATGACGCCTCA
The DNA here is from genome assembly GCA_963975985.1 of uncultured Gammaproteobacteria bacterium. Taxonomy (GTDB): domain Bacteria; phylum Pseudomonadota; class Gammaproteobacteria; order JABDGN01; family JABDGN01; genus CAXBIY01. The sequence goes on from CAXBIY010000001.1 coordinate 290,836, forward strand.
TCGTCTGAAGGTAGACCTTTATTGGCTAACGAATGCGGAGAGCCCGTGATACCTGGACAACAATTATGTGGAGTCCATGTAAAAACTGTTTGTCATGTCTGTCATCAATCGCTAATGAATGTAAGCATGGAGTTCAAGTGCAATGCAGAGCATGTGCATTATCGGCACCAAACTTGCCAGCCCCCTGCTCATTGCCCTTCCGGTGCTACACCTGCTCGATGGAATCCTTGCGCCTGGTTCTCTGGTCGTCAAGATGGCACTGTTGTCACACCCCCTTGGGCAGATGTCAGTTCCGCTCAAAAGTTACTGGCTGAGATGCTACAAGTGCAATACGCCAAAACAAAAAAATTCGATCAAGCGTCTGTGCAATTTACAAATGATACGGCTATAGCAGTGTTAAAGGCAGTTTGTGGTAATAATGGCGAAAAGCTAAAAAACTATCATGGTTTAGATCGAGAATGTATAACGGCTGTTCCTGGCCAACGTTTACCTGATCAACCTGTCACTACTCAACCCGTGGCTCAAGATACAAACAACGGCTATTTTAACGCGTTAGCGTTGTACCACAAAATGAGTACGCAAGTCATTTTGCATATGAAATGGTTATTAGTGCATGTCGCGAGTGAGCAGGGGAAGACGTTTACTATGCAGGATGATGATAATGTCTATGGATTATTGCTACGCATGTATGAGGCGACGTTAAATATACCTGCTGACGCTCGACGTTATTTGGCTGATTACGATAAGCTTTTTGATCCATTACCCCAGGAAAGTATTGCCACACTGAAAACTAAGTTGAACATGGATTTTACTGACTCTAACAGCTTAAGCACTAAACAACATTGGTTAATCAAGCTAATTGCAGAACACAGTACCCCACGAAAAGGCATGATGGCTAACATTTTTGAGCGACCAACGCGTCGAAACATAGCCTGTGGAAGCTGCGCTGGCTTAGGATTCATTGGTGGTGGAGCACATATAGGCGTTATCATGCAGCAAGCTTTTAATTTGAATAGCCAAGCCGGAATCCCGATGGCGACGCCTGCTGTTTGGCAAACCAAAGGTGCTGAGGTTGCAATTGTCTGGTTTTCATGGATAGTGATTTTTATTGCCTTGTTTGGCGTGGCCTGGGTGGCATATTGGTATGGTCCAGCGATTGTCGATTTTGTTCAAAGAACATGTTGTGGTTGTTGTTCTGGCACAGGTGAATCAACACATTAGAAGGCTTGTGGTGCACAAGTCTTAGTCAACCGCGCTGCTCGCATTTCCCCTCAGACTAGTTATAATGTAGACCTGAGTTTAACAGGATATTATAGCTATGCGTCTTAAACACCTTACCTCTGCCATTGCTAGTTTATTTATTGCCGCCAGTGGTCAGGCCGCTGAAGAAGCGGCTTCGGGTTCCAGTGGTGGCGGCCTAGGCGACACCATTAATGAAGTGCGTAGTGCTGTTGGCAAAGGCGGCAGTGGCAGCTCGAGTAGTAGCGGTGGTTGGGGCCAAGTGGCTGAAAAAGCTTTGGGTGGTAAGAGCGGTAGTTCAGATTCGAGCTCAGCCAGCGCCTCAAGTGGTAGCGGTGGATTGGCTGGTGCAGCGTCAGGCTTGTTAGGTGGCGGTGGTTCATCCGGCAGTGCTGATTCATCAAGTGGCGGGGCATCCGGTGGTGCTAGTGGCGGCGGTGATCTCCAATCAAAAGCAATTTCATCTGTCGGCAATTATGCCGGCTCACTAATTTCTAGCACACCCACGGTTGAGCGCATTGCGTATCGCTCACAAGTGGTTTATTTGCCGCGTTTAGAACTCGATGGTGCCGTTGGTAATCCTTTTTCTGCTGGTGGCGACGCCATGTTCCCGCTGATTTCCAGCAACCATTCTATTTTTTATGCCGACGTACTTACCAATTTCGACACGAACAACCGTAACATTTTTTCGGGTGGTTTAGGCTATCGTCATTTGGGTAGCGAAACCGAAATGATTTGGGGTTTATACGGTTTCTTTGATTATGGCAAGTCAAAGCAAAATGAATATTACCCGCAGGCGACAGCCGGCTTTGAAATCATGTCGAACATTGTCGATTTCAATGTGAATGCTTACATCCCCGTTGGCACCACAGAAAAACAAACGGGTACGTACGTGACGCCTGTGTCGACTGGCCACAAACTGAATTTGCAAACCACCAATCAATTTGACACGGCCTTAGCCGGTGTCGATACCGAAATCGGTTTTAAAGTTATCCCTTCTTTATTTCATCCCTTGCGCGCTTACGTGGGTTATTATCATTATGGCTTTGGCAGCGTGCCAAAAAGTATTAATGGCGCGAAGTTGCGTTTAGAGCAAACCATTAATTACAGCGTGCGTCTGTTCGCTAACATGCGTTACGATGCTGTGTTCGATGCCGAATGGCAACTCGGTGTGCGTTGGTATATCGGCGGCGTGCGTCAAAGCCAAGAGGATTACAACAGTTACGATGCCTTACGCAGTCGCATGATGGATGTGGTGCCACGTAACCGCAGCATTACGACGGTGCAAAGCGATCAAGTTGTCGATGCTAATTCTGACTTTGATGTGTATTATGTGAATAAAAACATTGCTGCCGGTGGCACAGGTACGGTTGAAAATCCCTTCCATACGATTGATGATGCGTTAACGCAAGCCAAATCGGGCGACAAAGTTTATATCTATGATGGCAGTTACACCATGGCGGACGATTTGAGCATCGCCGCGGGTGTCTCGTTAATGGGATCGGGTAGTGCATTGCAAGATAGAGGTTACACTTTCATTGCGCAAGGTGATGCGCCTACCTTGAATTTTACTACCACGGGAAAGGCCGTCACTTTGGCTGAGGGCAGTGGCCTTGCCGGTTTGAATTTGTCGAATGCCACGACGGAAGGGTCGGGCGTTTATGTGAATGCGAAGAATGTGACAGTTAGCGAGGTGAACACAAGCAAGTTCAAATATGGTTTCGAAGTCGATTCAGCTACTGATACGGTTACGTTTGATAATGTGAATGCGACCGGAGCAATAGCATTAGGTGGCGCTGGGTTGCATGTCGCCGATACTGCTAAAAATATTACAGTGAAAAATTCAACATTTAGTAATAATTACCGCGGTGTGACTTTATTGCAGGCCTCTAATGTGACATTAGATACAGTTTCAGCAAATAACAACGTCGCGGCTCCTGATTCCAGTGGGATATATATTAATGGCGCGAAAGGCGTAACGCTGGATAACATCACAGCCTTTGGTAATGGTGACCAATTAGGTGCAGCAACCTCAGGCGCCTCAGGCATTGATATTTTAACCGGCAGCGAAGTGACATTGGGCAGCATAAATGCCGGTCATAATGGGCGTGTGGGTGTAGACATCGAAAGCGGTGCAACCGTTAAATATGATGCCGACAAGGTCACTGGCGAAGACAATGGATTAGCGCTGTCTACTTCTGATCAAGCGCATGATTGCTTAATTCTGAAAGACGGCACTTGCGTGAAGACTAACACATGATCCATTTTTCTAACGTCACCAAAAAATACAAAAACGGCTACGAAGGCTTAAAGCGTGTCGATTTTGATTTAGACAATGGTGAGATGGTGTTTTTAACTGGCCATTCGGGCGCGGGTAAAAGTACGTTCTTAAAAATCGCAGGCATGTTAGAGTCAGCAACCCGTGGTCAAGTGGAAGTGAATGGTTTTGATTTAATGAATTTAAAACCACGACATCTCCCGCAGTTTCGCCGTAAAATCGGTATTGTATTGCAAGATCCAAAACTGCTCCCCAAGCAAACCGCCTTTGAAAATGTTTGCTTACCGTTGATCGTTGCCGGCGCTCGTAAAAATGAAATGAAAAAACGCGCCCGCGCTGCAATTGATAAAGTCGGCTTATTGCGTAAAGAAAATTTACTCGCCGAAGAACTTTCCACTGGCGAACAACAACGCATCGGCCTAGCCCGTGCCATTGTCAACAAGCCCGATTTAATTTTAGCCGATGAGCCAACGGGAAATTTAGACCCTGATTTATCCAAAGAAATCATGCAATTGTTTGCCGATTTCAACAGCGTCGGCACTAGCATTTTAATCGTCACCCATGATGTGGATTTAATTCGTACCTTACCGTACCGCAATGTCCACATCGAAGATGGACGGTTGATTGAATGATTTTTTCCTTCTCCCCTCGCGGGGAGAAGGAGTCAAGCAAAGAGAACGTTAATGTTTAACCCCAGAATTTACATCGCCCACCATGTTCACGCTTTCATCCAAGCGTACAAACAATTGCGTAGCACACCGTTATCCACATTGATGACATTAGCCGTATTAGCCATCGCCATTATGTTGCCAACAGGTTTATTGGTGGTCTTAAGCAATGCTCAGCAATTAACAGCACGTTGGAACAATGGCGCCACGATTGCGATGTATTTGCCTGTAAATCTCCCTGACGCACAAGCCAATGAGGTTTTGCAGCAAGTGAAATTACGCAGTGATGTCGCGAATGCGGGTTACATTTCACCACAACAGGGCATGCAAGAATTTCAAAAAGCTTCTGGCTTTGATGACGCGTTTGCTGCATTAAAACATAATCCTTTGCCGGGGGTGATTGAAGTCACGCCAAGCAATACGTCCCCGATGGCAATGCAGCAATTGAAATTGCAGTTACAAGGCTTGGCGCATGTCGAAAGCGTGCAGCTAGATATGCAGTGGGTGCAGCGCTTGTTTAGTATCGTCAGTTTAGGCCAACAATTTGTTTATGGCCTGTTAGTGATTTTAGCGATTGCCGTGTTGTTGATTATTGGTAACACCATTCGTACGACTGTGCAGCGCAATCAACAGCAAATTCATGTGACCCAACTGATCGGCGCCAGCCAGGCTTTCATCCGCCGTCCGTTTTTATACGCAGGAGTGATGTATGGATTGAGTGCCGGTATTATCGCCGCCCTGATTTTAACAATTATTATTGTGTGGTTGCAAGGTTCCGTCCGTCATTTGGCATTGTTGTATAACAGCCAATTCCATCTGCAAGGTTTGAGCGGCGCTAGCTTTGGCTGGCTAATCTTGGCCAGCATCGTGCTCGGATTTTTGGGATCATGGCTAGCTGTCGGACGTTACCAAAGTCGCTAATATTGGCCTTCCCGCGAGGGTGTTGTTGAATAAATCAATTTATTCAGCTCCGTCATCCCGCGGCTTGACCGCGGGATCCAGTCACTCACTGATTTTTCTGGATCCCGCGGTCAAGCCGCGGGATGACGTGCTGTAACGTTGTATAAAAGCTGATTTATTCAACAACACCCTCGCGGGAGAAGGTAATTATCTGAAAATATTCCGTAAATCCCCTTCATCTTTTACCAAAAAGTGCTAAAATTATGCTCATGACAACAACATTACCCATCACTAAAAACTTTAGCCCATTGGCGCCTATCGATAGTGTCGATGCCTTCATCCAGCAAGCGTATAAAATCCCGGTATTAACGGCCGATGAAGAGCATTCGTTAGCCTTAAGATTGCGCGATAACGACGACTTGGATGCAGCTAAGCAATTGATTTTAAGTCATTTACGCTTTGTCATCCGCGTAGCGCGCGGTTATCAAGGTTATGGTTTATCCCTCGCTGATTTGATTCAAGAAGGCAATATTGGTCTCATGAAAGCCGTCAAACGCTTCGATCCAGACCATGGTGTACGCCTGGTATCTTTTGCTGTGCATTGGATCAAAGCCGAAATCCACGAATTTGTGATCCGTAATTGGCGTATCGTCAAAATTGCCACCACTAAAGCACAACGTAAATTGTTCTTCAACCTTCGCAGCATGAAAAAACGCCTCGGTTGGTTCAGCAAAGAAGAGGTCGAAGGTGTGGCTGAAGATTTAGGTGTTAAACCCAAAGAAGTGCTGGAAATGGAATCGCGCTTAAATGCTCACGATATGTCATTCGATTTATCCGACGATGATGATGAAGATAACACTTATTCACCCTCGCTGTTTTTAGAAGCGGCGAATGCTGATCCGGCACGTTTAATCGAAGCCAATGACAGCGAAAAAAATCAAACCAATGTTTTGCAAACGGCCATGAGTGAATTAGATGCTCGCAGTCGCGATATTATTTCTCAGCGCTGGTTAGCGGATAAGAAATCAACCCTACATGACTTGGCTGACCAATACAGCGTCTCCGCTGAACGCGTCCGCCAACTCGAAGCCAATGCCATGAAGAAACTCAAAGTCGCGATGGTGGCTTAGATTTCTCCTCGCGGGGCGAAGGGAAGATATAACGCTGAGTAGACCCTATGATTCAATGCCAATTAAATAACGAAACTATCAAACTAGCAGATAACACTACCCTCAGTGATTTAATCGCGCAACAACAGTTGCCAAAAAACACCTATGCGATTGCCGTAGATGAAAAAATCATCCCTTGCAGTCAATACAAAGACACCATCATTCAAGCCAACAATAAAATTGAAATCATCAAAGCCATGCAAGGCGGCTAAGCAAGCTATGCTTGCGAACGACTATTTCTGTCATCCCGTGGCTACCCACCATCGTCATCCCGCGGCTACTCGCCATCGTCATCCCGCGGCTACTCGCCATCGTCATCCCGCGGCTTGACCGCGGGATCTAGGATTGTATTAATCTAAAATATTTCCTGGGTCCCGTGGTCAAGCCACGGGACGACGTGGTGGATAAAAAAATGCCGCTAAGCGGCAACAATATCTCTTAAGCTTTAAACTCAGTGATCAGTAATATCATTATGCCGTGGCTCACGCTCAAACCGCTTCGCTAACAAAGCCGTCTCACGTAATTGCTTCGCTGTACTCTCTTCAAACATTTCAGGATGAATGGCCCGCAGTTCGCCGAGTTTTTCAGTATCATCATGCAGATAAGCTTCACGCATTTCATAATAGCGATTCAGGGCTTCGTCAAAGGGGATGTCTTGAATGTCACGCATCAGCAGCTCCATTGATACAGTCTCGCATCGCTTCACAGGTTTTATTCATCACATGAACATTGTGAATGCAGGCAAAGTTACTATAGGCTACACTTTTTTCGCGAAACAAATAATGCATGTATGACCGCGAAACTGTTTGGCAAGTGTAGCAATCACAATCTTCCATGATGGGACGTTCATCTTTGGCGTAGATTGCTTTCTTAATGTTGAGTCTAGCACGTGGTTCGTCACTTACAAATTCAATCCAATTATTTTTTTTGACGATGCGACCGTTATACAACGCCCCGTGTCGTGCATTGCGTGTGGGTGCCACGCAGTCAAACACATCAATGCCTTGTTCTACCACGTTTAATAAGTCTTGCGGACCCATGCCGACACCCATGGTGTAGCGTAATTTATCGCGCGGTAATAAAGGTCGCACCCAACTGACAATCTCAACTGTTTTTTGCATGTCGAAACCGATACTCTCACCGCCAATCGCAATACCATCCAAATTATGTGATACGATCGTTTCAGCACATTGCTCACGTAAGTCACGAAAATACGCACCTTGAATAATCCCAAACAAGGCTTGGCGATTACCATAAGCAGAAGTCGGATGCTTATCTTGATACTCAACACACTGTTGCAACCAGCGATGGGTTTTATCCATCGCTTCAACCACGACTTTTTTATCATCCGTATCCGGCGTACATTGATCGAACGCCATAATAATATCCGCGCCAATAATTTTTTGCGTCTCGAGCGACACTTCCGGCGTCATGTGAATAATCTCGCCGGTTTTAGGGTGCTTAAAATGCGCACCATCATCATCAATGCGACACAAGTCCGAATCTTTCGACAAACTAAATACTTGAAACCCACCACTGTCCGTCAACATCGGTCCTTGCCAACCCATAAACGGATGCATACCACCCGCTTCACGAATCACATCCATCCCCGGCGTTAACAACATGTGGTAAGTATTCCCACCCAAAATAATCTGCGACCCCGCATCACTCAACTCCCGGGGTGTCATCAAATTCAAATACGCCCGCGTTGCCACCGGCATAAAGCACGGCGTGGTAAATTCCCCATGTGGTGTGCTCACTTTTGTGATGCGCGCATGGTTGTCAGGATGTTCGTGTAGCACTTCAGTTTTAAATGTATTCATGCGGCGCATTGTATAGGAAATTGGCAAGAAATAAATAACATCAGGTTTGTCTTAATTTTAAATAATATAAATGTATTTGATATTGTTTCTGTAATTAATCTATAATTAATTCCAAACATGATGGGTTCTATGGAGATTGAGGCGAATGAAAAAGAATAAAGACGGAGTTGTACTTTATCAGGCAAAATCAGGTGCTATTGAGTTAAAAGCTGATATGCAGCGAGACACTATTTGGCTAACTCAGCAGCAAATGACAGAGCTATTCGATGTGCAAAAGGCTGCTATTTCTAAGCACTTGAAGAATATCTTTGTTTCTGAGGAATTAGAAGAAAAAGCAGCTGTTTCCATTTTGGAAACAACTGCGAAAGATGGCAAAACGTATCGAGTAAAATATTTTAATTTAGATGCTGTGTTAAGTGTCGGCTATCGCGTCAACTCCAAGCAAGCCACACATTTTCGCCAATGGGCAACCAAAACACTGAAGCAACATATTTTAGATGGTTACACCATTAATCGTAGACGAATCAAAACGAACCATGAACAGTTTTTAGCAGCAGTAGACGATGTTAAAAATTTATTACCGACAGGAGTGACGGCTGATCATGCTAGCATCTTGGAGTTAATCACATTATTCGCCGATACATGGTTTTCGTTAGATGCTTATGCTTTCATTTGGTTTTTGCAGAAAGCCAAGTTATTAAACACCGCCCGGATAACACCGCAGGCATTAACAGCACTTACGCTACTCGTTGCTGAAAGCAACCCCAAAGAAAAAGATAAAATGGTGGGGTTAGTTTGTGCATTGCTTAGGAAAACAAACCAATAGCATGGGTGCAAGCTATTTCTGAATGGCGTGTAAAGTCCCCATGCGGCGTTAGCACTTTTGTGATGCGGGCATGGTTATCCGGGTGTTCGTGTAGTACTTCAGTTTCAAATGGTTTCATGGCATGCATTGTATCGCAATTCTAACGATTAAAACAAAATGTTATTATTGTTTTTCTTGGTTGAGCAATTGGCGATAAAGGTCACAAAAACGTATAAATCAAGAGGTAATTTAAGCAGGCGTTAAGGTACAGGGTATCAATGGTGTGGCAAAATGATATCAATAAATATAAAGGTGTAAAAAGATATGTTTAGTTATAACTGGATCAGTCAAAAATCTAAGTGTAATTATGACACGGCTACCGAGCCTGAGTGGGCAGAGGTTGTAAAGCTGGCAAGCCATGAGTATGAAGGTGATATGCATGGTGGCGGTTTGTTAGCATATGCCGATGTTATGGATCTAGAGTTGCTGCGAGGACTGTGCAAACGCAGCTTACGAATGGCGGTGGTAGCGACTAGCGATGCAGTGGGTCATGTCACTCTGTGGGATAGAAGGTTGCGTGATCAAACAAAACCACAAATAACTTGCGATTTTTTGCAGGTGAGTGTCATGCAAGGCGTGTGGACACAGGAACAAGCTGTTGATATTGAGAAAATAAGTAGAAGTCAAGGGGTTTACCATGAACAGGTTTACCATGAAGATGAGGGGCACATTAGCGGGGTTGTAAGCCGACGAGGAGGTAATCAATCAATAGTACCTAATGACGCAGTGCAGGGCAGTCTGTCTATGTTAGCTAAAAATTTGTGTGATTTTATAAGAAAATATAGTCTGCCAGACCATGAACAACGCTTTCAGCAACTATTTGATTGCATGTATCATCAGGCGGCTAGCGTTGATGGGCACCTCGCTTTAGTCGGTGGTGGACGGCTTCATGGTTTGGTGCATTCAACACAGTTTATTTCTGTGGTGCTAGAGGGGTTGTTGCTCTTTTGGCAAATACCTCCTAAAGTTATATTTTGTGATGATGCAACGTTCCAGGCGAAAGATTTAACGCTAAACAATATTGTCTATGCATTACGAAAAAAAATTCTTACGTCTGATCGTTGGTACAACTTAACTTATGCTAATCGTGAGCAGATGTTTAGTTATGCCCGCGATCTTGCAGGGCCATTGGGATTGTGCCGGTGAGACTGACCCATTCTGCCTGATGGAACTTGGTGATGCCAGTGAATACTGTTACTAGAGATGTTTGGAGGAGCGGCAATACTGTCGTCGCTTAAATAGTTAGCGAGTTATAATAAAATCCTGTCCTAACAATAATAATGAAAGGCGAACAACCGATGCCCGTGTCTTTTCTGCCAACTACTTATCCGTGGTCTGATACCAGTCTCGACCTACAGCTTGTAAAGCTCAGTGATGAAGCTTTGAGGTCGCGTTTATATCTCTTGCACCCAGCAATGTTATCGCCAGTAGCGACTGAGAATCTGCGAATTGCCAACATGATTAGTCAGGATAATAATTTGTGGTGGCGCGTGAAGGAGTATATCGTTAGTGGTGGATATGGGAGGGGTGTCGAGTATGAACAGGTCTATCAGCTTTCCAATTTTTTGCGCGTCAGTTTACTGCAAAGTGTACTAAAGATTGAGGCTGCATTGTCGATTCGTGACTTAGTTGTGAAATTAAAGCCAGTCTTCGCTAGTATTCGTGATAATAAACGGTGTATTGAGAATAAACAAAGGGGCATGGATTATGCAGTTAGATATTTTAATGAGTCTCGAGCTTCATCTTTAAATGTAGAGATAGCCCAGCTAGTAAGTGAAAATCAAGACTTATCTGGTCAGGCATTTCAATGTATAAGAGAGGTTATTTTTCAGCTAAGAGGCGAGCGTGAACGATGGATATATGAAGACGGCCACGATATATTACTAGAATTAGATGGTTTGTATTACACAGAAGCTTTGTTTTCAGCGGTGATTGAAGGTCTAGTTTCGCCAACAGAACTAGGGGATCTCATTACATGGCAGCCTAAAAGAACTCAACAATCAAAACCTACCGATTTTTGTTTAAGCAATCCTTTGCTCATCTATGCATTACGTTATGGTGAGGTAAAGCTTGACGAGTTAAAGACACGCCATAAAGTAGATGCGGATAAGCTTAAGATGAAGCTAGAATTATTAGATCCTACCAATCCAGCAAATCAATCGTCTTTACTCGCTCGTGGGCGGAGTTTGTTGTGGGAGTGGTAATCTTTGCAGCGCAAATACCCCTGGCCTTACTTCTGTGGCAACATGACGATTAGCTGGCAATTGTTGTTGTGGCGCTGCGAGTGTTGCAGCATCTGCTCTAGCTAGCTCCAGATCTCTACGTTTCACTATCTTATTAATGGTTGCCCGACTACTCGTTAAGCCACGTTGTGCAGCAAAGCATGTGTGGAGGTCATTCTTAGGGTTGGTGTCTAACGCTTTTTTCAGCATTGCTAATGTGTTTACTGCATTAGATTCAGCATCAAGCTCAGTTAAAAATATGGCATAAATCTGATCTTTATTTTTCCCTTTTTGTGCGAATGCTCGAGCCATGACCTCACCACGACAGGTAGTTGCCGAGCAACCTTCTGGGTGAGAATACATCGCGGTAAATTTATTTTCATAAAGCAGTAAATACACAAAATAATAAAAAGACTTGTTGTTGGTAAACAGTTTGATGCCCGAGCTAACGCAGCTTTGGCAGAGTTCGTAGAAAAATTTTAGTGTGTGAATATCATATTTCGCGAGCAGCTGTTTCCAAAGCGCTTTAGTCAGGTCGTCAAATTGATATAAAGATGATGCCCGAATCGTATGAATAACGAGTGCATGGTTCTGTTGTTGCATCACTTGTCGATGGAGATTCATCAAGACTGCATTCGATGTTGTAGACATAATTGTAATTATTATTTCATTAGAAGCCTAAGTATAGAGGTTTATTTTAGATCTGCAATACTTTCATAGGCTGCAATTGTTTGGCATGTTTCGATGATTTTCCATGACGCTAAAAAATTATTTGCAGGTTAAAGGTGCATGCGTGGCTAGTTAAATATTTAGCACTGTAATTGCTAACATCACTATAACGCTAATGAATATAATATAACCGGTGAACCTTAGTGCACAGATTGTGAAAATTGTGCATGGTTAAAAATTATTTGCGGCGATGTATTTCAAGCTAGTTTTTTAGAACGCTATATTTTTTCTAGCAACGCATGAAGACCAGCAGCAAGTTCAATTTTGCTGGTGCCATAGTTGCATAACTGCGGGCAAGAACTAGTGCTAGATACTACCGAAGCATAAGACATGGCGCTCTTACACTATTATTATCGAGACGCTAAGTATAATGATTTTACATAATAGGTAGGTAGGCCACTTATTTTCATGTTTTGCATGTCGAATGCATTAAATTATTTTCTTGGGCGATATTGCCGAACTCTTATTTGCATGTTTATTTTCTTTTATACATCAATTAGTTAGCGGTATTTAAAAACGAATTGAGAGTTATTGGCGCATGCAAGCCCACTCTTAAACAAATACATTAAAATTCTTTCTTGACATCTCATTTGCATTAAACTATTGTTACTGCGTTAAAGGGGAGCGCAGTGTAATTGACCCAGTCTCGTTTAGGCGCGAGCAATGTCAAATACCACCGCTTAGTTAAAATCGCAAATTGTTCCGCATCAAGGGGATCATTTGCCATGGCTAAATGGTTTTATTATGAAAACAATATTTAAAAACAGTTTTAGAGGGTTTGTTATCCTCGCGACCGTCATTACCTTGAGTGCGTGTTCATCAAGTATCGATTTAAATGTCGATGCCGATAACACCGTGAATCCTGATATGAACAATCAATCGTTACCCGTGTTGGTGAAGGTTTATCAATTGCGTGACGACAAAGCGTTTAAGCAAGCGAGCTTTGACGGCTTGTGGAAAAACTACCAACAAACGTTGGGTAAAAGCTTGGTGTCGGAAAAAAATATTACCGCGATGCCGAATGCGACCAAAACGATTTCTATTAACTATAACGAAGATGCCAAATACATCGGCTTTGTTGCGGTGTTCCGTGAGCGCAATGGCGACACGTGGAAAGCCGTGTTGCCAATTCCTGGCGTAGCAGTGTTTGGTCGAGATTACGATATCACCTTGCACGGCGATACGATGGATGTGGAGTAGAGCATGAGTGAAGTATTAAACCGTGTAATTTGGGCTGAAGGTGTTTTCCTCGGTCAGCAACATTTTCAGCAGTGGGATGCTTATCACGAATCGGCACAAATGATTCGTAGCCGAACGTATGCACCATTAGGTTGGGGCATCACTGAAATGAAATTGGATATGGAATCATTACGTAATGGTTTATTCCGTGTTGAGTCAGTGACGGGTATTTTTCCGAATGGTCGTTTATTCCATTATGATATGCAGCAGCAAGATAATTTAGTTTATGACTTAACGCAAAATAGCCATGACAGCGTGGAATTATATTTATGTATGCCAATGAATGGTCAAGTCAATGGCGTGGCCGGTTATACCGACAATCAAGGTTCACCGACGTGGTTAGCGAATTACGCGAACGTGCAAGACAAATACGATAGCAGCCGTGTGCGTGAAGTGATGATTGGGCAAGCGAATTTGTTTTTATTGCGTGGTGATGAAGCGCATAGCCAATATTCTGCGATTAAAATTTCGGAAGTTGAGCGTTTGAGTGTCGATCATTACGCGTTGTCTGAAAAGTTCATTCCTACCGTCACTCATATTAAAGCCAGCCGCGTATTACACAATGTGTTGCGCCGGATGATTGAATTGGCCGAAGCAAAAGCACGTGTGCTTGCGGAGCGCCGCGATCAATTCAGCGGCGATGTGACCGACTTTGGCCACAGTGATTTAGCACACTTTTTATTGCTCGAATCATTGAGCAGCGCGATGCCTGAATTAAAGCATTTGCAATTACACGACGAATTACATCCCGAGCGCTTATACAGCACGTTAGTGCGCATAGCCGGGCAGTTGTCAGCTTTCAATAAAGACGCGAAAGCCAGCGATTTGCCTGCTTATCAGCACAACAATTTAAGTACGACATTTACCGAGTTAGAAAAACAATTGTTAGCACTGATGGATACTGTCATGCCAGCGAAAATGCAAGCGCTCAAATTAGTGCGTGAAGCCGATAGCTTGTACATCATCGATAGTATCGATAGCAGTTTGTTGGATACGCATACCTTCTTTATTGCTGTGTACATGGACAAAGTCGATGACACTAGCTGGATCGATCGCTTTAGCCAACATGTCAAAGTCGGCTCACGCGGTGAGATTGAAGGGATTGTCGCTTCAGCGATGCCTGGCGTTCACACTTCACACATGCAGCGCACACCGAATAAATTACCGGTGAAAAGTGGTTATGAATATTTCCGTATCGATGCTTATGGCAAATTCTGGGATCAAATCGTGAGTGATCGCAGTTTGGGTATTTTTATTGCCGATGAATTTGAGCAAGCCAAAATCGATATCGTGACGGTGCAGGAGTAATTATGATGTCAACGACTATTGCAACAGAAACCAGCCACCTACCTTCACGCAGTCGTGTGAATCAATTGTTGGAATCAGCTAGTGATTTATTTTCATTAACGACAAAATTGCGCAGCATTGAATTGGGTGCCAGCATTGATGATAGTTTTCATCAAGATGTATTAAGTTATTTCACCAAGTTCGAACAACGTGCGCGTGAGAAAAATATTAGCAATGAAACGATTAGCGAAGCCAAATATGCTTTAGCGGCTTTTATTGATGAATTAGTGTTGTCATCTGCATGGCCAGGTCGTAAAGCTTGGATGAGCAAAACCTTGCAATGGAAATTTTTCAACGAACATGTGGCAGGTGAAGGTTTCTTTAAGCATTTAGCGAGTCTACGTCAAGGTGGCGAAACGAATTTACAGTTGATTGAACTGTATTACGTTTGTATTCAATTAGGTTTTGAAGGCCTGTATCGCATGCGCGGTATGGAAGCACGTCAAGCCTTGTTGGTCGATGTGAAAGCACAAATTGATGGCTATCGTCGTGCTCAAGATAATGTGTTGTCAGGCAATAGTATTATCAAAAAATCGATTATGACGAAAGTCGGCCAGCATATTCCTTATTGGAGTATCGCGAGTATTACCATCGCTTTGGTGTTTTTCATTTATTCTGGCTTTTCATTAGCCATTCACAGTCATGCCGACCATACGGTAAAAGAGTTGCAAACGTATCAAGCACAATTGTTGCAACGGGTTAAGGGGTAGCCGCATGTTAAAACGTATTATTTCATTGGTGAGTAGCGCGGGTTTTATCAAAAAATTCAGCATCATTGTCGGTTTGTTAGCAGTGATGGTGATCATCTGGGCTTTAGGTCCACGCATGGGTTTACACAGCGTTGGTGTTCGCTTAGGTTTGATTTTGGCTTTAGCCATCGGTGTTGTTGCATTTTATGGCATTCGTTACTGGTTGAGCAAACGTCGCGGTCAAGCATTGGAAGACGAGTTAACCGATCAAAGTGCTTCACGCGATGCCGATGTCGCCGCTTTGAAAACCAAAATGCAGCAAGCTATTGCTTCGTTGAAATCATCTGAATTAGGCGTGGGCAAAGGCAGTGCAGCGCTGTATGCCTTACCTTGGTACATGATCATTGGCCCATCAGCGGCAGGTAAAACCACATTATTACGTAACTCAGGCTTGAACTTTCCATTATCATCTGACGAAGATATCCACATCACCGGTTTCGGTGGCACGCGTAATTGCGATTGGTGGTTCTCTGATGATGCCGTCATCCTTGATACTGCTGGTCGGTATACGACAGAAGTGAATGATCAAGATGAATGGGTCAGTTTCTTAGAGATATTGAAAAAACGTCGTCGCAAACTACCGATTAACGGTGTCATCGTCGCTGTGAGTTTGCCAGAAGTTTTAACTGCCGACCAAGCGGGATTAAATTGGCATGCCAACATCGTGCGTGATCGCATTGAAGAGTTAACCAAACACTTAGGCTATGTATTACCCGTTAATGTGGTATTCACCAAGTGTGATTTGCTTAAAGGTTTTACTGATTTTTATAAAAACTTTAGCGAAGAAGAGTGCGAACAAGTTTGGGGTGTTAATTTACTGCAAGATAAAAAAGATAACGCCACTAGCGGTGATGTTATCGATACGATTCAAAAAAAGTTTGCCGAACTATATGCAAAATTAACTCAAGTACGTATCCAACAATTAGCAATGGAGCCAACGGCACGCGCAAAAAGCAATTTATTCGACTTTCCCGCACAATTTAAAGACGCTGCAGAAAAACTCTATCGCTTCTTTGGTAGCGTGATTAACGACAACCCTTATCAAAACGATATTAATTTAGCCGGCGTGTATTTTACCAGTGGTTGTCAAGAAGGCGTGGCCGTTCAGCGTGATATCGGCAGTGATGAGCAAGACTTTTCACAAAGTGCGATTGATAGCGTGGATAAAAAAGCCTCACACAGTTATTTCATCCGTCGTTTATTAAGTGATGTCATTTTTGAAAATAAATTTGGTGCTATCCTTAGTCGCCGCATGCAGATATTGCGTAGCTGGATGAAAACCGGTTTCATCGGTTTAGGTGGCTTGGTCGTTGTGATGGCTGTCGTACTTTGGGGTGTGGCTTACGTTGATAGTAGCCGAGTACTAACCGACAGCGTAGATGCCGTGAAGCAATTACAGCAAACCATCGCTAATTCATCAGCCACACGCACTGATATTATTTCTTCGCAACTCGCCGTGTTCGATCAATACAATAAACTGGTCGACCATAGTGACCTCATCCCTTTCCATGACCGCATGGGCCTATATGAAGGTGATAAACATGTTGGGAAATTAAAAGCAGTCTTATTACGCACCCTGCAAAATAATTTCATGATGACCGTGCCACGCGCTATGCGTGAACGTTTAGCCAGCTATAACTCACGCTGGAGTAGCATGAGTGCTGCTAGCAAAGCTAAGCATTATGATGATTACTATCAAACGTTACGTGATTATTTGTTGATGGGCTATCAAATGCCACAAGGTGACAGTAGCAAGCTAGATGCTGCATACCTTGCTCGTGTCTGGGCATTAGAATTACGTGGCAAGTTTAAACGTGACAGCCAATTAAATGACATTGATGCTGGGCAGCTAGCTAAGTTAACCAATTTAATTATCACCAGTGAGCAAACCGGTTTAAGCAAAAACTCGGTAACACATGCGTGGCAGCCTAGCGTAGGCTTAGTGCGCAAGGCACGTAAAAATCTTTATCGTCCAGTTGATGCACTCAGTGTGTATGAAAAGTTGAGCAGTCAATTGCAAGCCAACCTACCAGCTGTCTCAATGGCCGACTTGGTTAAAGGTGATAATGCTGACATGTTAACGAATGCCAATACGATTCCAGGCATGTATACAGCTGCAGCATGGAAAAGTACCGTTTACACCGTGTTGCATCACGCAGCTGTCGAAGCCAGCAGTGGTGATTGGGTGTTGAGTGCGCCTATTAGCCTATCATCTTCTACAGATGTTAAGCCTGCTCTGCCTGTCGGCAAAGGTAATGGTGTGGTCGAGCATCACATCGAAAAAATTCTTCGCGCACAATATTTCAATAATTATGTTGATGCGTGGTATAGCTGGTTGTCGACAGCTCAAGTCAATCAGTTTTTATCCTTAGACGATGCTGTCGAAGGTTTAAAAAACTTAGCGAATACCGATGGTCCTATGGCGCAATTGATGCAAGCGGTTGCTATTAATATTGATGCACCTAACACGCCTAGTGACAGCAGTATCGCACCTGAGTTGGCTAAACCTTTCCAAGCTTTACGACAGTTCGCTGGTGGCGTTGATGGTGATGAATCTGTGCCACCAGCTTTGCATAAATATTTGAAAAATATCAGTGGTTCACGTGGCGCAATTCAAAATTTAGCGATTGCTGCCAATGCACCCGTGCAAGCTAAGCAATACGCTGCGCAAATTTTGAATGGTAAAACCCAAAAGAATGCCCTGTATCAAACTCGTGCCACTATTAGCAAAATGTTAATGAATGTTCACGATTCAAAAGAAAAAACGGCTATTGATAATGTATTAGTGAGTCCCGTACGGGCGACTTGGCAAGCATTGTTGGCTGAAGCCTCGAAAGATGTGCAAACGCAATGGGAAAACCAAGTATTACCGAATTATCAAGGTGATATCGTCGGTCGCTTCCCATTCCAGCAAGATAGTCAGCAAGATGCCGATATGGATAGCATTAAACAATTCTTTGGCTTGCAGCAAGGTGCATTATGGAAGTTTGTACACAAATCATTACAACCTTTTGTGAAGCAACAAGGCATGAATTGGGTTGCTAATAAATGGTTGGGCGTTGGCATGGGCTTTTCACCTAGTTTCTTGCCAGGCTTAAGCCAAGCACAAGAAATCAGTTCGGTGTTGTTTAGTAATGGTATTCAACAACCGAAGTTTAGCTTCTCGCTTTACCCTATCCCATTAATTGATGTCAGCGAAGTCACGTTAAGTGTTAATGGTAAAGCGTATAACTATCAGAATGGTCCTCAGCAATGGCAAGACATGCAGTGGGCGTTGAGCCAAGCGCAGCAAGATAGCCAATTGTTAGTGAGTAAAGGTGAAAATGCACAGGCGCAATTGGATGGAACGGGTATTTGGGGCATCTTTAAATTACTTGACCAAGCCAGCGTGAGCGGTTCAAGCAGTGGTTACCTACTTGCATGGCACATGAAGAGCAGCGATGGTCAAAGTATGGATGTGAAAATGAAGTTTAAAACCAATGGCCCTGCCAGTGCAATTAAAGGTTTTGTGAAAACACCTTTCCAATTGCCTAGTAGCGTAACGCAACAAGTAACGGAATATTAATGAAGAACTTAGTCAAAAAATGGTTTGGTGAAAGTCGTGCTAAGCAGAAATTAGACAAAGTGGGATGCTTTGGTAAATTGCCAACACAAGCGGAGTTCTTGCGCTTGGGCATGAATACCGATGCCGTCGCTAATTTAGAGCGCGTGCTACAAACAGCATTTGAACAAGCTAATCGACAGCATCCTGGGGTGGAAATACAGCCATTGCAATTGCAAGACTATTTTTTGATTCAGCAGAACGAAAAATCACCGGCTTTATTAGGCTATTTTCAAGACAGCATCGACATGTCTGGTCGCGAATATCCTTTTGTGGTGTTTCGACAGTTACAAGGCGAAGATAATGTTGAAAAATTTAGTAGTTTGCCGGCTGCGTTTGAAGAATTTCTAGGTAAAGCACAACAGTTGTGTCAGCAAGACTGGAAAGGAAAAACCAACCAAGATTTACAGCAGGCGATTCAAACGCTACAGCAACAAGCTGAAACATTAGATAGACGAGCTATTGAAAATATTGCTTACAAAGCTTTGATCAAAACGACTTATGGTGACTTGTGGCAGCAAATCATGCCCGCCAATATGCATGTGATGCCAGAAGCCTTTTTATATAGTTTGGCGGAAGGTCTTAGACTACAAGGTAAGGCAAAAAATTTACAAATCATTTTGCCTATTGGAAATGCCAATGCTGGGGCGCAAGTTTGTTTTTGGGTACGTATTGTTGAAATATTGCTAGGTTCTCAGCAAAAAATTAAACAATTATTTTGGCAAGTTAACCGTGAACAATCGAAGTTGATGATTCAGTTTGGCGCGTTAACCGATGCCGTATTGCACGATGTATTAACGCACCAGCAGAATAATTTTGTGATTGTAGATCCCTTACAGCAACTACAAGTGCTACCTGAAGAATTGCGTGAAGATTACAGCATTGATGCTACTACTAACTTAATCGAAGTGATTCACTTTTGGGCCAATATGCGCCGGGAGGCATCTCATGGCTGATTTGACATTACCTATTGGTGATAATGGCGTTGGTGAAGATCCCTTCTATGATGATGATTTTTATCAAGTTAAGAATGAAGCCGGAAAAATTGGTAATACCGATTTTGGTTTAATCCGTCGCTTAAGCGAAACCGTTTTAAGTGATAAAGCGAAAGATATTCGTATCATTGTCTACTTAGCCTTTGCACGAGCTAATCTTGATGGTGTCTCGGGATTACTTGAGACGATGCAACTATTAACTGATTTAATCAAACAATACCCCGATACTATTCACCCAACTAAAATGAGTGCACGAATAGCGGCTGTTAAATGGTTGGATAGTGAAAAATTACACGCTTTTATTCAAGAGCAAGTCGTCAATGCGAGTAAAGAACAATTAGATACCTTGTTATCTGCTATTGATGAACTAAATAATCTCATGAGTGGCATGTCTGAAGATTACAACAATTGTTTCGGACAGTTGAAAACAATTCTATTAAAACAAACTGCGACATTTAAACCAGTTGAAGCGGTGGTCGAGCAGTCTGATGATAAGCCTGCAGAAATCAGAGAATCTAATGCTGGTGTCGCTGAATGTGCGAGTGAAACTGAATTGTTGATCAGCACTCGCAAGCAAATCGATTATTTATATAGCCAAGAACAATGGCTCCGTGCCGCTGCTTATGTGCGTGCACTGTGTTGGGGTGACTTACGCAGTTTGCCACACAACAATCATGTGACTTACCTAGAAGCGCCCAAGTTTTATGCGATTGAACATTTGCAAAGCTTAATCAATGCTGGTGAACCTCTAGAGCTATATCAATACTGCGAAGAAATGATGTTGGAGCAGGGTGGCGATGTGTATTTAGATTTGCAGTTCCACGCCAGTCAAGCTGCGCGGAATATGGGGCAAGATGACTTGGCCTTGTTTATTGAGCTAGCCGTGCAAGCACTACTTCGTCGTATCCCGAATTTAAGTCAACTGAGTTTTGACGACAACCGTCCTTTTGCTAGCGTGCAATGCCAATCATGGTTAGAAAAATTAGTTTCGGCCAACAGTGGCACTCAAAAAAGCTCGTCGACGCAATCCAGTTTCCATGATGTTGTGAATAGCCTACGCGCGAAAATGGGCGATAAAGATTTAGCCGGAAAAATTCATTACATCAATGAATTGATGACCCGCGATCGTCGTACGCATTTTCAATATCAATTAGCATTAGGACGGTTTTGTATAGAAGAAAACCGTGAAGATTTAGCTATTCCCGTGTTAGAGCGCTTAGTGAATATGGCCGCGCAATATCAACTCGCTGATTGGGAGCCAAACTTAGCAATGGCTGCCTGGGTTGAATTGCGCAAAGCCATTAAAGCGAAGTCGCAAAAGGGTGATGGGTTAAATGAAGAACGCGCACAACAACGTCTAGATGAATTGTTTACGTTGATGTGTCAAACGGATACGGCAGCTGCGATGGCAATTGCTTAGTGTAAGAGTAGAGGGTGGATCGCTCCACCTAGGTTTATTAACAAAAGGGGAATAACTATGGCTGATAGTTTTCAAAAAGAGATACCAAAGGCACGAGTCAATATCGCGCTAGAGGTCGAGACAGGTGGGGCAACTGAAAAGAAAGAATTGCCTATGAAGATGCTTGCAGTTGGTGATTTCAGTAATGGAAAAACCGAAGGCCGAGTGCTTGAGCGTGAACGTATTAATGTTCATAAGAATAACTTGGATCAAGTGATGAAGGATTTGTCGCCGGAAATCAATTTGAACGTGGAAAATAAAATCAAAAATGATGGCAGTGACTTAGGCATCAACCTTAAGTTCGGCGCATTTGAAGATTTTCATCCCGAGAAAATTGCTGAAGCAATACCTGAAACCAAACGTATACTTGCTATGCGCAACTTGCTAAAAGATTTGAAATCTAACTTGCTGGATAACACCACTTTCCGTAAAGAGTTAGAAGCGATCATGCAAGATGAAGCGTCATTGCAAGGCTTACGTACTGAGCTTGAAGGCTTAGTTGAAAATAACGAATCGTAGGAGTTATGATTATGTCAGTTCAAGAATCAACCGTAGCAGACGCGGTGACAACCACGCTAGAAGCGCCAGGTGTCTACGAGCGTTTGTGTGAGAAAATCAACTTAACACCTGTTAAGAATAAAATTGATATTCAACAATACAGTGATAACGCAGAACTTATTCGATTAAGTACTGATGAACGTTTAACTGCTGCTTTACAGGTGCTATTAGGCTTAGCATCAGGTGAGAGCGATGTTAAACGTATCGATCGTGTCTTGTTAGATCATTATATTGCTAAGCTTGATGAAATGCTAAGCGACCAAATCGATACCGTCGTGCATAGTGAAGCATTCCAAAAGACTGAGTCAACGTGGAAAAGTTTACAATATTTAGTTAACCGTACGGATTTCAAAGCGAACAGCAAAATTGAAATTTTAGATGTTGATAAAGATACATTGCGCGTAGATTTTGAAGATGCACCCGATGCGAGCCAGTCAGGTTTGTATAAGCATGTTTATATCGACGAGTATGACACCCCGGGTGGCGAACCCTTCGCAGCGATTGTCTCAGACTTTGAGTTTGACTCAGGTGCGCCTGACGTGTCATTGCTACGTGAGATTTCTAAAGTCTCTGCTGCGGCACATGCACCCTTTTTAGGTGGTACTGGTGCTAAATTCTTCGGCAAAACAGACATCGACGATGTCATGAAAGTCGAAGACATCAATAGCTATATGGACCGTGCTGAATTTATCCGTTGGAATGGCTTCCGTGAAACAGAAGATTCTCGTTATGTGGGTTTATGCATGCCGCGTTTCTTATTGCGTTTGCCATACGGTGAGTCAAATCCTGTACGTGCATTCAGTTATGCTGAAAAAGTGAATTCAGAAGGCCATGAAAACTTCTTATGGGGTGGAGCAGCTTATGCCTTCGCTGCCAATATGATGAATTCATTCAAGCAAAATGGTTGGACCGTCAATATTCGTGGTCCGCAATCCGGTGGTAAAGTCGAAAACTTACCATTACATCAATATGATGCGGGTCGTGGTTTGCAAACGAAGATCCCATCAGAAGCCGTCATTTCTGAAACACGTGAGTTAGAATTTGCTAATTTGGGCTTTATTCCGTTGAGTTATTATAAGAACAGCGATTACGCTTGTTTCTTTTCTGCTAACTCATCACAAAAGTCGAAGGAATACACAACACCTGAAGCTACTGCCAATGCGCGTATTAACACACGCTTACCGTATGTGTTTTTAGCTTCACGCATTGGGCATTATTTGAAAGTGCTACAGCGTGAAAACATTGGTGCAGCAAAAGATAAAACGGTGTTAGAGGCGGAGCTCAACCAATGGTTGCAAACTTTAGTCACCACGATGAAAAACCCAGACCCTGATTTAGTGGCAAGACATCCCTTACGCGAAGGCGCGATACAAGTGAACGATATTGAAGATAACCCAGGTTATTACAGTGTCAGCATGTTCATTAAACCGCATTTTCAAATTGAAGGTATGGATATTCGTTTATCACTTGTGTCACAAATGCCAGCTGGTAAAGCTGGTAAATAACCGAGTTAGCGCACGTGCATCCGCATGTGCGCTAAGTGTAACTTAAGTAAACCTAGGAGAAAATAATGGCAATATCTGCTTATATGACGATCAACGGTACCAGTGGCCAGATCGATGGAAGTGTAACTGAAAAAGGACGTGAAAATACGGTTGAAGTATTTCAGCGTGCAAATAAAGTTGAAATTCCTATTGACCCACGCACGAAAGAAAATCGTGGTGTACGTAATCACGACACTTACAACATGACAGTAATGTTGGATAAGGCAACCCCTTATTACTTCAAAGCTTTAGCGGACGGTGACACATGGCCGTCATTAACGCTGGACACTTATCGTGTTGTCAGTGGGAAATGCAATAAAGTGTATACGGAAAAACTAGAGCACGCTCGCGTTGTCTCTGCTGAAATAATTCAGCCTGATACTAGCGATAACAGTGATAAAGATAAAATGCGTATCCCTGAGCAAGTTAACTTGAATGTTGCGTATCAAAAAATCACGCGCACATGGGAAGACGGCAATATCACATCAACAGATGACTGGAAAGAAACATCTGCATAGTATTGGTGAGATAAAACGATGACGCACGCACTACTTGACATAATTACTGGCGAATATACCGATGGCGAAGCCATCGGTAGCCAGCATGATGAAGAACAATTATTGTTGAGTGTGCGTGCCCATTTAATGCGTTTATTGAATACGCGACAAGGTTCATTACCCCACGCTAAAGATTATGGCTTGCCAGACATTAATATGATCTATCAAGGCTTACCCAATGCAGTGGATACATTTTTAGCCATCATTAAACAATGTGTCGAAAAATATGAACCACGCTTGCAAAATGTGCAAGTGATGTATAAACCCGAAACCAATAAAGAATGTGTCGTATGCCTAGAAATTAACGGCAGAATTAAAGACAGTGGCAGTGTCAGATACGCGACATTCTTTATGAGTGGCGGTGGCGCCAAAGTAGAAGAGAAGAGGTATTAGGATTGAGGATTAAGGATTAAGGATTAAGGATTAGGGGGATTTTTGTGTGGTTGAGAGATTGCTGTCAATACACAGCCCCCTAAATCTTGATTAAAAAATAGAAGTACTTATGACGCTATTAACTACCTGGAAACGAGGCAAATTATGACCCCTGAATTATACGCAGCTGAAATGCGACGCTTACATGAGTCAGCACAGGAATTCGCTGAAGCACATCCCGAGCAAGCGGGCATGCTCAACATGCATGAATTACGCGACAAAGATCCCTATGTCGAGCGCTTACTCGAAGGTGTCGCATTTTTAACGGGTCAAATTCGTGAGCGCATTGACGATGATATCCCTGAAATCAGTGAATCACTATTACACCAAATAGCTCCACAGCTGTTAAAACCTTTTCCCTGTGCCACGATTATGGAAATGTCTTCACGCGTTGGACAATTGCAACAAACTAAAACCATTGCGAGTAAAACATTATTTACCAGTGGCCAAGTCGGCAATGAAAATACCATTTGTAAATTTCATTCGGTCGGTGACGTGTCGGTTAACCCTATCCGAGTGCAAGATCTTGATGTCTCTGATGGCCAGTCAGGCGGAACCGTCTTTAAAATCACATTAGAAGTGGATGCTGGCGTCAAACTCAGCGAGTTAGATTTAAGTGACCTACAGTTCTACTTACATGCTGACCCCGCTTTAGCCGTCAATTTATATTTAGCACTCACCGCCAATTGCAAAAAAGTGTCAGTTAACTTCCCTGATATGCCCACAATGTTGCCACGAGTGTTAGGTCATACCAACGTCATAACCGGCAGTCGGTTAGGTATCACCGATTCATTACTCCCATTAAGTGGACGCAGCTTTCCAGGTTTTCGTTTGTTACATGATTATTTCAGTTTCAGAGAAAAATTCTTATTTGTGAAAGTTAACGGATTACAACAAGTGGCTTGGCCAAACAAATGCCAAAAAATACAATTGATCATTCAAAGCGACTCAGTGATGCCACGTGAGCATAAGCTAGCTAAAGACGCTTTCCGTTTACATTGTGTGCCTGCTATTAACTTACATGATGGCACGACGGAACCATTAACCTTAAATCACGAACGTGCAGAGTATCCGCTCGTTGCTGATGCGCGATCGCGTGAAAGTATTTTAGTCTACAGCGTCAATGAAGTCATCGGCACCACTGAAAAATCGCATAAACCCAGAGTGTTCCATTCTTTATATTCGTTTAAAAGTCGTATGCAGCGCGACAGTGTGCATTATCATGTGAGTCGCCGCGAATATCGCAAAAAACATCCTGCATTAACCTTGGCCATCGGTGGTGATAAGTTATTTAATAAAGAGCGCTTGTCTTGCCATGTAACAGAATATAATGGTGATTATCCTCGTAAGTTCTTAAAAGAAGGCAGTGTTAATGTGCCAATGGCGGGCTTCCCTGCAATGTTGAGCTTTAAAAATCTATTGCGCCCTAGCCAGTGCTTGATGCCTCCTGAGCGCAAAGATTTTCAGTGGCAATTGATTTCACATATGTCATTGAATTATCACACTATCGAAACGGTTGAGGCATTACAGCGTTTACTCTCCATTTATGATTGGAGTGGCCGCATTGAAAACCGTAAACGTATCGAGGGTATTGAAGCATTAAATATTAAAACGATTGAAGTGATTAAACGTGGCGCATTGCGTCGCGGTATTGAATTTCATTTAACGCTACAAGACGTCAACTATTATTCAGAAGGCGATATGTATTTATTCGCCAATGTGCTGCACAACTTCTTCACCATGTATGCCGACATTAATATGTTCGTGCAAACACGGGTAATAGCACAAAAAAGTCATAAGGAATGGGTATGGCAAGCGCAACTCGACGACGCATCCCGCTAGTTATTCGAGACGTACTCGAAAACAGCCATAAATATCCTATCCATCAGGCGCTGCGTTTGTTGGAAGAAGGTTGGTTCGGCGACGACAGCATTACCACGGAAGACAGCGGCAAGGTTCGCATGCGCGCTGCACCTGAAGTCAGCTTTCCCGGTGCTGACATCAAACGTACACACGTTGATACGCAAGGTAATGTTGAATTTGAAGTTAACTTTATGGGGTTGTATGGTGTCGATTCACCCCTGCCAACCTTTATCCCCGCATTAGCCGTGCAAGACAATGAGCGTGCGCAACGTTTGCGACAGTTTCTCGATATTGTCAATCAACGTATTTACACGCTGTATTATCTCGTTTGGAAAAAATACCATGCCTACGTGCAACTCGGCGGCAAAACTAATCGCTACTTAAATTACTTGCAAGCACTGTCAGGCGGTGTGATTACGACTGAAGATGACCGAGAGTTCGCTTATGCTGGTTTGTTTGGCGACCGCGCACATAATGCCGTGAGTTTGAGTTACATGTTACAAGAATATCTCGACGGCACACCTGTTAATGTCACGTCATTCCAACCACAACTGATCCGCATTCCTAATATGAACCGCATCAATGGCGGTAATAACTTATGCTTGGGCGACAACATTGTTATTGGTGAACAATTGCTGGATGTGACCAATAAAATTGGTATTCATATCGGCCCTATTGATAATAGCGCTGCTATGCAGTTGCTGCCGACTGAAACCAAAGCCAAACGCTTAGGCAATTTAATCCGCCGTTACGTCAAAGCGACCATGAAATTTGATTTGATCATAAAGGTCAACCCTGAACCCGAACAACAATGCCAATTAGGCCAAGACAATTTATGTTTAGGCTGGTCCAGCTGGACCGGTCAACAGTTAAATAAAGTATATGACATCACCATGAGCAATGAACATCTACTTTCAGCCTCTGATAATTCAGTGGGCACAGTGGCTCATGTGGCAGCCAACCAACTTAACAAAGTCACAGCTGATGTTATGGAGGTTGCGTAAATGTCTAACCCCTTTAGCCTCGCCTACACCTTCACCGTCAGCGGATTCCCCGCGGACACCTTCACCGTACAACAATTCCGCGCCATCAACTGGAAGTTAAACGAAGACTACGAATGGGAAGTCTCCGTATTAAGCCAACAATTACTCGCGGCCGACTCCCTCATCACCCAAGCGGCGACAGTGATGCTGCAAGCCTTCCACACCACCGAGTACTACCACAGCGTCATCGGCTTCATCCACCACACACGCCACCCCGATGCGACGGGTCACTACCGTTACACCTTCACCTTGCGCTCCCCGCTGCACCCTTTGCAACACAGCGCCCACAACTGGGTGTACCGTGAGCAAAGCGTACTGGACATGGCCAAGACCGTGCTGTCACGGTTACCGACGCCGTTAACGCTGGATGATAACGACGTGACAAAGTCCTATCCCACACGCGATATGGTCATCCAATACCACGAAAGCGACTACGCCTTTTTGCAACGCCTCCTAAGCGAAGCCGGCATCGGCTTTGCGCTCTGGCAAGAAGAGACGGGTGTGACCTTACGCTTATTCGATAATCACTTAGCGAACTTCCCTGACGCCGATGCCCCGTTGCCGTACATCCCGAGTGGTAATCAAGTGCCCAGTGACGCCAGCGTGTCGTACGTCAACGCCTTTTACACCGCGATGGTGCCGCAAACCGTGCAACTGTACACCTACCAATATGAAACCCCGGAGGCCGAGCGCCACGTCAGTGTCACCAGCACTCACCCGTTGGCGAGCCATGGCACATGGGAATACCGCCGCCAGTCCTATCGCGACCTGACCGACGGTCAAGCGCTAGCCACCTTACGCGTACAAGCCTTCGACGTGCAACGCCATCATATCCGCGCCGACACCGATGACATGAGTCTACAACCCGGCATGCGCGTCACCCTCACGGGTCACGCCGAATCGCAATACACCGGTGACTTTCATATCATCAGCATGGAAGTGGGCGGCTGTCAGCCACCCGAGCCTGGTCAACCACGCGATGCGAGTCTATTCATCACTACGCCGTACGCTAACACTTTAACGCTATTGCCCGTTGCCACACCGTACGTGCCACCGTATATCGAAGCGCCGCGTCACACCGAGAGCGTCATCGCCTGGGTCGACAGCCCCGAGTCCGATGCAACGTATCCCTACCTCGATGAATGGGGCCGCTACAAATTACGCTTCCCGTTCGATGAAGCGAACCACCCCAAAGGCGATGCCAGCGGTTGGGTGCGTGCGCTGCAACCCTTTGGCGGCAAAGGCAAAGGCCCCATGGGTGCCCACTTCGCCTATCGTCCGGGCACCGAAGTCGTCGTTAAAGGCATGGATGGGGATATCAATGAGCCCGTCATCTTAGGTGCTCTCAACAATGCCGAAAGTCCGTCGGTGCATAAAACCCGTCATGCCAAACAACAGCTCCTCTATACCTGGGGCGGCAATGAAGCGATGCTCAATGACGACCCGGACCAAACCGAAGCACGCCTTTCCACCAAAGGGCGCGACAATCGGTTGTACTTCTATGACGAAGCCGATGATGACGACGGTACCCAACCGGGTAAGCGTCATCAACAAGCGGAGTTGGTCTCTGAGAACGGTATCGTCACCTTAGCCTGCGATGCGTTATTCCATGCCAGTGCCGGTGATAGTGCGACATACATCGCGGGCGCCAGTCATATCAGCACCACCCACGGCCATCACACTGAGACCACGAGCCAAGGCCAGGTGCAACGCGGCAGTGGTGCCGGCATGACGCAGACGGCCAGTCGTCACGTTGTGAACAAAACCCATGACCACAGCATCACCTTCAAAACCCCGCAAGACATCACCGTGAATGCGACACAACACATCGGTATCCACAGTGTGAAAGGGAATATCAGCCTCACCGCGCCGCGCGATAGTGTGCATATTCAACATGGGCAAGCGTTTCATGTGCAAGGCACGGGCACCGGTCCTGTCACCATGAAGGGCGGCAAGAGCAGTATGCAGTTCACGAAAGATGGCGAAGCCATCATCCAAGCGCCGAAGATTATTATCGAAGCCGATGACATTCACTTCCATGGTGATGTGGTTTATAACAATGGCACGGCGGCGAGCGGCATGACCACCACCGGTGTCGGTACGGATGTGACGGAGAAGCAAGATGCGACACCGGAACAACAGCAAGTGACAGCAACGCCCGCAGCCGCACAAGCTAGTGCCGTTGTGGCAACACCCGGCAGTGATGCCGACACCCCCACATCAGGCACGATATCCAGCAGCCCTACAGCTTGCCAACAATTATGGCAACCATTAGATGCTGCTTCGCAAGCGATTGTGAATACACCCGATGATATGGCGCGCAATCAAAAAATCACCCAAGCGTATGCCAAACTTTATCTCGAGAATCCTAATTTAATTTGGGCTGGTGTCGCGGCATTTGCTTCAAAGCAAGTAGGGTGTGTGTTAAAGCAATTCCATAGCATGGGTTTTCATGCAGAAGAAATGGCAGTGGCAGAAGTAGTTGGTACTGTAGCCTATGAACCTGGAAAAGCATTGTATCAATCGTTAATTCGGGGGAATAATGCAGCGTTTTTGGGTATCGTGCCAGTGTTACAGTTTTATGATCAATATGGAATCGAAAAGCTAACTGCTTGCCAAACTCAACGAGAGTTTGTGGCGGATCTTATTTATCCTGATAGCAAAGGTATTAGCACCTATTCTTTTAAGAGATTAGATACGGATAATTTATTACCTGGTATGGTAGCAATAGATAAAGGTGATATTTTGAACGGGGCCAAGGATGTGCTTCGTTATGAACAATTTACTATTCAACAAAAAATAACTTACGCGAGTTTTGTAGCCAATAAACTTTTGACCTTTGATCAAAGCATAGCTCAATCATCTAAACTTCGAGAAATTGGAGGGCAGCTGGGTGTAATGCCTATGTCTGTAGCATTTAGTGCAAGTTGCTCAGCAGATGCTGAGCATACGATCGAATTTAAAGCACCGCATGTGTGGGATTATAATCAGCGTTGGCCTTATGCCGAAAAAGTTGTTGATAAATTTATCGAGCTGAATGAGGAAAATTCAGTTAAAATGCAGGCTATTATTAACAATTTGGCTGACGGCTAATGTCAGCTAAATTACAAAGGATTATGGGATGAAGAATGTAAGTTATGCTAGGAATAGGCATCAAGTTTGGAAACTAATATTAATCACTATTGCTATAATAATTTTTATTATAGCCTTGTTTTTTTATTATAACCGAAGCTCTTCCTCGCCTAAACCTTACCAGGTTTATGTAACAAATCTTGGCGAATCTATGATGCTCGTCGCTAAGCATTCTAGTTATCCATTTAAATTGGGGAAAGATTGGCGCGGACCCACTCCTAATAAGTACCATGACTCAATTGCCTATGCAATACAAGACAAGGCATTTGTATTTTCTTATGGAAAGCTGGGCAAACAAGTTGAATTTTCACCTGGAAAGTTATTAGTGATTATGACTGTTAATGGAAGAGTTGATTCGCTTTCATTTAACCCTGTTCTAGATTGGGCAAGCACAAAAGAGACAAAGGACCGTTTAGCGCATCTTAATTCTGAACTTGCACATAATGGTTGGAAAATGATAGGTACTGCTAAAGAAGCGAAGAAGGAAATAAATGATGGCATGAAGTTTTCAGAATCAGCAGGGGCTCATGTTGATTGGGGTGAGGCTGCACAGATAGGTTATCGAAGAAATGATGAGTGCCTTTTCATTATGTTACATCCCAAGCGTGTTCACCGTGATGAGCCATTATATTATTTGCTTGATGTTGGGATTCGAAGGGCGCAGAAAGGATTGGCATGTTGATTGAGGCCGGTTTATAGGAAATGCTTATGTCATTGATAAAGAAATTGAGCCATGATCGTACATTACAGTATGTATTGCTGTTCTTACTTGTTTGCGTGGTTGTTTTATTTTTGTTAGTGCCATCCCTTTTTAAGGGGGCTCTCGTAACAAAAGAAAAGCCTGGGAAAGTTTATACTGTTCGTATGCAAAATATTGGGGAGCCTATTCAACAGATTATCAAAAGTTCAACTTATCCATTTAAGTTAACTAAGGATTGGAAAGGCTCACTTCAAGGTTACGTAATACAAGACCAACGTTTTGTATTGCATTATGGGAGGGATCCAAAGGTCGTTACCTTTCCTGATAGTATATTGATGACCTTTCTGACTAATAAAGGTAAGGTGAATACAATCACATTAACTGCTGGTGTAAAAAGAACAGATGTGCCCACTACAAAATTAAGGTTGCAACATATCAGCGCTAGTTTGAACAAAATGGGCTGGCAACAGACGTATCCACATGGTGCTCTCATTAAATCTGTGAATAAATTAATGAGGGAAGATATAAAGCTTAAAGTAGGCAGTGGTGATGAAGGTATAGCAATGTATCAATCTAATGATGAGTGTTTACAATTATCATTACATCCACATCAAGGACGGAAGACTCAAGGATTAACATATCTTGTAACAGTTAATATAACTAAGAAATTAGCGGGTGAATGCTGAATTAGCTGGTTTCTGTATCAATAGGTAAACGGGTGGGAAAATACTCATGCTAGGTTTGAAACTAAAGAGCAAACATGAAAAGTTTATTTATTTTTCAAATTTAATCGTGTTCGTTGTGTCGTTACTGTTGTTGCCTTTTGGTGCGATGATTGGCGTTAAGTTGTTAGTTGGATTGCTGTGTATAGTCTTGTTCTCATTTAGCTATGCTTTTTTACTTAAAATAATGAGAACGGTGCAGAATAGGTGGGTAGGTTTTTTTGTGTTACTGGCTTGGCTCGTTTGCTTAACACTTGTGTTGGTATTTATGAGTTCAGTGCTGTTGTTTGGTACAGCAACGGCACACATAGAGG
This sequence comes from uncultured Gammaproteobacteria bacterium, assembly GCA_963975985.1. Taxonomy (GTDB): domain Bacteria; phylum Pseudomonadota; class Gammaproteobacteria; order JABDGN01; family JABDGN01; genus CAXBIY01. Next base: position 322,984 of record CAXBIY010000001.1, read on the forward strand.
TTGGTAGTGTGTTGGTTGCGTCATTCATTGCTGCAGCATTAGGCTTAGTGTTTACTGCGCCCATATGGATGGCATTGTTAATGATGGATTCAATCGTATGGTTGCCCAACATTAATCGTTAGGTTGAGTACGAATCAGAAGTAAAAGGCAAAACCATTTTGCCTTTTATTTCCCAGGTTTAATGCAAAAATGCTTGTTTAATGATTGCAAGCAAAAACGAAGTTAGGAGAAATAACATGACAGATATAAAACGTTTACAAAGTTTATTAGAGAAACTGAATAACTATACCGTGAATAGTTTAGAAGCGGGGGCTTCATTGGCGGCAGCGCGTCGGCATTATGATGTGAGTATTGAGCATGTGTTGCTAAAAATCTTGGAAGAAGGTGGCGGTGATATTGATCATGTGCTGACATTTTTTCATGTGGATAAAGATAGTTTTTGGCAAGGGTTGCTGGCTAATTTGGAAACGCAGCGAGCGGGTAACCAAAGTAAACCGGGTTTTTCATTGTGGTTGTATAAATGGTTAGAGCAAAGCTTAGTGGCTTCAACCTTGTATTATAACAGTGACAAGATTCGTTCGGTGGCATTGATTGATGCCGTGATAGAGTTAGCGCCACAATTGCCGGGTAATCTTTGGCAAATGTTGACGCCTATTTCGTTGGATGTTTTGCGAGAAGATTATAAAACCATTATTCAGCACTCTGTTGAGAATCAAACTTACACGGCTGCTAATAAAGCGGTAGAGAACAAAGAGAAATTAGCGACGCAAGGTGCAGGTGGTGATTCTGCTTTAGCGCAATTCACGCATGACTTGGTGGCCAAAGCTGAAGCCGGTGGTATTGACCCGGTGTTAGGACGTGATCATGAAATTCGTTTGACGATCGATATTTTAAGTCGTCGTCGTAAAAACAATCCCATTCTCGTGGGCGAGCCGGGTGTAGGTAAAACGGCAATTGTGGAAGGTTTGGCGCGTTTGATCGTCGCTAAAGATGTGCCGGATTTTTTACAAAATGTACGCTTGTTAACGTTAGATTTAGGTTTGTTGCAAGCGGGTGCTGGCGTCAAAGGTGAGTTTGAAAATCGGCTACAGCGCGTGATTGAAGAAGTACAAAATTCAGCAACGCCGATTATTTTATTTATCGATGAAGCGCATACCATTATTGGTGCTGGCGGGAGTGAAGGGCAGAGTGACGCCGCGAATTTATTAAAGCCAGCATTAGCACGTGGTGAGTTGCGCACCATCGCCGCGACGACATGGGCTGAGTATAAAAAATACTTTGAGCGTGATGCTGCATTAGCACGTCGATTCCAATTGATTAAAGTCGATGAGCCAAGTGAAGAAAATGCCATCGTCATGATGAGTGGCTTAAAAAAGATTTATCAGCAGCATCACAACGTGCTAATTACAGATGACGCGGTGGAAGCTGCCGTTAAATTATCGAGTCGTTATATTAATGGTCGTCAATTGCCCGATAAAGCCATTGATTTAATCGATACCGCGGCTGGCCGTGTGCAGATGGGTCAGCGCATTATGCCGAGCGACATGGTGAGTTTGCAATCGCATATTGATTACTTGCAACAACGTTTAGCGGATTTGGCGCTTGAACAGAGTGAAGGTATTGCTTGCGCCCATGGTTTGCAACAAAGCCTTGAAGAGGACTTGAATAAAAGCCAATCACAATTAGCCGGCGTGAATCAGCAATGGCAATCGGAGCAAGCCGTCGTGTCTGATATTAAATCATTCCGTGAATTAATACGTACGTTTAAACAAGCGAAGCAACCGCATGCAGGCAAGATTGATTGGGTGCGCCAGGCTATTGCTGAAGCGCAATCGGACTTACAAAACCTGCAAGGTGAAAAACCTTTGATGCAACCTGAACTAAATGCGGCTGCCATCGCTGATGTGGTATCGGATTGGACCGGTATTCCTGTTGGCAAGATGATGAAAGATGATTTGATTGCCCTCACAGAATTGGAGCAACGCTTGAGCATGAAAGTCGTGGGACAAGACAATGCGTTGTATGCCCTTGCTGAAACGATTCGCACCAAACGTGCAGGCTTAGCCGATGCTGATACACCCATGGGCGTATTCTTGTTAACAGGATCGAGTGGTGTGGGTAAAACTGAAACTGCGCGTGCCTTAGCCGATGAATTATTTGGTAATGATCGCGCGTTGATCACCATTAACATGAGTGAGTACCAAGAGGCACACACCGTTGCGCAATTAAAAGGTTCACCTCCCGGTTATGTGGGCTATGGCGAAGGTGGCGTGTTAACGGAAGCCGTTCGTCAAAAGCCATACTCTGTCGTCTTGCTCGATGAAGTGGAAAAAGCTCATCCTGATGTTATGAATATCTTTTATCAAGTGTTTGATAAAGGTGTGATGCGTGATGGTGAAGGGCGAGAAATCGATTTTCGTAATACCATTATTATGATGACCTCAAACTTAGCCACTAATGAAATCGTTGATTTAATGCAGGAGCAAGACGATGATACAGCATGGCAAGCACCGAGTTACGCAACCATTAATGCGAGCATTCGCCCGAGTTTGTTACGCCATTTTGCACCAGCCTTATTAGGCCGTATGCAAGTCGTGCCATTCTTGCCTTTATCCACCGATGCGTTAAAAAATATTGTGGCGTTAAAGCTTGAAGCCTTAGCGACACGATTACATACCTCACATAGCATTCAACTACGCTGTGAGCCGGAAGTCATTCAACATCTAGCCGAACAAGCCGTGCAACCTGACCGTGGTGCACGCGCGATCAATGCCATTATCGAGCAACAGCTTGCACCTGGCATCGCTCGCAGTCTATTAGGCTTCATGGCAGAAGATGACATGCCAGACATCATCACCTTAGCATTGGATGACAACAGCGAAATCGCTTGCACCTTTGCTACCAGCGTAGAAACGAGTATCTAGGGCCCGTCCCTAGTGCCATGCCCGCAGCGGGGATCCTTCCCCTTTTTGGAACAGCCTACCCCGCTGCATGGCATGTCTTAATGACAAGGTGTAGCCTTTAGGCTACATTAGAGCTATAATAACATGAAGCGAATCAAGTATTACAAAGCCAGTAATGTAAAATCGCCATTTTTGAAATGGTTAAATAAGATTAAAGATATAAAGGTGCAGACAGTTCTAATGCGCAATATCAGAAAATTATGTCTGGATGTTGGTGATACCAAGCGGATTGCCAAAGGAATTTTAGAGTTGCGTATACATATTGGACCAGGTTATCGAGTGTATTATATGGAATATGAAGAAGAAATTATAATTTTATTATTGGGTGGGGATAAATCATCACAGCAAAAAGATATTGATACTGCAAAGCAATATTATGGTGATATTTTGGAGAAAGGGTATGAGTAAAAAAATCGACGAAATCACTGAAGATTACGACCAGTGGCTATATGGAAAATTAAAAAATAAGCGTTATGCCCTCGCCTATCTTGAAGGTGCTTTAAAGGAATATGAAATCGATAATAATACCGAAGCCTTTCTTCTCGCTTTTCGCGATATTGCAAAAGCGCAAGGTGGGATAGCTGAATTAGCGAAAAAAACTAATTTAAATCGAGAAAGTTTGTATAAAACATTATCGAGCAAAGGTAATCCTAAATTAGAAACCTTGATTACTTTATTAAAGGGCTTGGGTTTTCGTTTTTCACTTAAACTGGCATAAATCACGTTAAGCATATGGAAAATATTCCATCGGAGATAACAATGAAAATCGGTATATTAGGTGCTATGGTAGAAGAAATCGGGTTGTTGCAAGCCGATATGCAGCAAGTTGAAAAACAAACTTAGTTAGAACAATTCACTATTCACAAAGCAAAGGCCTATGTTGGCATGATTGCCAGTGGCGATAAGGTTGAAAAACCTTATATTATTATTCGCACCATTTCCGATAAAGCTGATCATTCGGCCCACATCGATTTCATAGCCTTCATAAAAGACATTGCCAGCCATTATTCGCGTGGTATTATTAAACAGTTATTAAAGTAGGGTGGATAAAAGTTCGGCTGAAAGCCGGACATATCCACCAGGGCTCTATCGTTAACCACTGTTGGTGGATATATCCGCACTTCGTGCGAATTTTTATCCACCCTACAAAGGAAGCAAAATGAAAAAATTTCCCATCTACCAAATTGATGCGTTTACTAGCGAAGTATTTAAAGGAAATCCTGCTGCAGTGGTAATCTTAGACCAGTGGCTGCCAGATGAAACCTTATTAAATATTGCCGCAGAAAATAATTTAGCGGAAACAGCCTTTATTATTAAAAATGATCCTGTGAATCGCTTACGTTGGTTTACGCCCACGTGTGAAATACCCTTGTGTGGCCACGGTACATTAGCCACAGCTTATGTGCTGTTTAATGAATTGAATTATGAGGGTGAGAAAATCACATTTACTAGTTTAAGTGGCTCGCTTAGTGTAAGTAAACAAGATGAAATGTTCATTCTAGATTTCCCAAAGCGCGATTATGAGCCTACCACAGTGCCAAAAGCGATTATTGATACAATAGGTTTTACTCCGCAACAAGTGATCTCGGACCATCGAGAATATGTTTTGATCTATGATGATGAAACCATCATTGAGCGCATAGACCCAGACTTCAGCATACTAAAACACCATGATGCGGTTGTTGTAACCGCCGCATCTAAGCAATATGATTTTATTTCACGAAACTTTCACCCTTCAGCTGGCATCGATGAAGACCCGGTTACTGGCAGTTCACATTGTTTACTCGCCAATTATTGGTCGAAACAACTTGGCAAAACTAAACTCCACGCTTACCAAGCATCGGAACGTGGTGGTGAAATGACATGTGAGATTGTTGGTGATAGGGTAAAATTGATAGGAAATGCGGTGAAATTTTTAGAAGGGTTTTGTTGGTTGGAATAAATAATAATAATTTTCAACAAGTGTAGTGAGTGACAATCATAAGGCAAGTAAAACTATTGTCGGAAATTTCGAAAATTTGTTGGGTTATTTTCAAAGTTAGATCGAAATGGATTAATGTCGATACCACCACGTCGGGTAAAACGAGCATAGACCGAAAGTTTTTCTGGTGTACATTCGCGCATAATATCGGTGAAGATGCGTTCGGCACAGGGCTCGTGGAATTCGTTGTGGTTGCGAAAAGAAATTAAATATTTTAATAAGCTCGCATGGTCAATAGCGTTGCCACTGTAGCGAATCATGACGCTAGCCCAATCGGGTTGGCGGGTGATTAAGCAGTTGGATTTTAATAGATGTGAGTGTAGGGTTTCTTCAACTGTATGCTTAGCTGTTTGCAGCAAGCTGGCATCATGTTCATAAATATCAATGCTAACGTCGATATCATCGATGCAGCGGCCGGGCAATTCATTGAAACGCTGCTGCTGAAAATCGGAGGGTGGAATTAATTTAACGGTAACAGTACTTTGAGTTGCACGTGATAAATCAGCTTGAATTAAGTTTTTGACTGCATCAGCACTGGTAAATTTTGTTTGGTTAAATGAATTCAAATAAAGTTTTAACGATTTTGATTCGGTAATATTTTCACTCTCTGCCGGCACATGAAATTTCCCCACCACTATTTGGGGTTTGCCTTTGCTATTTAGCCAAGAAATTTCATACGCATTCCAAATATCCACACCGTGAAAAGGGAGCTTACTTGTCACGCCCATTGCATCACGATTCTCTTGTCGTGAAATAGGAAACAACAACGACGCATCGTACTGTTTGTTATAAGTGGAGGTTTTACCGAGTTGAGAATTCTGTAGCACGATTGTCTCCAATGGATATTCAAAAAACCCGGCATAGAGCCGGGCTTTGTTGTATAGGATGTGTTACCACAAATTATAATGTTCGTTCTTTTGCGTTTTACCTTTGTCTACCATGTAGCGTGTTGCGGCCATTAGTTCGGTGTTGGTACAACGTTGGCAACCGTGTTTGGCTTCCATCTTCAGTTTGGCATTGCCGTTTAAGACGTTAAACATCACCACATCCATGTTTTGTTGGATGATAGGTGACCAAGCTTTTTTATCGCCGAGTTTCGGTGCGCCGTTTAAGCCTTTGGTGTGACAGCTTGCACAAGCGCGGTCGTAGACGTCAGCACCTTCTTTTAAGCTAAGTTTAACCGGTGATCCTGTGGTGGGTTTCGGGCCTTTAATGCCGCCTTCTTTTGTCATTTTAACAATGTAATCAACCGCTGCTTTGATTTCGTCATCCGAGCAAGTCATACAAGTACCTTTGGCAGGCATGGAGCCGATACCATCGATGGCATGGGTGTAAACGGTTTGAATACCTTGCGATAAGAACGGTGCCCAATCTTGCTTGTTACCAATGCGAGGTGCGCCGGCACCGCCGCTATTGTGGCAACTTGCGCACGTAGTGTTATAGAGTTTTTTACCCGTGTCTGGGCCAATCTTGCCGCTTGAGACTTCAGGGTGTTTACTCTTCACCGATTTTAAATAAACCGCAATCGCAGTTAAGTCTTTATTCGTCATGTAGCTGGTGCTGTCTTTCACGACTTCTAACATGGGTCCGCCAACTTTACCGCCAACGTTGTTGTGACCTTTGCGAAGAATGTCGACAACTTGTGGCACAGTATATTTTTTCAAACCTTGGCTTGTGATATCAGGCGCATAGAAACCATCAATGAAATTACCACCGGTTAAATAGTATTGATACTTTTCAGAACCCAGCATATTTAATGGTGTGTGACACATACCGCAATGGCCTAAGCCTTGCACGAGATAAGCACCGCGGTTCCACTCTTTCGTGTGAGCGGGGTCGTCTTTATAGATACCTTGACGTGAACTAAAATTAAAGAACATCACGCGCCAACCCAATTGTAAGAAGCGCCAATTAAACGGAAACATCATTTTGTTTTCAGGGCTGGGTTGATGAATCGCGGGGATACTTTTTAGGTAGGCGAAAATATCTTTTAAATCTTGATCGCCAACATGGTTGAAGTGCATAAACGGAAATACTGGGTAAGCGTAAGAACCATTGGGACGAATGCCTTGACGCATGGTGCGAATGAATTGTTTGTCAGTCCAGTTGCCCACGCCGTATTCTTTGTCACTAGAAATATTAGGGCCGAACAACATACCAAACGGTGTGTAAATATAAGTACCGCCACCGAATTGTGGACTATTAGGTTTTGCTGAATTGGTATGACAGGCAATACAGTCACCGGCTTTTGCTAAATATTCACCGCGTTGGATTTGTGCTTTGGTGCCAGCACCGCTTTTATAGTTTATTTTGGGGTAAGTAGGGTAATACAGTTTTTTCTCTGGATTGGGTGCGCCAACAGCAAAAGCTTGTTGACTCATCATTCCTGCTAAGATGAGAGAAAGTAAAAGTGTGATGATACGCGGCATAAGTTGTCCCTTAAATTCGATTGCGTAATTGTAGACAGAAAAGTTCGGGTTGTCATTAATTGTAGGGTGGATAAAAGACTGAGCGTAGCGATGTCATGCCCACCAGGGCTCTACTACTCACCAACTGGATCCCGCGATCAAGTCGCGGGATGACGGAGCCTACTTTATATACCGTTCCAATTGCTCTTGCGTCTGCTCGCCATACAAACTTTCTTTCAGCTTACCATCAGGCCCAAACACAAATGTGACAGGAATGGCTTTAATATGTTCAATTCCAAGCTGTTTGGCAGGAAATTGATCAAGAATAGGGTAGTGAACGTTCATTCTTTTAACAAAGTTCACGATTTTGTGAGTTGATGCATGGTCAAAATTAACACCAATGACCGTCACATTGGGGTGAGCTTTATGCAGCGCATCCAGCGCGGGCATTTCTTTTATGCACGGTTTACACCAAGTTGCCCAATAATTGACGAGCACCCAATGGTTTTTGCTGACCACAATGGGCTGGCCTAGCAATCCCTGCTTAGGTAAGCCTAAATGCGAAAGTGTTTCATTATCATCGTTCTTTTTTGTGATGATAAATAGCACGAGAGTCACAGCAATGATAAAACTTAATGCAATGAGTGGAATATATTTTCGCATGAGGTGGACCTTTTATGAAAAACTTGGCATTATCTCGCTTCAAGTACAGGCTGATTATAGTAGGAGACTCGCGCATGCCGCAACTGTTTAAATACATCAATAAAATATCATTGATCCTCGCATCATTTTTCATTGGCGCGTCAGCCGTGGCAGAAGAATTACCTCGGTTCAATATGCGTTATGGCGTGACACCGGTCAGCCATGATATTTATGATTTGCATATGACCGTGTTTTGGATCATGGTGCTGATTGGGCTTATCGTTTTTGGTATTATGTTCTATGCCTCATTTAAATATCGTAAAGCTAAAGGCGCTGTTGCTGCGAAGTTTCATGAAAATACGAAACTTGAAATCGTGTTATTGATTATACCTTTTATTATATTAGTCGCGATGGCAGTTCCCGCAACTAAAGTACTGATGCGTTTAGACAATGCTGATGATTCTAGCGTTACCATTAAAGTCACGGGTTACCAATGGCGCTGGGAGTATGAGTACTTAGATAACGGCATTAAATTCTTTAGTGACCTTTCAACGCCACAAGAACAAATTGAAAATTTAGCGCCCAAAGGCAAATGGTATTTGTTGGAAGTGAACCATGAGTTAGTGGTGCCAACCAATGAAAAAATTCGCTTCTTGATCACTTCAAATGATGTTATTCATTCTTGGTGGGTGCCAGCGCTTGGCGTGAAAAAAGATGCCGTGCCAGGCTTTATGCATGAAGCGTGGGCTAAGATTGAAAAACCGGGCACGTATCGTGGCCAGTGTGCAGAATTATGTGGTGCTAACCATGGTTTCATGCCAATTGTGGTGAAAGCCGTTACGCCCGCGAACTATAAAAAATGGGTCGCAAAAGAATTGAAAGAGCAAAACAAGGGAGCTAAATAATGAGCGAGATGGCAATGGGTAAGCAATCATTTTTAGCGCACTTAAGAGCATTTGTCGTGCGTTGGGTTTTTTCAACTAATCACAAAGATATTGGTACTTTATATTTATGGTTTAGTGTCATCATGTTTTTTGTGGGTGGTGTGTTAGCGCTTTTATTTCGTGCAGAATTGTTTGCCCCCGGTTTGCAATTCATGCAGCCAGATTTCTTTAACCAATTAATTACTATGCACGGTTTAGTGATGGTGTTCGGTGCCGTGATGCCAGCCTTTGTCGGGCTAGCTAACTGGATGATTCCGCTGATGATTGGTGCGCCGGATATGGCGATGCCGAGAATGAATAACTTAAGCTTTTGGATTTTACCTTTCGCGTTCGGTATTTTAATTAGTACTTTCTTTTTAGATGGCCCTGCGCCTAACTTTGGTTGGACATTCTACGCGCCGCTCTCAACAACTTACGGTCCAGAAAGTACCGACTATTTGATTTTCGCGGTGCATTTAATGGGTATTTCATCCATCATGGGAGCGATTAACGTTATCGCAACCATCTTGAACATGCGCGCCCCTGGTATGAAGATGATGAAAATGCCAATCTTTTGCTGGACGTGGTTAATCACAGCCTTCTTATTAATTGCAGTCATGCCTGTGTTAGCCGGTGCCGTTACTATGATGTTGATGGACCGTCACTTTGGTACTAGCTTCTTTAACGCAGCCGGTGGTGGTGACCCCTTATTATTCCAGCATGTGTTTTGGTTCTTTGGTCATCCGGAAGTGTATATTATGATTTTACCGGCCTTCGGTATTATCTCGCATGTCATTCCAACCTTTAGCCGTAAAAAATTATTTGGTTACAAGGCCATGGTATATGCAACGGCCGTGATTGCCTTTTTGTCATTTATCGTTTGGGCGCATCACATGTTTGTATCCGGCATTCCATTGGGTGCAGAATTATTCTTTATGTATACCACCATGTTAATCGCTGTGCCGACCGGGGTGAAAGTGTTTAACTGGGTGCTGACCATGTTTAAAGGTTCACTGAGTTTCGAAGCACCGATGCTATTTGCCGTCGCGTTCGTGTTCTTGTTTACCATTGGTGGTTTTTCTGGGGTGATGTTATCCATCGTGCCGGCTGATTATCAATATCATGATACTTATTTTGTAGTCGCGCATTTCCATTACGTGTTAGTGCCGGGTGCCATCTTCTCTATCTTTGCTGGTGCCTATTATTGGTATCCTAAATGGATTGGTCGCATGTATAACGAGAAATTAGCGAAATGGCATTTCTGGTTGTCAGCCGTGTTTGTGAATGTGACATTCTTCCCGATGCATTTTGTGGGCCTTGCCGGTATGCCACGTCGTATCCCCGATTATGCATTGCAGTTTGCGGACTTTAATATGATAGCTAGTATCGGTGCTGCTGTATTTGGTTTGGCACAGTTGCTCTTCTTATGGAATATGATTGCGAGCTACTGGAAAGGCAAAAAAGTGACAGAAAACCGCCCATGGGAAGGAGCTGTTGGTTTAGAGTGGACTGTGCCATGCCCAGCACCACATCATACTTTTGCAACCCCACCGGTTGTAAAGGACGAAGAGCTTCAATGTTGATTAAAGTGTAGGGTGGATAAAAGTTCGACCGAAGGTTGAACCTATCCACCACCTATAAAATTGCCGCGAAGCGGCCACCAATGAAAAATCATGAAAAATCAAAACAAATCAAAAAAAACTATCATCATTACTATCATTGCCGTCTTTTTAATGTTCGGCTTTGGTTTTGCTTTAGTGCCAATTTATGATGTGTTTTGTGATTTAACCGGCTTAAATGGTAAAACCAGTAACGAAATTTCGACAGAAGTGTCCTCGGTTGATAAGTCTCGCACAATTACAGTAGAGTTTGTCTCAACTTTGAATGACGGCATGCCATGGATATTTAAACCCAATGTGTTTAAAGTGAAATTACATCCCGGCGAAATGAAGCGGGTTTCGTTTTATGCGAAAAATTTATCGAATAAAACCATTACTGGTCAAGCGATACCGAGTGTGTCACCCGGTAATGCAGCAAAGTATTTACGCAAGACAGAATGTTTTTGCTTTAACCAGCAAGTGTTAAAGCCCGGTGAAGAAATCGATATGCCCATCATATTCCATGTCGATCGCGATTTACCGAAAGATATTAATACGATAACCTTATCGTATACTATGTTTGATGCCGGCGCTTTTCCTCGAGCAGATATAGAGCGCCAAGGAAAAATTACTTAGGATTGAGGATTGAGGATTGTGGATTGAGTGGATGTGTCGCAATGCGACTCTGGTATTAAAGAAATAAATATTGCGTAGCGATTCTTTAGCCCCTCAATCCTTAATCCACAATCCTCAATCCTTATTCTAATAGGAGACCCACATGTCAGATCACGAAGGTAGTTATCACGTACCCAAAAGCAGCGCAATTCCCATCATCAGCGCGATTGGATTATTTTTCTTTGGTTTAGGTTCCATCGATATTTTCGACGATCCTAAGCACGGTATCATTTACATGAGCATTGGTGCCGTGATTTTAGTGTTGAACATGATCGTCTGGTTCCGCACTGCCATGAAAGAAAGTCGCGATGGTCTGCACGATGCGCAAATGCAACGGACTTATCAATGGGGCATGATTTGGTATTTCGTCGCACAGTCAGCTTTTGCCTTAGCTTTTCTAGGTGGCATGGCTTACATTCGCATTTTTACAGTGCCTTGGTTAGGTGGTCACGGTCCTAGCGAATTCCAATTAACACATTTATTAATATGGCCAGACTTTCAAGGTGTGTGGCCAGTGTTAGTGAATCCGGCAAACCATGAATTTGTGGGTGCTAAAGCCGCGTTAGATCCATGGACCTTCCCACTCATTTGTACCATTACGATGTTAATCAGCATTATCAGTATGGTGTGGGCGCGTGTGTCATACAGCAAACAACAAAAATGGGGCTTAGTCGGCGGATTGGCTGTGACCTTCGTTGCTGCTATTTTCTTTGCTGTCGTCCATGTCTTTGGTTTGTTACACGCCATTTATTACTACAAGCTCACACTCGCGAGCGGTATTTACGGTAGTTTATTCTTCATGATTAACATCACATTTTGTTTAAACTTGCTCATTGGTACCATCTTCCTAGCCGTCGTGCTTTACCGAGCTCTCCTCGGTCGCTTCAGCCTAGCTAATCAATTTAGCGTCCGCGCCGTCAGCGAAGTTTGGTATTTTGTCGCTATCCTTTGGATTGTGATATTTCTCTACGTTTATTTATTCTAATTTCTCAGCTTGCTACGAATAATCGACAATTGTCAATTATTCGTAGTATGATCATTTTATGAAGCGATTCAAATTAGCGATCAACCTTTGGTTCAGCGTATTAGCGTTGGTGTTAGTCATTTTATTTGTGTGTTTGGGCTGCTGGCAATTAAAGCGGGCCGGGCAGAAGCAAGCGTTATTGGATGCTTTCGCCGGTAATCAGCAATTAGCAGCGTTGACGTCAGTGGCAAGCGTGAAGCCTGCTGATCGTTATCGTAGCATTCAGTTGCAGGGTCATTTTGATAACGCACACAGCTTTTTGCTCGACAATCAGTCGCATAAAGGTCAATTAGGTTATCAAGTCCTCACGCCGTTTATCATTCAAGGTAATAAAGCCTTGGTGCTTGTGAATCGTGGTTGGGTGCCGATGGGCGCATCGCGTCAGCAGCTGCCGAGAATCCTACCAGCACCAGCCAAAAACATTCGTATTTCTGGGCTGGTTAATTTCTACCCAAGAAAAACCTTTGAGCTTAAAAATACTGAAAACAAACAATGGCCGCGCTTGTTACAGCAGCTAAATTTTGCGAGAATACAGGCCGCTTTAACGCAGCCTGTGGCACCGACGATTGTGTTATTGGCAGCAAATCAACGATACGGATTTCAACGCGATTGGCAAATGGCCACGGTTAAGCCAGCACGACATCAGGGTTATGCGGTGCAATGGTTTGCGCTGGCGTTAATGTCACTAATTGGGTTAGTGATTGTCAGTGTTAAGCGTTTAAAATAGGGTCATTATGTCAAACAAAAAAGCTTATTTCACCGTTGGTGCGTTAGCATTAATTTTCATTGGTCCGATGCTTGCTGCATGGATTGTATTTGTGATTCAACCGACATGGTTAGCTAACACGGTTAATAGAGGCCACCTGATTCAGCCGCCGTTAAATTTTTCACAATTAATTTTACACAAACAAAATAATGATGCTGTAGCGAAAGTACCAGGTAACGGCAAATGGCGCATGGTATTTGTGTCGCCGTTGCCTTGCGGAAAAATTTGTCAAGATAACATTCATAAAATGCGCCAAGTCGAGCGTTCATTTTTAGATAAGCAAAAAACCCGTGTTGATCGCATTTGGTTAACGTATCAACCTATCCGTGACGGAAAATTATTAGGTGTGTTGCATCGCGAATATCCGGGTATGCAAGCGTATGTGGTAAGCAAGCAACAGTTCGCAGCTTTCAGCAAAGCCTTGCCATCACGCGTTAAAGCGATGCAAGTGGGTTATTTATATTTTGTTGACCCGAACAATAATCTTTTCATGAGCTACGCGCCGGATGCAAAATACAAAGACATATTAAAAGATTTAACAAAACTGATGAAGGTATCTCAAATTGGTTAAGACATATCGGACGATTGCATGGTGCGCTGTTATTTTAGCGCTGATAGTTATTATGGTTGGTGCGTTCACGCGATTGAGTGATGCTGGCTTAGGCTGTCCTGATTGGCCAGGTTGTTATGGTCATTTGACGGTGCCCGAGACGGCGCACGCATTAAAAAGTGCTGCGCAAGCATTTCCTGGCCAAGTGGTCGAAGCCAGTAAAGCCTGGACGGAAATGGGGCATCGTTATATTGCCGGTATCCTAGGTTTGTTGATATTGTTCTTAGGCGTTTCGGGCTTAATAAGTTACCGAAAAATCCGTGTGCATCCCGTTTTATTAGTCGCAATGATGGTTGTCGTCGTTTGCCAAGCATTATTAGGCATGTGGACGGTCACATTAAAACTCATGCCCATTATTGTCATGGGACATTTGATAGGTGGCTTTACCACGTTGTCATTATTATGGTGGACGACCTTAAAAAGTAATAATTACTTTGCCAACTTGCAACCCGAACCGATGTTAACGCGCATTCGTCCTTGGGCTATCGCAGCAATTGTGATTGTTGTTTTGCAAATTGCTCTCGGTGGTTGGACTAGTTCTAACTACGCGGCACTGTCGTGCCAAGGCTTACCCTTCTGTCACGCCAATGCCAGTATGCACTGGGCTTTTGGTAATGCTTTTCAATTGTGGACGCCATTTGATCATTTAAGTGCCGCCGCTAAAGCCACGATTCAAATGTGCCACCGCATGGGGGCTATTGTGGTTGCCGTGTATGTCGGTTGGCTAGCGATTCGTGTGATGACATTAGCCAGCAGCAAAGCCTTGCGTAACGTCGGTATTGCTATGTTAGTTTTATTGTTCGCACAAATTATTCTAGGTTTACTTAACATTATTTTGAGTTTACCGCTTCCTATTGCTGTGCTGCATAATGGCTTCGCTGCCGTGTTATTGTTATCAGTACTAACATTAAACTTTGCGTTAACGCGTGTCTCATCCTCCTCACAAGGAAAACAATGAATTCAACATTAGAACAAGAAACCAAAGCCACATGGCGTGATTATCTAGAAATGTGTAAGCCTCGTGTGGTTTTACTCATGCTCATCACAGCCTACGTTGGCATGCATTTAGCAACACCTGGTTTAGTTTCACTTTGGATCGTGTGTTTCGGTTTATTGGGTATTGCCTTAATGGCGGGTTCAGCAGCCGTCATTAATCATTTAGTCGATTCCAAAGTCGATGCCATTATGGCGCGGACTAAATTGCGACCAATCCCTACGGGTAAAATTGATCCTATGAATGCTTTAGTGTTCGCCATCGTCGTGGGGCTTGTTGGCTTTGTCGTATTAATGGTGTTGGTTAACACGCTAACGGCGGTTCTAACTTTTGCGACCTTAATCGGTTACGCCATCATCTATACCATGTTTTTAAAACGTACCACCCCACAAAATATTGTGCTTGGTGGTTTAGCCGGTGCAATGCCGCCGATGTTAGGCTGGACTGCCGTTACCGGCACGTTTGAACCTAATAGTTTATTACTTGTTGCCATCATTTTTATTTGGACGCCACCACACTTTTGGGCATTAGCTATTTATCGTTACAACGAATATAAAAAAGTGGCCGATATCCCCATGCTTCCGATTACGCATGGCATCCCGTTTACCAAAACCTTGATTTTGTTATACACTGTATTACTACTGGCTGTCAGTTGGTTGCCTTTTGTCGTTGGCATGAGTGGCTTAACTTATTTCATTGGCGCGACAGTATTAGGTTTAATATTCCTATACTACGCCGTTAAGTTAAAAATAAACGATGATCCAAAAATTGGTCGAGCAACTTTTCGTTACTCAATCATTTATTTGTTCATCTTATTCGTATTTTTGTTCGTCGACCATTACGTGTTTTTTAAATTTGGCATCTAAAGTAGGGTGGATAAAAATTCGCGCATAGCGCGGACATATTCACCCAAGCTGCTACGAAGCAGCCACAACCCTTGCAGGAGCGCAATCATGACATCGAAACAACCTAAAGTCTGGATAACCCTCATCCTCATCCTCGGCTTTATCGCCATGCTTCTAGGTGCCTTCGCCTACAAACACTACAAACCCGAAGCTAAGCTTCACGAATTAGATGCGACCGTGTTAACCCAATCACGTACCGTGAAGCCATTCACCTTAACTGATGAAAACGGCAAGCCCTACACCAACCAACAGTTAAAAGGCCATTGGACCTTTGTCTACTTCGGCTACACCAGTTGCCCAGACATTTGCCCAACCACATTAGCCGTGCTCAATCAAATGTACGGTAAGCTTTTACAAACCAAAACAGCCAACCCTGATGTACTATTCGTTTCTGTTGATCCACACCGCGATAGTCCTAAGCATTTAAAAGAATATATCAAATATTTCAACGGTAAATTCATGGCAGCCACCGGCAGCCACAAGCAAATCCAAGCCTTAACTAAAGAACTCGGCATCGCTTATCGTATCGTCCCTGAAAAAGGTAAAACCGAAAAAAATCCTGGTGATACCTACTTAGTCGATCACAGTGGCGCGGTATTGTTATTCAACCCACAAGGTCGATTACATGCTATTTTCACGCAACCTGATAATGCTGAAAATATGGCGAATGAGTTTTTGGTAATCAAAAAATATGCTGAAAAATAAGTTTAATAATATTGCCTATACTTCATGCTAACAAAGGAGCTTACTATGCTAAAAAAAACGTTTACGATTCTCATCGTTGTTATTACCACGTTGTTTGCTGTGCAAACTTATGCCGCCAAAAAATTGGCCCATAACGTAAAAATCAGCGATGGTTACATTCGCATGGTGCCGAACCATTTGCGTGTGACTGCGTCGTATTTAACAATCAATAACACCAGTAGTCACGCCATTTATTTAGTGTCTGCGACTAGCCCATTAGCCAAGAGCGTACAACTGCACAAAACGGAAAAAGTAAACGGCATGATGCGCATGGTACAACAGCAACAAATTGAAATTCCTGCACATGATAAATTCCAATTTAAACCGGGCGCCTATCATGTCATGTTCATTGGTATGGATAAACCGATTTATGTGGGTGAAATAGTTCCTGTGACTTTATGTTTTAAGGATACCTCATGCGCCACAGTTAACATGCCAGTTAAGTCGGACAAATAATGAAGCTATCACTCATCGTTGCCATGGCTGAAAATAATTGTATTGGAAACAAAAACCAATTGCCGTGGCGTTTGTCTGCCGATTTACAATATTTCAAAAAACTCACTACGGGTAAAACCATTATCATGGGTCGCAAGACATATGAATCGATTGGTAAGCCTTTGCCGAACCGCTGTAATGTCATCTTAACCCGCAATGCAGCATATGAAGCGGAAGATTGTACGATATTGCCTTCCTTAGAAGTTGCTATGAGCATGTTTGTGAAAGCTGAAGAAGTTTTTGTGATCGGTGGTGCGAACATTTACGAACAAGCCATCGACTATTGTGAAACCATGTACATTACCGAAGTCAAAGCCGAGGTTAAAGGCGATGCTTATTTTCCTAAGTGGAATACTAGCGAATGGCGAGAAGTATCTCGTGAAGCGCATCAAGCCGATGAAAAGAATCAGTTTGATTATGATTTTGTGACCTATGCTCGTGTTTAATCGGCTATTTAAAATAATGTTGTGCAAGTTTACGGACTAAAGCGCAAAAGCCGTTAATTTCCCACCCCAGATACAGCCTGTATCTAATGCATAGACATTTTTAACTTCAATATCTCCTCGTAATGCGGCCCAGTGGCCGAAGAGGATTTTATTATTTTGAGTTTTGCGATTAGGGATATTAAACCAGGGGGTTAAATCACTCGGTGCATCAGTGAGTTTACCTTTATGTTTGAAATCCAAACGGCCATCAGCATGACAAAAGCGCATGCGGGTGAAGGCGTTGCAAATAAAGCGTAGGCGATCGATGCCGGTTAATTCATTCGACCATTTGTCGGGTTGAGAGCCGTATAAGTGTTCGATAAAGGATAATGGATCAGTACGTAACACAGTTTCAACTTCGTGAGCGTAATGGTTTGCTTCATCGAGTGACCACCAGGGGTAAATGCCGGCGTGAACTAGGGTGTAATCATGTTGTGTGTGAATTAACGGCTGTTGGCAGAGCCAATGGAGTAATTCATCACGATCGGGTGCATGGAGAATGTCATCGAGGGTGTCGGATTCATGCTGTTGAGCAAAATCATGTGCGATAGCGACAGTCGCAAGGTCATGATTGCCTAAAACGGTCACAGCATTCTTTAGCGATTTAATAAACCGTAAGGTCTCGAGTGATTTAGGGCCGCGATTAATTAAATCACCGACAAACCATAGCGTATCAGCATCAGAATAATGAATGTCGTCGAGTAAAGTTTGCAAGGCATCATAACAGCCTTGTACATCACCAATTGCGTATGTTGTCATAGTTGTTTTCTTATCGGTATTACCAGCAGTGCCTGTATCGCAACAAAGATGAGAAATAAAATTGCTAAGCCTGTTGCGCTATGTGTGGGTAATAATACCGTGAATACAGTTAATAAGCCACAGACAGCTAATTGTACGGTGCCATAAACAGCAGTACCAATGCCGCGATACTTATTTAAACTGCCATACGAGCTGCCTGAAAAATTAGGGTAATTTAACATGCTGGCAAAAAACACGATGGCAACGGGGATGGCGACCGTTAAAATGGATAGGGATGCGGTGAGAGCGAGTGTTAGCAATACAATGCTGGCTACTGTGATGAAACCATAGCTGGTGTAAATTAAACGTTTGCGACTAAAGTGATTTAATAACTGAGCATTGGAAAAAGATCCTAGTAATATAAAGCTTGCCATAGAAAATGCTATCCAGCCAAAGGTGGAAGGAAGCAAATGTAGATTGACTTGCAAAAGAAAAGCACTAATCGCGTTGTACGCAAAGATATAGGCCGAACCAAACGAAGCATTCAGTAAACAAAACACAAATAATTTATTGCGTAATACATGACGAAGACCTTGATAAAAATTATCGTAAGGATGTTCGTCATTCGAGGGTTTTGTTTCAGGAAATAACAGATAAATCATAGTCGTGACAATTAAGCTCAATACAAAAATCACGATAAAATTCATGTGCCAACCTAGATACTCTTGTATATAGCCGCCTATCATAGGTGCAAATACTGGAATCATCGCCCACAGTGCCGTTAGGTAAGATGAAATTTTCATGAGTTGTTTAGATTCAAATAAATCGCGTGACACCACTCGCCCAACAACCATTCCAGCGGTCACAAAGAATCCTTGCAGAAAACGCCACACAAGAAAGCTAACAATGGTATGACTAAATAATAAAATGAAACTCATAGCGCTGAAGCCAATAGCGCCAGTCATTAAGGAGGCGCGTCGACCGAAACGATCGGCTAAGAAACCAAAAATAAATTGTCCAAAGCCCATGCCAATGAGATACACGCCAATCGTTAGTTTAATATGAGCGCTGTTGGTATTGAATGCGTGTTGCATGTTCGGCATTGAAGGTAGATAGACATCAATACCAAATTGCCCGACGTAATTAAGTAGGAACGCTAAAATAACGATTTTTATACGGTGCGTTTTAGCGATCTGTAGGCTTTTCATGCGTTTTAAATAGAGTTGAGAGGAATAGCAATAGTAACAAGATTGTGTAGGCGAGTAAAACCCAAGCTAACACGTGAAGCGCATGGCCTGGTGCTAATGCGATGATGGCTGAAGCAACAACAATACCGAGCATCATGATGGTGCCGAATAAGGCCGTGGCAATCCCGGTGTATTGATGGATTTGATTGAAGGTTTGGGTGCAAAGGTTGGGGTATAACATGCCCTCACTGAACGATAATAATAAAATCGGCAATAAGATGAGTGTGAGCGACTGTGAAAATAAATGCGACGTTAAAAAATAGGCCACAACTGAAATAATGAGTATGGCAAAGCTAATGGCGCTGATACGGTTAATGCTAGTTAATCGTAATAATTGTGTGTTGAGTAATGCCCCAGCAATATTACCACTGGCGATAATTAACATCAGCCAGCCAAAATACACGGGTGTGATGTTGAAGTGTTGCAACAAAATGGCAGGGCTAGCCGTTCCATAGGCCATCATCATGGCTGTGCTACAGAGTGCGGCTAAGCTGAAGAGCATAAAAATTTTATTTTTCAAATGGAAACGTAAGCTGTGAAGTATATGATGGTGGACAGCATTAGCCGGTTTCGTTTCGGGTAAGAATTTCCACGTTAAAATAAAACCAAGCGCGCTGATAACCAGTAAAATCTGAAAGTTAGCTTGCCAGTTAAGATAATGCTGAACATAGCCGCCAATAACAGGTGCAACAATGGGAATAACCGCCCAAATAGCAGCCGTCATCGATAATACTTTTGCTAGTGCTTTACCGTCATAGAGATCACGCAGCATTGTGCGCAGTGTCACTTGTCCCGCTGCTGCTCCTAAGCCCTGGCAAAAGCGCCAGCCGAGCAACCAATAAATGCTGGGGCTGTGTAACAAGCCAATTGTAGCAATTAAAAAGATAGCGTAATCCAATAGCAATACTGGTCGACGACCATATTTATCAACTAAGTAACCAAATAGTAGCTGTGACCCACCATAACCTAGCATGTAAACGGTGAGTGAGAGCTGCACATTGGACAGGCTGGTATGAAACGCAAGGGCCATGCTCGGCATCGAAGGTAAATAAAGGTCGATACCGAGTTGCGCGAGGATAGAGGTGATAAATACCAAGGCAATAATCTTGCCGCGTTGCTCGAGCGCTAAAAACCGACGTTGATGCTCGCGTTTATAAAACATGATTCGCTAGTGTCACATAATCCTGTACGCTGAGCTGTTCGGGGCGTTGTTGCGGGTTGATATCAACTTGATCGTAATCGATCTTGTAGGGTTTCAAACAATTACGTAAGGTTTTACGACGTTGATTAAATGCATCACGAACGATATGTGAAAATAGCGTTTCATCTTTAGCGAGATAGGGGATGTCAGTATGCGGCTTTAAACGCACAATTGCTGAATCCACTTTAGGCCTTGGATAAAAGGCTGTCGGAGGCACAAAAAACAAAGGTGTGGCTTGGCAATGGTATTGCACCATAATCGTTAAGCGACCATACTGTTTTGAACCCGGTTCGGCGCAAATGCGGTCAACGACTTCTTTTTGCAACATAAAGTGCATGTCTATGATCTGTGATTTCACTTTTAATAAATGAAATAACAAGGGCGTTGAAATATTGTAGGGCAAATTGCCAACGACACGGATCTGTGTGTCGGTTAATTGAGCATAATCGAAGGTAAGGGCGTCGGCATGCGTAATATGGGTGTTAGTAATGTCGCAGGCCTTTAATCGTGTCGATAACTCGGGAATAAGATCCTGGTCAATTTCAATAACATCAAGACGGTTCACATGTTCAGCTAATGCCGTCGTTAATGCGCCTAGTCCGGGGCCAATCTCGACCATATGATCACTGGATGCTGGATGAATGCTAGTCACAATTTTCTGGATGATAGATTCATCTTGCAGAAAATTTTGACCGAATTGTTTTTTAGCTTGTATCATTTGTTTTTCGGCAACATAATTTTAACGTAAGCCGTGTCTCGCATTTGTTGTGACCAGGATTGTAACTGTTGCTCGAACTTGCGTTTAAATAACATTTGTCCGACTTGTTGTTTCATCTGATCTTGATTAGCAATGGCTTTACCTCGCTTAATCCCTGCCAGTTTAATCACGTGGATACCATTCGGCGCTCGTATAGGCCCGGCAACCGCACCATTCTTCATATGTTGAATTTTGCTAGCGAACACGCCAGGCAATTCGGCCAAGCTACGCCAGCCTAAATCACCACCTTTCAGGGCTTGTTGGCCGCTGGATTGTGCAACAGCCAAGGTCTTAAAGTTCGCCCCACTCTGTAATTTTTTTACAATAATGTTCGCTGTATCAGTGGCCTTGCTAATTTCAGTTGGGGTGGGTGCTTCAGGCAATGCAATTAAAATATCTTCAACATGGTAAAGCAAGTTATCTTTTTTTGCTTGCATGGTACGAATAAAATCTTCAATTTCGCCTGGTTTGACTGTGATGTGTGAAGCCACGAGTTGTTGCTGTAATTTACTGATAGTGATTTGTTGATGCAGTTGCTGAGTGAATTGCTGTGTTGTTAAACCTGATTGATGTATCGCTTGTAACATGGCTTGTGGTGTTGTGTTACGTTGTTGAGCCATGACGGTGAAGGCATGTTTAACTTCAGTGGGTGATACTTCAATATTAAGACGTGCCGCCGCTTGCAGCTGAATTTTTTGATCGATCATCATGTTTAAAATTTGATTTTCTAACACTTGTTGCGAAGGCTGTTTGATCTTTTCTTGTTGCAATTCATCTTTAGCCGATTTAATGCGCGCTTGTAATTGGCTATCCGTAATGATTTGCGCATTCACAATCGCGACAATGTCATCGATAGGTTTTAAAGCATCGGCCGCATAAAGTTGAGTAGCAAAGAATAAGCTGCAGATAAGGGTTAGAAAAATGTTAATTGGTCGCATGTGTTTACCTCGGTTTAAGATGGGCTATCAAATGTATCTTGATAGCCAGGAATTTGTGATTGTAAGAATTTGCTGGTGCCAGTTGAGCCGACGCTAGTAAATCCTTTGAATAGCCATTCCACATAGTAATCAGTATCATATTGTGGAGCGTTTGTGTTACTCAGATAGGTGAACTGACGGCTAGTTATAACACGAAATGCCCAACAGCAACTATCATATTCAACGCCAGCTAAATAATCTTGGGCATATTGCTCTGCTAAATTATAATCTAATTGTCCCATCACATGCCAATGCCAAATCAATGGCCAAGCGAATGAGGTGGTAATATCATTAATGTTCGAAGTTGAATTCCCCGCAATTTGGCCAATATTGAGGGCATCATAGCGTTGGTAAGAGTAGCCAATGTTAAAAGTATGTAAACCATCTATCCTGAATCCAAAATTTGCACGGGCATCTGCAATTGCTTTATTGACGGGGTCATAGGCGATATCACCAGTGAGTGTCATTTGTGGCGTAATATAATAGTTTAGTTGAGCAGCAATCGGTGAGACAGCCGTATCATCATTTGGGGTGTATTGGTTGTTTAATGTTACCTGGCGATTGGCAAAGTAAACGATTTCACCGATGCTTGCATCAAACAATTCATTACCATTTTTGTCGTTGAAGAAGCGGGAAGTTAAACCAACACCTAATTGGTTAGTATCACCAATTCTATCCGTTCCAATAAAGCGGTTTGTTTGGAAAATACTGTTGTAAGTAAATAATTGTGAGCTGGTGTCAAATAAAGGAATATTACTTTGGTTCACATAAGGTACGTAAAGATAAAATAAGCGCGGCTCTAATGTTTCAGTAAAGTGGTGGCCAAACAAGCTTGCTTTGCGATCAAAATATAATCCTGTGTCGATATCAAATATTGGTACGCTGCGTAAAATATCTTTATTTTGTAAATTGTTTTGCGGCCCGCCGGGTTGGAACCATTGGTTTAAAATATAGCCGGTATTATCCCATTGCAACTCAGGGTTGATGTAGCCCCATGATTTATATTCAGGCAAATTAACTGACGGGTTAATATCAAACCGACTACCCACAGTAGGGCTCATGCCGTGGGCCACCACGTTATAATGATCGGTAATAACGGGATGACGAAAATAAGAATAGTCCATGCCAATGTTATAGGTTAAGCCCAATGCTTCATCAGGATAAGAGGCGCTGGCGTTCACATCCGGCCAGCGGGCGTATTGATCTTGAAAGCCTTGGCTGTTCACAGGATGCAGGGTTTCATAATTTAAAAGTTGAGTTAAGAAATTCCAATGCTGACTTTGAAATTGAATTTGGGCTTGTTCGGGTAATTGTCCTTGCGTGGTATCCGCTGGGGTGTCACCAAAATCTTGGAAATAATAATCATCGCTGACATAGTTAAAGTTAATCAGTGCACTCCAATACTGATTAAACTGCGTGCCATGCTGCCATGAAATATAGCCACGGGAATCAGAACTTTGTTCTAAGCGATTTAAGCCGGGGGCATTAGGATAATTATGCGGTGCATTTTCTTTAAAATTTTTGAAGGTGCGATCACCAGGTAGTGCACTGACATAGAGATTACCTTCACTATTCCACGTTTTATAACGAAACAAATCATTTAATTGCCAACCTCGCGTGCCATAGTAAATAGGCGTAAACGTCATATCATAATTGGGTGAAATGTTGAGGTAAAATGGTAAACCTAATTTGACACCATTGTTGCTGGTGTAACCCAATAATGGCATGAGCAAACCTGAGCGCCGCGTTTGGTCATAAGAAAATGTCATGTATGGCGTATACAGGAACGGCACACCATGCCACCACATGGTGACGTTAGTCCCCGACACATCTTTGGTTTTATTATTGATGTCCATGGTGCCAGAATGTAATTCCCAGGTATGTGAGCTGGGTTTACATGTGCTATAGGTCGCGTTGTGAAGCTTATACATGTTGGGTTTGGTTTGTATGGCCGTATCCGCTTCGCCACGTGCATTTAATCCCTGCACATGAAAAACGGTTTCACCATTTTTATCTTTTTTTACAATAGGGGTCTTATCGCGCAATAGACGGTAAGCCGCCTTATGGAGTGTCATTTGATTTTTAACTACATGCATGTCAGCACTATTAGCCACGATCAACACGCCGGGTTCCCGCATGCGCACATTGCCATAGGCTTTGATTTCTGTGATTCGTTTGGCTTTAGGATCGTAGTATGTATAAGCTTTGTTTGCTAATAGTTCGCGCTGTGGTTGTTTCACCATAACGTTGCCTTGATAAAGCGAAGGCTTATCACGAAATAAGGTGCTGTGATCGGCATGTAAAACATAATAATCATCAGGCAAATTGGCAGGGAAATTGACGGGGTAGTCAATGTAATAACCGTGACACATATCGCTGCTTTTAGGATCATTAATCCAATGCAGTAGCTGACTTAATGGTGTTTTGCCTACCACGATTGATGTGGACTGTTTATCTGCAGCAACAGCGGATGACGCTGTTAGCAGGAGCAGTGAGCTAAGCACACAAATTTTTAGTAACGGTAGGCGATTTCTTAACGGCAAGTCGGTATAATCCTTGTTTAGGTTTTAGGGCTTAGGTTTTAGGGCTTGGACATAAAAAAAGTCGCGAGAGCGACAATAGTTATTGCCTAAGCCCTAAGCCCTAAAACCTAAGCCCTCGAATTATACCGATTTTACTGTCAGGATTCAGCAAATGACACCAGATTTACAGCAATGGTTAGCGCAGCAAGATATTGATGTGACTCGAGTTAGTCGCTTGGCTGGCGACATGGGATTACGGCAATATTATCGTGCCGAGCAACAAGGTAAACCGGTCATTATTGCGGATGCTAGCGAAGATAATGTGACCAATACACAAACGTTTATTGCGGTGGATGAAGCTTTTGCGAAGGCCGGTGTCTCAGTCCCTAGCATTTATGCACAAAATCCGATCAATGAGTGGTTGATTTTAGAAGATTTAGGTGATGATTTGTATGGGGCTGTGCTAAATAAAGACAATGCCGATGCGCTTTATACACAGGCATTAGCCTCCTTGTTAAAAATTCAGTCAATCAAAACGATCTCGGGCTATGATTTGCCTCATTTTGTCGATGACCATTGCCTAAAAGATTTACAATTATGGCGTGAATGGTTTGTTGAACGTTATCTCAACATCAATTTAACTGCCGATGACAATGCCATGCTCGATATGTTATTTTCGCTATTGCACGAAAATGCCGCAAACCAACCACAAGTGCTCATGCATCGAGATTACCATTGTCGCAATTTATTTGCGTTGACGGATGCGACAGGCGTCATTGATTTTCAAAGCGCGATGCTAGGTCCTATTACCTATGATGCCGTTTCATTATTGCGTGATTGTTATATGGATTGGCCTACCGAAAAAGTACAGCAATGGGCGAGACAATTTCATGCCATGGCATTAACTGATAGTATGGATATGAAGACATTCACGCGTCATTTCGATTTAATGGGTGTGCAAAGGCATTTAAAAGCCTTGGGTAGCTTTGCGAAAAGCCCAGTCAGCGATCGTGATATGACGATACGACGTACGTTGAATTATGTCATAGCCATTGGGCAGCAATATTCAGAATTAAAAGAATTTATTGGTTGGCTTACAACAACAACGGAGAACATATGCGCAGTGCAATGATTTTAGCAGCAGGCCGAGGTGGACGTTTGGGTGATATGGCAAAAGAAACCCCCAAAGCGTTGTTAACCGTGGGCGATAAAAAAATAATTGAATATCAATTAGCGGCCTTAGCTAAAGCCGGCATCACTAATGTCGTGATGAACACTCATCACTTGGCGGATCAATTGCAGGATTATTTGGGCGATGGCTCGCAATACGGTGTGAACATTCAATACTCATACGAACCGGATTTGTTGGGCACCGGCGGTGGTATTAAGCAGGCTTTACCATTGCTGGGCGACGAAGCCTTTATTTTATTAAGCGCCGATGTATGGACCGATTATCCATTAGAAAAATTATATTTAGCCGAACATAAGCTGGCACATTTGGTGTTAATGGATAACCCCAACTATCACCCCAACGGTGATTTTGCCATTACCGATGAAGGTTTACTAAACCAAGATGATGAACCCAAACAGACTTATGCCAGCATTGGCGTGATGCATCCTGATTTATTTAAAGACATCGATGAAACAAATTTTGGTTTCATTGGTCCAGTGTTAACCGCCATGAAAAAAGGTTTGGTGACGGGGGCTTATTTCGATGGCCATGTTTACAACACAAATACACAAGAAGAGTTGCAAGCGTTAAGAGACTTTATTACTGAGCGTGAAACCATAGGAGTGCAATCATGAACGTCAACTTTATATTTATTTTAACCGCACTAACCTTTATCTCAGGCATTATTTATTTAGTCGACGTTTTGGTTTGGAAGAAGCAACGCGCAGCGAATGAAAAACAACCCAAGTTAATTGAATACGCGCGATCATTTTTCCCTGTGTTTATTATCGTGTTAGTGATTCGTTCTTTCGTCGGCCAAATTTTCCATGTGCCAACGGGTTCGCTAGAGCCCACCATTGCCGCGGGTGACTTTATTATTGTCACGCAATATAACTATGGCCTACATTTTCCTGTGTTCAATAAAGTCGTTATCCCAACTGGCAAGCCTAAGCGTGGCGATATTGTCGTGTTCCATTGGCCCGTGAACCCTAAAGTGGATTACATCAAACGCTTAATCGGTTTGCCTGGCGATCACATCAGTTATATTAACCGCACGCTATATATTAACGGTAAAAAGATGACGCAAACGTTTGAACACTATGCCAGTAATACGGATGGTGCTAACTCACCTTCATGGCCGATGAAAGTGATGCAAGAAAATTTAAATGGTGTGAAGCACGGTATTTATATCTGTGCTGATGAAAATAACTGCCCGGTTAAAGCGAAAAACTTTTATAACATGGTCGTTCCCAAAGGTGAATATTTCTTCATGGGTGATAATCGCGATAACAGTGAAGATGGTCGTAGCTGGGGGTTTGTGACACCTGATGAGTTTGTCGGTAAAGGTCAAATCGTCTTATTTAGCTGGAATGCGATCACGGGTAGCCCACGTTGGAATCGGATTGGGACGTTGATCTAGTGATGGTCGTTATTTTATAAGGGCTTAGGATTAGTGGGTTACGCTGAGCCCTAATCTTATCTAACTGCCTGAGCTTGCAATAAAAACACGCTCAACGGCCCATCACCTTGGCTGCGGAAAAAATTCACTGGCACTAAACCTTTCGCACCATGTTGCGTCGCCAGTTGTTGTGCATAAGCAATCATCTGTTTCTGTTGCAATTCAGGATGGCCATTCGGATGGTCAGACACACTAATATTGCCAATCACTTGCATGCCCATAGGGGCTTGACGATAAAGCGGTGCAGTTTCAGATTGTGCAGAATAGAGTTGTTTCTGGGTCGGCAAAAATAAACCATGTGGCGTGTATGTCACAGCAGGTTGAATCACCCATAATATCAATAGCACTGCCACAATGATAAAGCCATAAATGCCCCAGCGGATGTAAGTTTGATTATTCATGTGAAAC
This sequence comes from uncultured Gammaproteobacteria bacterium, assembly GCA_963975985.1. Taxonomy (GTDB): domain Bacteria; phylum Pseudomonadota; class Gammaproteobacteria; order JABDGN01; family JABDGN01; genus CAXBIY01. The sequence continues at coordinate 350,677 of CAXBIY010000001.1, forward strand.
CTTTTGATATATAATTGCCTTATGGCTAGAAATTATAACCTCTTCGATAAACTTTGTCTGCATTTTGATAATGCGATACGGACTGTGGCCAGCACGCATGGTCAAGCTCAGCGTGAAAATCCTGCAAATGGTGTCGTAGACGACGAGCCCGATGAAAAACAACGCAAACATGCCGCGGCTTTGATGCGCGTGAACCATGTGGGTGAAGTGTGTGCGCAAGCGTTGTATCAGGGGCAAGCATTAACCGCAAAGTTGCCGAAAGTGCGTGCTGCTATGGAGCATGCCGCTGAAGAAGAAGTCGATCATTTAGTGTGGTGTGAACAACGCATAGATGAACTGGATAGCCATACCAGCTATTTGAATCCTTTATGGTATTTAGGTTCATTCGCGATGGGTGCTGTTGCCGGTGCAGTGGGTGACAAATGGAGTTTAGGGTTTGTTGCAGAAACAGAGCGACAAGTCACAGCACATTTAGATAGTCACTTGGATACTTTACCGATAGAGGATAAGCGTAGTCGAGCGATTGTCGAGCAAATGCGTGAAGATGAAATTAAGCATGCTGAAATGGCTGTTGATGCCGGCGCCGCTGATTTGCCGAAGCCCGTGAAAAAATTGATGGGTTTGATAGCAAAGGCCATGACCAACACAGCATATTACATTTAAAGTAGGGTGGATAAAAATTCGAGCGATAGCTCGGATAGTTCCACCAGCGGTAGTGAGTGCTAGGTTAATGGTGGATATGTCCGGCTTTCAGCCGAACTTTTATCCACCCTACAAGAAAGGATGTATCATGAAGCATGAATCACAACAACGCCGCATTGTCATCGCCATGGCAACAGCCACTATTTTTTCAGCTTGTTTTATCTGGCTATGTTACCAATTTTTTCCCTTTCAATTACCTCCCTTAAATTCAATAGCACAACGCCTTGCATTCACTTTGCACTGTGACGTGTTCGCTGGGTTGATGTTGCTGATAGGTATTGGTCGTGTTGCAGGTCAGCGATTTTTCTCTCCCGAAGCCATTGATGGCTCCGATGTTGGGAAGTCACTCACCATTAACTTACATTACATTCAAAATACGCTAGAGCAAACCGTATTATTAGTATTGGCACACTTGAGTTTGGCAACAGTTATCCCCGCTCACGCAATGAAAATTATGCCTATTTTAGTACTGTTATTTGTTATCGCGCGACTTTGCTTTTGGATCGGCTATCACCACAACCCCATCTCTCGCGCTTTTGGTTTTGCTGCAACGTTTTATCCGACAGCGGCAGTGCTAGTTTTTGTTGTGATAAAAATTATAATGTAGCGCGGATATATCCACCAGCGGTGGTTGGTCAAAGATGAGATGGTGGATATGAATCGCTATGCGATTCTTTTGTCCACCCTACATGAAGAGTTCTTTTAATTTTTCACCCGGCTGCTCCGCTCGCATAAAACTTTCGCCGACTAAAAAAGTATTAATGTTGTGGTCACGCAACCGCTTAACATCATCAACCGTATGAATACCACTTTCTGACACAATAATTTTATCGTCAGGAATCATTGGCAACAAATCAATGGTGGTTTCAATGCTGGTTTCAAAGTTATGTAAGTTACGGTTGTTAATGCCAATCAATGTCGTTTCAAGTGTTAAAACACGCTCTAATTCTTTAGCATCATGCACTTCAATCAACACATCCATGCCTAATTCGACCGCGCAATCATGTAGCTTACGCATTTGATTGTCTTCAAGCGTCGCTGCAATGAGTAAAATAGCATCGGCTTGCCAACTACGTGCTTGATAAACTTGATAAGGGTCGATAATAAATTCTTTGCACAATAAAGGTAAGCCGCAAGCCGTGCGAGCTTGTGGCAAGTATTCACGTTCACACAAAAAGAAATCGCGGTCGGTAATAATCGATAAACAAGCCGCACCAGCTTGTTCATAGTCTTGTGCCAGTTCAGCCACGTCAATGTGCTCGCGTAAAATACCTTTACTTGGTGAGCCACGGTTGATTTGTGCTATCACGGCAGGTTGCTGTGTGTCTAACTTTGCTTGTATGGCGGAAATAAAACCACGTGGCGCATCAGCGTGCATGGCTAAAGTCATTAAATTTGCCAATGACATTTGCGCTTGGTCTTGGGCTAATTCTTCAGCCTTGCGTTGGACAATAGTATTTAGGATGGTGGGTTGACTCATGTTTTGTATTATATCATATGAGTTGTTGGGATAATGAAATCAACTCAGCCAATTTTTCTTGAGCTTTTCTTTGTTCAATAGTTTGTTTAGCTAAGGCGATGCCTTGTTCTAGATTGTTCGTGATATTAGCCGCATATAATGCAGCGCCACTATTTAATATAACGATATCGCGTGCGGCACCAGGTTGATCGTCAAATACTTGATGGATAATAGCTAAACTTTGCTGGGCATCATCGATGACGAGTGAATCTAAGGACTGACGTTCTAAACCAAATTGTTCGGGGGTGATGGTGTATTCCGTTATGTCACCGTCATTGAGTTCGCAAACAAAGGTGGGTGCTGCAATGGAGATTTCATCCATACCATCCTCAGAATGTACGATCAATGCGTGTTGACTGCCCAATTGTTTTAACACTTCAGCAAATGGTTGGCATAAGGCTTTATCATAAACCCCAATTAAATGATGGGTGGCGCCAGAAGGGTTCGTCAATGGACCCAATAAATTAAAGATAGTGCGAGTGCCCATTTGCTTGCGAGCCTTCATGACATGTTTCATGGCACCATGATGTTTGGGGGCGAAGATAAAACCAATGTTAATTTGCTCAATCAGTTGAGCGATTTGCTCGGCATTTAAATCTAAGTTAACACCGGCGGCATCTAATACATCAGCGCTGCCTGATTTGCTAGAGAATGAACGGTTGCCGTGTTTCGCTACGATGCCACCACTAGCGGCCACTACGATAGCCGTGGCAGTGGAAATGTTAAAGGTATTTAAGCCATCACCACCGGTGCCGACGATATCAACTAAACTAGGTTTGTTGACCTTTACGCCAGTCGCGAATGATCGCATGACTTGAGCAGCCGCTGTGATTTCAGTGATGGTTTCGCCTTTTTCCTTTAAGGCATTAAGCGCTGCAATAATATCGTCGTCCGACATATCACCCGACATCATTGCTGTCATCAGGTCGGTCATTTCATCGTGATTTAAATCGTGAGTTATCTTATGCATCATTTAAAAAGTTCTGTAAAAGGGTTTTACCTTCGGGTGTCATAATCGATTCGGGATGGAACTGTACGCCTTCAATCGCTAAATCTTTATGGCGCACGCCCATGATTTCTTCTCTGCTACCATCTTCATTTTCTGTCCAAGCAGTGACATCTAAGCAGTCGGGTAGGGTGTTTTGATCGATCACTAATGAATGATAACGTGTGACTTGCATTGGATTAGGCAAACCTTTAAAAACACCGACATTATTATGCTTCACCATCGAAGTTTTACCATGCATAACTTTACCGGCATGCACAATATCTCCGCCATACACTTGACCAATGGCTTGATGTCCTAAGCAAACACCAAGAATGGGTAGTTTGCCTGCAAAATGTTTAATGACATCCATCGAAATGCCCGCTTCGTTAGGCGTGCAAGGCCCAGGTGAAATCACAATCCTGCTCGGCTGCAAGGCTTCAATTTCAGCGATGGTGACTTCATCATTGCGAAACACATCAATGTCACTACCCAATTCAGCTAGGTATTGCACTAAGTTATAAGTGAAAGAATCGTAATTATCAATGACGATTAACATATTTTTTCTCTAGAAATTGATCAAAAGCGTATTTATGAATAACGCTGGATAACAATGTTTGATAAGGAATGCCTTCTTCCATGGCCTTTACCTGAATGGCATTAAAGTCGCGCGTGGTAATGCGTAAATTAACACGCTTATCTTTGTTGCGAGTTGCATGAGCAATAGCTTCAATGCGTTTTTTTTCTTCTTTAAAATTGTCGACAGTTTCCCATTCTCCATTGTCAATGGAGTTCATTAATTCTTGCTCTTCATTGGAGAGTTCTAGCTTATTTTTCATCTTGATCACCTAGTAGGGCTTTTGTTGCTTTTCTATTGGGGATAATAATTTTCATAAAAATTTCATTTTCAGTCTCCACGCAGGGGACGACATAAATGTAGTTATTAAATTCTATATAATAAAGTTCTTGTCCTGGATAGCGTTCCTGGTTTGAATGTTTTTGTTTGTCTAATAAACAACCACTTTCAATTGCAAATGACATTTGCTCAAAACTGATACCGCGTTGCTGTTTAAGCAGCTCGTTTTTTTCTTGGTTCCAGTTAAAAGTTTTCACCTTAGCTCCTTATCATTATTATAATAGCACAATGTGTGCGTTTTGTCATTATCTTGCTAGTTGATTGATTTAATTAAAGATTAAAAACCTTTTTCGATCATGTTAATGGCTTTGAAAATAGCGCGGCCTTTGTTTAGGGTTTCTTGCCATTCGGATTCCGGATCAGAATCGGCAACGATACCAGCGCCGACTTGGTTGTAAAGCACTTTGTTTTTAATCACGGCGGTGCGAATGGCAATCGCCATATCCATGGTGTCATCCCAGCCCCAGTAGCCGACAGCGCCGCCGTAAATGCCACGTTTTACATTTTCAACTTCATCGATAATTTCCATCGCACGCACTTTAGGTGCACCACTTAAAGTGCCAGCCGGTAGAGCAGAGGCGAGAATATCAATGGCGGATAAATCAGGTTTAATTTTGCCTTCGACATGAGAGACGATGTGCATAACATGTGAATAGCGCTCAATGGCCATTTGATCGGTGACCTTTACGGTGCCGGTTTCACTGACGCGACCGACATCGTTGCGTGCTAAATCAATCAGCATTAAATGTTCAGCAATTTCTTTCGGATCGGCGAGTAAATCTTGTTCTAAAGCTTTATCTTCTTTTGCCGTTTTGCCACGTGGGCGTGTACCCGCTAAAGGACGAATGCTAATAGTGTCGTCTTCAACGCGGACTAAAATTTCAGGTGAGGCGCCAACAATATGAAAATCGTTTAAATTAAAATAATACATATACGGTGATGGATTAATGGTGCGAATCGCACGGTACAATTCAAACGGCGGATGATCAAACGGCAAGCTTAAACGTTGTGAAGGCACCACTTGCATGCAATCACCATCAACCGTGTATTGTTTGATTTTTTCAACGCAGCGTTTGAAGTCTTCTTTGCTGAAATTAGATTGCAAGGCTGATTCATCGGTGATGGATTCACTAGCATGAACCAAGGGGATTTGTGTTGAATGCTGAAGTTGTGTTCGTAACTCCGTAATACGTTGCTGTGCCTGGTCATAGGCATTGTCATCAGCAGGATCAACATTGATAATGATGGATATTTGATTGGCTAAATTGTCATAGGCGACGACTTCATCCGATACCATTAATAAAATATCAGGTGTGCCTAACGGATGTGGGTTGGGGCAATCGGCTAAACGTTTTTCAGCATAACGAATCGTGTCGTAACTAAAATAACCCACTAAGCCACCGCTAAACCGTGGCAAGCCATCTAATGTAACGGCTTTGTATTGTGCTTGGTAGTCCGCTAGCCATTGTAAAGGCTCAGCCACATCAAAGGATTCGATAATATTGTCTTGTTCACTGATTTCAACGGTGTTACCAAACACGCGGATAATCTTTTTGCATGGTAAGCCAATAAAAGAATAACGCGCCCATTTTTCACCACCTTGAACCGATTCTAATAAATAGGTGTAAGGCTGATCGGCGGCTAATTTGTAATAGACGCTTAAGGGGTTGTCGAGATCGGCTAGTGTTGAAAAAACAACAGGGATGCGGTTGTAACCTTGTTCAGCGTATTGTTGAAATTGTTGTGCTTGCATGATTGGGCTCGAGTTTATTCAACGGAAGCTAGTTCATCACGCATATCCGCAATCGTTTGTGCGTAGTCATCGCTACCAAAAATGGCAGAGCCTGCCACAAACGTATCAGCGCCGGCTTCGGCAATGGCCGCAATGTTTTGAATGCCGACACCGCCATCAACTTCAAGGCGAATATCCAGATCATTCTCATCGATGATTTGACGAATGTCATGCAATTTTTCTAACGCGCTAGGGAGAAAGCTTTGCCCCCCAAAACCGGGATTAACCGACATCACCATAATGACATCCAGTTTATCGAGCACATAATCTAAATGGCTGATAGGAGTGGCAGGGTTGAAGACCAAGCCTGCTTGGCAGCCATGATCATGAATGAGCTGTAAAGTGCGATCAACATGTTTCGACGCTTCAGGATGGAAGGTAATGATGTTGGCCCCTGCTTCAGCAAAAGCCGGAATAATTTCATCAACCGGTTCAATCATCAAATGCACATCCAAGGGAGCTTCAATGCCATACTCACGTAAGGCTTTTACCACCACAGGGCCAAAGGTTAAGTTAGGTACGTAGTGATTATCCATTACATCGATATGAATCCAATCGGCACCGGCTTCTAATACTTGCGAGACTTCCTCACCTAAACGAGCAAAATCGGCAGATAAGATTGATGGGGCTATGATGAAATCAGACATGGTTGGGCCTTGGTTGGTTTTGTTTCATTATAGTGGAGGGTGGATAAAAGGCCAAGTAAAGCTTGGGCATATCGATAGGTAAAACATGAAAAGTGGATGGTTTCTTGTAGGGTGGATAAAAGGACGTGCGGAGCACGGCCATATTCACTCTACATTAGAATCAGGGATTTAAATTTTTAATTAGATCATAGGCCTTCTGAATTTGTTGCGTCTTTTCAGTGGCCACTTTGATCATATCTTCAGGTAATCCTTTCGATACCAATTTATCTGGGTGATTTTCACTCATGAGCTTACGATACGCACGTTTGACTTCATTGGCCGGTGTTTGAGGCGTGACGCCAAGGATGCGATAAGCTTCATCTAACGTTAAGCCAGTACTGGGACGGTATTGCTGTTGTGAAGAGGATTGGCCGCCGGTATAAGATTGGCGTGCTTGGCCATACATCATGGCTTCAATGTGAGCAAAATCGATAGGGGGTAAATTTAAATCACGCGCGATAGACTGGAGTAACTGTTGTTTTTGTCGGCTGGGTCGACCATCTGCAAAGGCTGCTTGCACTTGCATGTCGAGAAACATTTTTAATAAATATTGAAATCGACACGTGTGATGCAAATTTTGCAAGCACGCATGCAATTCAAAGTCCGTATGTTTACCAAAGTTGAATTGTTCGATAGCACGGCGTTTACCATTTTCATCCAAACCCATGCGCTGCATGATGGCGCGTGCCATTTGAATTTCATTTTCGCTAACCCGCCCATCCGATTTTGCGATATGCCCCATGACGGCAAATGTGCTATTAAAAAAGGTTTGTTTAGTTTTGCCTAGATTACCAACTTGTAAAGCGCCTTTTAAACCCCGATCAAAGATATGGCCGATAAACACACCAATCACTGCACCAATCGGTCCGAGAATGAGTGCGCCACAAATACCACCAATAATTTTGCCAAGGAAATTCATTGTTACTGTACACATTAAGAAAGAATGTAACATTATACATTATCCGCTGAAAAAGCTATACTCCCGATATGATACGTTGGATTTACAGTTTAATTTTCTACATGGCCGTGCCTTTTATCTTGCTACGTTTATTGCTGCGTTCAAGGCGTATTCCTGCGTATCGTCAACGTTGGCACGAGCGTTTTGCACGTTTTGACATTGAATCAAAATGGCAGCATGGACTATGGGTCCATACCGTGTCTTTAGGTGAAATTGTGGCGGCAACACCATTAATTAAAGCCATTCAAAAGCGATACCCTGATTTACCCATTACCATCACCACCATGACGATTACTGGTTCTGAGCGTGTGCGAGGCACCTTTGGTAATGAAGTTTTTCACGTTTATGTACCTTATGACTTGCCGACTGTCGTGAGCCGATTTTTAAATAAAGTTAAGCCCAAAGCGGTGATGATTTTTGAAACTGAATTATGGCCTAATATCATGTACGCTTGCAAAAAACGTCATCTGCCTGTCATGTTAGCCAATGCTCGACTATCAGAACGTTCAGCGAAAGGTTACCGTCATATCTCACATACCATGAAAAAAATGTTATCAGCAATCACATTATTAGGTGCGCATGCTCATGCTGATGCGGAACGCTTTGTGCAGCTAGGGTTAGACAACGATAAAGTACAGGTGACGGGTAGCATTAAATTTGAAACAAATATCCCTGCTAGTATTTTCGAACAAGCAGAAGTCTTGCGTGACCTTTGGGGGCGTGGCAGACCTGTTTTGATTGCGGCCAGTACGCATGCTGGTGAAGAAGAGATTATTCTTGATGTATTCAAGCAAGTTGCAAAAAGTATCCCAGACGCATTGTTGGTGCTAGTGCCGCGTCATCCCGAACGTTTTTCAGCCGTAATCGAATTATGTAAAGAGCAAGGTTACCATACGGTGACACGTACCAGCAACGAGCCCTGCAGTATGGTCACGCAAGTATTTGTGGGTGACACCATGGGTGAATTGAAATTATTTTTTGCTGCGGGTGATGTCGCATTTGTCGGGGGTAGTTTAGTAAAAATTGGTGGCCATAATGTATTAGAGCCAGCAAGCCTCGGCACGCCAACCATTACCGGCCCGTACATGTTTAACTTTGAAGAAATCAATGCAGTGTTAACGAAAGCGGGTGCATTGATACAAGTATTTAATCCTAATGAGCTTGCTGAAAACATCATTCATTTATTACAAAATAGTGCGTTGCGCGCCGAAATCAGTGAAAAAGCTGAACGTGTGATGAAACAAAACAAAGGTGCGCTAGCAAAAAACATGGCATTATTCGCTAAGTTGCTAAATTCGACAACTTAAGTTGCTCTTCTTGCAACACCTTTCCTGAACTATTCTTCCCTTTTTTCGCTCTAATAAGAAAGAGGGCGATGCTATGTTTACATTCAATAAATTACAAACAGCGATTGACGCGTTTAATAAAACAATCACGAGCAAAAAAACGAATGTCGGTAGCTTTGTTAACAACGAAAAAGCATTCTCTAAGCGCTATAAGGCGGACAAACTCATATTAGATGCCTACCTAACACTGCATATGTTGTTGTTAGATGAAAAAAATATTCAGCATGATGTTAGTTATTACAAGCAAAAAATTCAACAGCATCAACTCGATGTGGCAGGATTAAAACAAAATCTATCCTCAGGAAAGTTCTATCGTATTAAACGTATTCTCTATGAAATTAATGAAAACCATGGATACGTTGCCGCATTCCATGGCTTACGTGAGCATGAAAATCGGTTTTTTAACAAATATCATTCGGATTGGGATGATAAAAAATTAATGAGTTATTTGGCTAAATCGACGCAATTGATTCATCACGACATCCTCACCCTTAGTGCTGCTGTGCAGCAATCTGATGAGTGCCAATATCCTGTGGGGCACTCATCGATGGAACAGCAATGGCAAGCCCACAATACACCCCACACGCCATATATTAAATTTATTTGGAAATTGGCCCAACATCCTTATTATCAAGTCATGCTAGGTGAGCATGAGCCAGCTACACTACGTCAGTCTGATTCCGTTGCGCAAACCACATCCGGCATCGATACAGCGACAACACAGTGGTTGCGTCAATCTGAGAGTCAATTTCAACAGCTGCAAAAGAAAACTAGCCAGAGTGTGAGCTGGGAATTGGTGTTGCGAAAATTAGACGAGCATATTCACGACGACCCGACTTTGCAAGCTTATGTGAATTGGCTGCAGGATGTGCAAGTGCGAGCAAAGCTGAGTGCTTGGCCCGAAAGCGTAACCTTGTTAACGGCGTTAGACATATTCACTAAGCACCATTTAAATAAGCGTCCAAACCTTGCCGTGCATGAATTGGTGTCAAGCTGGATGCGCGTATTGTTAGCGACTGTGAATGGGCATGCGTTATTACAGCGTGCCTGGCTATTAAATATGAAACAGGGTGAACAGTACGAATTACAAATAAAATTGAATGAACTATATCAACACAGCAGTTACGATGAATCCCGTTTGATGTTAACGCCTGAGCCTAGTCAATTGAAAGTGTTTGCTAGCAGTCATTATCAACATCAATTGCCTAGCTTGCAACAACATGTGAGTTTATGGCGGGTATTTCAACAATATTTTGTTCGGCATCAATGGCTTTATGAGCAGCAAACACAAGTTAAATTATTTGTGGGCTTAAAAGATTATGCGCTGATTGGCAGTGAGTTACATCATGCTCTGCAAGCACTCTCTCAGCAAATGCAACAGCCATCAAACGATGTGAGCTACATGGCATTGTTGCAAAGCTATTTGCAATACATGCCCACTGCAGATACGTATCAATCGACGGGTTTCAGCACGGATTATGTCCGTTATTTAGCAAATTTTATGCTGCAAAATCGTGGTTATCACGGTCAGATGATGCTGGCAGAGCTGGTTGATGATGTGGTAAGCCAACACTTGCCCATTACGGAAAAATCCCTGCGTCATCACAATTGCCATTTTAAAAAATGGGATTGTTTTAGAGCTAAAGGGGATTATCCTTTTCATCAATTATCCAACCAACTGCAGCAGTTACAAAAGCAGACTAAAACCATCATGCAAAAAAGTGATGCAGAAACATTAGGCATTACGACTTATGATTCAGCGCAACAGCAATATGTGTTGCAACAATTGTCGCTGTATATTGAATTGTATTATTTGTTAAATAAAGTGCAAGGTTGGTTAGCCTTTCAATTAAATCAATCGATGGATCAGCAGGCCATTTCATTGTTGCGTTTAGGGGCATTAGCTAATTTCTTGAAAGTGATCATTGTTGAATTGCGTTGCGATATTCAAGCTAATTCGACGTTGGAGCATTGCTTTCAATTGTTACAAAGAAAATTGATGACAAGTTTTAAAGAAGCCTCACAGATTAGCGTGCATTAAAAAATCCTGCTAAGGCTTATCGTTGTCCCGCAGTTTAACCGCGAGATCCAGGGCATCGTTTAACTATCGATAGATTGCCCGGTCAAGCCGCACAATGACGGTGTTATAGGCCACATAGTAATGGCGTTAATAGATCAACCTAACAAAAAATGGCATTAAAAAACCCGGCAGTTGCCGGGTTTTTCTAACTAACAATGATTTAGTTACAGCTTTTGCTGCTGAAGCAACAAACGAACTTCATCAAAGCCGCTACACCTAAGATAGGAATCATCGGTCTGAAGAACATGTCAACGCATGCTAAGAACTTTTGTAAGCCTGTCATTGGCATATTCGGTGGGAATTGAACCGCAGAAACTGTTAAAATACCAACAATTAGGGCGATAAGAATAGCCACGATGACATAAACTTTATTTGCTTTATTACAATCCATTACTAGTCTCCTGTGTGTGTTAAGTAACTTGACGATTGTACGATATTGAATAAGAATTGCAACTAAACCAAAGGGATAGTATGAAAAAATTAGTATTAGGCACGCGAAATGCGGGAAAACTGCGAGAATTTAAACAACTGTTTGAGCCAGTGAGCATTGAAATCTTGCCCATAGGGGATTTCACCGGTGAAGATGTCGAAGAAACCGGTTTAACCTTTGTCGAAAACGCTATCATTAAAGCACGATACGCCTGTGACGTGAGTGGCATGCCTGCCTTGGCGGATGATTCCGGTTTAGTTATCGATGCTTTAAACGGCGCACCAGGTATCTATTCTGCACGTTATGCCGGTGAGCATCATGATAGCGATGCCAATATCGCAAAAATTTTACAAGAGTTAAAAGATGTTTCTGATGATCAACGCACAGCAAGATTTCATTGTTGCTTGGTGTATATGCGCCACGCGAAAGATCCCACCCCCATTATTTGCGAAGCCCAATGTGAAGGTCTTGTCGCTCGTGAACTTAAAGGTGAAAATGGTTTCGGCTATGACCCCATGATGTACTTACCCGAGTTCGGTTGTATGTCAGCTGAGCTGTCACCTGAACAAAAAAATAAAATAAGCCATCGGGGTAAAGCCATGCAGATGATGTTGGCTAAGCTTTTATGATGTAAAAGCATGGGGGCTTAAACTTACTTAATCACTCCACACGCAATACGTGCACCGCCGCCGCCGAGTGGTTTGGGTTTGTCGGAGTAATTATCGCCACCGGCGTGGATCATTAAGGCGTGGCCTTCGATATCTTTCACCGTTAATCGTGGGGCTAATAGCGGATGAGTGGCGTCACCTTTGTTATCAACAGGTAGCACAGGCAAGTCACCTAAATGCCCAGTACCATAAGGCCCTAAATGTTTATCGGTTTTTGCAGGGTCAAGATGGCCATGAGCATCCATCGCATGGTCACCGCAGTTGGGTGTTGTGTGAACATGAAAGCCATGCACACCAGCCGGTAAACCGTGTAAGTTGGGTGTGAGCAATAAGCCATGCGGAGTATCTTTTGCCACCACGTTACCGATCGATTTTCCTTGGCCATGATCAACCGCCGTATACATGGGAATAGTCACACTGGCAGCAAAAACAGACGTCGATAATAATAACAATACACTAGCAAGATAACATTGGATACGCATAGGGATTCTCCATGAGCTTGTTCTGTTTAGCATAGAAGAATTTAACCTAGAGTCAAACTAGGGCAAATACCAAACAAATATTGTGAATAAACTAACCATATTTGCAAAACTCTAAATCTCGACTATCTTAACCGGAGTTCTATCACGCGCAAATTCAGGGGCCATCATGCATCAACACAAAATCAAACGTTTAGTCACATCAACTTGGGCGGCATTAATGATATCGCCAATGGCGGCATTTGCTGCGGATGCTGAAGTGAATCAAAACTTTAATGAGTTAAACAGCACAATCGAACGTTTAGATTCTGAAGTGGGTGAGTTGCGTAAGAAAGCAGGCTATAAAGGTTCGCTTCAAAACTTAGTGCCCCATTACGATGGTTATGTTTCTCTTGGTGGTGCCTACGGTAATGACCAAAATTCTTCTGGCGGAGCGGACGTGTTCCAACCGGTTTGGCAACAACGTGATGCTTTAGCTTTTGTCGACTTGCGGGGTTATGACGGTGAATCATCAGTTTATGGCGGCAGTTTAGGTTTTGGTTATCGACAAATGGTATGGGATGAGAGTTGGTTGTTTGGTGGCTATAGCTATTTCGATACTTATAATAGTAAAAACAATAACAATTTTAACCAAATCACCTTCGGTGGTGAAGCGAAAACCGTTGATTGGTCTGTGCTCGCGAATGGTTACATTCCTGTCGGTTCAACGGATAGACGTGTTAACGGTAACGACATTGTTCAGCGTAACGCATTGGCTAATAATCAATTCAGTATTGATTATGCCGGCGGTTATGAACGTTCTATGTATGGTTTTAACACGGAAGTTGGGTATCGCGTGATTGATCAATTACGTGTTTATGCCGGTGGTTTTTATTTCACAAATACTAACACTGCTGCTTTAGTTGGCCCAACTGGCCGTGTCGAATATCAATGGGACAACCCATTGCAAGCCAAAGGTATTTTAAAAGAAATTTTTAATCGCTTAACGTTTGAAACCTCCGTGCAATATGACGGCCAACGCGGTACTGATTGGTATGCAGGCATGCGCTTACGCGTCGGCTTAGGTGAAGCTAATTCACCGCAAAGTGGCTTGGCGCGCCATATGACGGATCGCGTGCAACGCATACAAGGCGTGACGGTCGGTGATAAAGATTACGAAGAATTAGCTCGCGCGACCAATGCCGATGGCACCACTAAAACCTTTAGTGTCGTTAACAACGCGGCCGAATTGAATGCCCAGCTAGCTGCCGGCGGTGCTGATGTGGTGAGTGTGGATGGTGATATTTTAAATATCAATAATAACCTCGTATTGCAAGATGGTCAAACGTTAACAAGTGGTACTTATGATTATAAAGGTTATGATATTAATTTAGGTAGTGGTGGTACAGTTGGTGTCGCAGATACTTTGTATACCGAACAAAACCTTGGTTTTATTCGTGTTGGAAAAAATAATACCATTCAAAATTTAACGATTGTGACGAGCACAGATTCAACGGCGATCAGCAATGTTGGTGGTGCTAGCGTCGGTAATCTAACGATTAATGGCGTCATAACGCAAAGCAAAGGCAGCACCGCTGGTGGTGGTATCAACCTCATGGTTAGTGATGGCAGCACCGATTCGAATATCACGATTGATAATAATGTGATCGGCGGTAGTATTTTTAATTTAGGTATTACCGAAGGCAGTTACGATACGTCGCAACCGACACAGGGCACGGCTGGCATCGTCGTGCTTGCCGATAGCTCAACGGTGAACGTCAATAGCATCAACAATAATATCGTAACGGTTGAAGGTAGTGCAGCAGCTGACTTAGCTGCGGGTATTTACACCTACAGCTATAATACCGGCGCTAATTTTACGATTGGCAGCATTGATAAAAATACAGTCAATGTGACTAATACAGGTTTGAATGCGAGCAGTTTTGGTATTGCCCATATCAACCGCGGTGAAGTCAGTACTATTGGCAGTATCGACAATAACACTGTCACGGTAACCGATAGCAGTGCAACCCCTGCAACATCCACACAAAATGTCGTGAGCTCCGTGTTCGTGCGTTCGTGGAATGATACCGTCGCAGCCTTAAATGAAGTTGGTGTGCAAAGCATTAGTGGTAACCACTTAACAGCAACAAGTGAAGGGTCAACGGTGAATAATTTAGCGTTGGAATCACGTGATTTTGATCCTAGCACGAGCAACAACAATGCCCTTAGCGTCATTGCCGTGACAAATAATACGTTTTATTCAAAAAGTGGTAATACACACGGGAATGAATTTGACGTTTGGTTAAATAGCCGAGTGGTTAATGGTGCTGGCAGCAGTCCATTAGCGATTGGTAATGTCGTAGAAGGTGGTTTCAATGGCAATAGTTTTACCGGTGACAACCAGACCAATATATTATTCGAAAGCGATTTCGCAGGTTCCTATATCACCATGCATGTAAATGATGGTGGTAATACAGTGAGCGAAGCTAATAATGGTGGTGTATACAGATTATCTGGCAGTGGTGAGTTTAGTATTGTGCCTGAGTAGTTGATAGATAAAATGTTAGATAAGCAAAACCCCGCAATGCCGGGGTTTTTGTTATTTAGAACAGGGCATATCCATCTGTCGGTCACTAACTTGTTGAATTAAAATAAATAATTCAATCGGTGATGAGGTGTGCGTGATGTTTTATCGTTTGATTTCAACCTGACTGCTCACATACGCATAGTTGCAAAACCCTCAATATCAACTATCTTGATTATAGCTCTATCAAGTATTAATTCAGGTGACACCATGCCTCAACTGCCTCAACAAAAAATCAAATGCTTAGTCACATCACTTTGGGCTGCTTTAATGCTGTCACCCGTGGCAGCCTTCGCAGCCGATGCGGAACAGTCGCGTAAGGAATTACCCTATACTGCACCAAACGGTGGCTTGGTTTCTGGTTACGATGGTTATGTTTCTCTCGGCGGTGGTTACGGTAGCGATCAAAATTCTTCTGGCGGAGCCGATGTGTTCCAACCCCTTTGGCAACAACGCACGGCTTTAGCCTTTGTCGATGTCCGTGGTTTTGACGGTGAAGCATCGGTTTATGGCGGTAGCCTAGGTTTCGGTTATCGACAGATGCTGCAAGATGAAAGCTGGTTGTTTGGTGGCTATAGTTATTTTGATACCTACAACAGTAAAAACAATAACAACTTTAACCAAATCACCTTTGGTGGTGAAGCAAAAACACTTAATTGGTCGATCTTGGCCAATGGTTACATGCCGATAGGTTCAACCGATAAGCGCGTGAAAGGCGACGACATTATTCAGCATAATGCCCTGGGCAATAATCAATTCAGCGTGGATTATGCTGCCGGTTATGAAAGCTCGATGTATGGTTTCAACACTGAAGTCGGTTATCGAATAGTGGATCAACTGCGCGTTTATGGCGGTGGCTTTTATTTCACAAACACCAATACCCAAGCGTTGACGGGCCCAACCGGTCGCCTCGAATATCAATGGGATAACCCATTCCAAGCTAAAGGTGTATTGAAAGAAATCTTCAATCGCTTCACATTTGAAACGTCCGTGCAGTACGATGGGCAACGTGGCCTGAATTGGTACGCAGGCATGCGTATGCGTGTGGGCTTAGGTGAAGCGAGCACACCTCACGCCGGTTTAGCGCGCCATATGACGGACCGAGTGCAGCGCATCCAAGGCGTGACTGTCAGCAAAAAAGATTATGAAGCCTTGGCTCATGTGACGAATACCGATGGCTCGACAAAAACGTTTAGTATCGTCAACAATGCTGCGGAATTGAAAGCGCAATTAGCAGCAGGTGGTGCGGATGTGGTGGGTGTCAATGGTGGCATTTCGGATGTCGATAATACGCTTGTGATGCAAGATGGTCAGTTCCTCACGGGTGGCAGCTATGATTATCAAGGTTATGATATTACGCTAGGTAATGCGGGTAGCGTGAGTGCTTCTGGCACATTAGTACAAGCCGTGAATGAAGGCCTCATTCAAGTTGGCAAAAACAATACCATTGAAAATTTAACCATCGTTACCAATCCTGGTGCAACCGCGATTAGTAATAGCAATGGTGGCAGTGTCGGTACCTTAAACATCAATCACGTGAGCGCGCAGGGCACAGGCGGTGTTAGCTTAATGGTGACGGATGGCAGTACCGATTCCAATATTACAATTGACAATAACACGTTTGGTGGCAGCCGATTTAACCTGCCCGATATTACCGGCGGCGGTTATGACACATCACTACCCACGCAAGGCGTTGCCGGCATCATTGTGCTTGCCGATGGTTCAACCGTTAATGTGAATAGCATAAACAATAACAATGTTACCGTGGCAGGCAGCACAGCCAATGAAATGGCAACGGGAATTTACACTTACAGTTATGGTGAAAATGCTAATTTTACGATCAATAGCATCAATAGTAATACGGTGTTGGTCACCAACACCGGTTTGAATGCCAGCAGTATCGGTATCGCCCATATCAATCGTGGTGAATCCAGCACGATTAATACTATTAACGGTAATACCATTGGCGTATACGACAGTAGCGCGACCTCCACCACGGGCGCTGCCATCAGTTCGGTGTTTGTGCGATCGTGGAATGATATCGTGCCAACGTTAAATAAAACGGATGTGACAGCCATTAGCAATAATACCTTAACTGCCACCAGTATCGGTTCAAGCGTTAATAACTTATTTTTAGAGTCTCGCGATTTTGATGTGAGCAATACGAATAATAATTCGTTGACAGTGCATGCAGTCACCACAAATACATTTGCTTCAAGAACGGCTAACATCAATGATTATGATGTGTGGCTAAATAGTCGAGTGGTGAACAATGGCGGTACTAGCCCATTAATTATTGGCGGGACAAAAGAAGGTGAGGGTTTTTATGGCAACAACTTTACCGGCACTAACCCGACTAATGTGTTATTCGAATCCGATTTTACCGATGCCGCTATCACGATGTACGTGAACGATGGTAAGAGCACCATTGGCGAAGCCAATAACGGTGCTGTCTATAGATTCTCCGGCAATGGTGGCACCATTACGATACATCCGACGCCGTGATCGACTAAAACAGATAAAAAAGTAAAATAATTGAACGGTTATGAGGGGGGATACAGCTATAAGATGGTTTTAGTCAGCCAACGGCCTATCCTCATCTCCTCATCCTGCAACAACGCCGGCTTGACCGTGCGATTCAGAATAGCGCGTTCTCAGAATACGTTCCTGGATTGTGCGGTCAAGCCGCACAATGACGGCGTAAAAATGTTAACTTATGTTGTTATAGAAAGTACAAACCTGTGACGTTGGCATGCCCTGTGTTGCTGGCCAATGACAGGTTGCGCCATTGCCGCTGCGTGACCACGTCGGGGTGTTTGGTGACGTTATTGCCAAGGAGCCTGTTAGGCTCATAAATTGTGTGCCACTTTGAGTAACCTCATAATAACAAGTGAGATGCCGCTGCCCATGGATGTTCCAAGTTGCTCCAACAAACTTAGGTGTGCCACCAACTGTTTGTTGAGGTTTCAAGAATTGCCATACACTTGTTCCATGATAGTTCCAACTGCCACTGCTAAAACTAATAGTACTGGGTTCTGGGCATTGGTTGCCAAGCGTGGTGATGGGTATCGGTTTGCTTGGGAGTGGTTTAATAATTGGTCTTATAGGTGTCCAATGAGGATGGCCTGGTTCAACTGGCGTCCAGCGTGGATTAACCGGTGTCCAATGAGGATGGCCTGGTCCAATCGGGGTTGGAAGTGGATCATGCCCTGGAGCGATTGGTGTCCATCTATGCGTAGCCGGATTTAAAGGATGCCACGGAACAATAGTAGCAAAGCTTGTGCCACTGACGAGAATTAAGCTGAGTAATACTAATTTTAGTGTTTGTTTCATTGATTGTTTTCCTTATTATCTATTATTAAGCGAAGTAAACGGTTAAGCCCGTGTCTGCGCCTATTATCATTTGTTTGCCGATGAAAGTATTGCCATCCACAAACCACGCTAAGTGATGTACAAAACGGTATTCAAAACCTACGCTACCCGCAAAGCCGATACCGCCAATAGAGGTTTTAATATTAGGTTCGTTTTGTTGAGGGAAGTTGCCAAATGTCGCTAATGAGTTATACGTATTCTCACTCATGCTATAGCCAACCCCCGCTTTACCGACGAAAAATAGTTGATCGACCACATGCACATCCGCCACACCCATTAATTCGCCCAAGAACGTTTGGTTTTTTTGAGAGCCGGAATAACTTGCAGGTTCACCTTGGATCATTAGGCTTTGTGATGCTGTGCTATTTATACCTGAGTACGCAGCAAGGTCCGCTTCGATACCCCATACCGGCGTAAACATATAACCTAAATTCAATCGACCACCTAATGCACCAGCACCTGCAGTTGACGGATTGGTGTTACCTTCTTGATCGGTATTCAAATTCTTGATGGCTGCATCACCAATGTGAGCATAGTCGGCTGCTAAGCCAAAATAAAAACCTTTGTCTTTAATAACATGAGGTTCATAAGGCAGTGTATCAGCGTGAGCTAATGTGCAGCTTAAACCCAGCGCGATGGCTGAAAGCGTGAGAGTGAGTTTCTTCATTGTTGATGTCCTTTTCATTTCCATTTCATTCTTGTATTAACGAATCTGCGGTTATTGTATCGTTCAAATATTAACAGATTATTAAATTAGTGAAAAAAGTAAAAATATTGGACATGATGTTGATATTTAATCAGTTTTTTGTATATTGGAGAAGAGGTGTATTCCTTTAAGGGAATATTTTGGGCGGTGATAAGCCACGAATTCGTTTTAGGTAGGTCGAATTCGTGTGTTATCTATTGAGGTAGGTTTATTTAGGACGCGTCATTTCTTCAGGTTTCACGGCTGCATCAAATTCTTCTGCAGTTAAGTAGCCTAATGAGACGGCTTCTTCTTTCAGAGTCGTACCATTTATATGGGCATCGTGAGCGAGTTTGGCTGATTTGTCGTAACCGATGACGGGGCTGAGTGCGGTGACGAGCATTAATGAATCGTGTAAGTAGTGATCGATTTTCGCTTCATTGGCAGTTAAGCCTTCGACACAAAATTCGGTGAAGCTGTGGCATGCGTCAGTGATTAAGTTGGCTGAATGCAGCAAGTTAAAAATCATCACCGGTTTGAACACGTTTAATTCGAAGTTACCTTGGCTGCCGGCGAAACCAATAGCAGCATCGTTGCCCATGACTTGTGCGCACACCATGGTTAGAGCTTCGCATTGCGTAGGGTTCACTTTGCCTGGCATGATAGAAGAGCCGGGTTCGTTTTCAGGTAAGGTTAATTCGCCTAAGCCGCAACGTGGGCCGGACCCTAACCAACGCACGTCGTTGGCGATTTTCATTAATGAGCAGGCGAGGGTTTTTAATGCGCCGCTGGCCATCACGAGTTCATCGTGTGAAGCGAGGGCTGCGAATTTGTTGGGGGCGGTGACGAATGGCAAGCCGGTTAAATCGGCAATGTTTTTTGCGACGCGTTTGGCGAATTCAGGGTGTGTGTTTAAGCCGGTGCCGACAGCGGTTCCGCCTGCGGCTAAGGCATATAAATCAGGTAATGTTGTTTCAACGCGTTTCATGTCGGCATCGAGTTGCGCG
Organism: uncultured Gammaproteobacteria bacterium; assembly: GCA_963975985.1. Lineage (GTDB taxonomy): Bacteria > Pseudomonadota > Gammaproteobacteria > JABDGN01 > JABDGN01 > CAXBIY01. Next base: position 370,868 of record CAXBIY010000001.1, read on the forward strand.
ACATAGCCTGAAAATTCTTGGCCTAAGGTTAAAGGCACGGCATCTTGCAAATGCGTGCGGCCAATTTTAACGATACTCTCAAACGCTTTGCGTTTCACTTCGAGTGCATCGCGTAATGTTTTGATGGAAGGCAGTAGTTTATTAACTAACGTGGTAGCCGCTGCAATGTGCATCGCCGTTGGGAAAGTGTCGTTAGATGATTGCGACATGTTAACGTGATCGTTCGGGTGAATGGGGTTTTTGCTGCCGCGTTCGCCGCCAGCGATTTCAATGGCACGGTTAGAAATGACTTCGTTCGAGTTCATGTTTGATTGTGTACCACTGCCAGTTTGCCAAACGAATAAAGGAAACTCGCTGTCGAGTTTGCCGGCGATGACTTCATCGGCCGCTTGTTTGATTAAGTCAGCTTTGTCCTTGTCGAGTTTGCTCAATGATTCATTGGTCATCGCTGCGGCTTTTTTCAACACGCCAAACGCATGGATAACTTCAATCGGCATATGATCGCCACCAATTGAGAAATGATGTAATGAACGTTGCGTCTGCGCACCCCAGTAATGGTCGGCAGGTACGTCGATTTTACCCATAGAATCAGATTCAGTTCGCATTTTTGTAGACATGGCTTTTCCTTATTTCAATTTGGCGTGATTTTAACAAAGTCTCACAGGAATAGCGAAGTGTGCTATTATTTTGTGAGTTTAGAAGGGCGTTGCTGAATAAATCAATTATTTCAGCTCCGTCATCCCGCGGCTTGACCGCCGGATCCAGTAACTGATTGATTTTTCTGGATCCCGCGGTCAAGCCGCGGGATGACGTGTTGTAAAGTTATATAGAAGTTGATTTATTCTACAACGCCGTTTAGAAGAGAGAAGAGAGCGATATGATTAAAAAACTATTTAAACTGTTAATGGGCGAGCCAGAAGGCTTTGTCAGTGAAGAAGATAAATTCTTAAATAAATTTGATGCGGATCATCCACAGAAATCAGCTTCTCAGCAGGCGGAAATTGAAAAGCACAAGATTATTGCTGAGCAGCAATAATCTAGAGGTTAGTGTGCGAAAAAATCATCTTAAGATCGTCATCCCGTGGCTTGGCCACGGGATGACGAGATATGTTTTTGAAGCCCTAACCATTAAGATCCATCTGCACTTCTTCTAGCGAACGCTGTTTCGTTTCAGGCAAGAATTTCGCGCTGACCACACAGTAAGCCAAAGTACAAATACCGAATAACCAATACGTTCCACTTAAGCCTAAGCCATCTTTAATCCATAAGAATGATGTAGTAATAACCCAAGCCGTTAGTGAGTTGGCAAATAAGCATAAAGCCAAACCTTTGGCTCGCACTTCGGTTGGGAAGAATTCTTGCATCGCTAACCATACCACAACACCGGGGCCGACAGCGTACATTACAACAAAAGCGAGTAAGCCAACTAATGATGTGATGCCAGCAACATGTTGTGATAAATGCATGTGCGACGTGATGGCTAGGAAAGCGTAAGAAACGACGATGCCCGCCGTACCGATAATAATCAAACGTCGACGTCCCACACGATCGACTAATATCATAGCCAGCACAGTGCCGATAAAGTTAATGGCACCTAAGCCAACAGTCCCCATCATCGCGCCCGTGTTCGACGTGAAGCCTGCCGATCGGAATACGATGGGGGCGTATTGTAAGAAACCATTAATCGCCGTTAATTGATTGAAAATGGCAATGAAGAAGGCAATAAATAAGGGCAGCGCGAGTTTGGACGTAAACAAATCACGCCAGCGACCGTGCTTAGCATCAATGCTGGCAACAATTTCACTGAGTTCTAGTTTCGCTTCTTCGGGACTGTGTGTGCGATGTAAAACGGCAATCGCTTCTTCAGTACGAAGTTTTGAGAATAGCCAGCGGGGTGATTCTGGTAAAATGATCATCGAAATTAATAACACACTAGCGGGGATAGCAATCACCGCAAACATGGCTTGCCAATCACCGATAGCGGTAAAGCCATAATCGATTAAATAGGCTGACACGATGCCTATGGTTAAAAACAATTGAAACATGGTTACGCTTAATCCTCGCACGGATGTCGGTGCGACTTCAGAAAGATACGTCGGCACAGCGACTTGCACGACGCCGATGCCAATACCTAAAATAATGCGGGAAATTAATAAGCCAGAAAACGTTGTGGAATTAACAATGGCAAGCACGGCAATCATAAACAATGCGCTGGCGGCGATAATCATTTTGCGTCGCCCAAATTGGTCAGATAAATAACCAGTGATTAATGTGCCGACCAAACTACCGCCAAACATTGCACCACCGATAAACCCGACTTGGTGCGTGCTCAAATGCAATTGATCGCGAATAAAGGGCAAAGCACCTGAATAAACCCCGATATCATAACCGTATAAAATACCACCAAGGCCGGCGCAGACGATCATGAGGCTAACAAAAAAACGATGGTTCGATGCGTGAACAGTGGTCATGTGTGTCTCCCGAGTTGGCGTTATCGTATCAGGGAATATCAGCAGCCACAAATAATTTATGATGGTATAATTATGCCCAGTTATTGATAGGAAAATAAAATGGATACGGTATTTATTAAAGGCTTAAAACTCAAAGCACGCATTGGGATTTACGAGTGGGAAAAGCAAACGTTACAAACCCTTAAGATTGACGTCGAGATGCAGACCAATACGGAGGATGCTGCGCAAAGCAACGATGTGGCTAATACCATTAACTACGAAGCCGTGGCAAAACGCATGCGTGAGTTTGTTGAAGCTGAAGTATTTAATTTAGTCGAAAACACAGCTGAGCGTATAGCGAAAATCATCATGGATGAATTTGGTGTGACGTGGTTACGTTTGCGATTGGCTAAGCCCAATGTATTTCAAGATATTGATGAGGTCGGCGTGGTGATTGAAAGAGGGCAGATGGCATCGTGAATTTACCTGAACCGAGTATCGAAGAGCAGCAACACAGCTTAGCGCTTATTGAGCATCTCAAACCGCAATTGCCTTTATCGTTCGCCGATTACATGCAGCAAGTGTTGTATGCGCCGGGTTTAGGTTACTACGTCGCGGGTAAAAAGAAGTTCGGTGAAGAAGGTGATTTTGTGACGGCGCCTGAAATTTCGCCGTTATTTTCTCAGTGTTTAGCTAAACAATGTCAGCCGGTGTTACAACAAACACAAGGTAATATTTTAGAGTTTGGCGCGGGTAGTGGGAAAATGGCTGCCGATATTCTATTACAATGCGAAGCCGATGATTGTTTGCCACCGCATTATTTCATTTTAGAACCTAGCCCCGATTTGCAGTCGTTACAACGTGAAACGTTGCAACAGCGTTGTCCTGATTTGGTCAATCGTGTGCAATGGTTATCAAGCTTGCCTATTGATTTTGTCGGTGTCATGTTAGCGAATGAGGTGTTAGATGCGATGCCAGTGGAATTGTTTCAGTGGGATGGGAACTCAAAACCCTTGCAGGGGTTTGTTAGGATTGAGGATTGTGGATTGAGGATTGAGTTTGAAGAAAGTAAGCATGAAGCTTTTCTTCAGGCATTGAAAACACTACCAAGTGAAAATTTTAGTGAAAGATATACCTCAGAAATAAATTTGATGATTCAACCTTGGTTGCAGAGTTTGGCGGATTGCATGAAGCAAGGGCAAGTGATTCTCATTGATTATGGTTTCTTGCGTGATGAGTATTACCATCCACAACGTAATCAAGGCACGTTGATGTGTCACTATAAGCATCATAATCAGCCCGACCCCTTAGTTTATCCCAGCTTGCAAGATGTGACAGCACATGTCGATTTCACGGCCGTAGGCGAAGCGGCCGAGCAGGTAGGGTTCGATGTGCAACAATATACGAATCAAGCTAATTATTTGCTGGAGGCAGGCTTGCTTGAACTCATGCAACTTGAAACTAGCGATGATGAAAAAAAACAATTACAATTGAGCCAGCAAGTGAAAAAATTGATTCAGCCACATGAAATGGGTGAATTGTTTAAAGTCATGGTATTAGAAAAAGGATAGGACAATGAAATTATCTGAATTATCAAAAACTCACCGCCGTATACGTTGGTTATCACAATGTATGTTAGTGTTTCTCACCATGGCAATATTTTTATATCTAGCTAACGTTGTGTTGGGCAGGACAGAGTTGATTGGCGCTATTGGTGCCACTTCATTAGGTTCAACCGCATTTTTAGCTTTCGTGGCGCACAATTCTTATATGGCGCAATCAAAACGTATATTGGGTGGCTATTTAATTGCAATTGTCGTGGGCATTGTTTTATTTCATTGTGTGCAATGGACTTTTAACGCACATATCCAGATTAATCATCGTTACCTTGTGCTGTTTGTCGCCGCCGCTTCAGCAGCTATTGGTATGTTTTTCATGACACTGCTAGGCCTAGAACATCCACCGGCTGCCGGTTTATCACTGGGTATGGTGCTAGAACATTGGGACATGAAAATTCTCGGTATTATTGTCGCTTGTTTGTTGTTATTAACGGTGATCAAATACTTATTAAGAAATTGGCTAGTGGTTTTAGTCTGATCAAAAAGGTTTAACCACAACCATAATCACAATCACCACCAACGCAATCGTCGGGGCTTCATTGAAGTAGCGATAAAACTTACCCGTATGACGATTCTTGTCAGCACGAAAATCTTTCATAAATTTCCAACAATGATATTGATAGCCGTAGAGTAACAGCACAAAAAATAATTTTACATATAACCAAGCGGCATGACTGAAAGCCATCCATGACAGGCTTAGTAACCAAGCACCTGTTATCGTCGTCAAAATTGCGGCAGGTAACATAATGACATTATGTAATTTACGCTCCATCAATTTGAAGCGTTGGTTACTCACGTCGTCATGCGTGCCAGCGTGATACACAAATAAACGCGGCATATAAAATAATCCGGCAAACCAACTGATAACAAAAATAATGTGAAAAGCGAGTATCCATTGATACATTATTCGTTTCTCCGTAACGCATGCCGTAATACTTCAAAGGCTATCGGTAACACCGATACAATAATAATCCCAATAATCACCAAGCTAAAATTATTTTTTACCACCGGCATTTGACCAAACAAAAATCCACCGTAAATGAATAAGCACACCCAGCAAATAGCGCCGAGGATGTTATAAAACATATACTTGCCATAATTCATGCCGGCCATGCCAGCAACGAAAGGCACAAACGTACGGATGAGGGGTAAAAAGCGTGAGATGAACACGGCGTAGGCGCCATATTTTTCATAAAACGCATGGCCTTTCTCTAAATACGCGCGTTTGAAGATTTTTGAATCAGGATTGGCAAATAGCTTGTGCCCAAACCAACGACCAATCAAATAATTCACCATGTTGCCCAGTGTCGCTGCAACCGTGAGTAAGAACGCTAATAGATGAACGTTCAATGTACTAATAGCGCTGAGAGAACCGGCAGCAAACAATAATGAATCGCCGGGTAGAAATGGCATGATCACCAAGCCGGTTTCAGCAAATATGATGCCAAATAAAATAAAGTAAGACCAAGCGCCAGCGTGCTGGACTAAACTAGCTAAATGCACATTTAAGTGTAAAACAAAGTCAATTGCTGTGTGTATCCATTCCATGCGGCAAGCTTACTGTTTGGTTCCTCCTATTTCAAGTATAAAACCAATAAAAGCTTGATATTCGAGGCTAGCGGTACTATATATAGAGTCATGAGTACAGTTCAATCATTTGACCCCAAAAAGCAAACGCCAGCTGAAGACAGTTTGGCTGATGAAATCCGTAGTAAAACCGCATTGCCTGATGAGGGGGTGGATTATGATAGCTTCCCTGATGCCATCGAATTAACCGATGCTGCCGTTGCGCAAATTAAATTGTTATTGGCCGATGAAGAAGACAACAGCACACGTTTGCGTGTGTTCATTCAGGGCGGCGGTTGTTCTGGCTTTCAATACGGCTTTGTGTTCGATGATGAGCAAGCGGATGATGATGAAACCATCAGTAAAGATGGCGTTGAGTTATTAGTCGATGTCATGAGTCTGCAATATCTTTCGGGCTCCAGTATCGATTACAAAGCCGATGCTAGCGGCGAACAATTTGTCATAAGCAATCCTAATGCCCAAACCACCTGTGGTTGCGGCTCATCATTCTCGGTCTAAAAGCTGTATAGTTTCTAATTCTGGTCAGTGAGCCAACTACTTATCGTCATCCTGCGGCTTGACCGCGGGATCCAGAACATCGTTTAACGCATCAATATTCTCTAGATTGCGCGGTCAAGCCGCACAATGACGATATGCCAGATCAATACTTAACTGGCCGGCATTACGCACAGTCGCTGCGATTTTTGCAATTCCAGTAAAATCGTCTAGACTTTGAAACATATGTATGAAATTCACATGATTCGACTAATCAACACGGAGGTTGTATGACAATCCAAACTATTAACCCGGCCACGGGTGCACTAATTAAATCCTATGATGAAATGTCATCGACTGAAGTTAATCAGATCGTTGACGACGTGCATGCTGCACATCGTGAATGGCGTAAAAGTGATTTTGCTGAGCGCAAAGCGCAAATGCTGAAAATGAAAGCGTTGTTAGAACAACGTGCCGATGATTTTGCTAATATCATCACCACTGAAATGGGCAAGCCCACTACGCAAGCCAAAGGTGAAGTCGCGAAATGTATCGACCTCTGCCAGCATTATGCCGATAACGCTGAAAAATATTTAGCCCCTCGTGAAATCAAAACCGAATACAGTAAATCTTACGTGTGCTACGAAGCCTTAGGTGTCGTATTCGCCATCATGCCGTGGAATTATCCATTATGGCAAGTATTACGTTTTGTCGTGCCAACCTTAATGAATGGTAATGGTGGCATATTAAGCCATGCGCCGATTTCAACCGGGTGTGCCTTTATGATTGAAGAGCTCGTGCGTGATGCGGGTTATATCGATAATATTTTCCGAACCGTGGTGGTGTCAAACGACGTCGCTGCTGAAGTGGTACGTAATGATAAAGTCACCGGCGTGACATTAACGGGTAGCGAACGTGCCGGCCGTGCTGTCGCAAGTGAAGCGGGTAAAGCGTTAAAACACGTGGTGATGGAATTAGGTGGCAGTGACCCTTACTTGATTTTAGCGGATGCTGACATCGAACACGCCGCAGAGATGTGTGTGAAATCCCGTTTAAACAACGCGGGTCAAATTTGTATTTCCGCCAAGCGATTAATCGTCGTCGAAGAAGTGCGTGAAGAATTCGAACGTTTAGTCATTGAAAAATCCAAAGCCTTTGTGCCTGGCGATCCAACGGATCCGGCTTGCACCATGGGCCCAATGGCACGTGATGATTTACGCCATGAGCTGCATAAACAAGTGCAAGATTCCATCGCCCAAGGCGCACGCCTGGTGACTGGCGGTGAATTAACCGATGGTCCAGGGTTTTATTACCCCGTTACCATCTTAGCCGACGTTGGTCCGGGCATGGTCGCGTTCGATAAAGAATTATTTGGTCCTGTGATCAGCTTCTTACCCGTTAAAGATGAAGCGGAAGCGATCAGGGTGGCTAACGATTCCCCCTTCGGTTTAGGCGGCGCGGTGTTCACGCAAGATGTTAAACGCGGTGAGCATATCGCACGTTATGAATTAGAAGCCGGCACCTGTGTGGTGAATAGCCTCGTGTCATCCAATGCTAATCTACCCTTCGGTGGCATCGGCCTTTCCGGCTACGGCCGCGAACTTTCCGAAGAAGGTATACGTGAATTCGTGAACGCCAAAACTATTTGTGTTAAATAATGCGCTCTAGAGTAGGGTGGATAAAAGTTCACGCGTAGCGTGGATAGTTCCACCATTCCACCAGCTCATAACAAAGGAACCCACTATGAAAGCCTCAGACTTATTCCTAAAATGCCTAGAAAAAGAAGGCGTCACTGCCATTTACGGTGTCCCCGGTGAAGAAAACGCCGACATCATGATTTCATTGTTGAATTCCCCGATCGAATTCATCACCTGTCGTCACGAGCAAACCGCATCCTTCATGGCTGACATGCATGGTCGTTTAACCGGCCGCCCTGGTGTGTGTTTAGCCACGCTCGGCCCTGGCGCTACCAATTTAATTACCGGTGTTGCTAATGCCGACATGGACCACGCGCCTCTAATTGCCATCATCGGCCAAGCTGAAACCAATCGCTTACACAAAGAATCCCATCAAAATATGGATTCCGTTGCTATGTACGAGCCTACCACCAAATGGGCAACCACCGTGCGCGAAGCCGACGTGATCCCTGAAGTGATTTCCAAAGCTGTTAAAATTACTTGTCGCCCCAAACCTGGCGCAGTATTAATTGAATTACCGGAAGATATCGCGAAACACGATACAGACAAAAAACCTATGCACGCATTTCAAGTTGCCACGCGTGGTACAGGTGATGTGAACCCTGTATTAGAAGCCATTGCCAAAGCCAAGAAACCGATTTTATTAGTCGGTGATGGTGTGTTACACGCCGGCTGCGCTGCTGAATTAAAAACCTTTATGGATAAAACCAACATCTATGGCACCACTACGTTTATGGGTAAAGGCGCGATCGATGATCGCCACGCACACTCATTACACACTGTCGGTATGGGCATGAAAGATATCGCCGTTGAAGCCTATGATGCTGCTGACTTAGTGATTTGTGTCGGTTACAGTTTATACGAATGGGCTCCTGCGAAATGGCGCCATAGCAAACAAACCGTTGTGCACATGGATTACATCCCGGCTGAAACTGATTCAGAATATGAACCTGACGTTGAGTTAATCGGCGACATTAAACAACAGTTCATCGCCATTAACGAAAAGCTCGATAAAAAGCACGTGAAAGCCGAAGGATATTTCGCCAAAATTCGCGAACGTCTTGAAACCGATTTACATCGCTATGACAACGATATGGAAACCCCTGTTAAACCTCAGGTCGCTATCCATCAATTACGCGAAGCCATGGGTGACGACGATATCTTAATCAGCGACGTCGGCGCACACAAAATGTGGGTCGCTCGCCAATATATGACTTACCAACCTAAAACTTGTTTCATCCACAATGGCTTTTGCTCCATGGGCGGTTCAATGCCAGGTGCGGTTGAAGCTAAACGCTTATTCCCTAAGAAAAACGTTGTTGCGCTCTGTGGCGATGGTGGTTTTATGATGAGTATCCAAGCCCTATCAACAGCCGTTACCTACAAAATACCGATTGTGGTGATGCTATGGGAAGATGACAAATACGGCTTAATCAAATGGAAACAAGACATGGAATTCGGCAAAGAATCCCATATCGATTTAGATAATCCTGATTTGTGCAAACTCGCCGAAAGTTTCGGTGCTAACAGCATCCGTATTGATAATACCGAACAACTACAACCGGCATTAAAAACCGCGTTTGCTGAAAAGACAGTGCCGACCGTTATCGTTGTGCCCATCGACTATAGCGAAAATATGAAGTTGACTGAGCACCTGCATAAAATCGTAAAATAATGTCAGATGCTGACATTCGAATGTGTTTCGTCCAGGGTTCGTATTGGCAAGTGCGGATTTGATTATAGTTTTATAGTCATCAGATGTTTTCTTTGCAATATCTTTAATACGGAAAGCCTTGCGGTTTTCTTTTGCAAATATTTTGTGGGAACATGGAATAAGGTAGTATAGGATATTGAACGCAATATGCCAGCAATACATCGGCCCATTCTCTTCCTTTACGCCTTGTAGCATAAAAGCAATAGACGTACGTTATTGCTGTGTTGGCTGAATTAAACTATCGGCCTGGTCGAGCAGATCCTTTAATTCAGTTTGTTGGTCTCGGTTGGGAACATGTTTTTCTTCTAGTTTGTTGTGTAGTTCCCGCAACAGAGGTTTTAATGCAGCATAAGTTTCCATATCATGGCGAACAGTTGGATTCAATTTGACTAATAAGTTGGTAAATAACTGTATGCTTCGAGTTAATGTCGTTATTGCCGTAGTGATTATTGATGTGCTATCTAATATTGCTGCGGTCAGTACAATATAATAGATCAATAATCTCACCATCATGGTCCGGTCATTCACATTGATAATCATGTTGAAAAATAATGGATGTGCTTCACGGAAAATATTAACAAGGTTGTTGATGGGAAGTTCTGTTGGCGGATCGTGGTCAAAATAATTCTGACAATTATATATTGTTGTTTGTATGTCATAAAGGTTCTTCAATACAAGATTGTCATTGAGCAGATCACTCAACATGACCGAAGTTCTGATTTTCCCATCATATATTATGTAAGGCTTATAAAAAATAACAGCCGTATGTAATTGCTCTGTCTTTTTGTAGTGTTCAGCTAGGTAATAAAAATCATTAGGGTGAAACTCTGGTGTGTAACAGCGTTGAGCAAGCGCTAATGGGGTGGCACTTTGCCACCAGCTATGCAGAGCATCTGTGACAGCCCATTCTTGGCGCGGCATTTTCCACCACCAAGTCGTCTTAATTGCCCATTGGAAGCTTGCCTCATAGTCGGCTTGTGTTTTAATGCGGCCAGAGTTTGGATCCAGTGCCTCTATATTCATAACACGATCGCCGTAAGTTTCTGACATGGCTTGTACTTCAGCTAGGTAATCGGGTTTGTCATCGACGAACAAGTATCGGAAAGTGCTGGGGGTTATTTGGCGTTTAGGTAAATAGTATCCCACGAAGTAGTGAAACATAGCCCCTTTAATATTAGGATATTGTGTTGGAATGATATTTTGTTTTAGTTGTTCCTCACATTTCAAATATCGGATGAATGTTTCATTCGGTTCTAAATAGGTAGTTACAGCATTGCCATCTTCTAGATTTATGCAGGCGGCCTCAATAGGCTTAATAACACTTCTGTAATACGTGTCAGTTGTTGGGGGTGGTGATGGCATATCGGATTGTCGTATCAATTGCGAAAAATAAGGGTCATAAGTTGTGATCACATCAATGACATTGATACCATAGTTTCGCTTTAAATAGTCAATTACAATAATGCGTGTATCAGAACCTTGCTCAGGCTTGATCTCGGCATAGTTACGCAAGCGAGCTGCTAGGGCCTCAACGCCATAAGCCGTGAAGAGAAAAAAGTTATTCGTTAAACCACAACTCTTAAATGCAGCCATAAGATTGAGGTTGTAGTTATTACTTTTTGGATCGGTTAAGGTTTTATCCACATCACATAAAACAATGGGTTTGGTCGAGTCGAGCGCTAAAGGTTGTACACCAGGATAAGCCATGAGAGTTCTCGCATTGTTATTATCACTTCTAGCTTACTAAGCCTGCTTAGGCTTGTCAAATTGTTGATCAAACTACGGTTTTATGAGCGAACTCCCGCTTGCGCTTACCGGTTTAACAAGATTTTGTTGGGTACTAACCAAAGTGTTATTACTTTGTTAGATGATAACTAAACTAAGTAAACATGAATTTTAGGCCACGGTAATCGTCAAACTTTAATAGTACATTGAGTTGGGTAGTTGTTATTTCTTTAGTTAGTTTAGTAATTAACGCTTGGCACATGTGTGTCCTAGCATCTCGTGGTGCTAGTTCGCTCAGTCTGCAATAGAATGTGACTAGTTTCGAAATAGGGGGGTTGGATTGATTTTGTTCGGAAGCGGAATTAAACATCGCCTTATTAGCTAACCAGACAATTTTTGCATAAGCTAATATGAGATAATAGAGTAACAAGCATGTGATTGATTCGATATTAGCTGAGTAAAACACAATGCTGTCAAGTTGTTGAGAATGCTCGTCGTTGAACAATCTTAAGAGTTGGGTGACAATGAATGTAGCGTCATCAGAATTAATACCTTGTTGAGAGAGGTCTGATACCGTAGGTACGGCTTTGACTGTATCAGGCAATAAGCTTGTTTGTGCGTTGAATATGGCTTGTAGCTTAGGATTGCTCGTCATCAGTTGGGACAAAGTTATATCGGTATTGATTGTCATACTATCTGATGCTTGATATACCCAATTTGCCTTACGAAACATTTGGTCAGGATGAGCTTTTATGAGAATAAGTAAGGTGTCTCTAAGAGATGCGCCCCTACGATATGTCTCTCTATGAATGTCTCCATCAGAGGGAGAAGTTGCTGGTATAGCATTTTTTGGTTCAATCAGTGTTGATACGGGTCTTAGAAACCATAGTAATGCGCTAATGAGTTCCTCTCGGTATTGCTCACAATTTTTCAACGTCCTATCAGCATTTACTGCTTTGATACATTTCACCCTAACACCTATGGTGCTTGCTGCGTTTGTGACTTGTTCAAGATATTTATCGTCATCATTAATGACGATAAATTGAAAGGCGCGGGAGGCAACGCTACGGCGCGGTAAATATTGGCGGATGAAATAATTAAACATATCACCCGCCAAAGAGTCCGAGTTTATTTTATTTAAATATTCTAGCAGCGCCTTTTCTTGGGCCAAATGATGTGTATAGCAGGTAGATGTCTCGAGGCAAAGAATTATTTCATTAATGTGTTTACGATCATCAACATACGAAATACCCAATTGCTCTAGCCGCTGAATGACTTCTGTGTAATAGCCGTAACGAGGTTCATGGTTATCGCGCGTTTTTACATGCACGCCACCATTAAGCATTCTCGCATAATAGGGATCGTAAGAGGTAAAGGTATCGCGTACATTAATATTCTTGGTCGTGAGATACTCAATAACCTTACCACATAGTGGTGTGCCTATAGGCTTTTCAGCATAACGTGTTAAATTGTTCTGTAGGTTCTCTACTGTATGATCCGTAAAGAGAAAAAAGTTTTGGTTGAGTGATAACGAACACAAAGCCTCATTGAGGGCGTCGTTGTAAGGCTTATTTTGATGCTCAGAACTCGCCTGGTTAAACTTAGGATTCGTTTGCGTATTTTGAATACCACATAAGACGATAGGTAACTGGGGATTCAGGTCAGTAATTTGTTGATGTAGACCGTAGGGCATGAGCACACACTTATTATTATCGTTTTTCAGATTAGCAAGCCTGTCGATGCCTGTCAAATTGTTGAGCAAACAACTGTTTCATGGACGAAATCCTACTTATTTGCTACTCTTCTAGCGCATTAAGGAGTATTGCATGACTGTTCGCCAAGGTTTTTATGTTGTTAGTTTAATTGTCAGTGCCATTATTGGTACGCTGGCCTATTTTTGGCCGTGGTGTATCCACTTTTTCTGGCTCGCAGGGCCGTTAATTTTATTGGGTTGTTATGATGTCATGCAGCGCAGACGCAATGTGTTGCGCAATTATCCAGTGTTGGGGCATTTTCGTTATATGCTTGAAGGCATCCGCCCGCAGATTCAACAATATTTTATTGAGCGTAATACCGAAGAAGTGCCATTCAGTCGTGAGCAATGGGAGTTGATTCAAGAGCGTTCGACCAATTCAGTCGATGAGTTACCGTTTGGGACGCAACGCGATGTGCATGCGTTAGGGTATGAATGGATTAACCACTCGTTAGCACCTAAAGCGGTGATAAACGAAGAGTTTAAAGTCATGGTGGGTGGCAGTGAATGTAAAAAGCCATATTTAGCATCACGATTGAATGTGTCAGCGATGAGTTTTGGTGCCTTGAGTAAAAATGCCGTGCGGGCGTTGAACCGTGGTGCTAGGTTAGGTGGCTTTGCACAAAACACGGGTGAAGGTGGTTTGACGAAATACCATTTAAAAGAAGGTGGTGATGTGTTTTGGCAAATCGGCACGGGTTATTTTGGTTGCCGCAGTAACGATGGTCATTTTGATGAAGATAAGTTTCAAGAAAAAGCGATTCTTGATAATGTGAAAATGGTCGAGATTAAATTATCGCAAGGTGCTAAGCCAGCACATGGCGGTATTTTGCCAGCCGCTAAAATCTCTAAAGAAATTTCAGAAATTCGCGGCGTACCGATGGGGGAGGATTGTATTTCACCACCGGCCCACACAGCATTTTCAACACCGAAAGGCTTGCTTGATTTTGTTGCTAAGTTACGTGATTTGTCAGGCGGAAAACCGATTGGATTTAAGCTATGTTTAGGTATTCGTCGTGAATTTTTAGGTATTTGCAAAGCCATGATTGAAACGGGTATTACGCCCGACTTTATTACCGTCGATGGTTCAGAAGGCGGTACAGGTGCTGCGCCATTAGAATTCACTGATTTTATCGGTACGCCATTGGATGAAGGTTTGGTGTTTGTGCATAATGCCTTGGTTGGTGCTGGTGTGCGCGATGAAATAAAAATTATCGCCAGCGGTAAAATTGTCACCGGTTTTGATGTGGTCTGTAAATTAGCCCTGGGTGCCGATATGTGTAATGCCGCACGCGAAATGATGTTTTCGATTGGGTGTATTCAATCACGCAAATGTCACACCAATAAATGCCCAACAGGTGTGGCTACGCAAGATCCTAAACGTTATTACGCGCTAGATCCTAAATCAAAAGCCCCACAAGTGCGTAACTACCATCATGCGACTTTACGCAACTATCGTGCTATTTTAGGTGCCGCGGGTGTCTCTCATCCAGATGAGTTACGTCGTTCACGTATCCGTCGTCAAGTCAGTCAAACCCAAGCGTTACGTTACAGTGATATTTATCCTGAATTAGAATTGGGTTGTTTGCGTGATAATATGAATATCCCTGAACCTTATTCAATTTATTGGGAGCAAGCTTCAGCCGATAGCTTTGACTTTAACGAAGCGGCTGGTAAGTGTCAGGGATAATTTCTCTTCTCTCCGCGAGGGGCGTTGTTGAATAATTCTCCTGTAGGGTGGATAAAAGTGTGAGCGACAGCGAACACATATCCACCAGGGCTCTATCATTAACCACTACTGGTGGATATACCCGCGTTACATTGGGTTAGATATTTCACCTAACACAACCGCTTTTTTTGCACCTGTGACTGAAGGTAAATTTCCTGGCTTGTTTCCTAAGCGTAATTTCGCTAACCAAGCAAATAGCATGGCTTCAAGGTTATCGGGGTCGATGTTGATATCGGCACTGGATTTTATTTCATAATGCTTACCTAGCGCTTGTAAGCGTTGCATCAGTAATGAATTATGCACACCACCCCCGCAAACTATAACATCGAGAGTCTTGGGTGCGTATTCATTGGTAGCGTTGATAATGGTTGTGGCGGTTAGTTCTAATAGTGTCCGCTGGATATCTTCGGAGGTGGCGGATGTTTCAGGCAACCAGGCTAAATTAAAATAATCAACACCAGTGCTTTTAGGCGCTATTTTTTTGAAATAGTTATCCGCTAATAATTGTTGGAGTAATGCTTCATTAACCGAGCCTTGCGTCGCCCATTCGCCGTTAGCATCGTAAGCTTTGTTTAATTGCTTGCGAATCCAAGCATCCATTAAACAATTGCCAGGCCCTGTATCAAAACCGATGACGGGTTGATCATTTAATACAGTAATATTAGCAATCCCGCCAATATTTAAAACAACCCGATCGTTTTTACCTCGCATAAACGTATTATGAAACGCAGGTGCTAGCGGCGCACCTTGACCACCCGCATCTACATCCGCTTGGCGGAAATTGGCAACCGTTTGAATACCGGTTTGATCAGCAATGATTTGTGGAGCTCCAATTTGCAACGTGATGCCTTGGTCAGGTTGGTGCAAAATAGTTTGGCCATGTGAGCCAATCGCCGTCACATCACTCGTTTTTACATTAGCGTGTTGCAACAGCGCCAAGCTTGCATCAGCAAACACTTGCCCCAATGCTATATCAAGATCAGCCACAGGATCGACAGAACCTGAATGCGCAAGTGCCAATAATCGTTGGCGCAGTTTTTCGGGAATGGGGAATGCCAAACTATCTAGCAAATGGCAGCCATCCGCCAAATCAACTAAAGCAGCATCCACCCCATCGACACTCGTGCCGGACATTAAACCGATGTAATAACTCATGAGGGGAAGTATACAAGAAACCATTCATCGTTCCACTAGCCAGCATATGCTGTTATTTACCGTGAATTGTACAAACTTTGTAAAGATTATTGCCGGTTTGTGAATCATTGAGATATAATGCCGCGATTTTTGCCACAATGGCTAGGAAAATCAATGAGTTAGAGATTAAGGAAAGATAATGAAAAAAATGATAATCGCTTTTACAGCCTTGTTATTAGTGGCAATGGGTAGTTCAGCTTTCGCCGATGAGCAGTCATCAGCCGATCCGTTTAATTATAGTGGTATGTATATGGGTGGCAATGTTGGTTATAGTTGGCTTAATGTTGGGTTGCTTGATACTTATGGTCTTACTTCAAATGCGAATATTGGTTTAAATATCGGTTATAATTTTGATCGTTATTTTGCTCTCGAAGTCGATACCATGTTTGGTTTTCCGGGTAATACCGAAGGGGCTGCTGGAGTAGTTTATGGAATTACACCAAGTTTCATCGCTAGATTACCTCTCGGTGCTGAAAAGAAATTTGCTATCTATGGTAAGTTAGGCGCTGCTATTCAAGGGGCTATTGGTGATGGTGACGCGGATGCACTGGGTGTGTGGCCGTTAATTGGTGCAGGTATGGCGTATGGTTTTAATCACCATTGGAGTGGCTATGCTGAAGTTGATGATGCGACTTATCTTTTGGTCGGTGTTGTGAGTGCACGCTTTGGTGTGGATTACCGCTTTTAAGATAACAAGGCCTCAATGAGCACTGGTAGGCAAACACCTAACAGTGCTAACGTCCAAATAGGACGGAATAGATTTTTCAAACGATAATTTTTCAACTTAATCGCTTCCCAAGTATGCACGCAGGCAGAAATACTGAAAAAACATAGTGTCGCTATCATGATGGTCGCATCAGCCGTCACACCCCAATTCATGACCCACACAATTAACGCGGTGATAGCGAGGGCTAAATTATTGGCCGCTGATTGTTTTTGATAGGGGTTGTTTATCGCTCGGCCAGCTGATTGTGCGGTAACACGGCTAAAGAACATACCTTCTAAACCGGTGAGTCCTGCGAGCGGCACAATCATCCACAATACTAAAAAGTGCAGCATTTCCACAGCATTATTATTCACACTATTCATGATGGTGAAAGCAAAAATCACCATCACTAAGCGTGTGGTTTCGACGAATTTAGGGATGTTCATTCAGGATGTTCAGTTTTATACTGTTGTAGCATTTTAATTTGTTCATTGGCGTAAGGAATGTATTTGACTAATTCTGAGCGTGGCAATGGAGAGGCCGTTGGTAAACGTACTGTCATCGGGTTTTTAAATCCACCATTCACACGGACTTCATAGTGTACATGTGGGCCTGTGGCTAAACCGGATTGGCCAATGTAACCAATAACTTGGTTTTGCTTCACCTGCGTGCCAACGTGTGATTGCTTTGCGAAGCGGCTCATGTGGCCATAGAGTGTCACAATACTTGAGCTATGACGAATCATAATGGCACGGCCATAGCCGCCTTTCCAACCTTCAAAAATAATGCGGCCATCGCCAGTGGCGTGAATCGGTGTGCCATAGGGCGCGGCAAAATCAGTACCCGTATGTGGGCGCACAATGCCGAGAATAGGATGACGACGATGCATATTAAACGGTGAGCTGATGCGGCCAATCGGAATCGGTTTGCGCAGCAAACTTTTGCGAATGCTTGAGCCATCCGCTTTGTAAAAATGATATTGACCATCAGCATCGCGATAACGAATGGCATTGTAGACTTTTCCACGGTTAATGAATTGTGCCGCGACAATGTTGCCGACTTTGATGCGCTTGTCGTTGTAATAGTAAGCGTCATACGCAACACTAAAACTAGCGCCTGCTTGCAAGTCTCGTGCGAAATCAATTTCCCAACCGAATACGTGAGCTAATTGATGCATCACGCGTGATGGCACACCAGCTTTTTTGCCTGCTGCAAACATGGCTTGCTGAATAGTAACAGCAGCATACTCCACTTTTTCTTGCAGCGGTTTTTCTAACAGCTCAGCTTGGTATTGATCATTCTCACGAATGATAGTGAGCGTATCGACATCGTTAAGCGGTACTTCCAAAGCATTGAGCTGACCATTTTGGATATCAAATTTTAATTCTTGCCCGACTTTGAGTTGCGTTAAAGGTTTGGCGAGTTTGCTGGAATGGGTGACATCGTAAAGTGTGCGGTCACTCAATTTTAAGCGTTGAAAAATGATAGCTAAGTTTTCGCCTTTTTTGACTTTAACAATTTTCCAATTGCTGATTTCAGGCACAATAGACGGGCCTGTTTGTGTCGCAGGTTCTGAAGTTTGGGCTGAGGGAAGGGCTTGATTGAATTCAGGCTGAAAATTATAGTAGCGCACCAGTACAGTAATACACAACAATGTCAGCAAGACACCGATGAATTGCCTTGTTCGGTTAGGTTTTATTCGCTTGGGTTCCGTTGCTACGTATCGCATGCTATTATGTCTGCCAGAAATTAACCGCAACTATATCACAAAGTGGCGTATAGGGTATGGGGTATAGGGTATAGCAGAATTTAGGAATCAAGATTCAGTGAAAAATAATATTGAGCAAGCTTTAAACTTAATCAAACGCGGCGCTGATGAAATTCTTGTCGAAGATGAATTCATCGAGAAACTCAAAACGGGTAAACCGCTGCGTGTGAAATTGGGCATGGACCCCACTGCGCCTGACTTACATTTGGGCCATACCGTGGTGTTAACTAAATTACGTCAATTTCAAGATCTTGGGCATCATGTGATGTTTTTAATTGGTGATTTCACCGGCATGATTGGTGACCCTACAGGTAAAAATGTAACACGCCAGCCCTTAACGCGTGAACAAGTGGCCGATAATGCCGCGACCTACAAAAAACAAGTCTGTAAAATTCTTGACCCTAAAAAAACTGAAATCTGTTTTAACTCCCAATGGATGGATGGTAAAAGCGCCGTTGATATGATTAAGCTAGCTGCTAGTCATACCGTTGCACGCATGTTAGAGCGCGATGATTTCAGCAAGCGTTATCAATCAAATCAGCCGATTGCAATTCACGAGTTTATGTATCCTTTATTACAAGGCTGGGATTCCGTTGAAATGCAAGCTGATGTCGAGCTTGGCGGCACGGATCAAAAATTTAATTTATTGATGGGCCGTGAGTTGCAAAAGCAACAAGGGCAAACACCACAAACCATTATTACCATGCCTCTATTAGAAGGTACGGATGGTGTGAAAAAGATGTCGAAGTCTCTTGGCAACTATATCGGTATCGATGAAGCTCCCGACGAAATGTTTGGCAAAATTATGTCGATTTCGGACGAGCTCATGTGGCGTTATTATGATTTATTAAGTTTGCGCAGCACTGAAGATATCGCACAGCTTAAAACTGATGTTGCCAATGGCATCAACCCACGTGATATTAAAATAAAACTCGGCGAAGAAATTGTCGGGCGATATCACGATGAAGCCGCTGCCCAAAAAGCTCACGAAAATTTCATCGCCCGTTTCAAGCAAGGCGCGATGCCTGATGATATGCCAGAATTTAATTTCAAAGCACCCACTGAAGGCTACCCCATTGCTAATCTATTAAAAGATGCCGAATTGGTCCCCAGTACATCCGATGCCATGCGTATGATTAAACAAGGCGCTGTGAAAATGGATGGTGAAAAAGTCACTGACAAAAACCTAACCATCACAGCAGGTAGCGTATCTGTCTACCAAGTAGGTAAACGCCGCTTTGCAAAAGTGACAATCACATAACGTCGTCATTCCGTGGCTTGACCACGGAATCCAGTGAGCCCTAATTATATGCTGGATCCCGTGGTCAAGCCACGGGATGACGATGAGAGTTGGTTGCACTAATTATAGTCCCATAGTCTTAATTCTGAGCAAACAAGCCACGCTAGTATTATTCTTTATGGTATTTCAATAAATATCATCTAAGCTCTATGACTATAATTCTCATAATAAATTTAGGGCGCAAATATGGTAAATCGTTTTACAACGCAATTATTCTCGTTATTGGTGGCGGCCGTACCGTTTGCTGAAGGCATGGCTGAAACAGCGAGTAAAGAAAGACTTTACGGTAGTTATTTAGAATTCGGCGGTCAATACGGCACCAGCGATACGTCTAATGGCAACGGTAATCTGTTTATGCCGTTGTGGCAAAATCCTGATAATTTACTTTACACCAATATTCGCGGCGCTGATTTTAATGGACCAGCTGCGCAGGGTAGTTTTGGTTTGGGCTATCGTGCATTACTCAACGATACCGGTTTAATTATTGGGGGTTATAGTTTTTATGATTTAGCCGGTAACGTTAACAATAATAGCTATCAACAAGTCACCGTCGGTGCAGAAGCAAAAACGCTACGTTGGAGCGCCAATGCTAATGGCTACATCCCGGTTGGTCCAACAGCCAATAGGCAACAAAATTACGATCAATACACGTTTGGCGGTTTAAATGAAAACGGTTTTAAAACCGTGGCGGTGCACCGAGGTGAAGAAAAATCCATGGGTGGCTTTGATGCCGAAGTGGGCCGTGAATTAAATTTTATCCTCGATAATCTAACCGCTTATGTCGGTGGATATTATTATGCGGCTAGCAATGTTGATACGATTGCTGGCCCACGCGCACGTTTGCGCTATTTTTATGATTTACCGTTTACCAATGTGTATTACCGTTTCGCTGTTGAAACAGGTGCGCAGTATGACAAACCTCGCGGCAGCGAATGGTATGTCGGCGCAAGTATGCGTTTTGGTTTTGGTAATCTCAATAAATTAGATGGCTTACAAAAACGCATGATTGAAACCATTTATCATAACCAACCTATTTTGGTGCGTGCCACGCAAACGAATTTAGTCGGTGTTAATGGCGCTAACGGTGCGCCGTTGACCATTGCCGATGTCACCGATGAAGCCAGTTTTGATAATGCCGTCACACACACAGCGGATGTGCTTGCCGTGCAAAATGGTGTGACATTATCCGACACTAAAACCTTAGCCGATGGCCAAACCTTAACTGGCGGGCATTACGAATTTAACAATGTGCAAGTTAAACTCAGTGATGGCGGTGCATTAACAGCTGCCAGTGGAAAAGATTTGCTGCAAGTCGGCCGCGATAACACCGTGCGCGATATTACGTTAAACGTTGATGCTGATTCGGGCTTAAACGCGATTAAAAACGATCAAACCACATCTTTCGGCAATTTAACCGTTGATAAGCTGATAACAAATGGTTTGGCTAATTTCACAGTAGCCGACAAATCAACCGATGCTAATGTGTCGATTACCCAGAGCCATTTTAACGTGGGTAATATTACCAATAGTAATGCGATTAATGTAACAGCAACGGATTCAACCATCAGCGTGGGCAGCATCAGTAACAATACCATGTCATTTGGTAGCCAAAATGCTAACCAAGGTATTTATATTCTCGCCCTGGATTCAGCGGCTAATCAAACATCTGTTGTGAATGTTGGCAATATTAACGGGAATATTTTTTCTTATGTCGACGGTGCAGGGCATAGCGCTATCCAGATTTCTGCAAATGCCAGGAAAGGTGGGAGTACAAGCAGTATAACGGTCGATAATATGATGAATAATGATATCAGTTTTGTTAAGGCGAATACCACTCTGAACGGTATCGCTGCGGAGGCAATAAGTTTACAAAATCCATTGAATACCGATCCTAACTCTGCACATGTCACCATTAATCATATTCAGAGTAATCGAATGGTTTTTGCTGGTGGCCCACTCACGACCGCAGGCTTAAATGCGGGTATTAGCGTATTAGCATTTGGTGATATTGGTGGTGGGGGTAAGAATACCGTGACATTAGGCAATGTCACCGATAACCAAGCGATATTTGGCAATGGTAATAGTAATGAGTTATTATCTGTCAGCGCGGGCATTAGCGATGTCACCATCAATACCATTTATGGCAACCATGCGACTTTTAGTGAAGGTACCGATAATACAGGCTTTTTCTTTGATGCAATTGATGCTAAGGTCGCGGTAAATGTTAACCATAATAACCAGGGTTTGAGTGAAGCGAATAATAATTTAACCATTTCGCCAGATTCAACAGGTAACATTATTTATAATCCTGGACCTTAAATTATAACAATATAAAAGGAACGCTTGTATGCGTATTCAAGCAACTTGTGCTAATCCGAGCTGTAGTATTGCCGGTAGAAAGATTGTAGCTTTTTTCCCAACCAATACTAATTGTGTAAACATGGACCTTGATGCTAGCCAGCTGACGGTTGTTGATGGTAACGCTATTGAAGCGCCACCAATGGATTACAATAATATAGCACCCAATGCTCACAATCTTTGTCTATTCTTAGAGGGTGGTGAAACGTATCACTTAGGTTGTTTGTTAATAGAAAGAGCAAACGCATCATTACAGCATAAAAACTTTGTGCAGTTTACTAGTGGTCCACGTTCTGATATCAATTGGCGGAGTGATTGGGCACAACAAAAAGAAGAGCATATAGCGAAATTTTTAAATTCGCTTATTAATAAAGAAACAACTGCTGGGCCTAGTACAGCTCGTGGTTCTGGGGCAGAACAAAAGCGGGTTAATCTTTTTGAAACATTAAGCTACCTATTTAATGACGCAAGCTATCAAGATGATTATGCGTCATTACGCTTACAAATCGCGCGTTGTTTTCATTTGTGGCGACATGTGGATAGAATTGCTAGTGTAGGTGAAGCGCCAAGCACGCCTACACTATCTAGACGTAGTGAACCTAGGCGTAGTGAACCGAAGAGCCCTGGCACAGTGCGAGCACCCGCGAGGCCGCAACCAATCGTAGAGGTCGTGAGCGATTCGAGTAGTGTATTACAGCTAGCAGATTTCGATGACTTTGACGAATTACCGCTGCCAAATGCGGGAAATAGTACCTATCGTTTATTGTTTTCATTAATTAGGACGAAGTTTTTGGTCACTTATCAATGGTTTGATGAGGAGGGGCAACAAATTGGTAAAGCGTTCACGGTTGATCCAGAATTATTACAGTATCGAGCACCAATAGCGCCGGCAGACCGTACAGATTTTAGTATAGTTATGACGGATACTAATGGCTCGGAAGTAAATTTACCATTGCCGGTGATTAAAACTGAGCCACTTTTTGGCTTGATGGCAACGGGTACCATTACTATTCCTGACACGGTGCGCTGGGAAGCTGTTGAAAATTTAATTGATGAACATGCCAATTGTTTGCGAATAAATGATATTAAATCTGATGCTCATTACATGCTTGTTGAGTGTGGGCATGTATTGTTAGGTCAACAATTAAAATCAAAGTTGCAAAGTTCAGCTGTCGTCTGCAATTATGAAGGTTGTCATACGTGCTTAACAGAGGCGCCTGTGCTTGAGCTGTTGCTGTCAAATAGTATAAACGTTGTGTCGGGTGACAATGCCTTGGTGACTTATACGTTGTTTCGTTTTGCGCAACAAAAATTATCGTTATTTCGACCGGTCTTAGAACTGTCAGTTGTTAATGCCTTAGATAATGTTCGTACAGTTAATCTTGAGTCGGCTAATGTCGTTGCCCGGATTATTGATGCATATCGGCCTTTATATTGTTTATGGGTGACACAGAGCCATGGTGTTTCAGTGGAGGTTAATGCTCAGCCAAGGCGTGCGCTACAGCCTTCATCAACGAGTCCATTTTTCCCTTTCCGTGCATCGATTCCTGGCAACTTCGTTTGGAGAAATGCTAGAGCAACCGTAATTATGCCTGAGGGGGCTGCAGCAGCTGGAGGAGCTTCAGCAGCTGAGCATACAGAAGCCCAGAGAATGGCAGAAGCTATATCAGAATGCGCTCAGAGATTATTGGGTGATTGTTATGGCACTTTGGGCTGGGCGTTTCAATGGTTGTTTTGGCCGAACCCTATTTTATATGCTTGGGGTTTATGGCGGCATTATCGTGGGGCATCTGGTAGTTATGGGGTGCCTGATACTGATGGGACGACTGCTATCCTGATGCAGACTCAGCGGGAGCCCTTGGACGACGATTTAGATGACGACTATGGTGATGAGAGTCGTTTGCATGCAGACTCGATACCCAATCCATTGGCAGCGCAACGCGGTGCTAACCTCCCTCCCACCTCTACTCGTGCGGAGTCCAGCCCTCCACGTCCTGCGTTTAATTATATTCAACAATATGGCCAGCCTCGTTGGCACAGTACTATGTGGTTTTTCGGTTTATGTATCGCGTTAATTACGCTTGCATTTTTTGTTGCTATGGGTTTAAGAGGGAGAAATAGGCCTAATCCACCACCCGCGCCGCCAGCGAGCACATCAGTTGTGCCGCCAGTTCGCACCTCGACTGCGCCGCGAAGCACAAGATTTCCTGTTACATCGACGAGAAGAACTGTGCAGATACCAACGTTTACGCCCAAGCCTAGAACAACAAAAACGGTCTATCCGTCGACAATTGTTAGCCAAACGGCATCATTGGTTCGCAGTACGCAGTCACCCTCAGCCAGCGCGACAGCTACGGGCTCATCCCTCGTTCCAAGCATGCCTGCAACAGCCACGTATAGCGCAACAGCCACTTATAGTGCGACAGCCACGTATAGTGCGACAGCCACGTATAGTGCAACAGCCACGCATAGTGCAACAGCCACGTATAGTGCAACAGACGCACCGACTGCTACCCCCCGGCCAGCGAGTAGTTCACTTGCAATAAAGTCAACTTCCATGCTTGGGACCACTCATCAACCAGCATCGCCAACATCAACAGCCGTTACGCCAACCGATGTTTTGAAATGCTTTGCATATGCCGTATCAAACCCTGGGCAATGCTCTCCTGCTGATTTAAAAGTACTGTATAACCAACTTGAAAACCATATTCCCGCTTCATTTAATGAATTAACATTGGCTCAATTAGTGTCAGAGTGCCCCGGCATTGATTTAAACTCATTGTTACGGTATTGCTCTGGCTCACTCAGTCCACAATTAACAACAGCGTTGTTGCAAATGTCACGTACGACAGTAGGGGTGTTTAAAGAGTACCTTAAGGCTTTTGTGGGCGCGCGTTGATGTGATGTTAGCTTGGCCAGAAAGGGTAAAGCCAGCTTTTAAAATAAGTTAACGGGATGGGCTTGCAAGTCTCAAAATAGCGTCTAGAATTAGCCTTCTGCTCGAGACGAAGATTTATTTTCATAACTAGCATTAATGCGGTTGATAAGCCTTGAAAAAGCTGTATACTCCGCCTCCCTTGCTGCAGAAGACCACAGGTTTTACAGCAAGAGAAAGTCACACAAAATAAGTGTTGACACAGGGTCAAAGTCGTATACAATGCGCGACCCGGCTCAGGAGACTGACCCGAAACGTTCTTTAACAATTTGAAACATGCAATACGTGTGGGTTCTTGCAATTGCTCGAACCATTTAAGAATCTTTCGACGAGAAATCGTCAAAAAACCAGATTCATTGTCCTTCGGGACACTGAACCATTTTCAAGTGAAGAGTTTGATCCTGGCTCAGATTGAACGCTGGCGGTATGCTTAACACATGCAAGTCGAACGGCAGCACGGAGAGTTTACTCTCTGGTGGCGAGTGGCGGACGGGTGCGTAACACGTAGGAATCTACCCTAAAGTGGGGGATAACTCGGGGAAACTCGGGCTAATACCGCATATTCTCTTAGGAGGAAAGGCTTCGGCCGCTTTAGGATGAGCCTGCGTCTGATTAGCTTGTTGGTGGGGTAATGGCCTACCAAGGCGACGATCAGTAGCTGGTCTGAGAGGATGATCAGCCACACTG
>CAXBIY010000002.1:0-260382 GCA_963975985.1 uncultured Gammaproteobacteria bacterium
CGCAGACGGCCAGTCGTCACGTTGTGAACAAAACCCATGACCACAGCATCACCTTTAAAACCCCGCAAGACATCACCGTGAATGCGACACAACACATCGGCATCCACAGTGTGAAGGGGAATATCAGTCTCACCGCGCCGCGCGACAGTGTGCATATTCAACATGGGCAAGTGTTTCATGCCGTTGGCACAGGCACTGGCCCTGTTACGATGAAGGGCGGCAAGAGCAGTATGCAGTTTACGAAGGATGGCGAAGCCATCATTCAAGCGCCGAAGATTATTATCGAAGCCGATGACATTCACTTCCATGGCAACGTGGTTTATAACAATGGCACGGCGGCCAGTGGCATGACCACCACGGGTGTCGGTACGGATGTGACGGAGAAAAAAGATGCACCTCCCGTGCAGCAGCAAACGGCAGCAGCAATTCCCGCTGCTGCACAAGCCGGTGCAGTTTCTGCAACACCCAACAGTGATACAGATTTAACAACTTCAACAAAGCATTCGTTAAGTAGTTTATATCCTGATATATCAGTTGATTTAAATAAAATGCCTGAAATATATTTAATGCCTATCGTCACACGCAATGCAGTTTATACGATTAGAATTAAAATGTTAGGTAAGCTGAAAGAGAAAAAGCGTGGCGTTAATGCTGAAATGGAAATTAATAAAAACAGTTATACCGCTGAAGCTAAAGCTCAATTGGGTAATTTCGTTGGTAGTTTTAATTTGATGTATAAGGATGATAAAAAAGTATGTATAGGCAGCGAAGTTGCTGGGAAATACTGGGCAGTTAGGGTTGAGATGAGTGAGCCAGCATTGGTTTATGAGGTGAAGCCTGAGCCAATAGATGCTGAATACAACGGATGGGATATCTCTGGTGAATTCGGTTATGAGCTTAAAATTACAGTTTTGCCTAAAAAAGATCAGCCTGGTATGATTGCAGATGATCTTCACAGTATTTCTGTGTTATCTAAGTTCTGGTTGCAATATGAAGTGAAAGCGTTTGAAGGTGGTCTAGCTTTGTTAGGTGCGAGCCTTTCTAAAGCTACATTAACTAATCCTGAGTTATATGCTCTGGAAATGATAGGTTGAATATAGTGGGACAATATAGAAAAACGGATTTTTTATTGCGAGTAATGTTTGTTATTGCTTTGATCTTAATTGGTGTGGATATTTGGTCTACCTATTGTTCTTATTTGTGGTCTTATGAGATGTCACCGGGTACAGCATTTAATTTCATTGTGCTCAGTTCTATCCCTGATTTCATACTTTGGATTGCACTTGCTACTGTGGGTTTTTTGAAATGGAAAAAAGTAATTTATTTATTGTTGATTGTAATGGTGTACACCCTTTATTGGGGGGTTAATTTGGTTTATACCGGTGGCAGTCATTATTCATTAGGTATTCCATTAGTGCTTTCAACGAGAATAACGGGGTTCGTATTGTTACTTATATCATTCAATATAGCAGCGCTAGTTATAGTATATAGAAATGAAAACCGAGTTGATTGATAAACAGTAAGCATTGATGGCCAGTCACCATGTCATTAACAAAACCCATGACCACAGCATCACCTTTAAAACCCCGCAAGACATCACTGTGAATGCGACACAACACATCGGTATCCACAGTGTAAAAGGGAATATCAGTCTCACCGCGCCGCGTGACAGTGTGCACATCCAACATGGGCAAGCGTTTCACGTGCAAGGCACGGGCGCCGGTCCTGTCACGATGAAGGGCGGCAAGAGCCGTATGCAGTTTACGAAGGATGGCGAAGCCATCATCCAAGCGCCGAAGATTATTATCGAAGCCGATGACATTCACTTCCATGGTGATGTGGTTTATAACAATGGCACGGCGGCCAGTGGCATGACTACCACGGGTGTCGGTACGGATGTGACGGAGAAAAAAGATGCGACACCGGAACAACAGAAAATGACGGTAGAAAAAGTGCCATCAGCAGCGCCAACAGCTAGTAGCAATGATGGTTCCAGCACACCAGCGTTACCAGTTGATCAAAACAAAAATATGCCCATCAACTATTACATCGTTAATTATGAAGGCATGAAGATGCCAATAGCAAAAAGTGTAGGTGGTGATGCGCTAAATGCACTCGGTAACTTCGATCTAAGTGAAGGATTTGAAGAAGACCGTTGGATGATAAAACCCAGTAAAACCTTAGGTGAAAAATCAGATGAAGCCTTGGATGAAGAGAAATCTAACTTTAATTACCATCAGATGAAAAAGTATAATAAAGCGACAATGAAAGGTGAAGCTGTGCCTAAACCGCAGTTAGTTGAGATCGATACAAAAATGGATGAATCAATGTCTAAAGAATCTATGGTAAAAACATCAATAGCAGGTAGCGTAGTTGGTGGTGTTAATTTAATAGATAATACGATTAGTCCATATTATTTATTGAAACAATTGCAACAAATTCAACCAAAAATAGAAGCAATGATGCCTGCGCAAGGTGGTGTTTTAATCAAAGCCGATTATAATGTAGGTGAAGTGGGTGACGATGGAAAAGTATACGCATTAAAGAGCCTGGTACCAGTATATGCTGGGGAAAATTAGAGAAATTAATCCGTAGAGTTGTTAAATAAGACAAACAAAAAGTAAATCTAATTTTTCCTTTTATTTTATAGAGTCTAATACAAACTTCCCCGGAAACAACGTCTGATGAATGCTCAATAGCTTAACGCCAGCTTGGTATGACAACGCATTACAATTCCCCAGCATGAGTAATAGCAGTGTTTCACGTCTAGTATTGGTGATGGTCATTAACTCTTTAAAGGGATATTGTCCGTTTTCACGGATATCCATCATGACTTCTGACCAAAGGATATCCCCTAGTTTTATCGCGTCATTATTATTTGTTGATGTGTTGTTATTATTATCGTGAACATCACCTATGTTTTTTTCATTTGACATGGGTGTTTCTCAGTTCAGTTTTTTTGTTAAAAAAAAGTGGCAGTGGTCGGTTAGACGTATTGCCACTCATAACATATCGCTTTTGGAGCGGTTGCTTGTACAAGCTTGGGGCTTAAACCCTCTTTTTATTACGTCCCCACAACGTATATTTCGTCAGATGTCTCTACCTATCTTACCTGGGTTATATGTCCAGCATGTCGACTTCAACGTTACATGCTTTCATCATTTTTAACGTGGCCATGATTTCGGCTTCTTTTTGTTCGGTTGCAGTGCGCAAGACATCAACTTGTGTGACTTGTGCACGCAATTGTTCGATTAACGCATCATGATTTGTTTGTGTATTGTTTTTCATATTCCGTTCCCACGTGTTATGCGGTTATCCTCGGCTGGGATGGGGAATGATAGGTAAGATTTTTATTGTTGTTATGGGCTATCAGTCTTGATCCATAGCGTTGTTAATTCGCTTAAATCAGCTTGTGCTCATTTGTGTTAGGGATAATAGCGATCGATGTCGACTCTGGATACCCCAATTTTTGTGGCATCAAAAGGAAATGATTAAAGGAGCTTATGGTTTTTCTTGTGATGCAAGAAAGTTTAGGCGATAAAAAATATCATCGCGTAGGATGGAGTCTTCTGCCACCAACAACATTTCTTGGAAAAGAAATTAAACTAAGGCGTTAGTTTGTGTTGTCGAGGGTTTAAAAAAGCAAACACTGCCAA
Source organism: uncultured Gammaproteobacteria bacterium (assembly GCA_963975985.1). Lineage (GTDB taxonomy): Bacteria > Pseudomonadota > Gammaproteobacteria > JABDGN01 > JABDGN01 > CAXBIY01. The sequence goes on from CAXBIY010000002.1 coordinate 3,657, forward strand.
TAGTGTCAATATAAGTATTGCGAGTGGGGGTGCTCATTATAACTCTTCATTAATGTTTGTTTTTATCGTTATTTAAAATAACGAAATCATTTCATACTGATTTTTACGCAGGCTAATAAAAATGGGTTTCTAACATTGATTTGGTTATTACCCGAATTTAGCCATGTATTTACATCGTTATCATTGTCAAAAATTTCTTTTGCTGGTAAAAATCGAGTAGAAGATCGATGGTCGCCAGAGTAGAAATTATAGTCATAGTTTTGTACGTTGTATACAGGTGTTTTTGCTATATCTTTTGTTTCAATAGTGTTAACAAACTTATTAATTACGTAATGTATTTCACGAAAATCTGCGAGTAGAAAATTACTTTTGCTGGCATATTTACGTAGAATGTTTGCGGTAGGGAGCTGGACTGGAACATAAGTATGTTTATGTGGTTTAGCAGTAAATTTATGAGGCACCATGACAATAGGTGCATATTTGTTTAATCCATAAATATCACAAAGTGTTTTCGCTATTTCTGTAAATGGTCCTGCTTGATCGTCAGAGCCTGCGATTCTGTATGATAGGCAATCGCCTATGCTAGCTGTTAAGATATGATTTGATATATTTAGAATATAACGGTCGACTTTTTTATTACGTATGGTCGGAATAAAATCTTCCCACATGTTGTTAAATGTAAAAATCATATTTCGTTCGATTGCTTTGGAGTTCCAAGCTCTTTTGAATAGTGCTAGCGATAATTTGTCGTTTGTATTCAGTGTCTCCAACCATTTTTTTCCAAATAAAAGAATTTTAGATTGCCAGTTAGATTTAAACTCTGGCTGATTGGCTAAAAGCTTAAAAAATTCCCATTGTTGCGATAAGGTTTCAGGCGAATCTAACTTAAGATCAAAATGTTTTTCAACACGCTGCAAATTTTTCCGGTTAGCTAAGTTTGCTAACATATAGCAATTTTTTATTCCTGAAAACATTCTCCAGTGATAGGTCGCTTGATATTGGCAGGGGTAATCTAAAGCAGCGTAAATGGCCATAATGTTTCCTGGCGCATATACATCATGAGGGCATTCTATAAGATCATTTCGCGCGGAGATTAGTTGTATTTGACCATCAAGCACCAAGCTCATCGGCATCCCACGTAATCGATAATCTAATTGCCGTTCAATTTGTTTATCTACTTGATTACTGTTGAGCGGAACTAATTTATCATCCTGATAAATATTGAATATACCGTCATCATCAACAACTTGCGCCCCATAAGGATACGTAGCCTCATAAAGCTTATAACTACTATCAGGCGACATGTCTTCAATGACGGTGAAAATATCAGGCGCAAGACGTTTGACATCGAGGCGGACGTCGTCCCACGTGACTTCTTTGAAACTACCCGGTTTTAATTCCATTGCTACATCCTTGTTGCTGGAGTTAATCTATCGATAATATAATAAGTATAGACGATTTTTAGGAAATTAAGTCTTATTAAATCAATGGGTTACACCTATGCAGCCTTTTGCTCCCCTGGATTGTGGGGTGGGCAAAGGTATTGCCAAAATTATACCCAAAGTGATTGGGTATTAGGTGTGTGAATAAATCATCTTAACGTCGTCATCCCATGGCTTGACAACGGGATCTAGGAAAATATTATAGCTTGATGATATTCTGGATCCCGTGGTCAAGCCATGGGATGACGATACACAAGATATGTTTTTGAATACCGAATACTCAATCGCTTTGGGTATATACCCCTCAGGTTTTTAGAGGGCTAAATCAGGTAAGGGGTCTATGCTACAATCTCGACCCATGAAGAACCAATTTTTCAAGCCCGGCACATTCGTTATTTTTTTCACGCTCATCGCGCTGATGACGGGGATTGGCGTGCAGTTGGCTACTTTGGTGCTGTATTTCGTCAAGCATTTACAGGTCACGGATGGTCAAGCTTATGGCATTACGGCCGTGTTTGAAGCGATACGCTATTTAACGGGTGTGTTGGGCGGCTATTTGGGTGGTCGGTTATTGAAGCATATGCATGCCAGTTGGGTGGGTATTGCGTTTATTATAATCGGTTTGTTGGGGTTGGCTAGCCAACAATTGCAGCTGATTTATTTAGGGCTAGCATGTAGTTCTTTGGGGTATGGGCTGGTGCTGCCGAACGTATTTTATGTGCTGGGTCAATTGTATCCACTACACGACGAGCGTCGTGACAGTATGTATACCATCGCGTATACCTCAATGAATATTGGTGCGTTTATGGGCTTGGGTGTGCTGGGGTATTTCAGCCACTATGTGGGTTTTTCTTTAACCTATTTATTGGCTGCTGGCGTACTAGTGATTTGTTTGGTGTTAATGATAGTCGCGCGTCATTATTTGGTGTTTGCTCAAGAGCAGGTTAGCCGCCGGCAATATCAAAAAGCCGGTATGATATTAGCAGCAACCATCTTGATTATTTATTTGTTGAATCAATTTGCGCATAGCAATGTCGCAATGTTAGAAATATTAATTATCCCTGCCATTCTTGTCATCATGTTAATCGCCTATCAGCAACGGTTAATGGCGGCTAAACAGAAACTGATGTTATTAGCGTTATTGCTGGTGTTTTCCATGGTGTTTTGGATCTTATATAACATGCAATATATGGCAATAACCTTGTTTATGGACAGGAATGTTGATCGGCACTTATTTGGTGTATTGATTCCAGCACAAGCGATGGTCGCGTTTAATCCTATTTATATGTTGGTGATTGGTCCATTGTTGAGTGTGTTTTGGTTATGGTTGCGTAAACGTGGCACGCCATGGGGAGCGCCTACAAAATTTGCTTTAGCGTTGATGTTTATTAGTATAGGATTTTTATTATTGGCGTTAGGTATTTACTGTGTGGATGCTAATGGTTTGGTGAATATTGCTTGGTTGTTAGGCTTCTTTTTATTATTAAGTTTAGGCGAAATGACATTGTCGCCGACGGGCTTTGCGTTAGTCGGTGAGTTAGCCGATCAAAAATGGCAATCGTTATTGTTAGGGGTTTGGCAATTATCATTAGGTTGTGGTGGCGCTTTCGCGGGTGGGATTTCACAATTGACCTCCATGCCACATAGTCTGGAACCTCGTTTAACGAATCCCAGTTACCAACATTTATTTGTTTGGATTGCGATAATGGGTATAGTCGCTGCAACCATCGTGTTTAGTCTTCGTGGTATTTATCGGCGTTATACGCTTGGGCAAGCAACAGCAGTGAGCAATAGGGCATGACATTGAGTACTGAACAATTAAAACGTTATGCGCGGCATTTGAGTTTGGCCGAAGTTGGTGTGAATGGGCAAACAGCATTGAGCCAGGCGAGAGTACTATGTGTGGGGGCTGGTGGTTTGGGCTCTGCAGTGTTGCCTTATTTAGCAGCAAGCGGTATTGGATATATCGGTATCGTCGATGGTGACAAAGTAGAATTGTCGAATTTGCAGCGCCAAATATTATTTACCGAAACCGACATAGGGCAGCCTAAAGCACAAGTAGCGGCGAAGCGTTTAATTGCGATGAATGCTGACTTAAACGTGCAAGTGCATGATGAATTTTTAACAGAAGATAATGCGTTTGATATCCTCGCCGATTACGATATCGTCGTGGACGGTAGCGATAATTTCTTTACCCGTTATTTAATCAATGATGTGTGTTGGTTTTTGAAAAAACCGAATATTGCCGCGAGTATTTTGCAGTTTGAAGGCCAATGTTCGATTTACACCGCGCCGAATGGTCCATGTTTTCGTTGTTTGTATCCTGAGCCACCTAGTGCTGATGCGGCGCCTAATTGTGCCGAAGCCGGTGTGTTGGGTGTGTTGCCCGGTTGGTTTGGCATCGTGCAAGCGACTGAAGTTGTGAAAATTATTTTAGGCTTGGGTGAGTCATTAGTTGGGCGTTTGTTAATTTATGATGCCTTGCAAATGCGAACCCGCGAATTATCAATAGCGGTCGATCCCGAATGTCCTTTGTGCGGTAAGCAACAAGCATTCGAAACCTTACCGCGAACCCTAAGGAGTTGTGATATGTCAGTTGAGACGATCAGTGCCAATGAATTAAATGATGTGTTGGCTGACGTGACGTTAGTTGATGTGCGTGAGCCACATGAGTATGAAATTTGTCATTTACTGAATGCGACATTGATTCCATTAGGTGAAATCGCTGAGCGTTATGCTGAAATTGATTCGAGTAAACCAATAGTGGTGTATTGCAAATCTGGTTTTCGTAGTGAGCAGGCGGCCGTTATTTTACAGCAAGTAGGTGTAACGAATGTGCGTAACTTAACGGGTGGCATATTCAGTTGGATTGACAGCGTGGATTCAAGTTTGGAAAAATACTAATGAAAGCGGTAACGTTAAAAGGTGATGAGCATATTGTAATCGTAAGATTGTCAGCATTGGGTGATGTGATCTTGTTGTTGCCTACGGTGAGAGCACTGAAAGCACAATACCCTCAGTTAAAAATCACATGGATTATTAGTAAAATATTTTACCCATTGGTGGCTGATATCGACGATATTAATTTTATTGCGATTGATAAGCCAAAAAAACTAGCTGATTATGTACAGCTGCACAAACAATTAAAAGCTTATAAGTTTGATATTTTATTGGCACTGCAAGCGAGTTTTCGAGTGAATTTTATTGCTTGCTTGATTAAAGCCAAAATAAAAATCGGTTACGATAAAGCACGTGCTAATGATCTGCAAAGTTGGTTCACTAATCGTCAGGTTGCGCCTGGGCGCCAACATTTGTTAGAAAGTTTTTTTGCCTTTGCAAACGTATTGGGTGTGAAGCAAGATAAGTTGAGTTGGGATATTCCTGTGCCTGAAGAAGCAGAGCAATGGCTACAGCTGCATGTCGATATGGCAAAGCGACCACTGATTGTTATCAACCCAGCCGCGAGTAAGCCCGAGCGTAATTGGGTGTTATCACGTTATGTGGAATTAATTCAGCAGTTACAGCAGCAGTATCAAGCACAAATTGTGTTAAGCGGTGGGCCTGGCAAGGAAGAGGTTGAATTGGCCGATAACATTACGCAGGCATCAAAAAACGTGATTAATTTAGTCGGTAAAACCAATTTGAAACAGTTGGCAGCATTGTTGCGTGCGGCAGATTGTGTGATCGCACCGGATACGGGGCCTGCCCATCTGGCGATAGCCATGGGCTCGCGAGTCGTTGGTTTGTATGCCGTATGTCCAGTGACAAAATCGGGGCCTTATTTATCGCAACAACATTGTGTGGATGTTTATGCGCAAGCCGTTAAGCAGTTTTTACAAAAAGATGTTGAAAACGTGTCGTGGAAAACGAAAGTTCATCATCCTGATGCCATGAAGTTAATTACAGTTGATGCTGTGTTAGAAAAAATAAAAGGTGTGTTGGATGACGTTGCTGCCGAGTGAACAGTTGCGTGATGATGCGCCTTTGTTAAATGATCAGGTCGAAAAATATTGGCAGGCTTATCAACAAGCTTGTGTCGAACATGACATTGCCACGCCTGAGCATAATGATTTTGTTAACTCGCTAGTCCGTGTCTGGGCGAGCAGCGAATTTGTAGCTGAAACCTGTATCCGTCATCCTGATTTGATTTTAGCACTATTCGCTAGTGGCGATATTCTGCGAGAATACCCCGAGGGTGAATACGCGCAACGGATGCGGGATGGTTTGCAAGACTGTGCTGATGAGGCGGCTTTAATGCGCAATTTGAGACAACTGCGCCGTCGTGAAATGGTCCGTATTGCCTGGCGTAATTTAGCCAATTGGGTGGGGTTGCGCCGTACTATCAGTGACTTATCCGATTTTGCAGATGCGTGTATTAATGCTACGAATAGTGTGCTTTATGCTTGGCAAACTGAGCAATATGGCACGCCATTGACGCGTCAAAAAAAGCCCATGAAGTTTATTGTTATTGCGCTAGGTAAGTTGGGTTCACAAGAATTAAACTTTTCATCTGATATCGACTTGATTTTTGCTTATGCAAAAGAAGGCGTGATTGATGGTAGCGATATGTCGCATGAAGAATTCTTTAAACGTTTAGGTCAGCGTTTAGTTAAAACCTTAAGTGCTATCACGGCCGATGGGTTTGTGTTTCGCGTTGATACACGTTTACGGCCGTATGGTGATAGCGGGCCTTTGGTAAACTCTTTTGCTAACTTACATGACTATTATGCAAACCATGGTCGTGATTGGGAGCGTTATGCACTCATTAAAAGCCGTGTCGTTGGCCATGATGCAGGACCTCATAAACGCCTGTTGGTGATTGTGCGCAATTTTGTCTATCGCCGTTATGTTGACTACACCATGATTGAATCCATGCGCCAGTTACAACAAGTGATTAGTTTAGAAGTGCGTAAAAAAGGTTTAGAAGAAAATGTGAAGCGCGGCCCAGGTGGTATTCGCGAAGTCGAATTTATTGGCCAAACGTATAAGTTAATTAATGGTGGTTGGTTTGCTCGCCTGCAAGAGCGCAATACCTTGCGCACCTTAAATGTATTGCGTGAAATGGATTATCTCTCAGAAGATGGTGTGGATGCCTTAATGTGCGCGTATAAGTTTCTGCGTGATGTTGAAAATCGCTTGCAAATGTTTTCAGACAAGCAAACGCAAACCTTGCCAGCAGATGAGTATGGTCGAGCCAGTTTAGTGCATGCCATGCAGTTAAGCGATTGGCCGGCGTTTATGCAGCAATTACATCAGCATATGACCTACGTACACCATACATTCGAAACCTTGATTGCTAAACCGAATATGCAATTTAGCGACCCGGAAGCTGAACGATTAAAGCAGTCACTCTCTCAAATTTGGTTGAATAAATTGCAGACGGATTCAGCGGTAGAGCTATTAGATAATCATAATGTTAAAGAGCCCCGAGAAATATTACGCTTGTTAAGCACATTGCGTGATAGTAATCCCTGCGTCGCCTTATCAACACGTGAGCGACAACGTTTAGATGACATCATGCCGCACTTGTTAGTGAGTGCTTTGCGCCAAGCAAATTCTGATGTGGCTATCTCTCGCATGTTGAGTGTCGTGGAAGCATTGCTGCGTGAAACCACGCATTTAGCATTGCTCAATGAAAACCCTATTGCGATTACGCAGTTAATTAAATTGTGTGAAGCGAGCCAATGGATCGCGGAGCAAATTGCACGTTTCCCTAATTTGTTAAATGAATTGATCAATCCTAAAACCTTGTATGCACCACCGGCGCTTGATGAATTGAGACAAGAGCTACAACATGCATTAGCGGGTATTCCTGAAGATGATGTGGAAACACTAATGAATGTGTTGCGCAGCTTTAAGCAAGCTCATATGTTGCGTGTTGCTGCAGCTGATATAACTGATGAATTACCGTTGATGAAAGTCAGCGATTACTTAACGTGGATTGCAACAGTCGTATTAGAAACCGTGTTGAAAATTTCGGCTGATGAAATGGTGCGACGTTATGGCTATCCAAATCCCGACAACAACAGTATTGATTTCATGATCCTGGGTTACGGTAAGTTAGGCGGTATCGAACTGGGGTATGGCTCTGATTTAGACCTGGTGTTTTTACATGCTGACGTTGATGAGGACCAATTATCATCAGGTGTCGAGCCGATTAATCAGCCCTTGTTTTATATGCGCCTGGGTCAACAGATCGCAAATTTATTAACAGCACCGAGTGAATATGGACGCTTGTATGAGGTTGATTTACGTTTGCGACCTTCAGGTGCCTCCGGTTTGTTAGTGTCTAGCATGACAGCTTACCAAGAATATCAGCAGCATCAAGCTTGGTTATGGGAACACCAAGCCTTGGTGCGAGCACGTTATATTGCAGGCAGTGAAATGCTGGCGAAACATTTTGAGCAAATTCGCTCTGATGTATTGTCAGTCACACGTGATGAACAAGAGCTACGTCAGGGTGTTCATGATATGCGTGAAAAAATGCGTACGGCAGCAAATCCTGTATTTCCAGGAAAATTTGATTTACGTCAAGGTAAGGGCGCGATTACTGACATCGAATTTTTGGCGCAATATGCAGTATTACGCTGGGCACATGAACACGCCAGCTTGCTCGATTGGACAGATAATATACGTATTTTAGAAAACTTGGGTGTAGAGGGTTTGTTTAATGTCGATGATGTACGATTACTGAGCGATGCTTATCGTGTTTACCGGGCCACTATGTATCGTTTGCGTTTGCAAACTGCACCTGCCGAAGTGGATGATGCTGAGTTTATGGAGTTTCGTCCGCAAGTTGAAGCCATTTATCAGAAATACCTAGGTTATAGCTAAAGCGACTAGGATTCAGTAGAAAAGCATCGCGATATCCATTAGAATTAGCGCCTATATATAGTAGGAATTATTCATGAGTAAACAAGCAAATGCGCGCCGCCGCTATGAGGTGACTAGCCATGATTTACCTGTATCTTGCCCAATGCCAGATATGCCATTGTGGAGCTCACACCCAAAAGTGTATATGCAATTAATGGAAACCGGCACAGCCGTTTGTTCGTATTGTGATGCCAAATTTGTGTTAACGGATTACGATGCCAACAAAGCCACAACAGTGGAATGTGATGGCGATCACTAACAGGATTGATGATTAATGATTGAGAATATTTTGGTCGTAGGGCCAGCATGGGTCGGTGACATGGTGATGTCACAAACTTTGTATAAAACATTGAAGCAAGAGTACCCCCATGCCAACATTGATGTTATTGCACCCAAGTCATCACGTGTCGTATTAGATTTTATGCCAGAAGTGCGGAACGCGATTGCGTTGGATATTGCGCATGGTGAGTTTGCTTGGCGTAAACGCCGTCAGTTAGGAAAACAATTACTTGGCCAATATGATTGGGCGATTTGCACCGTCAATTCGTGGAAGTCTGCTTTAGTACCTTTCTTTGCAAAAGTAGCCAGGCGCACCAGTTGGTTAGGTGAACAGCGTTATCTTTTATTGAACGACCATCGAAAATTGGTTGGGGAAGAATACCCTTTAATGATCGATCGTTTTGCCGCATTAGCCTATCCTGCAGGTACACCCGTGCCGAAGCAACAGCCTTGGCCGAAGCTAGTCGTCGAAGCTGAAGCGGTGGATGCCACATTGAAGAGCTTAGGTCTACATAAAACCGAACGTCCTATCTTGGCACTTTGCCCAGGTGCTGAATTTGGTCCTGCTAAACGCTGGCCAGCAGAATACTATGCTGAAGTCGCAAAACAAAAAATAGCCGATGGTTGGGATGTCTGGTTGTTTGGCTCTCCCAAAGAGGCCGATGCCGCTGACATTATTCAACAACAAACCGATAACGCTTGCACCAATATTGTTGGCAAAACTAATTTGTCGCAAGCTATTCAACTTATGTCGATTGCCAGTGCTGCCGTGTGTAATGATTCTGGTTTGATGCATGTCGCGGGTGCACTCAGTATTCCATTGGTTGTGGTCTACGGTTCAACAACACCTAAATTCACGCCACCTTTGTCACTCAAACTGGCTAGCTTAACTTTAGAACTACCTTGTAGCCCTTGTTTTAAGCGTGAATGTCCTTTGCAACACATGAATTGTTTAAATCAATTAATGCCCGTGCAAGTTATCGATGCCTTAGCAAGCTTCCAGGATGAGGAATAAAAAATGAATGTTTGGCAACAACGATTTGATTTGTGGAGTAAGTATTCCGCATTAGCATTGGGTTTTAGTATTCCTCTCTCGACTGCTTTGATGTCAATATTTTCTATTCTCACAGCCGTGTTGGTGATGGCTGGTGGCAATTACCATTTCAAGTGGAGCTTAGTTAAACGCAATCCATTAGTGTTAGCATCAATTACATTATTTGCATTGTTAGTTATCGGCAGCTTCTATAGTGTGGGGACTTGGCATGAGAGCTTACGTGAATTGAAAAAATATCATCAATTACTATTGGTGGCATTTATGTTGCCTGTCTTCGTTGAAGAAAAATGGCGTAAATGGGGAATGGTCGTATTTATATTTGCAATGACAGTTAATTTGATCGCTGCACCCATTAGACATTTTTTGCTGCATGTCCCTGGCGATGCTGGATTCCATGATCACATTATCATTAGCATTTTAATGGCATTTTCAGCTTTCGTTGTGTTGCATATGGGGCTTGAATCACGAGGTGCGCGACGCTGGTTGTTGATTGGTTTGTTTTTACTGATGTCAATTTATGAGTTGTTTTATAATACGGGACGCACTGGCTACTTTGTTTATGCTGCCTTGGTATTACTTACCTTTTTTCAGGTGCTACATTGGAAGGGTTTACTATTGGCAGTGTTGTTGGTTGTTATGGGTATGGTAGGGCTTTATCATTTTTCACCTGTTTTTCATCAAAAAATAGCTCAGGCAGTCACAAACACTGAGCAATATCATCATTATACTAACAAAGCTCAGGCCAGTGAGAAGAATGTTAGTAAAATTTATACATCAGCAGGGCTTCGTTTACGTTGGATACATTATGGTAAGGTGGTTTGGTTGGCTAATCCAGTTCTGGGTGTGGGAACAGGTGGGTTTCAAGCCGCAACTGAGGCATTATTCCCTAATGATAATAAAAAATTATATACAGATAATTCTAATACAGACATTCTAACTATAGCTGCACAGCTAGGCACACTGGGTTTAATGATGTTGTTGCTTATATATTATTTCAATGTGCGCATAAGTCTACAGCTGTCAGTGCCATACCGGCAGTTTGCTCAGTTGTTGGTTGTTACGATGTTTATCGCTGGATTATTTAATAGTGTATTTCGTGATACTGTGGAATCAAATTTTTATATGTATATGGTTGCTTTATTTTTTTCGCAGTATGGGGCAAGACAATCATCAGCTCCTTCGTCAGAAGAGAGAGGGGCGGGATCGTGTTAAATGTGGAAAGTTCAGCTAATGGAGGCTGTAAATTATGATCATCAATATTATTGATCCAACTTGCAATGATCATACTGGCCATTGTTATGGCTACGATGAAGCAATTACTAAGGCTGCATCAGCCAATACTTGGCAGTTCACTTTATGGTTAGGGCGAAAAGCAAAGCAATTGTCTTTTACTAACAAAAAAGTGAACGTCAAAGCACATTTTTGTTATAAAATACGTAAATTACAATTGTATTGGGTCTATCGGAAATTAGTTCGTGATCAAGCCGCGATTTTTGTGCCTACTGCTACTAGTATCGATATTTTATTATTGTCGTATTTACTGGCGCGCCACACTTATACACGAAAAATTGTTTTGCATTTTCATCAGTTCAATAAAAAACCGAGGAAAATAGCATGGTTAAAAAAAGTGGCAAAGGTGCATTCTGAAAAATTGGTAGTGATAACCACGACAGATCGGTTAGCTAAACAATGGGCAGAATTAGGTTTTCAGCAAGTTGAAAATATTCCTTGTCCAGTGGCAACCGTGGCTAAAATAGTAGAAACCCCGACAAGCAAACCTATTACGTTCTTATATGCTGGCGCCGCACGTGCTGGCAAAGGTTTTTTACAGGTTGTTAATTGGTTGCAACAGTTAGCACAGCAAACAAGCTGGCAGCCAATGGTGCATATTCAAAGTTCAGCTACACACTCAGGTAAATATGATGATATCAGCCAAGGGGCGTTAAAAACATTAAGGCAATTAGATTATCCTAATTTAACGCAGGAGGAACACTCGTTAACACCGCAAGAATATGAGTTGCAATTTCAACGAGCGATTTGTCTTTTGCTTTATGATAAGCATTCCTATCATGATAAGTTTAGTGGTATTTGTCTTGATGCTTTACTCCTGGGAGCGCCAGTTATTACTGTGCAAGGTACTTGGATGGGGGATATGATTGAGCGCTTTGATGCTGGTTTAGCTTTGTCAGAATTAACGGCAGATAACATTTGGCAAGCAACACAAAAAGTGTATGTGGATTACGATTATTATCGTCAGCAGGCTATTATAGCCTCTGGTGTCTTGCGTGATGAACATGATGCAAAACATACTGTGGTGGCTTTAGCTCGGTATTTTGATTTAAGATAAGGATTGATTTTTATGAGTTCCGTACAGATTATCCCTATTATTTTAAGTGGTGGTTGCGGTAGTCGACTTTGGCCATTGTCGCGTACGGCATTGCCTAAGCAATTTTTAGCGTTAATGAATGAGCGTAGCTTGTTGCAAAACACCTTAACACGCTTACGTTATATTGAGGGTATTGCCGCGCCTGTTGTCGTGTGTGCGCAGAATTCTGAATTTCTCGTACAAGAACAATTTAAGCAAATTAACTGTGAGCCGATGGCTATTATTGTCGAACCAGCTTCACGGAACACGGCGCCAGCCATTGCCTTGGCTGCACAATATATCGCGCAACATCATCCCGATGCTCAATTATTAGTGTTGCCTGCTGATCATGATATTAAAGATGAAAAATTGTTTTGCCGTGAAGTCATGTTTGCTGCAGAGCATATGAAAAATAATACGATTTTAACTTTTGGCATTAAACCAAATCGAGTAGAAACCAATTATGGGTATATTCATGCTGCCGATGCTCATGATCACTTGTTGCCAGTGACCGCATTTGTCGAAAAACCCGACTTCCCAACGGCACAAAAATATTATGCTAGTGATGAATATTATTGGAATAGTGGGATCTTTATGTTTTCCGTGCCAGCTATTTTGGCTGAATTAAAGCAGCATACTCCAAAAGTGCTAAAGTTAATGAGTGCTGCTTTGACAAAGAGCGATAGAAAAGGTCTGTATCTTTATCCTGACACCAAAACAATGGAAAAATGTGAAGATATTTCTATTGATTATGCCGTGATGGAAAAAACGGAGCATGCTGCCATGTTGCCGATTAATGTGCGTTGGAACGATCTCGGTACATGGGAATCGCTTATGCAAGAATCCACAGCGGATATTGATGGTAATGTATTAAAAGGCAATGTCATTGTAAAAGATGTGCGTAATAGTTATGTGCAAGCGAATAATCGTTTAATTGCTGCCGTGGGTGTAGAAAATAGTATTATTGTTGATGCTGGCGATACCATATTGGTGTTGGATCGCAGCAAAGGCCATTTAATTAAAGATTATGTCAATCAATTAAAACAACAGGAGAGAATTGAAGTGGAATTACCTAACATCGTTCATCGCCCATGGGGCACGTATCAAACTGTTTTTGAAGAGCCACATTTTTTAGTGAAAAAAATTACGGTTAATCCAGGTGAGCAATTATCATTGCAATTGCATCACCAACGTTCTGAGCACTGGACAGCTGTTAAAGGCACCGTCACCGTTACTGTCGGTGATAAGATCACTGAATTAAAACGTGATGAGTCTATTTATATTCCGTTAGAAGAAAAGCATCGTATGGCGAATAATACCGATGAGGTCGTTGAGATTGTCGAAGTACAAATTGGCGATAAGTTAGAAGAAACTGATATTGTTCGTTTGGAAGATAATTACGGTAGAGCTTAGGTTATTATTTAAGATATCACCCCTCATCTGCCCAAGGGCATCTTCTCCCCTCACGGGGCGAAGAGAAAATCAATCCCTTCTTCTCTCGTGGGGCGAAGAGAAAATCAATCCCTTCTCCCCGTGAGGGGAGAAGGTGGCCCGAAGGGTCGGATGAGGGGTGGTATTAATCAACGAGCGTAGCTCGTAACCGATTTGAATCTTACTCGTAAACCGACGCTTCACCATCAGGTCGGGTTTTAAAGCGTCGATGTTGCCACATATATTGTTCAGGCGCTTTGCGGATCGCTTTTTCCATGATCATATTCATTCTGGTGGCATCGGCGAGGTCATCATCGGAGGGGAAGTCATCGAGGATGGTTTCAAACACTAAGTGATATTTTTTGTTTTTTTCATCACGATAATAAAATCCTGGAATTACCGTTGCATCCGCTTTCTTAATAAAGCGACTGGTGCCGGTAACGGTGCTGGCGGGGAAGCCAAAAAACGTTGCAAATACGCTGGCTTCACGCCCCACATCTTGGTCCGGTGTATAGCAGGTGACGAGGTCGGGGGTTTTAAGTGCCGTCATCATGCCGCGTATATCTTGTCGAACAATGCCTTTGGTGACGTATTTTTTTCTAGCTCTTTGCAGGGCCCATTCAAATAACAGATTGTTTTGTGGACGATACATCACACCTAGTGGCGAAACCATGGACATGAGTCGGATGCCCAGCTCAATATGAGAAAAATGACAGGTCACCGCCAAAATACCTTTATGACGCGCTTTCGCTAGTTTCACAAACTCTCCACCATGCACTACAACCATTTTTTTTAAGCGTTTGTCAGAGGCATGCCAAGCAAGAGCCGTTTCCATGAAGGCAATGCCAATAGATCGGAAGTTACGTTTTAATAAATGTTCACGTTCGGCGTCGGATAATTCAGGTAGGCAAATTTTTAGATTAACAGCAGCAATATGCCGACGTTTGGGTACCACCCTATAAAAGATCCAGCCTAATCCCGAGCCTATTATTATTAATACTCGATAAGGTAATAATGCAAAGAGGCGCATAAGACTCAGTAGCAACCATGTGCCCCAGTATTTGGGAGCAAGAAATTCATACCAATGGTAATCAATGGCGTGTTTTTTGCTGGGCTTGTAAACTTTCATGACATTGATATTACAGGAGTTTCAGCCATAATTAAACCGTGATACAATTCTTTTTATGAATATACAAATCCCTGCTTTTGAAAATATTAACATGCTCATTGTTGGTGATGTCATGCTGGACCGTTATTGGTATGGCGATGCATCACGCATTTCACCCGAAGCACCTGTGCCCGTGGTGCGCGTGAATGATGTGCAAGAGTTGCCAGGGGGTGCCGGTAATGTGGCGCTGAATACGCATGCTTTAGGTTGTGATACCACCGTGATGGGGATGGTGGGTAAAGATGCTGCCGGTGAAAAATTGCAGGAAATCTTAGAACAAGCCGGTATTAGTGCTAAGTTACAAAAATTGACGTATGCGCCTACTATCACGAAATCACGTGTGATCAGTCATCAACAACAATTGTTGCGTTTAGATTTTGAAGAAAAACCACGAACGTTCTCACCTGAAAAATTAATCAAAGATTATCAATCCGCATTAAAGAAAGCTAGCATCGTGGTGCTATCGGATTACAACAAAGGTACATTAGCAGAAGCTAGCACCTTAATTACCATGGCAAAAGCAGCTGGCGTTGCTGTTTTCGTTGACCCGAAAGCAAAAAGCTTCTCGGCTTACCGAGGTGCAACGGTATTAACACCGAATACTAAAGAGTTTGTTGAAATGGTCGGTGAGTTTGAAACAGACGAAGAGTTAAACCAGCTCGGTCAAGCACAAATGCAAGAATATGATATTGCTGCTATTTTAATTACGCGTAGTGAAAAAGGTATGACATTATTACAACGCGGTCAAGCTCCGATAAATACCCCAACAAAAGCCCGCGAAGTGTTTGATGTAACAGGTGCCGGCGATACAGTGATTGCGACACTGGCCGCTGCCTTTGCGGCTGGTCAGGATTTACCTCATGCGATGGCATTAGCTAATTTAGCTGCCGGTATTGTGGTGGCTAAATTGGGTGCGACCACAGCAACCGTGCCAGAATTACGTCGCGCCTTGCACGATGACAATCTTTCCGGGCAGGGTGTTGTATCGTCCACCCAGCTAAAATTATTGCGTGAAGATGCCAAAGCTCATGGCGAAAAAGTCGTGATGACGAATGGTTGTTTTGATTTGATTCACGCCGGTCATATTACCTATCTTGAACAAGCGAAAGCCTTGGGTGATAAATTAATCGTGGCTGTTAATGACGATGCCTCCGTGCAAAAACTAAAAGGTGACACGCGCCCCATCATGCCGCTAGCACAACGCATGACCGTGTTGGCTTCGTTAAAACCCGTCGATTATGTCGTTGCCTTTTCTGAAGACACCCCCGAACGTTTAATCAACGATGTCTTGCCTGATGTATTAGTCAAGGGCGGTGATTATAAAGCCGAAGATATCGCTGGTGGGAAAGCGGTGTTGAAAAATGGCGGCGAAGTGAAAGTATTAGGTTTTGAAGAAGGCTGCTCGACCAGTAATATTATTAGTAAAATCAAAGGTGAGTCAGGGTTGTCGTAAATTGGCCCCATCAGTTGGTGAGTAGCATTTAAAGTACGCATTGTTATTGCTGTTTAGTTATAAAATAAGTTAATCAAAAGAATCATTCCACGGAAATTTTTCTTTTTTCTTGAGCTCTTCCATAGGGTTTATTTTAATCCACGCGTAAACCGCGAGGCTGATAATCATCAATCCCATGCCGAGGTAGATAATTTCTTTGCCGGCACTCATGATGGCCCAGCAAATGTAGAGGAAGGCGATGATGCCGATGATGTAGCCACTTTTGGTGCCTTTGGTCATGTATTTTCGTACGATTAATAATTCAGCCAGAGTGCAGTATAAGTAAGGTATCAAGCCTGCCAAAGTGGCGAGCATGATGACGAATTCGAATTGGCTGACTAAGCTTTGTTGAAAATTTAATGCCATCACCGCAGTGGCTAAAATGCCGGAAATGATTAACCCATTGACTGGCGTGTCACGTTTAGAAAGCTTACCGAATACTTTCGGGAATAAATTATCTTGTGCGACAGCGTAAGGCACTTGTGCGTGTAACATGACCCAGCCATTTAGTGCGCCCAAGGTTGAAATCACCGCGCAACCCGCGACGATGATACCCATCCAATTACCAAATAATAATTTGCCCGCATCAGCGTAAGGTGATGCTGATTGCGCCAGCTCATGAATTGGTAAAATTCCCATGATGGCGGTGGCACTTAATATATAGACCACCGCTGTGATGCTGGTGCCGATAATGGTGGCACGAGGGATCAATTTTTTCGGGTTTTTGACATGTTGAGCAGGTACGGTTGCACCTTCTAAACCAATGAAGGCCCACATCGTCATCATGGCGGCGGCACTGATGGCAGCAAAGGCGCTGACGGGGTGTTTGGTTTGGACAATTAAATTGGCATGATCAAATAAGTTGTGTGGATGAATGAAGAAGATGCCGACAAAGCCGATTAATAATAAAGGGATAAGTTTTAAAATGGTGGAAATGATTTGCAGGCCGCCAGCATTTTTAACGCTAGACATATTAACTAATGTGACCGCCCACAAGGCACCGGCGGACGTTAAAAAGCCGTATATGTGATGCGATTTGAGCGCTGGGAAAAAGAAACTTAAATAACCCGTGAAGGCCACAGCAATGGCGGCGTTTCCTATCCATAATCCGCACCAGTAATTAAAGGCGACTTGGAAACCAATGAATTCACCGTAGGCTTCTTTGGCATATGCGTAGGGTCCGCCAGCCATGGGGTAATTTGAGGCTAAGCGTGCGAAGACTAAAGCGATAAACATCGCGCCAATGGCCGTACAGATCCAACCGACTAAACTGATCGTACCAATGTGTGCTAAGGCGGATGGTAATAAGAAAATACCCGATCCGATCATGTTGCCGACGACTAATGCGATTAATGACCAGATGCCTAATGATTTTGTCTTGCTCATGGCAGCATTGTATGAGGATCGGATGGGTAGTGCAAGGGAGGGTTGTTCATTTGAGCTTTTATGATGAGGGGCTATTCGGTAGGGCGGCCACTTCGTGGCGCTAATTGACTCGGTGGATATGTCCTCGCTGTCGCTCGAACTTTTATCCACCCTACAAGAAAGGGTTATTTGAAATAGGGATCCAGCGCATCGTTTAACGCATAAGCATTCTCTAGATTGCGCGGTCAAGCCGCACAATGACGGCGTTAGCGACAATCTTATATCTGAACAGTCCGCTCAACAAAGCGCAAGTCACGTTGTCGATGCGTAATAATGAGCACGGTTTTATTCGCCCATAAACTTTTTAGCTTTGTTAGCACCCGTTGACTCGTCACATTATCTAAACCTTCTGTCGGTTCATCGAGAATAACGATAGGAGCGTCATGTAAAACAGTACGAGCGAGCGCGATGCGGCGCAGCTGGCCACCCGACATATTCGTGCCAGCTTCATTGAGTTGTGTATCTAAGCCATCATTGAGATTGTTAACATAGTCAGTCAGCTCGACAGTGTCTAAGGCTTGGAACAATTCTTCATCGCTAGCATCAGGCTTGGCGATTAATAAGTTATTACGCAGGCTATCATTAAAAATATGCGGGCGTTGATTGAGAATGCTAAATTGATTACGCAGATCAGCTTCACTCAATTGAGTGATGTCCACATCACCAATACGCATCTCACCAGCAGTCGGATTCCAAAAGCGAGCCATTAAATTCACTAGCGTTGATTTACCACAACCATTCGGACCGAGTAGCGCAACATGTTCACCCGCTGCAATAGTCATATTGAAACCATTCAAGATTATTTTATCACTGTTGGGATATTGAAAATTAA
Organism: uncultured Gammaproteobacteria bacterium; assembly: GCA_963975985.1. GTDB lineage: Bacteria > Pseudomonadota > Gammaproteobacteria > JABDGN01 > JABDGN01 > CAXBIY01. Next base: position 22,018 of record CAXBIY010000002.1, read on the forward strand.
GACTGCTAATGTTGAGCGATGCCGACTGTGGTTGGGTAAGGCTGGATTCAGGGAACTGCACCGCCGCTATTTCTTTTGTGACAGCCAGTATGCGTTTAGCAGCCGTTTGCGTTTCCCCCAAGTATTGAAACGCCATCGGCAGTGGCGCAATCGCTTCATAAGCCGCCATGATACCAAACACAATCAACGCTAAGTTTGCGCCATTGAGCAATTGTAGATTCACTAAGTTTACACCTATATATAGGGCGACCATGAAAGTCGTGCCCGTTAATAGCGTGATCGCTGCCATGCCTAGCCCTTTGATATGTGCCATCCGTAACTGCAGGGCGAGCATGTTGGCATTCATATTGGCAAGTTGCTGCGTGATGTCTTGCTGTAAATTAAACAATAAAATTTCTGTGAGATTTTGTACGTCATCAATGATATGTGAGCGTAACGCATTGGTTTGATGACGCAGTTGTTCACCTGTGCTTCGCGCAACACGTTGGCTGATATAAGGTGCGGCAAAGGCCGTGGCCAACAACATAATGAACACAAAAACGGCGATAAATGAGCTAAAAAAATGAAAGAAAAATAACATTAGCAAGCTAATGAAAATAGCTGCCAGCATGGGGCTGAGGATGCGCAAATATAGGTTGTCTAAGCTATTAACGTCGCTCGTTAAACGGTTGAGTAAATCACTGCTGCGATAACGCCATAAACAAGCCGGAGCTATAGGTTCAATGCGTTGGTATAACCATACGCGCACAGTGGTTAAAATTTTAAACGTGGCATCATGGCTGAATAAGCGTTCGCAATAACGGCCACCAATACGGACGAGTGAGAAAAATCGCACGCCAGCACTGGGCATGAAGAAATTAAACGTGATGCCGCTTAGCGCCGTTAAGCCCGCGAAGGCTGCAGCTGAAATAAACCAGCCAGCTAAAGATAACAAACCAATACCCGCCAACAATGTAATCAGCGCAAAGAAAAATGCAAAAGCAATACTGGTCCAACGTTGTTTTAATAAAGCAATAAATGGCCACAGATCACGCATGGATAATTTCCTCCTGTGACATTTGATAAAATAAACCTTGTTGTTCCATCAGCTGTGCAAGATTGCCCATTTCTTTTATTTCACCGTTGTCGAGCACGATAATCGTATCCATTTTTTCTAATTGGTTAATGCGGTGAGTGCTCATCACTAGTGTGGTATCAGTGAAATGTTCGGTGATCGATTGCAGTAGTAGGTTTTCACTTTCAGCATCAATACTGGCAGTGGGTTCATCAAGAATAATAAAATTGGCATCGCGCAGATATAAACGAGCTAAGCAGATACGTTGAATTTGCCCACCTGACAAACCTAAATTTCGTTCGCCGACAGGAGTATTAATACCCTCAGGCAATTGTTCGACAAATTCAGCGTGTGCGCTGGCTAACGCTTGATGCAATTGTTCGTTGCTAGCATTAGCATTGGCGAGCAATAAATTTTCTTTAATGGTGCCAGGAAAGAGTTTAGGGTTTTGTCCTAGCCATGCGATGTGTTGTTGCCACTCTGTTAGATGGATGTCAGTGATATCGATACCATTAATATACAGTTGCTGAGGGTTCGATTGTAAAAATCCGAGCAAACAATTTAACAGTGTTGTTTTTCCTGCACCACTAGTACCGACAATCGCAACGTGTTGGCCTGGTGTAATACTGAAATCAAGATTATTTAATACGCGTTGTTGTTCAAACGAAAAGTTCAATTGTTTGCAATTGATAGTTACTTGATGGGTTTGAGTGAAGGGTGATTGGACAGCTTGGTGATGAGTCGTCGGTTGCAATTGCAAAATCTTTTGTAATTCTTCTGCCGCTCCAAGTGCTTGTCCGCGTGCATGATAGTGTGTGCCTAACTCACGCAAGGGTAAATAAAATTCTGGCGCTAACAATAAAATAAATAATGCACCTTGCAGAGTAAGCGCTGCACCATAATGGCCGATATGGACTTCACCTAATAAACTTAAACCTAGGTAAACCGCTGTCAATGCAATCGACACAGCCGAAAATAATTCCAACACACCTGATGTCATAAAGGCAACGCGTAAGACTTTCATGATATTGAAACGATATTGCTCTGATGTATCTTCAACCACTTTTGCTTGTGCGCGGCTACGGTTAAACAATTTCAAAGTACTAATACCTTGCAGCACATCTAAAAATTTTGCACTCATGCGAGCTAATGTTTGAAAGTGTTTTTGATTAAGTTTGGCGGTTTCCATACCAATCAATGCCATGAACAAGGGAATGAGTGGGGCGGTGCAAATAAAAATAATACCGGCCATCCAGCTAATCGGAAAAACAAAAGCGACAATTGCTAAAGGAATAAACACCACTAACGACATCTGTGGTAAATAATATGCATAGAAATCTTGCACGGCTTCAATTTGCTCAACGTATTGGCTAGCTACCGCACCGCTGCCCATGTGTTGCGTTGCTGCAGGGCCTAACTTTAATAAGTGCTGCCAAACCGTTTGGCGCAATTGTTTGCGTACGGCACTGCCAGCTTTAAAACCACACACTTCTTTGCTCCAGCTTAAGCCTGCGCGAATGAGAATCACTATCACTGCCATGATGAACAAGTGTAATAGTTGGTCGCGTTGCTGATGGTTCATGAAAGCTTCATAAACAATGCGTGACAATAAGCTGGCTTGGAGTACTAGTAAAAACCCGCTAGCAATGCCGGAACCTGTTGCTAACATTAGCCATGTTCTCGCACTGCAGAGTTGTTGCTTCAGCCAGCGATAGGGTTTGAAAGAATTTGTGTCATTCATGTGTTTACTTTTCGATAATTAAATTTGATCTAGATCAGGCCGTATTCGTTGTCATCTTAAATACAAGTATAACGTGCGCTGAAAGTGAAAGATAGAGTCTTTAACATTGACATGAATTACTGATGGTCTTATCATGAGCGCAGCTAATTTTAGCTGTGGTCATCGTCGACCCATTTTTTAATGAGAGAGGAAACTGATTATGTGGATTACCCAACATATTATTGATTTATCCCGTTCACAATTTGCCTTCACTGCCATGTTCCATTTTATCTTCGTACCGCTGACTTTAGGTATGACGTGGATGTTAGTGATTATGGAATCGTGTTACGTGATTACTGGCAAACAAGTCTACAAAGACATGACCCGCTTTTGGGGATTATTATTTGGGATTAACTTCGCCTTAGGTGTCGCGACAGGTTTAACCATGGAATTCCAGTTTGGTTTGAACTGGGCTTACTTCTCTCAATATGTGGGTAACGTGTTTGGTGTGCCTCTAGCAATTGAAGGTATGCTAGCCTTTATGTTGGAATCGGCATTCGTCGGTATCTTTTTCTTTGGTTGGGATCGCATTGGTAAAGTGCAACATTTGTTTGTGACACTATTCTTAGCCATCGGTTCTAACTTATCTGCAATGGTGATTCTGGTTGCTAACGGTTGGATGCAACATCCTGTTGGCAGTAGCTTCGATCCACATACGTTACGTTATAGTATCGATAGTTTTATTACCATGTGGTCGAACCCTGATGCGCAAGTGCGTTTTGTTCACACGATTTCAGCCGGTTATACCACTGCTTCAATCTTCGTGTTGGGTGTGAGTTCATACTACTTATTAAAAGGACGTGATTTAGCCTTCGCTAAACGTTCATTCATTATTGCGTCAGGTTTTGGTTTGGCTGCGATATTATCCGCGTTATATCTAGGTGATGCGAATGGTGTATTAGTTGCCGCTGATGAAAAAGCTAAACTTGCCGGCATGGAAGCTCAGTGGGAAACTGCACCTGCTCCAGCACCTTGGTTGTTGATTGCATTCCCTGATCAAAAGCAAGAAAAAAATTACGGAACTATTTCGATTCCTTGGGTTTTAAGTTTGATTGTGAATCACTCGCTGACTGAAACAGTGCCTGGTTTGATTCCTATTATGAAGGATAATCGTCGTCGTATTCATGATGGTATGAAAGCCTATACTGCTTTGCAAAAAATTCGTAAGGGTGATAACAGTAAACGAACGATGGCGACCTTTAAGAAATATGAAGATAACTTAGGTTATGGTTTGTTATTAAAACGCTATCGTGAAAATGTGGCGATGGCAACACCCCATGAAGTGAATATGGCAGTTAAAGCTTCTATTCCTAATGTGCCGATCTTGTTCTGGGGCTTCCGATTCATGGTTGCGATGGGCTTTTTGATGTTGCTGGTTTTCGTGCTAGCGAATATCTTTTGGCTTCGTGGCAGCGCTTGGAATAAAAAATGGTTCCTGCGTTGTTGTCTCTATATTATCCCCGCACCATGGATTGCCGTGGAATGTGGCTGGGTGATTGCGGAAATGGGGCGTCAACCTTGGTTAGTGAATGGTATATTGCCAACCTTCTTGGGGGCTTCAAGTGTCAGCACGAGCCAGATTGTCGGTAGTTTCCTTGGTTTGGTTGCATTTTATGCGGTACTGTTGGCCATTGAGTTGTTCTTGATGTTTAAATATGCCCGTAAAGGCCCAAGTGCATTGAATACAGGCCGTTATCATTTTGAAAAGTCTGGTAAAGTTTAAAGAGGAGACTGACGATGGAATTTTTTATGGATTACGCAACACTCAAAGTAGTGTGGTGGGTTTTAGTTGGTGTCGTTTTATGCCTTTATGGTTTGACTTGCGGGTTTGACTTAGGGGTGGGAACGTTGTTGCCTTTTGTGGCAAAGAAAAATGACGAACGCCGTGTGTTGATCAACTCAATTGGCCCAACCTGGGACGGTAACCAAGTCTGGTTAATTTTCGCCGGTGGTGCTTTGTTTGTGGTTTGGCCAATGGTTTATGGTGTGGTTTTCTCTGGTCTGTATTTTGCTCTAATATTATTACTCTTTAGCATGTTCTTACGCCCCGTCGGTTTTGAATATCGTCATAAAATCCATTCAGCTACGTGGCAGAAAAGTTGGGATTGGGCGATTTTCGTCGGCAGTGCAGTGCCCGCATTATTGATTGGTGTGACATTGGGTAACTTGATGCTAGGTTTGCCTTTCCATATGAATGATGAATTCCGTAGTTTTTATACTGGTAGCTTTTGGCAGTTATTATCGCCATTTGCCATTATTGTCGGCTTGGTTTCTGTCAGCATGTTAGCGACGCACGGTGCGACCTTCTTGCAGATGCGCACAGAAGACGTTATTCATGAACGTAGTCGTAAAACGTCAATACTCTTTGCTGCTATTTATTTAGTCTTGTTTTTAGTTGCTGGTGGATGGATTGCGAATGGCTTACCGGGTTATCATTTGTCACATTTACCGCAAATGCCTTTGGCGCAGTTTAGCCAAACAACGGTAGATAAAGTACCAAGTGGTTTGCTGGCGAATTATGGTATTCACCCTCTATTCTTAATCGCACCATTAGTTGCCATCTTAGGTTCAATATTGGTGATAGTGATGGCCGCGATGCGTAAGTCTAAGATGTCATTTTTAGGCAGCGCTATGATGGTCGTTGGTAGTATGTTTACTTTTGGATTAAGCATGTTCCCATTTGTCGTGCCATCAAGTACAGTGCCAGATCAAAGCTTAACGATTTGGAGTGCATCGTCTGCACAATATACGTTGCAGATAATGTTCGTTGCTACTTGCATTATTTTACCTTTCGTCGCATTTTACACCCAATGGGTTTATCGTAAAATGTGGGGTCCAGTAACCGTTGAACACATTGAGCGCAATGGCGACCATTTATACTAGGAGATTGTTATGTGGTATTTTACTTGGATAATCGGTGTTTGTTTCGCAGCTAGTGTCGGCATCATTGCCGCACTCTGGTATGAGAATGATCCACGTTTTAAAAAGGATCATGATTCTAACGGCGAATAGAGATCTTGCACCAATAAAAAACCGCGAATGATATTTATATTGTTCGCGGTTTTTTTGTGTATATTTAGAGCGACTAAAGTTGCAGTCGCTTGGTGATTTTTTCCAGTTCTGTACTGTGACGAATCGTTGGGTTGATAGCATGAAAAAATGATGAGTAATCTCCGCCGCGTGCTAGAATTGTAGTTAATGTTAAGGAATATAGGTATGCGACTTTTACACGATTTAACGTTTGCTAAAATGGGGTTTAGTGGTATTCCGCAAGAAACACGGTTGTTGTTTAATATGTTTGCAGGAATACCTGAACTAATAGCAGACGGTTTGCTAATGGAGGAAGGGGGAGCTTTAATACCCTATTCTGAGCGGTTTGTTAGGAGTATTCCTTCAGACTTAACATCCGCAACCTGCTATATGAACGACCTTATCAATGAAGCAGGGCCAAAAAATCGTTGGACTAGGTTGCATCAACTATTGAGTTTGTGGACTAGGCGTAGATTTTCCGTGTCACAATTACCTACGAAGCTGTTTAAGGAGCTTATCTGGCGGAATTATTTTGCTAAATCATTAAGTGCTGAAAAGTTCTCAACTATTATGGAGCAAGCTTTTTATGCAACGGCATTAACCACAAGATCATTACATGATTTTGCCAAGTTGCGAAAAAAAGTAAGGTTAAATGCTCAACATTGGGATTTTGTTTTGTTGCAAGATCAAAATCAACCTCGGCCATTAATGGTCCCAGCTTCCTGTCAGTTGCTTATTCGTTACTATGATGCTATTCCGCTAATTAATCCCGACTTCACAAATCATGGAACCTGTGAGGCTCATCAATTAAGTTTAGCAGTTAATTCGGATGATGCCTTTTATGTGTGTATTTCGGATAGCGCTCGAAAAGAATTATTAAGTTTCAAGCCTGAGCTAGAAGAACGCAGTGCAACGGTCTTGGGTATTTTACCTCAAGGTTATCAGCATCAAAACAATAAAGAGAGACTAGAGAAATTTATCTCCGCGCGAATGTCAAAAAAAACGCTGAGCGAATCTGAGCGAAATACAGTGAAAAAGAATATTTCGATGGGGGATATGAAGTACATCGCTTCTGTTTCGACATTAGATATACGGAAAAATTATGTTAATTTAATTAAAGCTTGGGAAATATTTTGCGCAAAGTATAACTTGAAAGTGAAGTTGATTATTGTTGCTGGGGTCGGTGGAAACGGAGAAGAAATTGTAGATCTAATGAAGCCGCATTTGTTAAAAGGCGACATTATTCATTTGGAAAACCTCAGTACAGATGAGTTGCAATTACTATATTCTCATGCTGAAGCGATGGTGTTTCCCTCCTTTGCAGAAGGATTTGGTTATACACCTTTAGAGGCGATGCAATGTGAGTGTCCTACTATCATATCAGACCTGCCTGTCTTTCGTGAAATTATGGGAGAGGCTAGTTTGTATTGTGATCCATATGATGTTAATTCAATTGCTGAACGGATAGCTGAGTTAATTGTCGTAGCCACGGCTAAGCAAAACCGACAAACGTTGATAAAAAAAGGATTGCAGCAAGTGAAACGGTATCAGGAAGACAGGATAAGTGCGGACTGGTTGAACTTGTTTAAGCAGCTTAAAAAATAGTGTATAGTCGTATCGCTCTGCTAAATAGTATAAGGTTGAAAATTAATGAGTCAAAAAGTTGCGTTAGTCACAGGAGTGACAGGTCAAGATGGTGCTTATCTTAGTCAATTATTGTTGAATAAAGGCTATAAAGTTTATGGCGGGTATCGTCGGTCATCGAGTTTAAATTTATGGCGATTGGAAGAGCTGGGTATTGAAAATGATGTTGAAATGGTGCCGTTTGAATTGGTTGAGCTGACGAATATTTTTCGCCTGATTGAGAGAATCAAGCCGACAGAAATATATAATTTAGCTGCGCAAAGCTTTGTTGCCGCTTCATTTGAATTGCCGCTTTATACGGCAGATTTAGATGCAATGGGAGTTATGCGGATACTCGAAGCCATACGCAGCATTAATCCTAGGATTAAATTTTATCAAGCTTCGACTTCTGAAATGTTTGGTAAGGTGCAAGAAGTCCCTCAATCTGAGTCAACGCCATTTTATCCTCGCAGTCCTTACGGTGTAGCTAAGTTATTCGCTCATTGGGCGGTGGTTAATTATCGTGAATCATTCGATATGCATGCTTGTAGTGGGCTTTTGTTTAATCATGAGTCACCACTACGTGGTGCAGAGTTCGTGACGCGTAAAATAACCTTGGGTTTAGCAAAAATTAGTCGCGGCAAACAAGAATTTTTAGAGCTAGGCAATATGGACGCTGAGCGTGACTGGGGTTTTGCTGGTGATTATGTTGAGGGCATGTATGCTATGCTGCAGCATGAAAAAGCAGACGATTATGTGTTGGCAACAGGTAAAACAAACTCAGTCAGAATCTTTGTCGAAACAGTTGCAAAAGCAATGGATATTGATCTCATTTGGCAAGGAAAAGGTGTCGATGAAATTGGTATCGATCGCAAAAGTAATAAAACTATTATAAAAATTAATCCTGCTTATTATCGACCTGCTGAAGTAGAGCAGTTATTGGGTAATCCCGACAAAGCCAAGCAAGTATTGGGCTGGGCACCTAAAGTCGAGCTCGAACAGTTGGCTACGATGATGGCGACGGAAGAGTTGAAAAGACTGAGTTAAAAGATAAATGGAATATTATGTTCAGGGAATTTAAATATCTAATTGCAGATTATAAAGCAGTGGTGACAAAGTCGCGTGTATGGGCGTACTGGGCCTGGTTAGATGTTTTGCAGCGTTATCGGGGGTCTATTTTTGGACCGTTCTGGATAACGATCAGTATGGGCATATTCATTGTCGTGTTGTCCGTTATTTATGCCAAGTTATTTAAGCAGCCCTTACATGAATATATTCCATTTTTAACATCAGGTTTTATCGTTTGGTATTTTGTTTCTTTTACGTTAACTGATGCTCCACATGTGTTTATTCAAGCGCGTGATTATATTTTACAAAACAATTTGCCTTATTCGCTATACGTGGCGCGATTAATTTGGCGTAACTGTATTACCCTAGGGCATAACGCTATTATTTATCTCATCGTTATGTTGGTATTTCATATGGCACCAGGTTGGTCAATTCTATTTGTTATTCCTGGGTTACTATTAATTATTATTAATCTATTTTGGGTAACGTATATTATCGCGTTAGCTGGCGCAAGGTTTCGTGATGTCCCTCCATTAGTCGCGAGCTTGGTGCAAGTGGTATTCTTTGTGTCACCTATCACCTGGATGCCGAAATTGTTAGGCAGTGACTCCTTGATTGTTAAACTGAATCCAGTTGTTTATTTCCTTGATTTGGTTCGCTCACCTTTATTAGGACATGCGCCAGCATTATCTTCATGGGTTTTTGCAAGCGTTACGACGTTGTTCGGTTTTATTGTATGTAGTTTATTATTACTATGGAAACGACGATATCTCGCGTTTTGGGTGTAGCATGGCAGGAATAACATTAGAAAATATTGGCTTGGCTTATCCGCTCTATCATATGAATAATCGTTCTCTCCGCCATAGTTTAATTAAAGTGGCGACTGGCGGGGCGCTTAATGCTGAACACAAAAAAGTTGTTGTTAACGCGTTAAGCAATGTGAGTTTTTCGTTAAAGGAAGGCGACAAGTTAGGTTTGATTGGACATAACGGAGCAGGAAAATCAACGTTGTTAAGATTATTAGCTGGTATTTATTCGCCACAGGCAGGTGATTTAGACATTAGCGGTGAGGTTGTGAGCTTGTTATCGGCGAGCTCGGGGATGGTGTTGGAGTTCACTGGAATAGAAAATATCAAGTTGCAAGCTAATTTGAAAGGTTTAAAAGCGAAGCAGCTGGAACAGTTAATCGTTGATGTAACAGAGTTTACAGAGCTAGGTCCCTATTTGGATATGCCAGTTAAAACCTATTCTTCAGGTATGTTGATTCGTTTAGCCTTTGCTGTAGCCACTTCGCTGACGGCCGAAATATTATTGATTGATGAGGTGATTGGTGCTGGTGATGCATCGTTTAGAAAAAAATCACGCGATCGCATTTCAAACATGTCAAACCGCGCAGAAATTGTTGTGATGTCAACACATGATAATCAGTATATTCGTGAAATTTGCAACAAAGTTTTGTGGTTAGAGCATGGTGAAATGAAAATGTATGGTGACGTGGAAGAAATTATGCAGCAATATGAAGCCAATGGATAAGCATGTCAAAAATTCGTTTACTATATGATTTAAGTTATGGCGCCCATGGGTATACAGGCATTCCACAGGAAACACGTCTGTTATTTAAGGCCTTAGCTGATTTAGATGAAGTTGAGGTGGACGGTTTGTTATTAGCGCTAGGTATGGGCACGTTCCATTTTTCTGAAAAACAGATGCATCGCTTGCAAAACAATACACTAGACGCACAAGAATATATTGGATCGTTAACTAGCCATCTGCATGCTGAAAAAATTGAATATGAAAAAATCCCCCCTGTTTTATTTTACAAACGTTTAAAAACATTTTTACATTTGATATCGAAGAGTAAGTTTTCGGTGATTAACTTACCTGTTGATGCTTATTTAGATTACATCTGGCGGTGCTTTTTTGCCAAGACGCTTGCACATACAGATTACGAGCAAGTGATGCATAAAAAATTCTATGCAACTGCGCTTAGTTGGCGAGCAGCTACGCTTTATACGTTGCTAAAGAAAAAAGCCTATCTTAATACGAAAGGTTGGGATTTTGTTTTATTTCAAAATCAAAAAGCTATCACTGTGCATCCCGAGACGATTAAATTAGTGCGTTATTATGACTCTATCCCTCTAACCTCACCTGATGTATGTGGCCCTGATTATTGCTCGCATCGCACTGACATGAAGCAATGCAGTGAAGATTCAATTTATGTTTGTATTTCAAATTCCGCGCGGGATGGCTTGCTGAAATTTCGACCTCAGCTTGAAAATAAGTCTGTTGTTATTCCTTGCATTGTATTGCCTCAATATCACAAAGTACATGATGATAGAAAACGAGAAGCTTTATTGGGTAATGGTGAATATATTCTTTGTGTTTCGTCATTGGAGCCCAGAAAAAACTATTTAACTTTGATTCGAGCTTGGGAGCGGTACCGAAATAAGCACAACTCTGACTTGAAGTTAGTCATCGTCGCAAGCGCAGGTTGGAAGAACGATGAAATAAAGCAAACGATGTCACATTATCTCGAGTCAGGTGATATTGTACATTTGAGCGGGATCGCATTTGAAGAGTTAATGGTGGTGTATTCGCATGCTAAAGCTTTGGTGTTTTTGTCTTACCAAGAAGGATTTGGTTATGCACCACTGGAAGCTATGCAATGTGAGTGCCCAACGATTGTGTCAGATATCCCCGTTTTCCATGAAGTCATGGGAGAGGCTAGTCTTTACTGTAATCCTTATGACATTGACTCTGTTGTTGGTGAAATGGAAAAATTGTTTATTTCTACTGAAGCAGCAGAAATTCGTGAACGGTTAATCGCTAGCGGGTTAAAGCAAGTAGCACTTTATTCTGAGGATAATGTGCGAGGCCAATGGCAAGAGTTGTTGCCAAAATTAAAAACCGATCGAAAATTATCATGATACTTATGATGAGACACGGACTGAAGTTTTTATTCTATTTACTGCCATTAACATTTCGAGATGCCATCCGAACTTGTGCTTATTGCATTAAAGCACGGAAATACAATACCGCTAGTCAGCGTGCTGATGATATTGTAGAGAATAGCGTGCTTATTGTTGATCATTTTGTCCCTCGTGCTAATCAAGATGCAGGTTCTGTCGCGACAATTAATCAATTAAAAATCTTTAAGCAGTTAGGTTATCAAGTTTGCTTTATGCCCATGTTACAGCAACAAGGTGATGAGTCCTATCTTTCTGAATTGAAAAATATGGGAGTAGAAATTTTATTGGCAGCGTCTCCTATGGTTTATTTACAGCACCATGCTGAAAAATTCAAAATGGTGTTTATTTATCGCTATCCAATAGCACGTTTGTTGAAGAAAACACTGATGACTAATATGGCGACAAAATTTATTATTAATCCTGCTGATTTGTTCTATCTTCGTCAACAACGTTTTGCTAAATTGATGAGGTCGGCGTTATTAGATTATGTTGCTAAGCGTATCAAAACAGAAGAATTGGCCATTTTGCAAAAAGCGGATGCTGTCGTGGTGCATAGCCACGTTGAAAAAAAATTGTTAGATATTGAATTAAAACAAACTCCTGTCACAACTTTACCTATCTTTGTCGAACTCATGCCTACGCCTGCAGCATTTAATGAGCGCGAGGGTATATTATTCTTGGGGAATTATCAGCATCAACCTAATGTTGACGCAGTGACATTTTTTGTCAATGAAATATACCCCTTGATAAAGCAACGCATACCAAATTTACATTTTTATATCGTGGGCAGTCATCCAACCGCTGCAGTAAAGGCGTTGGTGAGTGATGGGATTACTGTGACAGGACAAGTTGAAGATTTATATGAGTTGATGAATCAAGTTAAAATAGCTGTCGCGCCTTTACGTTTCGGGGCAGGAATGAAAGGAAAACTCTGTACGACTATGGCTTATGGGCTGCCGACTATCGCATCATCAATGGCAACAGAGGGGATGAATGTTAATAATGAAAAAGATATCCTTGTCGCTGATACTGTGGCTACATGGGTTGAGTCCATCAAGAAACTATTAACAGACAGTCAGCTATGGACAGTTATTAGGGCAAATGCTTATACTTATATTGAGCAGTATCACACCTTATCGTATGGTGTGGATATTACCCAAGAACTAGTCACACTTATTCAGCCATCTTCAAAATAATATCCCAATGTTTTTCTTCGACAGGTGTAATCGATAAACGATTACCTTTTCGCAGGGTTACCATGGTTTCTAGTTCAGGATGTTGGCGTAGCTCATCTAAGCTGATGAGGCGTTTGAATTTCTTTTTATATTTCATATCGACACCTAACCAACGAGGTTTGTCAGGATCGCTTTTAGGGTCATAATATTTACTTTCAGGGTTGAATTGTGTGTGATCAGGATATGCTTCAGTTGAGCAGACTTGCATAACGCCTACAATGCCTGGTGGTTTTGTATTGGAGTGGTAAAAAAAAACTAAATCGCCTTTTTGCATGCCGTCACGCATCATGTTGCGCGCTTGGTAGTTGCGAATGCCATCCCAAAATTCGATTTTGTCGCGCTTCAAATCATCGATACTATAAGCATCAGGTTCAGATTTCATTAGCCAGTAATTCATGATGATTCCTTGTTTCTTCGAAAAAAATCACTAACCGCTCGCAAAGGTTTCGTGATCTTCCATGAGTGGCTGTTAAGAATAGCCTGTTTTTCAGCTTCAAGTTGTTTGATGGTATCACCCAGTTTTATAAATTCATTCCGCTCAAATGGTATATAGCCATCAAAAAAATTGGGTGGTAATTGAAAGCATGATCGATAATTACTGTGCTCGTTGGCTAAATAAAAGTTATTTAACCCATCAAAATAAACGAATGTGTAATTTTTGTCAGTTAGCATTGATTCCCATGGTTCTGAGAGGATTTCTTCGCTCAAGGGCTTTGTTGCTTCTATTACAACAACCCAGGGTCGATATTGGTTAAGGTCCAACCCCAAGACAACTTCTTTTTCATGGCCTTCGACATCAATTTTTAAAAAATGAATGGTTTGATTTTTTGTGGTATGTTGTTTTAGCACTTGACTTAACGTGTTAACTTTTATGGTGTAATCAGTTACATTGAATCTGTTACGGTGCATTTCAGCAATTTCGGGATTGAGTGTGGATAAGCCAGTATCTTTTACTTCGTAAAATTTCAATTCAGCCTCTTTGTCGCTAACGGCTATATTGAGGTTAATATCATTAGGGCGAACTGGAGGGAATTTTTTATAATAACTGGCAACTGGTTCGATATTAATGCCATGCCAGCCTCTATCGTAAAAAGTTTTAGTCACGGAATGTTCGCTTGGTGAGTACGCCCCAACATCGATATAAAAGCCATTTGTTATATTTTTAAAAACACGGTTTAATATCACATCTTCAAAATTTTGTGCGTAGCTAATAAATGACATGTTACTTCCTAGTATAAGTCGTTTTTTCTGTGACAACCTGATTCATTGGGATATCCCAGTCCTGAATATCTATTGTAGCAGTTTTTTGACATTCGTAAGCTAGGCCAATTAATTTAGGCATTGTTGCGCTAGATAAGAATGCAAATGTTTTATCATAGTAACCCATCCCCATGCCGAGGCGGTTGCATTGCTCATCAAATGCAACTAAGGGTGTCACCACCATATCAAGTTGTTGCGTTGGAAATAAATTGTTTTTATCTTTTGGTTCTAAGATGCCAAATTTATTCGGTATAAGCGTAGTTTGCGCATCATAAGCGACAAAATCTAATATACCATCATCATTAATAATCGGTAAGTAGCATTTTTTACCTTGCTGCCAAATAGCCTCAATAATTAAAGAAGTGTCAACTTCACCTTTCACAGAAAAATAAACAGCAACATGCAGAGCGTGTTGAAACTCAGGCAATGTTAAAAAAGTGTTACAAATAATTTTAGAATGTGATTGTTGAGCAGTAGTAGAAAGTTGCTGACGTTGAGCTTTGATTTTTTTTCGAAGTGCTATATTCTCCAAGGGCCATACTCCAAGCTCTATATTCTAGATAAGTACGCCCTCCAAGATGCCGTCTCGATTTTCATTTGAACCTGGGGTAAACCAGGTGGGCTTTTCGCAAATCGCTTCAGGCTTCCGGCTCAAGGTCGGCTTGCACAACGGCGATTGAAGTTGAAAATCCCGTGCTCGAGAGCATTGGTTCAAAAATGAAGACACGATAACGAACATGCCAGAGAACGCAGATATATTATAGCAAATCTGACGCTTATTGGGCTACGTTAGGTTCGGGTATTAATTCTATTTTTTGTTCTTGATTGGCCGCTTTGGCTAAACGTTCGCGAAGTTTGCGGATACGCTTAATTAAACTATCGTTATGGCGTGTTTTATGTTGCTCATGAATGAGTTCATAAGAGATGTTCATTGCTGCCATCACGACATTTTGCTCAAAATTAACGGCGCGTTGACCTTGGTCAATCTCTTGCATTTTGCTATCAAGGTAGAGCGCTGCTTGTTGTAATTTATCAATTTCTGCTGGGGGACATTTAAATTGAAATTCTTTGTTAACGAGGTTGATAGAAACGCTGGTTTCATCATTTTTCATGTTTTTCTCCAAAACGAGGTGCGACATGAATCTTAAGCCTCTCACTCAGCTGGGTCAAGTTAAAAAGCATCCATTCAAACTATATGTTAAAATCCTGCATTTATTGCGAGGTGAATATGACCTATGACGAAATAACACTCAGTCTTACGGAAGAGCAACATGTGCTTGGTGCGGCAGAGATGCATGGTTTTGTATGTGGTATGTTGTGTGCAAATGCCGGCATGCCAGAAAATGAATCCCCAACACTATCAATGTTGTATCAAGAGACGCAACGCCAATTGCAACAAGATTTCACAGATGATGCATTTATGTTTACCTTGTTATTACCAGGTGATGATAGTGATGCTATCAATCAGCGTGCTCATGCGTTGAGTGAATGGTGCCAAGGATTTTTATCCGGCTTAGGGCAAGCAGGATTGTCTGAATCTGCACTAAAATCAGATGATGTGGCTGAATTATTGCAAGATATTGAGTCCATCAGCAAAGTTGATGTGGAGAATAATCAAGATACACTCGAAGATGAGCTAAGCTATGTCGAATTAGTGGAATATGTTCGTATGGCAGTTTTAAATTTATACACCGATTTCGTGTTAACAGGACAAGCAACATGATAACTCAAACAGAATTTTCTCAGCGTCGCCAACAGGTGATACAACAAATGGCGCCGAATAGTATAGCGATGGTTGCCGCGGCTTCTGAATTACACCGCAATAATGATACCGAGCATCGGTATCGACAAAACAGTGATTTCTATTATTTAACGGGATTCAATGAGCCGGATGCGATTGCTTTATTTATTCCAGGCCGTGAGCAGGGTGAATATGTCTTATTCAACCGTGAAAAAAATCCTGCCATGGAAGTCTGGACCGGCCATTATGCAGGCCAACAAGGTGCTGTCGATCAGCATGGTGCTGATGAATCTTATGCTATTGAAGATATCGATGAAGTGATTTTAGATTTACTCGCTGGCAAACAGCGTATTTATTATCACATTGCTAGCGATCCAGAAATGGATACGCTGGTTATGCAGTGGACACGCGACTTGCAAGCCAAAGTACGAGGCGGCGTTGGTGCACCGACAGAATTTGTGAGCTTAAGCAGTATTGTGCATGAAATGCGGCTAATTAAAAGTGGAGCTGAGCAGCAATTGATGCATAAAGCTGCTGACATCGCTGTTGAAGCACACAAACGTGCTTGGCAATCGACACAGCCTGCTATGCGTGAATATGAAGTGCAAGCTGAAATCGAATATGTGTTTAAAAAACATGGCTGCGTCGCACCGGCTTATGGTTCTATCGTTGCGGGCGGCAATAATGCTTGTACACTGCATTATGTTGATAATAACGATACGCTAAATGATGGTGATTTGGTGTTAATTGATGCCGGTTGTGAATATGAATTCTATGCTTCTGACATTACTCGCACCTATCCGGTTAATGGCAAGTTTAGTGCTGAACAAAAAGCCTTATACAACGTTGCGCTGACTGCACAATTGGCGGTTATCGATTTGATTAAGCCTGGCACGAAATTTGGTGATTTGCAAAAACTAGCCTGCCAAAAAATCACAGAAGGATTAATTGCGCTTGGCATTATTAATGCTTCTCTTGAAACTGCGTTGGCAGAAGAGCAGTATAAAACCGTTTATATGCATAACATCAGCCATTGGATCGGCATTGATGTTCATGATGTCGGGGATTATAAAATCGATGGTGAGTGGCGAGAATTGCAACCAGGCATGTGCTTAACAGTCGAACCCGGTATTTACATCGCTGACGATAATACTGACGTTGAGGCTAAATGGCGTGGTATCGGTATTCGCATTGAGGACGATGTATTGGTGACCGAGCAGAGTGCTGATGTCCTGACGTGTGAATTACCTAAAACGGTTGAAGAGATTGAAGCTTTTATGGCTGGATGAGCCGTAAGCTTTATTAGGAATGTCTGTGACAAAATATTTCGACATAGTCATCATCGGTGGTGGATTGGTTGGTGCAAGCTTGGCTTTAGCGCTGAAAGATTCTCCTTTTTCTGTCACAATTGTAGAAGCTTCTCCTGAGCGTGAATTAAATGCAAATGATGTGAATGCGCGTTCGATAGCTTTATCTTATTCTTCGAAACAAATTTTTTCAGGTTTAGGTGTGTGGGAGCAGATGCAAGCTTACACAACGCCGATTCACCATATTCATATTTCAGATAGAGGTCATTTCGGTGCGACGCGGATTCATGCGAATGAGCAAAGCGTTGATGCACTAGGTTATTCGATTCAAGCGCAAATGGTCGGTAAATCATTATATGATGTATTGACCGATGGTGTAACGTGGCTGCGCCCCGCGACTATGAAAGCGATAGATTTAAACAACAAATCACTGACCGTCGAAACTGAACAGGGCGAACAGACAATTACCACGCAATTAGTTATTGCTGCCGATGGTAACTTTTCGAAAACACGTGAATTATTGAATATTAAAACCACAACAACTGATTATGATCAAAGCGCAGTTGTTGCAAATATTACACTTGATCGTAAACATGGGCACAAAGCCTATGAGCGCTTTACAGAAGCAGGGCCGATCGCTTTATTACCGGTTGATGATAATCATATGGCATTAGTGTGGACGGCAACGCATGAGCAAGTTAAACAGTTGGTAGAATTAGATGAGCCAACCTTTCTTGAACAACTCCAAACTGAATTTGGTCATCGTGCGGGTCGTTTTATTGCTGCCAGCAAGCGTATGATGTTTCCACTCAATTTAATTGAAAGTCATGAGCAAGTGCGTGAAGGGTTAATTATTTTAGGTAATGCTGCGCATGCGCTACATCCTGTTGCGGCGCAAGGTTTCAATTTAGCGCTACGTGATGTGGCTGAATTAGCTGAAGTGCTAGTGGCAGCCGAAGACGCGAAAGACCTAGGTCATCAGCAACGCCTGCAGGCTTATGCGGATGCGCGTCAATGCGATCAAGAGCAAACGATTCATTTTACAGACACATTGCTTAATATCTTTTCTAATGAATTATGGCCACTCACGCCTATTAGAGGTTTAAGCTTGGCTGTATTAGATAATGTGTCACCATTAAAAAAATGGCTAGCCAAACGCGCGATGGGGTTTCGCGGTAAAGCCAGCCGTTTGGCTAGAGGGTTAACCTTAAAATAGCGATTACTACTCTGAAAAAGTTTGCACATCTTCCATCGTGTAATACGCTTCCCAGGCCACACCATCCGGATCGGCCACCCATGATTTTTTCGAGCGTGCATAACAGCAAGTGGTATCTCCATCTTTATGTGTAGAAATATTCGCATCAGACAGCTGCTGTCGAACCTGGTCTAGTTCAGCGGCATCAGTAACTTGAATGCCTAAGTGATTCACACCTTTTTGCTTCACTTGTGTCGAAATAGCAAAATTAACACAAGGATCTTCCAGCATCCATTTCGCATAATCATCTTTGATTTTTATGGGCTTTTCGCCGAACAAAGAGGTGTAAAATGCCATGCTTTGCGATAAATCGTCGACACCGACGTGTATATGTAACTTTTTCATAATTGTTCTCCTAATTAGAGGTTTATATGGCTATTAAGCTTGACAAGACTCAACAGTCAAATTAATATTACCATAATATTAGTAATATGGAATCATTAAGTTGAAATTATTAGATGCCTCAGCCATTTTTGCCGAGTTGGGCCATCCAGCGCGCCTTGCTATTGTTAAAGAGTTAGTGAAGGTCGGGGCTGATGGATTGAATACAGGTCTGATTGGCAAAAAACTTGATATGCCTAATTCCACATTGACTCATCATATCCGTCGACTTGAATCAGTGGGCGTGGTTGAGCGAGAGCAAGTGGCGCAGTGTTTGGTTTGTCGAATGAATGTGTCAATCCTTAAGTCATTATCCAATTATTTATTGGATGCTTGTTGTACGCAATCTAAAAAGAAAGCATGCTAAAGCAATAATCATTAGGAATTAAACTTATGAATGAAAAAAAACAAACATCAGCTATTGGATTTTTTGAAAAATGGCTAACACTTTGGGTTCTGGTTTGTATGGTCGTAGGCGTGTCACTGGGTTATTTGATTCCAAATACTATCCAGGCTGTTGGTCACATCGAGCTTTCTCAGGTCAACATACCCGTCGCTATACTGATTTGGTTAATGATTATTCCAATGTTGATTCGAGTGGACTTATCGGAACTCAGTCAAGTGAAAAACCATTGGCGGGGTATTACCATCACATTAGCGATTAATTGGTTGGTGAAGCCGTTTTCGATGGCATTGCTCGCTTGGATTTTTATCAAACATGTTTTCGCCAGCTGGTTGCCCGCACATGAAATAGATAGTTATATTGCCGGGTTAATTATTTTATCGGCAGCACCTTGTACAGCCATGGTGTTTGTTTGGAGTTATCTATGTAAAGGTGATGCAAACTTTACACTTACACAAGTGGCGCTCAACGATATCATTATGATTTTTGCTTTTGCTCCCATTGTGGGTTTACTGCTTGGTGTCGCTAATATTCATGTACCGTGGGATACCTTGCTTTATTCTGTTGGTATTTACATCATCATCCCATTTTTCATTGCGCAATTGATTCGTATTTGTTTAGTTAAGCAGGGTGCTAACAAGCTTGAACGCGTGCTGAAGCTTCTGCATCCTGTCTCTCTTATCGCATTATTAGCTATGTTAGTGTTGCTATTTAGTTTCCAAGGCCAAATGCTGGTGCATCACCCCTTGGTTGTGTTGTTGCTCGCTATCCCTATTTTAATTCAAGTGTATTTCAGCTCGATGGGTGCTTATTTCTTGAATAAAATAACGGGTGAATCACATGCTGTTGCAGGTCCATCGGCTTTAATCGGGGCGAGTAATTTTTTCGAGCTTGCTGTTGCAACGGCTATTAGTTTATTCGGCTTTAACTCGGGTGCCGCATTAGCCACTGTTGTCGGTGTGTTGGTAGAAGTGCCTGTTATGTTAACAGTAGTGAGGATCGTGACGCAGTCGAAGCAATGGTATCAACATAAATCTATGATAAAATAATGTAATGCAAACAAATTACGACATTATCATTATCGGCGCAGGCATGGTCGGCTTAAGCTTGGCGCATGCTTTGGCTGATAGTGAGCTTTCCATTGCTATCGTCGAAGCTAAAGCCGACGAACCTGTTTGGCCGCGTGATGGTTATGATTTGCGTGTCAGCGCCATCAACCCTCACTCACAACAATTCTTTGAGCAACTTAATTTGTGGCAAGCGATAAAAGCCTTGCGCATTAGCCCGTTTGAAAAAATGTACGTTTGGGATGCCAATAGTGATGGCAACATAACCTTTGATGCGGCTGATGATGCGAAACCTTATTTAGGCCACATTATTGAAAACTCAGTCATTCGAAAAACGATGTTAGATGTGTTACCAAGTAACGTAACATTATTATCACCTATCACACTAACAGCATATCAGCCGAAGCAATTAACTACTGCCACAGGTGAAACACTCCACGCTAATGTAATCGTTGGGGCTGATGGCGGAAACTCGTGGTTACGCCAACAAGCTAATATTGCAATCACCGAACACGATTACCAGGCGCGCGCCATTGTCGCAACTGTCAAAACAGAAAAGCCGCATCAATGCATGGCATATCAACGTTTTTTAACAACAGGCCCGCTGGCATTTTTACCCTTGGATGATTCAAACTATTGTTCCATCGTTTGGAGTGCTAAGAATGAAGAGGTGGAACGCTTAATGGCGTTAACCGATACTGAGTTCGAACAGGCCATCACGCATGCCTTTGAAAATAAACTTGGCAATGTGAGTTTGCAATCAGCACGGCCGAGTTTTCCGCTCATCGCTAAACATGCCAAGCATTATGTCGATGAAGGTTTAGCTTTAATCGGTGATGCTGCTCATACAATTCATCCTTTAGCTGGCTTAGGAGTGAATTTAGGTTTTGCGGATGCCAAGTGTTTAGCTGATACTATTAATACAGCGTTACAATCTGATCGTAACCATGCAGCTAAACAAGTCTTACGAAAATATGAGCGTGCACGTAAAGCGGATAATGTCATTACCCAAAAAACCATGACTGCGTTTGACAAGTTGTTTAGTTCTAACAATGCATTAGCAACGTTGCGTGGATCGGGCTTGAACCTGACTGACAAATGTCAGGTTTTAAAAACGGCATTCACGCAAGTCATCTAGCAACAATCGGCTTCGCGCGAACAAAATGTTTCGGAGATAAAGGGAATAATAATTAATGCAGCAATTAAACAGGCAGGCAATACTGCTAAAGCAGTATGGTAAGCGTGCAATGTATAAAGCCGTTCTTTGTCATGCAACAACCCTGTCCATTGTGCATCTAATAGTTTCCCGACTAGCGGCTGAAAAATCGTGCCGCCTAGCATCACACACATATTAGTGAAGCCGACCGAAACACCGGTTGCCCAACTCGGGTGTAGCTCGCTATTAATTGCAAAGCACAACAGCATGCTGCTGATGCAATAGCCGAATAAAAACAATAAAACACCAAGGAACCATACATTGTTAATCGGCAGATAGAAAATACTACTCATGATTAGCAGAGCAAACAAACACCCAAACCAAATAACCGGTTTACGGCGCTTTAGTAAACCTGAAGTTAAGCCATGCAGCGGACCACCGACAGCGATACCAATAAACATAATAGATGTTAAAAAAGCGGCATGGGTTTGACTGATGTGGTGCGCTTTTTCTAAAAAGGGAACACCCCATAATTCTGTGAAGGTGGAAACCGGTGCGACCATTAAGCCACCGACCATGGCGACTAACCACGTGCGTTTCGATCGTACAACACGTGAAATACCATCCCAAAAGTGTTGAGGGGTGCTCGCATCCTGCTTGGTGCCGGCAATAGTTTGCCAAGGTTTGTCTCGCACCAACAAGCGAATTAGCACCACAATTAATATGCCGCAGATGGCGGCAATAAAAAATGTGTCACGCCAGCCTAATTGGTGGACAACTATACTCAATGGCCCTTCACCGCTGATAGCACCCATAACACCGAGTGTATTTGTCAGACCAATCACCATGGCTAAATATTTTTCAGGGAACCAATTGGCGATCAGTTTTAAACAGCCAATGAAAGAAAACGCAGAGCCAATACCCATTAAGATGCGGCCTAACTGTGCTAACAAAAGGCTATGCGTTGTTGCAAACAATAAGCAGCCGACAGTGACTGCGCAAGCGGCGAGGGTGAGCAAGCGACGAATGCCGAAAGTATCAAGCAATACGCCGACAGGTAGTTGCATCGACGCATACGCATAATAATAAAGCCCAGATAACAAACCAAATTGTGTCGCATCAATGGCAAAGGTTTGCATCAAGTCGGGTTTCATCACGCTGGGTGAAATGCGTAAGAAAAATTCGTAAGCGTAAAACAAAGCCGCGACAATCCACACCAGCCACGCGTACGTGGTGAGAGGAATACGACGTGTTAAGCTATTCATCGTTTAGTATAAATGACCGAAGTGCAAGGCTAATGCGAGAGCAGCATAAGGATCTTGCGTATTCAAATTGCCGAAGAAAATAATGCCTATACCTTTGTCATGGTTATAGCTCCAAAACAATTGGCTTTCAAACGGCACACCCACGGTTGAATGAGTTGCGCCAATTGCGCCATCAGGGCCATTGTTAGCTCGCCATTGCACATAACCTAAGCCAGCTTGTGCAGTCACAATGGCTTTACCCCAATGTTTGATATAGCCATACATGACATCAGTATCACCGATGTAGCCATTATCACCATGCGTTAGTAAAGGTGTTAACAGATAACCACCAATCGGGTGAATTTGGCCAAAATGTGGTGTGGTGTACAAACCACTCATGCGAGCACTGATAATTTGGTCATCATGGAGTTGGTAGTTAAAGCCCCATAATGTTGCAACACCGCTAGTATGGTTGCCTAAGCCGCCACCGACACCCCAGTTGAGCCACCAGTCACCTGAGGTTGATTTGAGGTTTTGATCATAAGGCGATTCATGCTTGGTTTGCGTTGCCGCTTGTACTGAAATTACGGTAAGTATAAGAAAGATGAAAACCAAAAAACGACGCATGACTATTCTCCAGAATTAGCAGATATGCCTATTGTATAGACTCGGTAGTTTGGCTGCAATGACTTAGATTAAGTTATAGGCGAATGCCGACATAGCAAAAATAATACACAGATAACTATTTCGCATTTTAGTGTTGAAGAAATGGATAAAATCAGCGCAAGACAGTATAATTCCGGGCCTAAAATCCACAGAGAATGACACTATGCCTAATAATACCCCGCTATACCAACAACACCTCGATGCCGGTGGCAAAGTTGTGGATTTCCACGGTTGGAATTTGCCTATTCATTATGGCTCACAAATTGATGAGCACAATGCCGTACGCCAAGATGCAGGTATGTTTGATGTGTCGCATATGACACCGATCGATATCGTTGGCTCGCAAGCGAAAGATTTTTTACGTTATTTATTGGCGAACGACGTTGCCAAATTAACCGCGCCAGGTAAAGCTTTGTATAGCTGCATGTTGAATGAGCAAGCCGGTGTGATTGATGATTTGATTACATATTATTTTGATGATGAAACTTACCGTATTGTGGTTAACTCATCGACACGTGAAAATGATTTAGCTTGGCTCAATAAACAAAGCGCGAATTTTGATGTCACCGTCACCGAACGTGATGACTTGGCCATTGTTGCTGTGCAAGGCCCGAATGCTATTGCGAAAGCGAAGCAAGCCATGACCGCTGAGCAACAAGCTGCAACAGATGAATTATTAAAGCCTTTCTTTGCAAAAGCCTGTGGCGAATGGGTCATTGCTCGTACCGGTTATACGGGTGAAGATGGTTTAGAAATCATGTTGCCGGCGACTGAGGTTGTTGAGTTTTGGCAGGCATTATTAGCCGCTGATGTACGTCCTTGTGGTTTAGGCGCGCGCGATACGCTGCGTTTAGAAGCCGGCATGAATTTATACGGTAATGATATGGATGAAACGGTTTCACCATTAGCCGCTGGTTTGGGTTGGACCATTGCTTGGGAACCTGCCGATCGTGATTTCTTAGGTCGAGCAGTGCTAACCGCGCAACGTGAAAACGGCGTGCAAGAAAAATTAGTCGGTCTTGTTTTAGAAGATCGCGGTGTCCTTCGTGACGGCCAAAAGATTATCGTTGAAGATATCGGCGAAGGTGTTACTACTAGTGGTACATTTTCACCAACCATGAAAGCTGCTATCGCATTTGCCCGTGTGCCCAAGGCTACAGGTGAACTGGTGAAGGTAGAAATTCGCGGTAAACAATTAGCAGCGCGAGTGGTAAAATTACCCTTCGTTCGTAATGGCCAAGTTAAAGTTTAATTGAACAGTTAGGAGAAAGTGATGAGTAATATTCCAAACGATTTACGTTATGCCAAGTCCCATGAGTGGGCGCGTGATGATGATGGCGCGATTGTGATTGGTATCAGCCACCATGCGCAAGAATTATTAGGTGATTTAGTGTTTGTTGAATTACCAGAAGTCGGCGCTGAGTTAGTAGCCGGTGATGAAGCAGGCGTGGTTGAATCCGTTAAAGCTGCTTCTGATGTGTATTCACCTATTTCAGGCACAGTGACTGAAATTAACGAAGCATTAGCGGATACACCTGAAATGATTAACCAAGACCCTTACAACTGTGGCTGGTTATTTAAGCTCGCGCCGACAGACGTCGCTGAGTTAGATGAATTATTAGATGCCGAAGCTTATGCTGAAGTGGCAAACGACTAGAGAGCTAACATGCCTTATATCCCCCATACAGACCAAGAAGCGCAAGAGATGTTGAAAGTTATCGGTGTCGATAGCATTGATAACTTGTTTGATGAAATCCCTGATGCCATCCGTATTAATGGCTTAGAGCATGTGCCAACCGGCATTAGTGAAATGCAGGCGACACGTTTGTCGAAAGAACTATCGGCTAAAGATAGTTTTCGCTTGAACTTCATTGGTGCGGGTGCATATGAACATCATATTCCTGCTGCGGTATGGGAAATTACCGGTCGCGGTGAATTTTTAACGTGTTACACACCGTATCAGGCTGAAGCGAGCCAAGGCACGTTACAGTTGTTGTATGAATTTCAAAGTATGATAGCCAGTTTAACCGGCATGGATGTGTCGAATACTTCGATGTATGACGGTGCAACCGCATTAGCCGAAGCCGTGTTGATGTCTGTTCGTTGTCACCGTAAATCAAAATCTAAAACTATATTAATGCCACGTACCGTACACCCTAGTTACCGCAAAGTGGTTAAGACGTTAGTGCAAGGGCAAAAAATCAAATTAATCGATGTGGATTTTGATAAAGCCACGGGCAAAATTGATATGGCAGTATTGAAGCAGTATGAAGGTGACGATATTACCGCTTTAGTGATCCCACAACCGAATTTCTTTGGTGCATTAGACGATGTCGATGCGTTAACGCGTTGGGCACATGAAAACAACGCCATGGCCATTGCTGTGGTGAATCCTTTATCCCTGGCTATGTTAAAAGAGCCTGGTCAATGGGGTGATAATGGCGCTGATATTGTTTGTGGTGAATTACAGCCGATGGGTATGCCTCTTTATTCTGGCGGTCCTTATGCTGGTATGTTGTGTTGCAAGCAAGAATTTGTGCGTCAAATGCCAGGCCGCATTATTGGCCGTACGGTTGATATGGATGGCAAAGACGGTTTTGTACTAACGCTGCAAGCGCGTGAGCAACATATTCGTCGCTCAAAAGCGACATCAAATATTTGTACTAACCAAGGTTTACTAGTGACAGCCGCCACCATTCACATGAGCTTGCTTGGCCCTGAAGGCATCAAGCGTGTAGCGCAACACTGTCATGCGAACACTAAATTATTAGTTGAAAAACTACAAAAAGTGAAGGGCGTAAAGAAAATCTTCACTGCACCGTATTTCCATGAAGTCGTGGTGCAATTTGATAAGCCCGTTGCTGAAGTGCTTAGCGCTTTATCAAAACAAGATATCTTAGCCGGCTTTGATTTAAGCAAAGATTACCCCGAGCTAGAAAACAGTTTGTTAATCTGCGCGACTGAAACAAAAATAGAAGAAGATTTAAATACCCTGGTCGATGCTTTAGCACAGGAGAACAAATAATGTTAATATTTGAAGAATCAAAAAATAATCGTCACGCCCACGCGCAAATGCCAAAAAATGAAATCGCAGCGGACGATATCCCCGCTGAATTATCACGCGAAACAAAACCTTTGTTGCCTGAAGTGTCAGAGTTGCAAGTGGTACGTCATTTCACCAAATTATCGCGTAAAAACTTTAGCATCGATACACACTTTTACCCATTGGGTTCTTGCACCATGAAATATAACCCTCGTGGCGTGCATAAGTTAGCGATGTTACCTGAGTTTTTATCACGTCATCCATTGGCCGATTTAGATCACAGCCAAGGCTATATGCAGTGTGTTTACGAATTGCAAAACATGTTAGCTGATGTCACAGGCATGACAGGTGTTTCACTTGCGCCTATGGCCGGCGCACAAGGTGAATTCGCCGGTGTCGCGATGATTAAAGCCTATCATGATGCGAATAACGATACCGAACGCACAGAAATTATTGTGCCTGATGCAGCGCATGGTACCAATCCTGCAACTGCCGTCATGTGTGGTTACAAAGTGAAAGAAATCCCCACCAAAAAAGATGGTGATGTTGATTTAGCTGCGTTAAAAGCTGCAGTGGGCCCGCAAACAGCGGGCATTATGTTAACCAACCCTTCAACCTTGGGCGTGTTTGATCGCGACATTCAAGCAGTAGCTCGCACGATTCATGAAGTCGGTGGTTTGTTGTATTACGATGGCGCCAACCTAAATGCTATCTTGGGTGAATGTCGCCCCGGTGACATGGGCTTTGATGTGATGCACATGAATTTACACAAAACCTTTGCGACACCACACGGTGGTGGCGGTCCTGGTTGTGGTCCTGTTGCCTTTAACGATCGTTTAAAACCTTTTGCACCTGTGCCGATGGTTGAGAAAAAAGCTGACCAATATGTTTGGGTCACTGAAGACGACAATCCACAAACGATTGGTAAACTGTCCTGTTACATGGGTAATGCCGGTATTATCATCCGCGCTTATTTATACACACGCATTTTAGGCCGTGAAGGTTTGCAACGCGTCGGTGAATACGCCACGTTAAATGCGAACTATTTAATGAAAGGTTTGAAAGAAGCCGGTTTTACCATCGCCTTCCCAGAACGTCGCGCGTCGCATGAATTCATCGTCACGCTATCAAAAGAAGCCAAAGAATTTGGCGTTAATGCCATGGACTTTGCCAAACGTTTGTTGGATTACGGCTTCCATGCCCCGACAACTTACTTCCCATTGGTTGTGCCCGAATGCTTACTCATCGAACCAACTGAAACCGAAACCCGTGAAGAGATCGATGGCTTTGTTGCCGCCATGAGCGCGATTCGCAAAGAAGCTGAAAGTAATCCTGAGCTTGTTCGCACTGCTCCCCACACCATGCCAGTCAAACGCTTGGATGATGTGAAAGCGGCACGTGAGTTGGATATTGCGTACCAGGGTTAATTTAACTTAATTCATTTAAAACACCAATTTGCATTTATCGTTCATTAGTGCTAGTATTTCTGTGTCTATTAAAATTGACAATGTATATACAAAGGCTATACTAATATGAACGAAGCGATACAATATGAATATTGTCCTGAGAAGGACAAGAAATTGAGAGAAGAGCGGGGGATTGGGTTTACAGATATTGCAATAGCTGTAAATACTGGGTGTTTATTGGCGACTAAACCTAGTCATAATTCAATCAATTATCCCAACCAGTTTATTATGGTCGTGAAAGTTGACAATTATGTTTATGAGGTACCGTACGAATACCGAAATAATATAGTGCGACTGATAACTATTTGGCCAAGTAGAAAAATGACGAGACGATATCAGCTAAAAGGATCATTAAAATGAAAGAGGTGAAAAAAGATATTTTTGAGGTTGAGGTTGAGCTAGAGCCTTACGAGCAGGAACTAAAAGATAGTTTTGAAAATGCCGAGCCAATGATAGGTGATGAGTTTGAAAAAATGAAATCGATCTTAGAAGAAGGCGCAGCCAACTATCTCAAAAAAGACAAAACTATCAGCCTGCGTTTAACTAGTCGTGATGTTCACGAGTTAAAAAAACGTGCAGATGAAGAAGGTATTCCGTATCAAACATTAATTACTAGTGTATTACGCAAATATCTTAGCGATGAGCTTATCGAAAAGAA
Organism: uncultured Gammaproteobacteria bacterium; assembly: GCA_963975985.1. Lineage (GTDB taxonomy): Bacteria > Pseudomonadota > Gammaproteobacteria > JABDGN01 > JABDGN01 > CAXBIY01. The sequence goes on from CAXBIY010000002.1 coordinate 50,424, forward strand.
GCAATTGCAACAAATTTTACAAATGCAGGCAGATATTGCAGCTGAAAAACCTAAGCCAAAGAAAAAGCCTGTCAAGAAGCCCATCAGTAAGACGAGAGCGACAGCTTCACATCATCAGCCTCGTAAAGCTGCTTAAATATCCAGTAAATGCTCTAAACCAAACAACAACTGATCAAGCTCAGTCACTTTTTTGCAGGCGAGTAACAAGCCGGGCATAAAGCATTCACGGTTGATGCTGTCATGTTTGATGGTGAGAGTTTCGCCGTGAGCACCAAAAATAACTTCTTGATGAGCAACGTTGCCGGGCATACGGATAGAATGGATGGATACGTTTTCATAATGGCCACCATGCGCACCAGGGATTTTTTCGTCGCATTTCACATCGGCAATATTCGGTTGCGCTTCGGCAATCATTTCGGCCGTGCGCATAGCCGTACCCGATGGAGCATCTTGTTTATTCTCGTGATGGCGTTCAACAATTTCAACATGGTTAAAATATTTGGCCGCCATTTTCGAAAACTGCATCATCAATACGCCACCGATAGAAAAGTTAGGGGCGATAATGCCACCGAGTTTCTTTTCAGCACACTGCTGTTGCAACATTTTCACTTGAGTTTGCGTAAAACCGCTTGTGCCAATGACGGGATGAGCACCGGCGGCAATAATCTTATTGGCATTCGTAAAGCCAACACTTGCCACGGTTAAATCGACGACCACTTGCGCTTGTGATGATGCAATCATCAAGCCTAAATCATCATGGCGTCCGGCAGTGGCAACCAAGTTTAATGTTTCATCTTGCTCAATAGCAGCAATGGCCTGTTGCCCCATGCGGCCAGATGCGCCGTTGATTAGAATATTGATTGGCATAGTGCATCCTTAATCGTTTTGGCAATTGTAAAGTTTTTTGTTTGATTAGCAAGTCTTAGATGACAGAATCATCAAGCATGACGTCTCTAGGTGGTGAGAGATTTAGCAAGTCAGTGCGGCAATTGCCTATTTTATATTGCCCTTGATGTTTTGCGCAATATAAGAATTTATCCATGCCGATTGGTGCCGTTGTAACAACTTCTGCCTGAACGGGAAATATTAATGAACGACGTGTACGTTTCATGAAATCATATACAGCGCAGCCATCTGCGCTATGAATAAGTACCAATGGACATAACTTATCGCCGCGTCGTGGAATAAGTTTAATGTCTTTCACCTTACCAGGTACACTAGAACATCCATCCGACTCATTGATTTTCATTACGCGTGAGTCTATTTCAGCACCTGTTATAGAGTTGTATTGCTTGCAGTAAATATTTTCTTGGGTGTCAACGTAAGCCACATATATAATGTTAGTTCTAGGTGATATAACATCGTAACATTGCACAGTATTTGGTAGTGATAGATTAATACGAGGTCTAGTATCGCCGGAGATTTTCCAAGTCAGTGTGCCTGTAATTAAGCTAAAATAATGATAATGATGTTGAAAATATGGTTGTCCGGATGGGCCTAAGTTTTCAAAGCAATAAAGGTAACGAAAATCAGTTTCGAATGCAGATGGACCGTAAAGAATAGGCGAAACATCCGCTGGTAGAGTTGTTAAAAGTTCGGAATTAGCTAAATTATAATATTTAACATTGGGTATTTCCGACGCGTGAGCTGGTGACACAACGGCAGTGATAGTTGTTAAAGCAGGATTCAAAGCAGAATTAAGTGGAACAACACAGCAGGGAGATGTTCCAAGTGGTATGGGGATAGGCATGGGTCTAATTTTTTTGTCACTCATCTTCCATATATCTAATACCCAATTTATACGATTAGGTGATGCGATTGGCGAGGAAGGTCGCGTTGGCGTAGGTGACGATGGTTGGCTGGTTGGTTGGGCGCTTGCAGACATTGCTGTAAGTATATTTGTCATAGAAGTCGAGCGTCCTGCAGCGCCAAATAAATTGATTCGCAACTGTTTAAGTTGAGGCCTAATGGCTTGTTCTGGATAAGCAGGATGAGTTGGAGAAGGTGTTAATGCCAACATATCACCAGCACTATAACTACCTGAACGGAATCGAGCCTTTTGACGAATGACTAAAATGTAATCATTAGGCGGTTGATCAACAAGGCGTTTAGGTGCGCTTGCAAGCTGTATGTATGGCATCAGATGTATTCTTCTTATTATTAGCGCAAATAATAACCAATAATACTTAACAAAAACTTAATTTACCCTAAAAAATCGAAATTAATCGTCTTTGTGGTGTTGATTGGCACGATATGTTGTTTTTCCGTGTCAGTGAAATCATCATCTTGTTGTAATTGATGCTCGAGGATGTCGAGGCGTGCTTCGGAGACGTTGCGGGTGTTGGTTTCGGCGCGTTCAGTCATCCATTGACGGAGGGTGTCAGCAGGGGCATGGCAGTGGAGAATGGTGTAAGGGATATTGAGTTCAGTCGCTAAGTTCTCGAAAGGTTGGCGTTGTGCGGCGGTTAGGAAGCTTGCATCAACCACAACAGTGAATCCAGCTGCGATGACATCACGCGCAAGTTCGAGTAACTGTGCATACACTTTTTCTGAAAATTCAGGTGAATAGTAGTCAGCTAAAAGCGGTGACTCCGTGTTCTCAAACAAATCGATGTTGGCCAGTCGTTTGCGTTCTAAGTCCGATCGTAATTGTATGGCGCCGGCTTTTTCAACTACGATTTTTGCCACCGTCGATTTACCGGATGCACTGACGCCGTGCGTGATGAATAATTGTGGTGTGGTCAGTTGTAAATAATTTTCAACTAAGCTTAAGCACGCTTGGTAATGCCGTTTGATGCTGGCGATTTCAATTTCGGATAAACCCGGTTGCTGCAAACGAAATTGATCGACTTTCGCGCGTACCATCGCACGATAAGCACAGTTGTAAGGTAATAATTTCACACCTTCATAATCACCACTGTATTCAAAGTATCGATTGGCTAAGCGGTTGGCAAAAGCGGTTTGACCATGTTCATCTAAATCCATGACGATAAAGCCTAAATCGGCCATGGTGTCATTCCAAATAAAGGATTCATTGAATTCGATACGATCGAAAATGACCGGTTTACCATCAATCAACACAATATTGTTTAAGTGAATGTCGCCATGCGTTTGACGAATGAATCCCTTGGCTTTGCGTGTTGCCATAATGGGTTTAATACGTTGGTAAGCTTGTTCGGTTAAGGTTTCTAATTGCTTCAGTTGTGCAATGTCATCTGCATCGGTTAATAAAGCTAGTGTTTCAGAAAAATTATCCATTGCTAGTTGGTGAGTTTGTTCGGCGCTGCCATAAGTAATTTCATCGCCAGCAACGGTGATGTTTTTATGAAACGCCACAATGCTGAGTGCTAGCTGATCGATAATATCAGTGCTGAGTTTATGATTTTTTAATAACTGACTAAAAAGTTGTTGTTGTGAGAATTCACGCATTTTCACAGCATATTCAATGGGTTCGCCTTGTGCTGCGAAGCTGGGGTGCTCTTCATTGCCGTAAATGGGTACGACGTCTATGTAGATCTGCGCAGCCATTTCGCTATTGAGTTTTAATTCTTGCTCGCAATAATGTTTACGTTTTGCCAACGTCGAGTAATCCAAAAAGGGGAAATGCACGGGTTTCTTGATTTTATAAACAAATTCACCGGTCGTGATGACCCACGAGCCATGAGTTTCAAACACGTTGAAATCACTCACTGGGTGTGAGTAAAGATCGGCATTCTGTAATTGCTTGATTAAGGTTTCGCTCATGATGTTTAGTACTCAGTTATTTGTTAGCCATCCAGAATGGTTTTCTGGATCCTGCGGTCAAGCCTCGGGATGACGAGGTTCATTTATTTCAATTCTTTCATCACGTCGTCAGCTGCTTGTAAAGTCTGTGCTAACGTTTCATCGTCGTGAGCCGATGAAGTAAAACCTGTTTCAAACATTGATGGCGCTAAATACACACCGCGTTCTAACATGCCATGATAGAATTTTTTAAAGCGCTCAGCATCACATGTCATGACGTCAGCAAAGCTTTCTATTTTTTCAATATCAGTGAAGAAGAAACCAAACATACTATGCACTTGGTTGGTGGTAAAAGGAATGTGGTGTTTATCAGCAATCGCTTGCAAGCCATTGGATAATTGTTGCGTATGATCGCCAAGCTTGTCATAAAATCCTGCTGCTTGCGTACCTTCAAGGGTTGCCAAACCTGCCGTCATAGACACGGGGTTGCCAGATAGTGTGCCGGCTTGATAGACAGGCCCAAGCGGTGCGATGTATTCCATGATGTCACGCTTACCGCCAAATGCGCCGACCGGCAAACCGCCGCCAATGACTTTACCTAAGCAAGTTAGGTCAGGTTTGATATCATAATATTGTTGTGCACCACCTTGAGTGATGCGAAAGCCTGTCATGACTTCATCAAAGATCAATACGGCACCGTACTTGTCACATAAGTCGCGCAAGCCTTGTAAAAAGGCTTTTTTGGCGGGCACGCAATTCATATTGCCAGCAATGGGTTCTAGTATCACACAAGCAATTTCGTCAGGATGGTTTTCAAACACTTGTTGCGCGCTATCCAAATCATTAAACGTTGCCGTTAATGTATGTTGTACCAAATCAGCTGGCACACCAGGAGAGCTAGGTACACCTAAGGTTAAGGCGCCGGAGCCGGCTTTGACTAGCAGTGAATCACTGTGGCCGTGATAACAACCTTCAAACTTAAGTAGCTTATCGCGCTTGGTAAAGCCACGGGCTAATCGAATGGCAGACATCGTGGCTTCGGTGCCTGAGCTAACCATACGCACTAATTCAATATTAGGCATTAATTCACAGACTTTATCCGCCAGTTCAATCTCAACTTTTGTTGTGGTGCCAAACCCTAAACCTTTTTGCACAGCAGAATTCACGCGCGAAATAACGGCAGGATTTGCGTGCCCTAAAATTAGGGGGCCCCAAGAGCAAATGTAATCGATGTAGGATTTATCGTCTTCACTCTGTAAATAAGGGCCTTTTCCACTTTTCATAAAGATGGGTTCACCACCGACACCGTAAAAACAGCGTACGGGTGAATTGACCCCACCGGGTATATGTTGCTGAGCATGTTGGAAAAGTGCGTGCGATATTGTCATGTTGGCTCCTTAAGTGTTGCACATTCTAAAGGAAACCAGCATAATTTTCATTACACTTGTTGATAGCATTTGTGCTAAGTTGTATACTGAGTTTACGATCGTGTAAGGAGAGCTACCGATGATGAATCAAAAGCAAGAAATAGCGACAGATGCTACCGTTTTCGTTGTTGATGACGATGAGTCAATGACCGAATCGATTAGTTGGTTAATTGAGTCAGTAGGCTTGCCTGTTAAAACGTATTCATCTGCTACCGAATTTTTAGAAAAGTATACCCAAGGTGCAAGTGGTTGTTTGATTTTAGATGTGCGTATGCCTGGCATGAGCGGTTTAGAGCTGCAGGAAGTATTAAAAGAACGCGGCATTCGCTTACCTGTTATCTTTATTACGGGGCATGGTGACGTGCCAATGGCAATTCGCGCTATGAAAGCGGGTGCTTTTGAGTTTTTAACTAAACCTTTTAATGACCAAACGTTATTGGATGGTATTAATAAAGCCATTGAACATGATGCCAATCGTCGTGAAGAAAATGCTGAGTTGGATGAAATCCGTGAACGTATTAATCGGCTAACACCTCGTGAAACTGAAGTGATGAAATTAGTGATCACCGGTAAGTTGAATAAAGTCGTTGCGGTTGATTTAGAAATTTCAACCAAGACAGTGGAGCTTCATCGCGCTAAGATCATGGAAAAAATGCAGGCGGGTTCATTAGCCGGTTTAGTGAAAATGGTGCTATGTGTTGAGCATGCCGATGCTGATGAAATGATGGTCGCTGCTGCATAAGTCTTACAAGATTAATTGTTTTCTATTGAAGCTCAACAACAGCGTGTTGTAATTCGAGGGACAACCCTAGCGATAAGAGGTTGTCCCTTATTTTTTTATCTGGCGTTTCTGTCAATATGGTTGCCCCAATCAAATTGAACGGATGCTATACCTAACAGACATGGATGGTTAGGTGTGCAAACCAAGGAGGAAGGATGAATCGCCATCTACTAAAAGGACATTATTATTTACGCCGCTTAAAGCAAGTCAGCCGAGCCATCACAGAATATCAACACGCTGCTAACAGTTGCCACCATCACGATAAACAAGCTTACCAACATGCCCTATACATGCTGGCATATAGTTACGCTAAACAAGCGGAAAGTATTCATTGTGACATGGATGTATTAGGTGTTGATTTGCGTCACGGTACGCATGACCCTTACATGCAGGCGGCTGTGTACATGCGTATGGTTGAGAATGATGACTTTCAACCACAACGTTTTCATTTGCCTAAAATCCCCGCCCACAGCAGAAAAGAAATGGAAGCGGCAGTTAATGATATGGGAGCAGTGGATGTCTTGCCCGTGCAGAAGCCACGAGTGACTGAGAAGCTGCGTTATGCGTTAGGATTGTGAGAGGAAGGGTTTAGCCCTAAGTTCTCTCCTAGCCATAAGCTAACATCATCGCAATCTCTAACGCTTGATTATAATTCAAGCGGGGGTCGACTAATGATTCATAAGCATCCTGTAATTGTGCTTCAGATAAACCGGCTGAACCACCCACACATTCTGTGACATTCTCACCGGTTAACTCGAAGTGTACACCGCCTAAATGGCTGCCACATTCTTGATGAATGGCGAAGGCTTGTTGCAATTCTTGCATAATGTCAGCGAAGTAACGCGTTTTAATGCCATGACTCGTGGTTTTAGTGTTGCCGTGCATAGGGTCGCAGACCCAAACCACATTGACGCCTGTTTTGTTGACGGTCTCAATCATGCTAGGCAAATGGTCAGCAATTTTTTCTGCACCTAAACGATGGGTTAGCGTTAAGCGTCCGGCTTCATTTTCAGGATTTAAGGTTTCAACTAATTGCGTTAAATGTTCAGGCGTAACCGTTGGCCCGATTTTTACGGAAATAGGGTTAGCAATGCCACGCATGTATTCGACATGTCCTTCATCTAGGCCAGCGGTGCGCATGCCAATCCAAGGATAATGCGTGGATAGATTATACCATTTGCCATTTTCTTCGCGAGTTAGCGCTTGTTCGTAATAGAGTAATAAGGCTTCATGCGCCGTGTAAAAATTAATACTAGAGGTAGTGTCATTAATGTTTAAATCGGCTAAGAAACGTTGTGGATCTTGAATGGAATTGACTAAATCATGGTAGCGTTTAGCCAAGGGCGCATCGGTTTCAAAATCAATCGTCCAATACTCAGGGTGATCTAAATCGGCAAAACCACCATCGACGAGTGCGCGAATGTAATTTAACGTGGAGGCAGCATTTTGGTAACCCTGTAACATGAGTTTGGGGTTGGGTGTGCGTTCAGTTTCAGTAAATCCGTGGCGGTTAATTAGATCACCGCGGTAAGAAGGCAATGTGACACCATCAATCGTTTCGGTGTCAGACGATCGCGGCTTAGCATATTGCCCTGCAATACGTCCCACGCGGGTAACGGGTTTACGCATGCCGTGAATCAGGATAACGCTCATCTGTAATAAAATTTTTAATTTGGCGCTGATGCCATCAGCGTGACAGATATCAATATTTTCGGCGCAGTCGCCACCTTGCAAAATAAAACGTTCACCGCGGGAGGCTTCAGCGAGTTGCTGTTTCAAGGCTTCAACTTCTAATGCCGTTACTAAGGGAGGTAAGCCCGATAGTCGTTCAACTGCTTTGTTTAGTTGAGTAGCATCAGGATAAGCCGGTTGCTGTTTGCACGTTTTTTGCTGCCAAGATTCAGGCGTCCAAGTTGTCATTATACTTCCTCGTTAGTGGCCAGCATTATCGCATTGTGACAAATATTGTGCAATGTTCCGTGACGGTAGATTACTTAGATCGCTCGCAAGATAAGCCCGTTTCGCTTTGTGACTTCAGCATATTGAAAATCTGCTATGACAAAAGCTAAGTGGCCTATTAGGGGTGCGTCAGTTATTAGTGGTGATGGTTGAGATATTTTTCATCAAACTTGGTTTTATTCTAATCCCTGCTAGAATAACAAGACTTATCGCAGGAGAGCCATGTGCGGATTATCTTAATTATTTTGTTAACAACATTGTTAGCTTCATGTGCCGCCGTTCCTCACACACCATCATGGCAAGAGAAACGCTGCCTACCCGATTCGCAATGTTGGGCGAAGTTAACGCCGAAACAGCAAGTTGAATTAAAGCAAAAATGGTTGGCTGATGAGCAAGCTATCCAACGAGAAATGAAACGCTTGAAAGCCTATCACCCTAATCGATAGAAGTTATACCCAAAGTGATCGAGTTTTAAGTTTTCTACCTGCCACATTTGCACGAGCTGGTGTTATCTAAATCTGCGCATAGATGACTATAGCTGGCTTTAGATAACACCAGCTCGCACAAATCTGTTTGCTATAAAACCTAAAACTCAATCACTTTGGGTATATCATTTAGCTAATTTTCTGCATGGAAGACTTGACGCTTTCGGAAAATTGATTCAGCAAGTCATTGATAACATCACCATTTGGTAACACTAAGTTAGGCGCAATTTCGTGTAACGGCATAATAAAGAAAATACGCTGAGCTAAATCATAGTGCGGTACAGTCAGTGTTTCAGTGTTAATGTTTTCATTGTTATAAAGTAAGATATCTAAATCTAATGTTCTTGGTCCCCAGCGGTCATCGCTACGCTCGCGGCCTTGTTGGTTTTCTATCGCCTGTAATGCTGATAATAATGCTGGCGCGGATAAGTTTGTTTCTAACTTTATCACGGCATTGATGTAGTTTTCTTGTTTTTGATTATCGAGTGGCGGGTTGCGATAGAGTGATGAGCATGTGATATCGTCAGATAGTTCACATAGTGATTCAATGGCTGTTTTGATTTGGCGTATCGGTTGCTTAAGGTTACTCCCCATACCGATATAGGCAATCATTGAGCGGGTGCTCGCTTAGCTCTTTTACGTGGTTTGGGTTGAGGCAGTTGTTCAACAAGCTCTTGACGTTGTTCTTCATCGCCGTCATAGAACTGCGTCCACCATTGTGCCAATGCTTGTAAGTGAGGCTCGTGTTCTGCTCGCAATAATAAGAAATCATAGGCAGCACGGAAGCGTTTATTTTCAATTAAGCGCCACGGCTTTTTACCTTGACGGCGTTGGAAACGAATTTGCATGGTCCACATTTCCTGCATCACCATAGTGTGACGGCGCGGAATAGCGACAGACGTTGATTGTGTTTTTAATACATCGTAGCTGGCCTGTTCTAACGCCGCAAGCGGGTGGATAGCATCTTGGCGATATTCGTGTGCGAGATGATTTACCGGTGGCCAGAGGAATACAGCAAAGAGAAATGCGGGATTCAAACTCTTTTCTTGCTTGATGCGAAGGTCAGTGTTTTCTAGCGCATGCAGGATGAAGGCTAGTGTGCTTTCATTTTGCAAATGTTTTTCTGTTTGCGGGAATAAACGCTCGAATAAGTGTTGTTCACGTAATTGATGAAAAGTGTCGACGGCATAGCCCGATAAAAATAATTTTAAGACTTCTTCAAATAAGCGTGAAGGGGGGATGATTTCTAACAGCTCGCCTAATGCTTGAATGGGTTTAACCGTCTCAGGTGCAATATCGAGATCCAATTTGCTAGAGAAGCGTATTGCTCGTAACATACGAACCGGATCTTCGCGATAACGTTGTTCTGCATCACCAATCATACAAATGTGTTTCTTGCTTAAATCAGCAAAGCCACCAGTGTAATCGATAATAGAGTGGTCGGTAATGTCGTAATAAAGCGCATTCATACTGAAGTCACGACGCCAAGCGTCATCTTCCAATGTGCCATATACATTGTCGCGTGTGATCATGCCTTTGCGTGTTTGCGCATCAACAGCGTTACCTTTTTCGTGCCCCGCTCTAAAGGTTGCGACTTCAATAATTTCTCTGCCAAAATAGACGTGGGCCAAGCGAAAACGTCGGCCGATTAAACGACAATTACGGAAAATGCGGCGTACGTCTTCAGGTTCGGCGTTGGTTGCGACATCACAATCTTTGGGTTCTTTGCCTAGGATTAAATCACGAACGCAGCCTCCGACGATATACGCATCGTAGCCAGATTCTTGTAATTTCTTGATGATTTTTGAAGCATTGTGATTGATGCTTTTGCGATGAATTTTATGTTCGGCAGCCGAAATACGCTGAATGCCCGATGTCGAGGATTTACGGCCAAACATGTTACGTACGATTTTAAAAATAATATCTCTCCTGAGTAGGGTATAATTCTAACACAATTTAGTGATATATTAGTTCTATGCTGAAATTTATCAAAAAGTTCTACGCGAATAAAATTTACCCTCATGACCCTGATAACATGTGGTTTATCCATAGTCTTCGTACCACAGTAGCTGGTGTGATAGGTGCTGCGATTATGTTGTTCACGCCTATGCCTCAACCCTTATGGCTGTTACTGACTTTATTCTTCACAGTTATGTTAAAACCCTTGTTGGGTAGTAATTGTATTCTACGTAAGCGTAATCTCATCATTTATGGTGTTTTACAAGCCGTGTATATTTTTGCTTTTAGTTATTTGGCCAATAATTTTTGGGTCATGGTCGTCGGTGTTTTCGTTTTAACTGCTATATTATTTTATTTATTACGATTTGGGCCGCCTTTCATCGGTATTGTGATGACCACCATTGCTCTTGCTGCTTTAGCGCTAGGTTTCCCTGCTAGTGTACAAGACAGCGCTTGGCGCTTAGTCAGCTCTTTATCGGGCGTGTTGATTGGCTATATTTTTGCGTATTACATCTGGCCCGACCGATTGCGATATGCCGTGCGTAAAAACTTGGTGTGTTTCACTCATGATTTAGCAACGTATTGTTGTTGGATGATCCGCGATACCTTGCGTGGCGGGCATTATGAGACGCGATATACTGAGCTACGATTACAGGCTTATCGTCGTTACGTGCGTTTACAGCAATTGGTAGAAGAGCAACCCTATCTACCTAAGCGTTATCGTTGTACGCGCGATTTTGCAAAAATCATCCGTTGCCAACGTTTGTTTTATGAAGTGACAATTATATTAGAAAACTTTTTTACTCACTTACAGCGCGATAGTTATCTGGAAGGCTTATTCACGCTGCTTTCAAAATTAAGCGATGATGTTTTAGACCTGAGTCAGCAGTTACAGTTACGCATGGCATTGAAACCAGCCGAGTTGGACATGACAGCCTTTAATCAAAGTGTTTTTGAATTAGAAGGTAGGATTCAAGAAACGTTAATGGATTCGAGCTCGAATAGCACGAGCTCGGGTGTGATTGTTTGTGAATGGTCTAATTTTGTAGCGGTATTGCAAAACCTACAGCACGCCATGCAGCGCTTAGTCGAAGCAACTGATGAGGTGATGGTATGAAAATATCCATGAATATACAGCAAGCCATTCGTGTTGCCATTGCTGCTACCTTAGCCGTGGTTGTGCTAAATGAATTTAATGTGGGCCATGGTTTTTGGGTGTTGTTAACCGTGGTGGTTGTTATGCAATCCACCTTGGGTGCCTCAGTGCATCGCGCGCGATTGCGATTAGCGGGTACAGTGTTGGGTGTATTCTTTGGTGCATTATTTTGCGCCCTATTGCCTGACCATGATGGGGTGTTTTATATTTTCGCCATTGTTATGCTCTTCGCTGGCGTTTATAGTTTTCCTATTTCATACGCTTGGTTCATGTTCTTTTTGACAGCATTAGTGATTGCGATTTTTTCTTACCATGCGCCCAACCCATGGGGATTCGCGACGCTAAGATTGATTGACACCTTAATTGGCCTGGCCATTGCTTTGTTAGTGAGTTTTGTGGTTTGGCCACTACCCGCTGCACGTTTGCACCACCAAGCGTTATTTGAAAGCTTGCAGGCTTGTGAGTTGTATTTTTCGACTATTGTTGGTTTATATTTCTCAGAACAGTATGATCGCGAAGTGTTAGAGTTGCATCAAGAACAATTGGAAAGTCAGCTGCAAAAAAACCAACAATATTATGATGAGTTACGTTATGAGCCTAGCGCCTTGTTTGATCAGCGTTATATTAGCGGCTCTATTTTGCGATCAGAAGAAAAGCTGCAAGGCATGTTGTTAAGCATGCGAGTGACGGCTTATCGTAGCGCGGTGTCATCTTTGGATGTGGCTACACAAGAAAAATTCAAACAGCTAGCGGGCGAAATTAGCCGAATATTTAAAGCCTTGGTTGATGCCGTTAATCAAGATAGCAGCTTGCCTAAGCGCGATGATTTGCGCGTTGCGACGCAACAACTTAAATCAGCCATCGCAACGTGGGAGTCGAGCCAAGATAAAATGATTTATACCAGTAATGAAGGTATGAATATACTATTGTTCTTAACGGGACTGCGACAAGTGTCAGGTGAATTACGTTATATTCATATGGCGGTCAAACAATTACGAGCATTGAAAAATTAACTATGAAGCATCAAGCACAATGGTTTCCAGTTAATCAACGTTGGCGCTATCGCCAAGCTGGTGCTGAGATGAGCAGTTGGTTATTAGATCCAGGCTCATTAACACGTCGTCTGCAGTGTCATGGCAACATGACAGTGCAAGTGCTACGCCAAGCATATGCTCGGCCTTCTGAAGAAGAAGCTAAAAAGCTCAACATCCCGAGCCATGTTGATGCTGTGATTCGAGAAGTGTTGTTACATTGTAACGATGAGCCCTGGATTTTCGCACGTTCAATTTTTCCTATTACCACTTTAACTGGAGCCGAACAGCGGCTGCATCATTTGGCCGGACGCTCGCTGGGTGAATTATTGTTTACCTCACCCAAAGTTTGGCGTGCAGAGTTTGATGTTGCTAAATTACGCCAGCAAGATTATTTTTCTCGGCAAGTGAAAAAATTAACCGGTATTGATGAAAATCTATGGGCACGACGTTCCTTGTTTTATTTCACGGACAAACCCATAATGGTTAACGAAGTCTTTTTACCACGAGTGACACAATGAATGCTTACTTACGCTTAATTCGCTTTGATAAACCTATCGGTACTTATTTAGTGCTATGGCCAACGCTTTGGGGTTTAATTATCGCCAGCCAAGGTCGGCCTAAATTGTCAGTGCTCATTGTTTTTGTATTGGGGGTGGTGTTGATGCGTGCCGCTGGTTGCATCATTAACGATATTGCCGATAGAAACATTGATGGCAAAGTCGCACGGACTAAACTACGCCCACTAGCCACCGGTGAAATCAGTACGCGAGCGGCAATCATTTATTTCATCGTGTTATGTTTGCTCGCCTTCGGTTTAGTGCTGACGATGAATCGCTACACCATCCTCTTATCTTTCGTCGCCGTCTTCATTGCCGCCCTTTATCCCTTCACCAAGCGCGTGTTCAATGCCCCACAATTCATTTTAGGCTTAGCCTTCGCCTGGGCTGTGCCCATGGCCTTCGCTGCGCAAACCAATCATGTGCCAGCTATTGCCTGGTGGCTTTATCTAGCTGTCGTGAGTTGGGTGATGGCTTACGACACGATGTACGCCATGGTCGATAGAGAAGATGATAAACACTTGCCGATTAAGTCTACCGCCTTATGGTTTGCTAAATACGATAAGTTAATGGTCGGTTTATTACAATTAGCCACACTAGTGATTTTATTTTTCATCGGCCGAGAACTTCACGTTACCACAGCCTATAACAAATGCTTAATCGTCACCGCTGGCTTATTCGCCTACCAACAATACCTCATCCGCCACCGTGAACCAAAAGCGTGTTTCAACGCTTTCCTCAATAATAATTATGTGGGGTTGGTCATGACAATAGGGTTGTTGCTTAACTTCTTTTAACGCCGGGTAAGTTCGCACGTCAGTGCGGACATATCCGGTAGAACGAAGCCATACAATGATGTTACGTTGACGGTGCAGCCTTTAAAGTTTTTTCTGTCAGATCGTTATTTTAGACCTGAAGAGCCGGTGCTTTTATCCAAACAACCTGGCTTTCGTGAGGTTGATAACTTATCTCCAACGCAATGCCTGTGACTCGGGTTTCGGCATCGTCGGTGGTGACGCGGTAGGTTTTTATCTGACCGTTTACAGGGGTGAGGATGAAAGTGCACTCAGGTGTTTGAGTTGCGTCAGTAGGCTCGTGGGATAGCGTCATGCCAATGCCCGGCGAGGCGTTATTGAGCAGCCAGCGATATGTTTGCTGTTCACTCGTAGGTACGGTGATGGTCATGCTTGTTCCCGGCGGGAGCATGCTGGCCTTAAAACCACAGGATGTAATTGTCAGTTGTAAAGGGTCGGTGACTTTCTGTTGCTCCGGTTTGTGGCGGCCGTAAAGTGTTCTTAGGTCAACCTGTTGGCGTGGGTCACCAGCAACAAGCGTTGAATAACGTACTTAGCTTAAGCCAAACTTAAGAGAAGGATAATCGTCACGGCATACGGTTATTTTTCAGCTTCTCGCTGTAAGACTTTAGTCAAAATCTCTAACTTACGCTTGCAATATCAGTGGCTCAGGTTTCGGCATTGTTTTGTATAACGGTGAAAAGGTGATAAGTCTTGGTGATAATCTGTGGGCAGTGTCTATGACACATTTATTTTTGCAGGCAGAAAGGAAGGTAGTTTTATCTAAGCCTAAAGACCTAAAGTAGATTAATACAACGGCTGATAAACGGATGGTGCTGTTGTTTGGTTATTGTCGTCACCTTTTTCTGTGACATAGGGTTTGGGTGCATTTTGTTGGCGAAAAGTTTCAAATATTGCACCTGGGTCATTAGGGCCTGCCGCTAAACCGGTGCTGGGGTCGATACGCATGGTGACTAAGCCGTTTGGACGAGCCATGGTGTGTTCGGGTGTGCCGTGTAGGGCGCTGCGCATAAAGTCAATCCACATGGGGAGCGCCGCTTGTGCGCCATATTCTTTTAATGATTTAGGTTGATCAAAGCCCATCCATGCAACGGTTACGATGTCGCTGTTGAAGCCTGAGAACCATGCATCACGTTGTTCGTTCGTTGTTCCGGTTTTGCCTGCTAAATCAGTTCGGCCTAAGACTTTCGCACGGCCACCTGTGCCTTCTTGGATGACGCTTTGCATGGCTGATGTGATCAGATAAGCATTTTGCGGTGTAATAATGCGTGGAGCTAAATTTTCAGGGGGAGCACTTGCAGCTGGGCTAAGTGTTTCTGATGTGTTGTCATCACTAGTTTGATCGCAATCTTCGCATGCTACTTTAGGGGTAACTTCTTGTACGACAGTGCCGTTTTCATTTGTCACTTTACTAATAAGATAAGGTTTAACTAAAAAACCACCATTGGCGAACACGGCATAGCCTGAAGCTAATTGTAGCGGCGTTAAATCACCGGCACCTAAGGCTAATGATAAACTGTGTGGTAAGTTAGCGTCAGAGAAGCCAAAGCGCTTCATGTAAGTAATCGCGTAGCTGATACCAATTTCTTGCAGCAATCGCACGGAAACTAAGTTACGTGATTTCATTAAACCGACGCGTAAACGTGTCGGACCATAAAATTGGCGTGTATCATTTTGTGGGCGCCAGAGGCCAACTTCATCGGTCGCTTGAGTGACAACCGGAGCGTCGTTAACCAGCGTGGCTAAGGTTAATCCTTTATTTAATGCTGCAGAATAGACAAAAGGTTTGAAGCCCGAGCCGGGTTGACGTTGTGCTTGCATAACGCGGTCGAACTTACTTTTTACATAACTAAAACCACCAACCATGGCGGTAATGCCACCATCTTGTGGATTTAGCGCGACGATAGCACCTTCAGCTTCTGGTACTTGACTTAATCCCCAGCCACCATTTTTTAATTGTTCGACGTAGATTAAATCACCGATACTTAATACTTGCTCAGCAGATTTCGGTGGTGGTGTTTTCCAACCACTTTTTAATGCTTTTCCTGCCCATGTGAAAGTTGACCAGGGTAAGGTTACTTGCTCACCACTGGCTAATAATACCGTCGCTTGTTTGTCTTCAACATTAGTGACTAAGGCCGGTTGCAAACCGTTAAATACCGTTAGTTTTTTTAAGCGACGCTGAAAGTCGGGGTATTCTTCAGGTGTAATTGTTTCGCCCCAATTTGCCTGGGGGCCACGATAGCCGTGACGTTTGTCATACGCTAATACAGCGGTGCGTACGGCACGATTGGCTGCTCTCTGCAATTTACTGTTAATTGTCGTGTGAACGGTAAAGCCCATAGTATAAGCATCATTACCATATTTTTTAACTAAGCCATCGCGAATTTCTTCGGCAACATAAGGGGCATAAAGTTGCACGCGTAGATTGTGGAAAGTTGCAGTTAATGGTGTTGCATCAGCTTGTTGGAATTGTTGTTGGTTGATATAGCCTTGCTCCAACATGCGGCTCAGTACATGGTGGCGTCGTTCGATTGCAGCAGTAGGATTGCTTAATGGATTAATGGCTGAAGGGGCTTTGGGTAAACCTGCGATCATAGCCATTTGTGGCAACGTTAAATCTTGTATTTGCTCTCCATAGTAGACCTGAGCTGCCGCTGCTGCACCATATGCACGTTGACCGAAATATACTTTGTTTAAGTAAAGTTCTAACACTTTATCTTTGCTGAGCTCACGACTTATTTTTAGTGCCAATAAAATTTCACGTATTTTACGAATGTAAGTTTTTTTGCGCGTTAAAAAGAAATTCCGCGCTACTTGCATGGTGATGGTGCTACCACCCTGAGTTTTATGCCCCGTGGTAATAAGCAATAAGCCAGCGCGCGCTAAACCAAATACATCAACGCCCGAGTGCTCCCAAAAGCGGCGGTCTTCAGTGGCGACGATGGCGTGAATTAATTGAGGAGGTACGTCAGCAAGTTGGACGGGGATACGTTTTTTTTCACCAAATTCCCCAATGAGTTTATTGTCAGCAGAGAAGACGCGCAGCGGCACTTGCATTTGTACATTTTTTAGCTTGTCGACATCCGGTAAATCTTGTTCAAGAGACATAATGCCAATCACTGCAATCACAACAAGAGAGATACCGGCAAGTAAAAGGAATTTTATGATGGTGTAGTGTCGTTTTTTAGCCATAAGCCGTCTATCATACCATGTTTTTCGTAAGCTCTATGATACAAACTATTTGGTAAATCAAAAGCTTAGCAGTATTTTCTGTGTGTATTTTGCGCAGCTCTAGCTGGGATGGAGAAATAGCAAAAAAAAAACATTTAAAATCAATCAATTATCCACTAGAATTGGGAGTACACACATTTGATGAGAGACACATGCTGAAGGATTGGCGTGATAAATTACTAAATAGAGTAAAGGCTGTTGCCGGCAAGTTGCCACGACAGGCTTTGCCTGTTCCTGCCAAGTTAAAATCCATCTTAGGTGGACGTCGTGATATGGCGTTAGTCGGAATCGATATTAGCTCAACTTCTGTCAAATTATTGCAACTGGCTCGACGCGGTAATGGTTATGAAGTTAAATATTATGCTGTCGTACCTTTACCTAAGGGTGCTGCAGCAGAGAAAGAAATTAAGCAACCTGAAAAAGTCGTCAAGGCTATTGAGCGTTTGATAGCGCGTTCAGGCACATCAGCTAAAGCTGCTGCAATTGCTGTGTCAAGTTCTGCCGTGATTACCAAGGTGATTCAAATGCAAGCGGGTTTGAGTGAGCGTGAATTAGAGGCGGATATTGAACTTGAAGCAGAAAAATATATTCCACATCCCTTGGATGAAGTCAGTTTAGACTATGAAGTATTAGGGCCAACGGCCCAGAACCCAGAGTTAAATAACGTGTTATTAGTTGCATCGTACAGTGCAAACGTGGAGTCACGTGTTGCTGTTGTAGAGGAAGCTGGCTTGGCTGTGAAAGTAGTTGATGTTGAATCCTATACTATGGAGCGTGCATTCCACTTGCTTGCACCCTACTTGCCTAAAGAAATGACGGAGGGTGTTGTCGCTATTGTTGATATTGGTTCTAGCATGACCATGCTCAACGTTATTGAGAATGGGCGATTGATCTATTTGCACGAAGAATTATTTGGCGGCAATCAATTAACACAAGTGATACAGCAACGCTATGGCTTATCACAAGAGCAAGCTGAGTTAGCGAAAGTATCCGGCGAGTTACCTGATGATTACGAGAAGCAAGTTTTAGAACCTTTTTGTAAAATGGTGGCGCAGCAAACACAACGGTTTTTACAGTTCTTCTATTCTTCAAGCCCCTATAGCAAAATTGATGGTTTGTTGGTTGCGGGTGGTGTCGCTGAAACGGATGGTTTGTTGGCGACTTTGCAGCAAGATTTAGGTGTTGATGTGAGGATAGCTAATCCTTTGGCGCACATGGAAATAGCGTCAAACTTAAATGCTGAATTATTACAGCATGATGCGCCATCATTGTTAGTGGCAACAGGCTTAGCGTTACGAGGATTTATGTGATGGCGATGGTGAATTTGCTTCCATGGCGTGATATGCAGCGCGACGAAATCAAGAAAAAATTTATACGCAGCCTTGTTTTTACGGTAGTTTTTGTTTTTTTTGTGGGTGTGCTTTTGTTTTTTTATTATCGTTCTGATGTCAGTCATGCAGAATCGCGCAACCAATATTTGCAGCAACAAATTAAGGTGGTAGAGCCACAAATCAAAAAAATTGACGAAATGAAAACCCGTTACGACGAAATGCTAAAGAAAATAAAAGCAGTTGAAGTGTTGCAAGCTAAGCGTGCGTATACAGTGCATTTGTTAGAGTCTTTTGTGGAGGTTATGCCAAAAGGATTGTATTTGTCTTCAATTAAAAAAAATGACACGGATGTAATATTAACTGGCTTATCAGTTTCTAACAATGAAGTGAACACGTTATTGGCAAACATTGTTGCTTCGAAATGGTTTCAAAAACCGAAGCTCGTGAATATTGATATTGCAAAGAACAATGCTGAGTATAAGCGTCAGTTTGTGGTGTCAATGACGCTGATTCCTCAAGAAGAAGTGCTGAAGAAGATGGAGCAAAACAAATAATGCAACTGGGTAAGTACGAAATAGATTTCAATAATATCGCTTATTTGTCTGAAAAGATGCGTGTCAGTATACTCGTTGTCATTGGTGTGCTGTTGTTTTTATTCATTTATTGGCTGGGAATTAGTGGCCAATCGGTTGACCTGAAAGTAGAAAAAAAGAAAGAAATCAGCTTGAAAAGCGAGTTAACTAAAGATTACCAAATGACAGCCAATTTATCTGAGTATGAATCGCGATACCTCACCGTGCAGAATGAACTGCATGCCTTTGTTGATAAGCTTCCTGACCAAACTGAAGTGCCTAATTTGATTGAGACGCTTAACCAAACTGCTAAAAAATTAACAGTCGACGTGGTGACCTTGAAAGTGGGTAAAGTTGTCAGTCGTGATTTTTACAAAATGCAACCGCTTGAGCTTAATGTGCAGGGTACTTATCACAACTTAGCAGCATTTATCAGCGCATTAGAAAATATGCCCGCATTAATGTCAGTAGTGAGGTTTGATTTAACGCCCGAACTTAATTCGGCGCCGACATTTAATCGTATGATTGTAGCCAATTTATATGTGCAGGTTTATCGCCACCAACAAGCAACTAAAAGTTTAGCCGAGAAGAAAAAATGATGCGAATGATTAGTTTAACATTGCTCATTCTATTGTCGCTCACGAGTTGTAGTGGGGGGGGGCAATCGGATTTGCAGCGCTACGTTAGTAAGTTGAAAAAGACGGCTCCAACTTCATTGCCTGCTTTGCCAACATTCCAGCAGATAACACCCTATTATTATAGCCTACAAGATGAGCGCACACCCTTCCAGGTTTCTAGTCAGCGTTTATTGCAAGGTGATGCCCCTATGCAGCGCAATGTGAAAGAAAAGATTGAGCAATATCCACTAGATAGTTTGAAAATGGTCGGTAGTATTACCCGTGGCACGAAAGTTTGGGCACTAGTGAAAGCGCCAGATGACATTGTTTACCAAATTAAAGTCGGTGACTATATTGGCCCGGATTATGGTAAAGTAACAAAAGTGACAGAAAAAGCTATTTTCTTAACTCAGAGTATGGTGAAAGAGGGACGTTGGGAGCAACAACCGACTGAAATCAGGTTGCCAGTAACTGAGATGACGGCGGAGCAAGGTAAAGGATGATGAGACATTTTGTTCGGTATATAAGTTTATTAGTGTTGATGTTCGGTGTTTGCTTTGCCGCGAATGGCTATGCCAAGCCTATCGAAATACAGCAGTTAAGTTATCGAGCGCTAGAATCGAATGTGTTGCGTGTCGAGCTGAGTTTGTCAGCTGACTTGAAGCAAAATCCTAAAAGTTTTGTGACGAAGAATCCTGAAGTCTTAGTTGTTGATTTCGCTGATATGAAATCAGTGATGGATAAGAATACTTATGATGTCGATACGACAGGTGTGCAAAACATTAGCCTAGTGCATGGCAATAACCGCGAACGGATCTTGGTGAAATTAAATTCCCCTGCGCAATATTCAATGCGTATTGATGGCAAGAAAGTATTTCTTGATATTACAACCTTGGGCAATACGAAATCAGCAGCAACCTACCATCGTTTTCAGCAAAATGTGGACAAGTCAACAACTGCTAAAAGTGCGAGTTACCAAATTGAGCATATTGATTTTAAGCGCGGTAAACAAAAAAACAGTGGCCAAGTGATTGTTACTTTCAATAAGCCTAATGTTAAAACTGATCTAGAAGAGCGTGCGAATCTTATCAATGTCAGCTTCTTGAATACCGAAGTTCCCGAAAAACTCATGCGTAAGTTGGATGTAACCGATTTTTCAACGCCGGTGCAGTTCGTTAATTTAACACACAATGGTAATAAAGTTGAGTTAACGGTTACCAACAAAGGTGAATATGAGCAATCAGCATATCAATCGGGCAACAAATTTGTCATTGATGTGGTTGGAAAAAATAAAGACAAAGCGGTTGGTAACCAACCTGAATACACTGGTGAAAAAATCTCTTTGAACTTTCAAAATATTTCAGTGCGAGCAGTATTGCAATTGTTATCACAATTTACTGGCTTGAATATGGTCGTGAGCGATAAGGTGTCAGGTGATGTTACATTGCATTTGAACAATGTACCGTGGGATCAAGCGTTAGACTTTATTTTGAAAAGTCGTGGTCTTGCCAGTCGAGAGATGGGTAACGTAATGATTATTGGCCCAGCTGCAGAAATTACCGCGCAAGAACAAGCGGAGTTAAAAGCTAAGCAAGATTTACAAGCTTTAGCGCCACTATATACCCAAACGTTTACCGTTAATTATGGTAAAGTCGATGATTATTACAACATGTTGAATGCGACTGAAAATAGCTTTTTGTCACCACGTGGGCGAGTGGTGATGTTGAAAAGTTCGAATAAATTAATTGTGGAAGATACGGCTGAAAAATTACGTGAGATTCGCACCTTGTTAACGCAAGCCGATAAACCGGCGAAGCAAGTGTTGATCGAAGCGCGTATCGTTTTTGTGCGTAAAACCTTTGAAGATGAGTTGGGTATTAAATGGGGCGCAACAAACACAAGTAGCAGCAGTGCGTTTAGAGGTTTTAATATGGATTTAGGCGCTGGTGGTTTGGGTGGTAAAGATGCTGCTGTTTTGAGTTTTGCTAAAGTGGTCGGCGGTGTGCAGCTTGATTTAGAACTGAGTGCGCTAGAGGCGGAATCGGGTGCGGATATTGTTTCAAGCCCACGTTTATTAACCTCGAACAATGTGAAGGCGAGTATCGAGCAAGGTTCAAAAATTGCTTATAACTCCACGGCCCCAAGCGGTGGCACTTCAACGAATTTAGTGTCTGCGACATTAAAACTTGAAGTGACGCCTCAAATCACGCCGAATAATAAATTATTATTAGACTTAACCGTTACGCAAGATAGACCCGGTGCCGATATTAATGGCCAAGCGTCTATTGATACGCGACAAGTAACGACGAATATCTTGATGGATAATGGTGAGACAGTTGTATTAGGTGGGGTTTATGAGCGTGATAAAACCAATTCTGTTGAGCGTGTGCCATTCTTAGGTTCTATTCCAGGTCTTGGTGCATTGTTCCGTCATGAGAAGACAAAGGATCAAAAGTCTGAATTATTAATTTTCTTAACCCCGAAAATTATTGAATCTAATGATGACCTTGAATAATAATATTGTATTGATTGGCCCCATGGGTGCGGGGAAGTCGGTATTAGGCAAGGCGATTGCCGAACGCTTGGGTTGGCAATTTATCGATTCTGATGATGTCATCGTCAAACAAGCTGGTGTTGATATTCCTTGGATCTTCGATGTAGAAGGTGAAACAGGTTTTCGCCAGCGTGAACATGAAGTTTTAGCTGGATTATGTAAGTGTACGGATACGGTGATAGCAACCGGTGGTGGTGCTATTTTACGTGAAGATAATCGCACATTGTTTGTTGATGATTTGGTGGTGTATTTGCAAACCTCGATAGCGATGCAATTCAAACGTTTGAAAAAAGATAAAAACCGTCCTTTATTACAAGCTGATGATGTGACTGCCAAATTAACGGCATTAGCCGAACAACGTAACCCTATTTATAGCGCATTAGCTGATGTGACCGTCATCACAGATGGTAAAACAGTCAGTGAGTTGGTGCGCACAGTGACAGAGACATTAAATGATAACCGTTAATACTTCACAACATCGTTACCCTATTTACGTTGACGCAGGCTTATTGCAGCAGGCTGAATTGTTCACGAAGCATATCTCGGGTCAGCAAGTGATGATTGTCACGAATGAAACGGTGGCGAAGCATTATTTATCAGTACTACAAGCGAGCTTAAGCAGCTTTCAAGTCGAAACGGTTATTGTGCCTGATGGTGAAGCGTTTAAGACCTTGGCGACACTGGAAACTATTTGGGACGCGCTGATGAAAGCGAAGTTTAATCGCCAAGCAAGCTTGATTGCATTAGGTGGTGGGGTGATTGGTGATATGACAGGTTTTGCGGCCAGCTGTTATCAGCGAGGCGTGCATTTTTTACAAGTGCCGACGACCTTATTGGCGCAAGTTGACGCATCAGTCGGTGGTAAAACGGCCGTTAATCATGTACGTGGTAAGAACATGATTGGTGCATTTTATCAGCCACAAGCCGTGATAATTGATATCGATACGTTGGTAACGTTACCCCCTCAACAATTTGCTGCGGGCATGGCTGAAGTCGTGAAACATGGTTTGATTAAAGATGCAGCTTATTTTGCTGAAGTGGAGCAACAGGCTGATGCGGCATTGCAGCAAGAGCCAGCTTTATTAAAAGGGCTCATTAGACGTAGTTGTGAAATCAAAGCCGCCGTGGTCTCAGCTGACGAACGTGAAGCAGGTGAGCGTATGTTATTAAACTTTGGTCATACTTTCGCTCATGCCATTGAAACGTTAACTGATTATCAGCAATATTTACATGGTGAAGCCGTGGCTATTGGTATGGTATTAGCGGCGAAATTGTCACAACAATTAGGCTTGTTGGATGCCATGGATGTGAACCGTATTCAGCAAGTGTTAGCCAAGTTGCAATTGCCCACAGCGCTGCCGACCAGCCTTAGCAGCGATGCAATGATTCAGGCAATGCGGCATGACAAAAAGGTTAATGACAAAGGTTTGCGCTTTATTGTCTTGAATGCCATCGGTGATGCTAAAATTGTTGATAATATAGATATCGATATGATTGCGCATGTACTAGAAGACCGTTAGAATTACCTTCATGAATATCAATCCAAAACATTACTGGCGCCACTTTGGCTTCCAGCATGATCCTTTCCCGACTGATGGTCAAGCTGATGTGTATCTCTCTACGGCCTGGCAGCAATATTTAACGTTCCTTGAAAATCTTGAGCATTATCGTAATGCTTTGCTATTGGTTGTCGGGCCTAATGGCATTGGTAAATCAACGTTACGCCAACAGTTTGTTAATAAGGTGTCGGGTAAAGTTAAGTCACATGTAGTAAATGCGACATCGCAATTAGGGGCTGAGCATATTTCTGAAGTGCTTGCATCTGCGTTTGGCATGGAGATTGTCAGTGAGAACCATAATGTTTATGACACCATTGATAAACAATTAGCAGCAATGCAGGAAACAGGTCAGCAATATTTGTTGGTGATCGATAATGCTGAAAAATTACCATTAGATGCCGAACAACTTTGTCTTTATATGATTAAGCATCAAGTTGTCACACAGGCTTGTATGCGTGTCGTGTTATTTGGCAATGAATCCTTGGTGGAAAGTTTCGAGCAGCTCATCGAGCAGCAAGACGATTCCATCAATAATTACGTGGTTAATACCTTAACTTTGCAACCGCTCGATCGCGAAAACACACAAACCTTCGTCGAGCAACGTTTAGCGCAAGCCGGTTACGATGGCAAAGTAACATTGTTTTCACCTGTGGATTATGATGATGTGTATGAACAGTCTCAAGGTTTGCCTGCCGCCGTGAATCATTGTGCACGCGAGTTCATTATGACCTTGCTCGAAGAATTATATCCCAGTGTTGAAACTGTGAAACCACGACAGAAAACCGTTTCTTCCAAGCAGTGGAAAAAATATGTGAATACTGATGTAGCGATTCATGCAGTAAAGCGTGGTCGTTGGTGGATAGGTGTGGTCGCAGTCATTGCTGTGTTATTGCTTTGGGTCTATCCTGCTATGCAACGGCATTCATTACGCAACATTTCACCTGTTTCACTGCCACCTGAAGCGAATACGGTGCAGCATCAACAAGCGATGAAACAATTAGCCGATCGTCAACAAGCAGCAGAGGCGGTTAAGCAGTCCGTCAAACAGCCCGTCAATCCGGCGGCAAAGGTAAAACCTGTAGCGACTAAGCCTATGCCGACCAAGCCTGTCGCTAAGCAAAAAATGGTGCGCTTAATTGAAAATGGGCAAGTCAAATGGGTCCCTGCCGCACAAATTGAAAAAGAATTACATCCTGAACATGTCGCCTTGAAAAAGCCAAGCAAAGCCAAAGTGGTAAAGGCCGTTAAGCCTGTAGCACCGAAAGTCACAAAACCTAAAACAGTACCGATGACTAAGCTACAGCCCGCGAAGCCAGTATTGGCACCTGTCGTCGACAAATCAATCAAACCAGAATCCATTGTGAAAGCTGAGGTTGCGCCGATTGTGTTAACGGCAACAGAGCAACGCTTATTAAAAGTCGATAGTAAAATGTATACGTTACAACTAATGGTTGCCAGCAGTGCGGATCTCGCTCAAGCATTTGTGAATAAAAACCAACTCGCTTCTTTAGCGACAACTTATCGGATGCATAAGGGTGGAAAAACCTTATATGTCGTGACCTTGGGTTTCTTCCCTAGCCGCAAAGCGGCACTAGATTCTGTCCCGAATTTAAATGCAAAAGTTGCAGCCTTAAAACCATGGCCACGTAGTTTTGCCTCTGTGCATCAAGATATTGCGACACTTCGTAGCTAGAATATAGTTTCTACTGGATCCCGCGGTCAAGCCGCGGGGTCCAGTAGGGAGCAGCAAAACCATGGAATGACAAAAGAATTCGTCATCCCGCGGCTTGACCGCGGGATCCAGGCAACCCATAAATAGCAGGAGAGTGATGATGAAAAATGATAACCTAATAAAGGCGCTATTACGTCAACCTGTCGATCGCACTCCGGTATGGGTGATGCGACAAGCCGGCCGTTACTTGCCAGAATATCGTGAAATCCGTGCCAAGGCCGGTGATTTTTTAACTTTATGTAAAACGCCGGAATTAGCCTGTGAGGTGACGCTGCAACCCTTACGTCGATTTGACTTAGACGCAGCCATTTTGTTTTCTGACATCCTCACTATTCCTGATGCCATGGGTTTGGGGTTGTATTTTTCAGAAGGTGAAGGTCCTAAATTCGCACGCCCCGTGCGAGATGAAAAAGCTATTGCCGCGTTACGCATTCCTGAACCAGCCGAATCATTACAGTATGTACCCGATGCGATTAAATTGATTAAGCCAGAATTAGATGTGCCGTTAATTGGTTTTGCAGGCAGCCCATGGACGGTTGCCAGCTACATGATTGAAGGCGGTAGCACTAAAACCTTTAATCAAAGTAAAAAAATGCTGTATGGCGCACCTGAATTAGCCCATCAATTATTAGAAAAATTAGCACAAGCTACCATTAAATATTTAAATGCCCAGGTGGAAGCTGGCGTCGATGCTTTGATGATCTTCGATTCTTGGGGCGGTGCATTAACCACGCAAGCTTACCAAATGTTTTCACTGCATTACATGCAAAGAGTTCTCGACGGTTTGCAGCGCGAGCGTGATGGTCAGCGTATCCCTGTGATTCTGTTTACTAAAGGCGGTGGTTTATGGTTAGAAAGTATAGCCGATAGCGGTTGTGATGCTGTTGGTGTTGATTGGACTATCGATATTGATGTCGCTCGCCAGCGTGTCGGTCACAAAGTCGCCCTGCAAGGCAATCTTGACCCTAGTGTATTGCTTACCGATCCCAAGACAATTCGCCAGTCAGTTAAACACATCATCGAAGCTTTTGGTTCTCATCCTGGCCATGTCTTCAACCTGGGACATGGTATTACGCCAGATGTGCCACCGGAGCATATGGCCATATTGGTTGATGCGGTACATGAAGGATAGGTGTTAGGGCCTAGGTATTAGGCGGTTTTGTAGCCGCGTCAGCGCGGCATTGATTTAAAAGATTGGCTTTGACGGTTAATTGAAACAGCTTAGGCTGTTTGCTAAGCCTAAGCCCTAAACTCCAACAATATTTGGCCTTCCACCAATAATCATCTATTATTAGTGACATGATTGTCACCAGTAAATTTATACCCGCCAAAGGCTTAGCCGGATGCCATCGACAAACGGTTTTGCCTAGCATTTTGAACCCCAAAGTAGACTTTGTGCCAGAACGTGAGCGTTTGATCATGCCCGATGGCGATGCCGTGGAATTTGATTGGGTCAATGAAGTGGGTGATGGCCCTATTGTTATTATGTTGCATGGTATGGCGGGCTCTATTGAGTCGTCTTATATTCGTGGTTTAACCCGACAATTGATCGCCCATAATTGGCGTGGTTTGATGATGTATTATCGTGGTCATGGTGAGGACTCGACAGTATCTGATCGCAGTTATCATTTAGGTGATACGTTGCCACTGAATACACTGGTATTTGATTTACATAAACGCTTTCCTAACACGCCATTATTTCTTATTGGTTTTTCGATGGGCGGTAATGTCACGTTAAAGTGGTTAGGTGAAGCGGGTAAAAATGCCCCCATCACTGCAGCCGTTGCCGTATCAACGCCATTTGATTTGCGTATGTCCGCACACCACATTCGTTATGGTTCGGGTAAGTTTTATCAGTGGTATTTATTAAGCGAATTGCACGACCACCTGAAAGACAAATATAAAGACAAAGAAGCCCCCTTTGATTTTGATGAAGTCGGAAAATCAGCCAGCTTTTGGGAGTTCGACGATAAAGTGACGGCCCCCATCAATGGTTTTAAAGATGCAGCTGACTATTATGACCAATCCAGTAGCCGCCAGTTCATGAGAAATATAGCGGTGCCAACTTTGTGTATTAATGCACTTGATGACCCCTTTATGCCACCAGAAGTTATTCCTGATGAGTATGAAATTTCTGAACACATCACTATTGAAGTGAGTGAACATGGTGGTCACGTTGGATTTGTAAGTGGCACCTGGCATCACCCAGAATTTTGGTTAGAACGCCGTATTCCTGAATTTATTGCACAACATTTGGAGCCAGTGTCCCATGCTTAAAACTTTATTTCGTAGCTTCATTCCGTGGGTGATATTTTTTGTTTTTTTAGGCTACGATTTGTTCGAATTGAAAATTGGCGCGACGGGAGCTTTGATTGCTTTAGTGTTATTAAGTAAGCAGGGTTTGAAGCGCGGATTTTTATTTGATTGGAGCAGCTTGTTATTTTTTATTTTCATTTGCGCGACGATTTATATATTTTACCAACCGTGGGTCGACACCAATGCTAGTCTATTAGCTAATATTGTTTTAACCTGTATTGCTTGGCTATCATTGTTGGCTGGCCGACCTTTTACATTTCAATATGCCAAGCAAAGTGTGACGAAAGAGTATTGGCAAACCAAGCTGTTTAAGCGTATTAACTATCATTTAACGGTGATTTGGGCATTGTGTTTTACGCTGATGACAGCGTGTAGTGTTGCTGGCTTGTATGGCATTGGCAATCGGGATTGGATGACGGAAATTCTGCCTTTAACTCTTATTATTATGACCCTATGGATCAGTCTTTGGTATCCGGAATGGATACGCAACAGTAAAATCGGCAAAGGTGGTGTCGTTACCATAGCCGGTATGTCAGATTTACACACAGTGGAAACTATGAGTGCTAAAGTCACCTATCGAAGTTTAGGTCATGGTTCTGTGATGGTGTTATTGCCTGCCGCGAACATGAGCATGTACGGGTGGGATCCTGAATTGCTTGAGCGTTTATCCAAACGTCATCAATTAATCTTAATCGATTACCCTGGTATTGGTGCGTCAAAATCACAAGTGGGTGACATCTTAAACGTGAATGGTTTGGCGCGTATCCTGCATGAATTTATTAGCGAACTAGGTTTACGCTCAATCGTTGTTGTAGGTTTTGGTATGGGCGGCTGGGTCGCACAACAAATGGCGATCGATTACGGCAAACACCTTCACGGTTTGGTCTTACTCGGCACCGATGCGGGCGGCTCACGTGCAGCTCCGCCTGATGTCGAGAAATCAAAATTAATGAATGATGATACTGGCACATTAGAAGAACAAAGCGATCGCTTGTCAGAAGTCTTATTCCCGGCCAGTGTTCGACCACAAATGCTTGATAAAATGCGCAATCTTTTCAAAAGTGCGGGCATGGTACGCAACATTCCCAACGAAACTATTCTAGCCGAAGAACAACTCAGCCAAAACTGGTATTCCAGCGAAGGCACGTATAATCAACTCAGCCAAATTAAACAAGCTACCTTAATTTTAACCGGCATACAAGACACCGTCACCCATCGCCAAAATTCCTTAGTACTCGTCAACGGCATTTACAATGCTAAACTCATCGAATACCCCGATGCCGGTCACGGTGTCATGTACCAACACCCCGCTGAGATTGCCGACGCAGTGGTGGAGTATTTTAAAGGAAGAGATTAGCTATTTCGTTTTAGTCATGTTGATTGGTCGCTGCTATTCTCTCAACCCTATGCTAAAATATGCTCAATATTAGGAAGTGAAATATGAGCAATATTGCTATTTATCCCGGAACTTTTGATCCCTTAACCTATGGTCACGTCGATTTGATTGAGCGGGCAGCTAAGCTGTTTGATAACGTCATTGTTGCGGTGGCCAGTAGTGAAAAAAAATCCCCGATGTTTAATTTGGATGAGCGAGTGAGTTTAGCAGCTGAGGCATTGCAAGATTTAGACAATGTCGAAGTCTGCGGGTTTAATGTTTTATTAACTGAATTCGCTAAACAAAAAAATGCCTCAGTATTTTTACGTGGTTTACGCGCTGTGTCAGATTTTGAGTTTGAGTTTCAATTAGCTTGGGTGAATGGTCGTATGGCACCTGATATTGAAACCATGTTTTTGCCATCGTCTGAGCAATATGCCTATATTTCATCAACCATCGTCAAAGAGATTGCGAGTTTGAATGGTGATGTGAGCCAGACTGTGCCACCGGGCGTTAATGCCGCGCTTAAAATGAAGTTCTCTAAATCCTGAATCCTGGAAGCTAACATGGCCTTAACTATCAACGAAGAATGTATCAACTGCGATGTTTGCGAACCCGAATGTCCGAACGATGCTATTTACCAAGGCGAAATCATTTACGAAATCGATCACAGTAAATGTACGGAATGCGTTGGTCATTTTGATGTGCCGCAATGCCAAGAAGTTTGCCCAGTTGAATGTATTTTTGTTGACCCCAAGCATAAAGAAAGTAACGAAGAGTTACAGCTGAAATATGAATCCTTGATGAAGAAGTGATCTTTCCCTTCTTCCACGAGGTGTTATTGAATAATTCAAATGTAGGGTGGATAAAAGGCTGAGCAGAGCTCGGGCATATCCACCAGCGGTCTATCATCAACTACTGCTGGTGGAACTATCCGAGCTAGCGCTCGAATTTTTATCCACCCTACCTAGCATGAGACAATATCCCGGAATGGGAGAAGGGATATTAGCGTTGGCATTGTGGACAATAAACGGTGCTTCGTTGCCCCAAGCGGATTTCTTTCAGTTTGGTATCGCATTTCCGGCAAGGCAAATCTCCACGCCCATAAACATTTAGCATTTGCTGAAAATAGCCTGGTTTCCCATCACTATCCAAAAAATCTTTTAAGGTAGTGCCACCCACGTCAATTGAGCGTTGTAACACAAATTTAATAGCAGTGACTAATTTTTCATAACGTGGTTTGCTAAGGCCGCCTGCTGCAACGCGTGGGCGAATGCCTGCCATAAACAGGGCTTCATTCGCATAAATATTACCAACGCCCACTACAACATGACTATCCATGATAAAAGTTTTTACTGCTTGTTTTTTCTTGCGTGATTGTTGGAATAAATAATCAGTCGTGAACTCGTCACTCAACGGTTCTGGCCCCAATTGGCTAAGTAATTTATGTTGCCCTGGTTGCTTGCTCCACAATAAACAACCAAACCGGCGTGGGTCATTAAAGCGTAAGCATTTGCCTGACTGCAAAACAATATCAACGTGATCATGTTTTAAAGGTGCGGTTGTCGCCGGTAAAATCCGTAAACTACCTGACATGCCTAAATGCAAAATAGCCGTGCCGTTATCAGTAGTTAATAAAATATATTTCCCACGCCGCGTTACATCACGAATGGTTTGTTGCACTAAATGACGTTTTAAATTGCTAGGAATGGGCCACCGCAATTGCCGTTGCCGCACAATCACATCCGTGACTGTTTGCCCACGCATATGGGGGCGAATTCCACGGGTAGAGGTTTCAACTTCGGGTAATTCTGGCATAATGACTATTATAGCTCACAGGGAGAAGACAAATGGATATCATTAAACAAAAAGTCAGCGTTGGTTCTTATAAAGCCATGACGTATCGTTACGGTGATGGAGATAATGTCATTATTTTATTGTCAGGTGGGCCAGGCTTATCTTGTGAATATCTGTTGGAATCACACAAGCCTTTGGCTGAAAAAGGTTTCACCCTTATCAGTTGGGATCAATTCGGCAGTGGTGAATCAGAAGCCGTGCCGAGCGACGGTTTTTATACCATTGAACATGCGCTTGATGAAATGAAACATGTGGTCGAACATTTCCATTTGAAAAAATTTTATGTGCTGGGCCATTCATGGGGTGGGATGTTAGGTTTAGATTATTGCTTACGTTATCCCAAACATGTTGAAGGTTTTATTGCAGCTAATACATCATTCAGTGCCAGTTGTTTACAGCGTAGTTGCGATAGAATTCGTGGTACGCTTGATATTGATACCCAATTCATGTTGATGCGACATGAAGCGGAAGGTACGCTAAAAGATGAAGAGTATGTAGCCGTAATGGGAGAGCTAAAGTCTAAATACGTTTGTCGACTACCTAAAACTCCAGACGCTTTCGTGCGTTCAGCTGAAGGCTGGAATTTTGATGCTTGTGTAGCCTTAGGTGCTCGTAGTTTTGCTACTTATACCGGTTCTTTACGCAACTATGAACGCATTGATCAATTATCTGGCATGCGAGTGCCAACGTTGCTAATCCAAGGCGAATATGATTTCATCATGCCCGACAATGTCGCCTTAGCGCACGCACACTTGCCTAATTCGACCGTGCGTATTGTATTAGATTGCTCGCACTTACCTTTCTTTGAAGATCCCGAACAATACATGGAAGCCATCGAAGAATTTCTCGACGTATAAAAAAACCGCGCTGTTGCGCGGTTTCTTCTAAGCTTGAAACTAAAAGTTCCAAACTCTATTTGATTTTCTTCTCAACAAACAATTCATGTTTGCCAGTTTTCTTATCAAACTTTCTTAATTCCAATTTGCCTTTACCTTCCGTTGTACGTTTACGTTTGTTAATCGTCGTCGTGTAGAACGTGCCAGTTTTAGCAGTAGATTCTAATTTAATTTTTTCGCGGACAGCAGCCATGATTCACCTCTTAAGCAGATTCTTGTTTACGTTTCTTGATGCTTTCTAATACAGAATCAATACCAAGTTTATCGATAATACGCATACCTTTAGCACTCACACGTAAGCTAACAAATTTATTTTGAGTTTCCACCCAAAATTTGTGCTTGTGCAAGTTCGGCAAAAAACGACGACGTGTGCGGTTTTTCGCGTGTGATACATTGTTTCCAGCCATTGGTTTCTTACCCGTGACTTCACATACTCTAGACATTGTTGTTCTCCATAAGGCCTTTTGTGTAAAAGGACGCGAAATGTACCAAAATCTGGCAGTTTAAGCAAGGGAAAGCTGAAACTACAGTAGTTGTTCCTGCGCGAATGAAAACACTGGCCCATCACCGGTAATAATATGATCTAGCATCTTCACATCTATGCTATTTTACAGGTTGTTTGGGTTTTTTATGTACAGATTCAGGTGTTGTCTGTTATCATGCTAAGAGCTTCATTCGCTATTTTATTTAAGGTGCTACTTATGTTCAGACAACAAAGGCTAGGCAATTTAACAGCTCAGCTTGGTGAGACAACTGCCGCTGTAAACGCAGCGTGTCAGCAGTTATTGATTAGGATGCGGCAACAAATTTCGTTGCCTGCTTTTCAGCAAGAGGTTGCTCAGTTAGATGCGTTGATACTCATTGAGTTAACGAGTGACGATAATTTTTGGTTGGCTTTTTGCCGTCATTTCTTTCCTGTTTATCAGACTAGGTTGATGGGTTTGGCTGGGGGATCTCCTCATCGCATGGGCTTAGTAACGGGTTCATCCACTCTAGAACACGCACTAGCCGCAATCGGCCAGCCGCTACCCAACCCGATGCTAATACATGATATGCAGCGGGCACCACAGCCGTATAGGCCACCAGCACTTGCAATCTTCCCTGATCGCCAAGAACAAGCTCCTTATCTACTAACTCCGTCTCAAGGACGTAATGGCGGTATGTAAGTTGTGCTTATCACAAATAGATAGCTTTAAGCTGTTAACAACCATCTCGATTCCAATAATCTCATTTTAAAATAACCCCTCCTGCGCAAACGAAAACACTCGCCCATCACCAATGATAATATGATCTAACACCTTCACATCTATGTTATCCAAAGTATGCTTGAGTGTGGCGGTGACATCAATATCGGCTTGACTAGGCTCCACGTGACCAGAAGGGTGGTTATGGCTGAAAATAATGCCCGCAGCATTGTGCTGCAAGGCTTTCTTCACGACTTCTCGGGGGTGGACGTGACTGAGGTTGATGGTGCCGAAGAACAGCTCTTCATAGGCAATCACTTGATTTTTACCGTTCAGGAATAGGCAGGCAAAGACTTCCTGCTCTCTGTCGCGAAGCTGGTGTGCCAAATAAGCAAAGCTATCGGCCGCATCACGTATGACGTCTTGCTGTTTGAGGTTGGCTTTCAGGTAACGTTTACCCAGTTCGAGGCAGGCCTGCAATTGTGTGAATTTCACCTGCCCCAGGCCTGGTATTTGGCAAAAATCAGTTTGCTTAGCATTAAGCAGTTTGCGCAGGCTGCCAAACTGAGTTAATAAATCTCTTGCCAAGTCAACAGCGGTTTTGCCCCGCATACCTGTGCGTAAAAATATCGCAAGTAATTCAGCATCCGATAGGCTCTGAGGCCCCTGGTTCAGTAATTTTTCACGCGGGCGCTCTGCCGCTGGCCAAGATGTTATTGTCATTGTATGATTCGCACATCAACTTAATTTATTAAATAGTAGAGCAATTCAATATAAATGCAAGAGTTAATCAGTAAAAATATTCTATTAGGTATCACGGGCGGCATTGCGGCATACAAATGTGCGGACTTAGTGCGGCGTTTAAAAGCTCACGGGGCGGATGTGCGAGTGGTGATGACACCCGCCGCGCAAGAATTTATTGCGCCACTCACATTGCAAGCCGTTTCCGGCAACCCTGTGCATGATGATTTACTCGATCGCGATGCCGAATTAGCCATGGGCCATATTGAACTCGCGCGTTGGGCCGATGTCGTTATCGTCGCTCCTGCAACCGCCAATTTTATGGCGACCTTAGTGCACGGTGAAGCGCATGATTTATTAAGCACGGTCTGTTTAGCAACGAGTGCACCATTAGCGATCGCACCGGCGATGAATCAACAAATGTGGTTGAATGAGGCGACACAAGCGAATGTAAAAACCTTGCAACAACGCCAGGTGAAATTATTCGGCCCTGCCGATGGTGAACAAGCCTGTGGCGAAGTCGGGCCAGGGCGTATGCTAGAGCCAGAACAAATTGTTGGTGAAGTGATTGCGTTATTTCAGCATGAAACGCTATTAGGCAAACGTGTGTTAATCACGGCAGGTCCTACGCGGGAAGCGATCGACCCCATTCGTTATTTAAGCAATCGCAGCTCCGGAAAAATGGGTTTCGCACTCGCCCGCGCATGCATTGAAGCCGGTGCCGCTGTTACATTAATTGCCGGACCTGTCAGTTTAACGACGCCTAATAAAGTGAAACGTATCGACGTTGAATCAGCGCAGCAAATGCATGATGCCGTGATGGCAGAAGTGAATGATACCGAACTGTTTATTTCAGTCGCCGCGGTTGCGGATTACCGGTTAGAAACCGTGGCCGAACAAAAAATTAAAAAATCAGCTGACACCTTGACGCTGAATTTAATACGCAACCCTGACATTTTGGCAACCGTGGCTAAACAAACCAATAAACCATTTTGTGTCGGGTTTTGTATGGAAACCGAAAATATGCTTGCCAATGCAAAAACAAAATTGCAAACGAAAAACCTCGATATGATCATCGCGAATGAAGTCGGTGAAGGTAAAGGATTTAACAGTGATGATAATGCTGTCACGATTATTTGGCAAAACGGCGAAAAGCAACTACCTTTAATGCCAAAAGAGCAATTAGCGAGAGAGATTGTAGGGCTGTTGGATAGACGGTGAATTGATTTTATTAGCACTGCTGATATGACTTACATAAAGCATTATGTTGTCATCCCGCGGCTTGACCGCGGGATCCAGGAAAGTATTTTGGGCCGATGAGATAGCGGTCAAGCTGGGGATGACGATAAACAAGGCATCTATGATGCCTTCTGGGTCCCGCGGTCAGGCCGCGGGATGACGATACACAATAACTGAGAGACTGACATGACCTACCAATTCACAAAAGACGTCAACCCAAAAATTTTCCGTGCCTATGATATTCGTGGCATCGCCGATGATGATAACCTTCACGAAAATGCCGTTTACACCATCGGTGTTGCCATCGGTAGCGAAGCCTTATCCCGCGGCGAAAAAACCATCATCACGGGTCGCGATGGTCGTCTATCAAGCCCCGCCTTAGGCGCTGCGCTCATACAAGGCTTTTTAGATGCCGGTTGTGATGTTGTTAACATCGGCATCGTCGCTACTCCATTAGTCTATTTCGCGAGTAATGTATTAGAACCCAACTCTGGTGTCATGCTGACCGGTAGTCATAACCCCGGTAACTACAACGGCATTAAAATCGTATTAGGTGGTACAACCTTAGCCGAAGACGACATCCAAAAACTCTACCACCGCATTCAAAACAACGATGTCAAAAAAGGCAACGGCAGCTTAAGTGAATACAACATCATTCCCGAATATGTCGAATACGTTAGCAACAACATCACGCTCTCACGCCCCTTGAAAATCGTTATTGATTGCGGTAACGGCGCTGCCGGTGTTGTCGCCCCCGAGTTATATCGCGCCATGGGTTGCGACGTGACCGAATTATTCACTGAAGTCGACGGCCATTTTCCTAACCATCATCCCGACCCGAGTCGTTTGGAAAACGTGACAGCCATCATCGAAAAAGTCAAAGAAATCGGCGCTGATATCGGCCTAGCCTTCGATGGCGATGCCGATCGTTTAGGCGTCATCACCAGCGAAGGCGAAATGATATTCCCTGATCGCCAAGTCATGGTCTTCGCAAAAGAAATTTTATCCCGCCACCCAGGCGCTGACATTGTTTACGACGTAAAATGTTCACGCTACTTAACTGCCAAAGTGAAAGAGTGGGGCGGTAATCCCATCATGTGGAAAACCGGACATTCATTATTGAAAGCTAAACTTTGGGAAACCGGCGCACCATTAGCCGGTGAAATGAGCGGCCACATATTCTTTAAAGACCGCTGGTTCGGTTTCGATGATGGTCTATACGCCGGTGTGCGTATGCTAGAAATTCTCGCTAACGATACACGCACGTCAGCACAAATGTTCACCGAAGATGCGCCCAAAGGCGTCAGCACGCCCGAAATTAACATTCATATGGACGACGATAAAAAATTCGCCTTCGTCGAACGCTTAGTTGAAGAAGCTGATTTCCCCAACGCTAAAAAATTTACCCTCGATGGTTTGCGCGTCGAATTTCCCGATGGCTGGGGCTTAGTGCGTTGCTCTAATACCACGCCGTGTTTAGTCACACGTTTCGAAGCTGACAATGAAGCAGCCTTAAAGCGTATCCAGGCTGATGTGAAACAAGTCTTATTAAAGCTGAATAGCGATTTGGATATTCCTTTTTAAATCAATCAGATACGAAAACATCCTTGGTGGGCATTCCCACCTTGATCTGTTCCCACTTCCTGCTATACTTATCAACAGGAGAATTAATCATGCTACACGAACATCACAGAACATTACGCCCCGATGCTAAAGGCAGAGTGACCCTCGGTGACTTGGCTAAAGATGTCAGCGGCTTTCGGTTAATGACAGATGATGAAAACCGCATCGTGTTAGAACCGATGGTTGAGATTCCTGCGCGTGAACGTTGGTTATACGACAATAAAGAAGCTAATCAAAAATCACGTGCCAGCTTAGAAAAAGGCTTGAAGCAAGCAGCGGAAGGTAAGCTTGTGAATTTAGGCAGTTTCCAAAAATATAAAGATGACGAAGAATAAATCTTCAAGAAAATTAAATAGCGCCCTTTAAATACTCCCTCACAATTAAACATGATAGGAACTATGCATGTATGAACTGCTATTGACAGAACATGCCAGTGGTAAATTGCTGCTATTGGAGAAAAATCCGGCGCTTAAGAAACGCTTAAAGGCTGTGAGAAAAGCGTTGAGCTATCTAGAGGTTAATCCTCGGCACCCTAGTTTAAATACCCACAAGTATTTGACGAAGTACACCGATGAAGGGAAAGAATTATTCGAGGCATATGCTGAAAATAAAACGCCTGGTGCTTATCGTATTTTTTGGAGTTACGGACCAGGGCATAGGCAAATTACAGTTAATGATATTTCGCCACACCCGTGATTAAACGCCAAACTCTTGTCGATAGGCTTGCATCTGTTTCAACGCATCGACTTTGCTTTTATCTTGTGCGAGATAATCAATTAAATCTTGTAAATCGATGATGCTGTGAACTTTGGTATTAAAGTTTTCTTCAATTTCTTGAATGGCAGATTGTTCACCTTTGCCACGTTCTTGGCGGTTCATCGAAATGACAACGCCGGCTAAATTGGCTTGGTTGGCATCGAGGATATCCATCGCTTCACGGATGGCGGTGCCAGCGGTGATAACATCATCAATAATCAAAACATTTTTATTTTTAATATCAGCGCCAACTAAGTTGCCGCCTTCACTGTGATCTTTAGTTTCTTTGCGGTTGAAGCAATAGGGTTTGTTGTTCGCTTGGTTGCTGGCTAAACCGATGGCGGTGGCACAGACCAAAGGAATGCCTTTATAAGCCGGGCCAAACAGCACATCAAATTCGGGGTTGGCATCGGCAATCGCTGCCGCATAAAAGCCACCGAGAATGGCTAAGTCTTCACCGGTGTTAAATAAACCTGAGTTGAAAAAATATGGGCTGGTGCGGCCAGACTTTAATGTGAATTCACCAAATCGTAATACATCTTTGGCTAAACAAAATTCAATAAATTGTTGTTTGTAACTCATGCTTCACCTCGTTTGCTAATGCCGTGAATTATGCCATACTCATATCCATGTTCAAAGTTGTTTCCTTCAATGCAAATGGTATCCGCGCTGCGGCGCGCAAAGGTTTTTTTGATTGGTTCGCCAAGCAAGATATTGATGTGCTATGTGTGCAAGAATTAAAAGCGCAAG
Organism: uncultured Gammaproteobacteria bacterium; assembly: GCA_963975985.1. Classification (GTDB taxonomy): domain Bacteria; phylum Pseudomonadota; class Gammaproteobacteria; order JABDGN01; family JABDGN01; genus CAXBIY01. The sequence continues at coordinate 88,656 of CAXBIY010000002.1, forward strand.
AAGATCAACTCGACGATGCGACATTCAATCCCGAAGGATATTACCGTTATTGTCAATGTGCCGTTAAAAAAGGCTATAGCGGTGTCGCCATTTACAGCAAACAAAAACCCGATAAGGTCATCGATAATTTTGATTATGACTTGGGCCACCATGAAGGGCGTTATATCCAAGCCGATTTCGGTAATTTAAGTGTGGTGTCATTGTACTTGCCATCAGGCTCATCGGGTGATGAACGCCAAGCCATCAAATACGAATGTATGGCCGCCTTTGAAAAGCATTTAACTAAAATAAAAGCCTCGAAGCGCGAATTTATCATCTGCGGTGATTGGAATATCGTGCACAAAGAAATTGATATCAAAAATTGGAAAGGCAACCAAAAAAATTCGGGTTGCTTGCCTGTCGAGCGCGAATGGTTAGATAAATTATTTGGCCCCATGGAATTTGTCGATGCTTTTCGCGAAGTCAATCAAGAGCCTCACCAATACACTTGGTGGTCGCAACGCGGCCAAGCACGGGCCAACAATGTGGGTTGGCGACTTGATTATCAAGTTACAACAGCAGGCCTTAAAGACAAAATCGACTCAACCAGCATCTATACAGCCGAGAATTTCTCTGACCATGCGCCTTTGGTTATAGACTACAAGTTTTAAATTAATTTTTCTTAGCAGGACTCACTAAGTGAGCGGTGTAATCGTGATAGTGTCATGATAGACAGCTTGATCAGCTATACGGCTAACTGAACCGGGGTTGATTGTGCATTTCACATTATATTGTGAAACAACTTGCAGATGGTTGTCGCCTGTTTCGGTTCCACTATCAATGATGCATTCTTGATCGGTATTTTTAGTGCCCCTGACCACAAACCATTGATCGGCATCGACGCAATAGAGATGAGTGATAGCGGTTTGTCCTGCCAATTGCAAGGTGCCTTCATAATTATTGCCCCAGCCCATAATGGCAATACCAAAATGGTAGTTCTCTGGGTGAGAGTCCGGAGCGACATTAAAAATATTTTTAATGGTGGGATGTAGCATGTCAAATTTCCCGAATGTACAGAGTGGCACAGGTGGTGGGTTAGCCTGAGCACTACTCAATAAGCATACGAGCAATATAGCCAGTGTTGTCGAATATAATTTCATGGGCGTTTAGCTTAAAGCTTGCTTTTGTTTTGTAACCAAATCAGCAATACCTTGCTTGGCTAGCTGCAACATCGCATTAAATTCGTCTTCTGAAAAATCTTCACCTTCGGCAGTGCCTTGCACTTCGATGAAGCCGCCGCGTTCCGTCATTACGACATTCATGTCGGTTTCAGCATTAGAATCTTCAGCATAATCTAAATCCAGCACGGGAGTACCTTTGTAGATGCCAACAGAAATAGCGGCGACAAAATGCTTGAGTGGATCATTTTTAATGAGTTTTTTGCGTTGCATGTATTGCAAAGCATCAACAAGCGCGACACAGCCACCGGTGATAGCGGCTGTACGAGTACCACCATCTGCTTGGATGACATCACAGTCAACCATGATGGTAAATTCACCCAGTTGTTTTAAATCAACAGCGGCGCGTAATGAGCGACCAATTAAGCGTTGAATTTCTTGCGTACGCCCTGATTGTTTGCCGCGGGCCGCTTCTCTATCCATACGGCTACCAGTTGAACGTGGCAACATGCCGTACTCAGCTGTTATCCAACCATGTTTATTGTTTTTGTCCATCCAACGAGGCGCGCCTTCTTTGACACTCGCAGTGCACAGTACTTTTGTGTCACCAAATTCCACTAACACAGAGCCCTCAGCATGTTTGGTGTAATCGCGTGTGATGTTGATGTCGCGTAATTGATTCGGTTGTCGGTTGCTTGGGCGCATGGTGGGGCTCCTGGTTGTTTGGCGGTATTATAAGGGAAAGTGAGGTGGATTGTTAGAGCACGATTTTTTAGGGAAGTGTCCCAAGTCTTAAATCCTTGTAATAAGTGCCCTAACAATATTACAATGCACCACCTCAGAAAATACCAATGCCACAAAGGATATCAACCAATGCCAACCAGTATGACAGCATTTGCACGCCAGCAATCACAAGGTGAATGGGGAACCTTGACTTGCGAAATTCGTTCGGTGAATCATCGCTATCTTGAAATGTTTTTTCGTTTGCCCGAGCCCTTGCGCGAATGCGAAATGACTATGCGTGAACAATTACGCGAAGCCTTAGGGCGAGGCAAGGTGGAATGCACTTTTCGACATCAGGCGAATGAGCAATTGGCGACAGATTTTAGCTTGAATGAAGTGATGTTGGAAAAAGTGTTACGTACTGCTGAAAAAGTTGGGGCAAAAATATCTGCCGATCCAGCCGATGTTGATGCTTTAAGAGTGATGCAATGGCCAGGTGTGTTAGAGAAAGCGGATGAAGATTACAGTGCATTGCAAAAGGCTACACTAGCATTATTTAAAGCAACAATTAAAGATTTGATTGATGCACGTCAGCGTGAAGGCGATAAGCTAAAAGAGCTTGTATGCCAGCGTTTAGATAAAATGGATGTTGAAGTGGCTAAAGTCAAACAGGCCATGCCAGAATTAGTTGCTGCGCAAAACAAACGTTTGCGCAACACGTTCGAAGAGTTAAAGTTAGATTTAGATAGCGGCCGTTTAGAACAAGAAATGGCGGTGTTAGCACAAAAAGCCGATGTCACGGAAGAGCTCGATCGTTTAGTTACGCATATTAACGAAGAGCGACATATTTTAAGTGGCAAAGGTGCTATTGGTCGTCGTTTGGATTTCCTGATGCAAGAGCTAAACCGCGAAGCTAATACCTTATCGTCTAAGTCGATTGATACGTCTGTAACAAATTCAGCTATTGAGTTGAAGGTGTTAATCGAACAAATGCGCGAACAAATTCAAAATATTGAATAAGAGCGCTTTGCGATCAGGATTGTGGAATGAGGATTGAGGAGGACGGTACTTGCATTATCGTGATTTAGTTGTTTGGCAGAAATCGATTATCAATCGCCTTTGGCTCTTTAATGGAGCTAGAGACTCAACTTGAGATAGCTCTCAGATTGAACTATATTCAACAAGAAGAATTAGATGTCACTATTCAAGTTGCAAATGAAGTTGGAAAAATGCTGTCAGGTTTAAGCAAAGTATTGAAGAGTAAATCAAGGAAATAGAATTTATGAATGGTCAGCTCAATCCTCAATCCTCAATCCTCAATCCTAGTAAAGCTAAGCTTTACATTGTTGCGGCTCCCCCAGGGGCAGGAAAATCAACGTTAGTTAACGCGTTGATTGATAAAATTGATGACGTGATGTTATCAATTTCCTATACAACGCGATCGCAACGGAAGGGCGAGGTCGATAAGGTTAATTACAATTTTATTGATCATGATGAATTTGAAGCTATGATTAAGGCCAATGAATTTTTAGAATACGCGAATGTGTTTTCAAAAATCAGTAACAATTATTACGGCACAGGCAAAGCTTGGGTTGAGCAGCAGTTGGCTGGCGGTCATAATGTCATATTAGAAATCGATTGGCAGGGTGCCCAGCAAATTTTCAAAACCTATCCCGATGCGGTGGGTATTTTTATTCTGCCACCATCGATGGCAGTGCTAGAACAACGCTTGCATAAGCGTGGTCGGGAAGATAAAGCTGAAATTGATAGCCGTATGTCCATAGCCAAAGATGAGATTTCTCATTGTGAGGAATACCACTATGTTGTCATTAATGATGACTTTGAACATACCCTGGAAGAGCTCGCGGCTATCTTTAAGGGTTCAATTCCGCTTATGGGCCCTGGTCGAACCAATTTTCCTAATAAAATCCAAGATTTATTAACAGATCTCTTGGCATAAATAGCTAAAATCAGTACAATAGCGCCTTCCTGCACAAAGCAGAATTGTACATAATTAACGCAGAATATTTATTACCTGGAGTTTTAGCATAATGGCTCGTGTAACCGTTGAAGACAGTTTAGAAAATGTGGATAACCGATTTGAGTTGATATTGCTCGCTAGTAAGCGTGCTCGTGATTTAATGATGACAGGCGATGACCCGCGTGTTGCTTGGGATAATGACAAGCCTACCGTTGTAGCCTTGCGCGAAATTGCCGATGGCAGTATCGATATTTCCTATATGGATGAGAAGCCAGAGATTATGGCTGACATCGATTTTGATGCGTTCGCTATTCCAGAAGTGGCTGAAGTTGAAAATGAAGGTGACATGGATCCTGATGCGGCATTGATTGCAGCATTATCAGCGGCCGGTCAGCCTGATGTTGTTGAAGAGGCAGTTGTTGTTGAGGCGTCAGTAGAACCTGAAGCAGCTGTAGAAACTGACGTGGTTGAAGCGCCAGCTGAAACTGATGCGTCTGAAGAAAACAAAGCATCTGATCAAGAATCATAAACATGGGGAATGATCGGTAGGAGACCTCTATGCGATTATTCGCCAAGTTGCGAAAACATCTGTCTAAATACCTCGATAAGAAACAGATCGAGCTAATTCATCAAGCCTTTCTCTTTGCCGCCGACGCGCATAAAGAACAAACGCGTTCGAGCGGTGAGCCTTATATTACCCATCCTGTCACTGTCGCTTGTATCCTGGCGGATATGCATATGGATCCTGAAACCATCATGGCTGCACTTATGCACGATGTGATGGAAGACACGAATATTGATAAATCCACTATCGCTGAAAAATTTGGCGATGCCGTTGCCATGTTAATCGATGGTGTGAGCAAGCTCACACAAATTAAATTTGAAAATAAAGCCGAAGCGCAGGCCGAAAACTTTCGTAAAATGATTTTAGCCATGGCGAAAGATATTCGCGTGATATTGGTTAAGCTGGCCGATCGTTTACACAATATGCGCACCTTAGCGTCGCTTCGCCCCGATAAGCGCCGACGCATCGCCCGTGAAACTATGGACATTTATGTGCCGATAGCCAAGCGCTTAGGTATGCATACCTTGCGCATCGAGCTAGAGAATTTATGTTTCCAAGCCATTCATCCTGAACGTTTTCGTATTATTGAAAAGGCGGTAGAGCAAGCGCGTGGTAATCGCAAAGGCGTGATTACCGTGATTGAGAAAGCGATTAAAACCAAGTTAGGCACTGGGAAAATTAAATTATGTTCGGTGACGGGGCGAGAAAAACATCTGTATAGTATTTATCGCAAAATGAAAACCAAACGTTTACCCCTCTCCGACATTATGGATGTATATGCTTTTCGGATTATTCTTGAAGATGCCGATGACTGCTATCGCGTGCTTGGGTTAATGCACAATCTGTATAAGCCGGTGCCTGAACGTTTTAAAGATTACATTGCCATCCCAAAAGCCAATGGCTATCAATCATTACACACAACCCTGTTTGGTCCCTATGGTGTGCCCTTAGAAATTCAAATTCGTAGCGAAAAAATGGATGCGACGGCCGAGAAAGGTATTGCCGCGCATTGGTTATATAAACAAGGCAAGAAAAATCGTTTACATACCGATAAACGCACGCAAGCGTGGCTAGAACGTTTGCTAGAAATCCAACGCAGTGCTGCCAGCACCATGGAGTTTGTTGAAAATGTTAAGTTCGATTTGTTCCCCGATGAAGTTTATGTGTTCACGCCAAGTGGCGATATTGTCGAATTACCACGCGGTGCCACTATTGTAGACTTTGCTTATGCTGTGCATTCCGATGTGGGTAATCGTTGCGTTGCCGGTAAAGTCGATCGTCGTTTCGCTCCTTTGAGTACATCATTAAGCAATGGTCAAACGGTTGAAATTATCACCGCTGAAAATACCACGCCGAAACCCGCATGGTTAGATTTTGTGGTCACCGGTAAAGCACGCGGCAATATTAAACATTATATGAAGCATCAACAGCGTTCAGAGTCTGTGAATTTAGGTAATGCCTTGTTGGGCAATGCGTTGCAAGAATTGTCTGTGAAATTAACGCAATTGCCAAAAGAAAATGTGGCGCGTGTGTTGAACGAATCAAACTTTAAAGATGTCGATGAAATGTATAGCGCAGTCGGTCGAGGTTATTACAGTCCCGTGTTATTAGCTAAGCGTTTGACGGGTAACATTGATGAAAATATTGAAGTGATTTCGAGTTTATCAGAGCCCGTCGCTATTCGTGGTGTTGAAGGCATGATGATGCACTTCGGTAAATGCTGTCATCCGATTCCTGGTGATGCCATTATCGGTTATATTGAAAGCGAGCGTGGGATGATTGTACACGCTGTCAATTGCCGACATGTGGCTGATTTTGCCGATGAGCCACAAAAATATATCCCACTTTCGTGGGATGAGCGTGTCCAAGGTGATTTTGATGTGAGCGTAGGGTTACAATTGAAAAATTCTCGCGGCGTATTGGCTGAGCTTGCAAATAAATTAGCAGAATCTAACGTCAATATTCAAGATGTCCGCGTGTTAGAGAAAAGTTCAGAATATAGCACGGTATCAATACTGTTATCTGTACAGAATCGCAGCCAGTTAGCCGATGCGATGCGTAACTTACGTAAAATTAAATCAGTTGTTAAAATCAACCGGGAGAAGAAATAATGGCAAAACAAATTATCGACACGGCACTCGCACCACCGGCTATCGGCACCTACTCCCAAGCCGTTAAAGTCAACGATACCGTTTATCTCTCCGGCCAAATTGCCATGCACCCCGAAACAGGTGATTTAGTCAGCGACGATTTCAAAGCCCAAGCTGAGCAAATGTTCCAAAATCTAAAAGCCGTCTGCCAAGCCGCCGGTGGTGATTTAGCCGATATCGTTAAATTAAATTTATACCTCACCGATTTAGCAAACTTCGCTATTATCAACGAGGTCATGGGCCAACATTTCGAGGCCCCTTATCCCGCTCGCGCTGCTATACAAGTGTCAGCCTTGCCAAAAGGCGCGAAAGTAGAAGTCGATGGCGTGATGGTATTATAGAGCCCTGAGTTTGGAGTGAGCGTTGTTAGTGTCTGAATTACATGGGGTTGGTAAGCAGCTAACGGAAAAGCTCGCTAAACTCGACATTCATTCTGTTCAAGATATTTTATTTCACCTGCCTTCACGTTATCAAGATCGTACGCGGATTACGCCGATGCGTAATTTACGTCATGGTGATCATGCCGTGATTGAAGGTGAGGTGTTGAAGGCGGATGTGGCGTTTGGTAAAAAGCGATCGCTTAATGTCACCTTGAAAGATGCATCTGGCTTTGTGCAATTACGATTTTTTTATTTTAATAAAGCGCAGCAACAGCAATTAAAAACCGGTGTGCGGTTGCGCTGTTTTGGCGAAGCGCGATCGTGGCAGGGTGGTTGCACGATGATTCACCCAGAATATCGTCAAGTCAAAAAAGGTGAACCTTTAGATGTGGCTGAAAATTTAACGCCGATTTACCCGACCACAGAAGGCTTAAACCAAAATAAATGGCGGCAATTAAGCGATCAAGCATTAGCTTATGTTGAGCGCGATATTGCGATAGCTGATTATTTACCTGAGGCTATCCTCAAGCAATATCAATTAATGAATTTAAAAGATGCGTTGTTATACGTGCATCGGCCACCACCGGATGCGGATCAACCGGCTTTGGTTGAAGGTGTTCACCCTGCCCAGCAGCGTTTAGCGTTTGAAGAATTATTAGCCTTTCAATTGAGTATGCAGCAATTGCGCAAGCAAGCGCAGCAGTATGAAGCGCCCATACTAACGGCTCAAACGGATTGTCTGAAACGTTTTCAGAAAAATTTAAGTTTTGAGCTAACAAATGCCCAGCAACGAGTGGTGAAAGACATCACCGATGATATTGTGAAACCGGTCCCGATGTTGAGACTGATTCAAGGTGATGTAGGCTCAGGTAAAACAGTCGTCGCCGCCATTGCAGCATTATTAGCGGTTGATAATGACTATCAAGTTGCCATTATGGCGCCCACGGAATTATTAGCTGGGCAGCATCTCATTAACTTCACTGCTTGGCTTGAACCGTTAGGTATTCGTGTGGGTTGGTTGTCGGGCAGTTTAACGGTTAAGCAACGCCGCAGTAGTTTAGAAAATATTGCTATGGGTTTGGACCAAGTCATCATAGGCACTCATGCTTTATTTCAAGAAGCGGTTGAGTTTAAGCAATTAGCGCTAGTGATTATTGATGAGCAACACCGCTTTGGCGTGCATCAGCGATTAGCTTTGCATGATAAAGGCAAGCAAGGCGATGTGCATCCACATCAATTGATTATGACAGCCACACCGATTCCTCGTACCTTAGCCATGACAGCCTATGCTGATTTAGACACCTCGGTTATTGATGAATTACCCCCTGGCCGAACACCTGTGAAAACGGCCGTCGTCGGTAATACGCGACGACAAGAAGTGGTGGAACGGGTAAATGAAATGTGCCAAGCGGGTGGCCAAGTCTATTGGGTGTGCACGTTAATCGAAGAGTCAGAAAACCTGCAGTGCCAAGCCGCTGAAGATGCCACATCAAAATTACGCGCACAATTGCCTGAATTAAATATTGGATTGGTGCACGGTCGCATGAGCGCTAAAGAAAAAGAACAAGTGATGACAGCATTTGCCAATAACGAATTACAGTTATTGGTAGCAACTACCGTGATTGAAGTCGGTGTCAATGTGCCGAATGCGACTCTCATGATTATTGAAAATGCTGAGCGTCTTGGTTTGGCACAATTGCATCAGTTGCGTGGTCGCGTTGGACGTGGTGCGAAAGAAAGTCATTGTGTGTTGCTGTATCAAGCACCTCTGTCGCATATTGCCAAAGATCGTCTAACCACAATGCGTGAAACAACCGATGGCTTCAAAATCGCCGAAAAAGATTTGCAAATTCGAGGCCCTGGCGAAGTATTAGGCACGCGCCAAACCGGGCTACAGCAATTTCAAATCGCTGATATTCTGCGTGATCAAGGCTTATTGCCCGAGATTCAACAGCTAGCAGGGCAATTTATCAGCCAGTACCCCGAGCAAAGCCAACAATTGATTCAACGTTGGGTAGGATCTAAACAGCAGTTCGCACATGCCTAATCTCAGCTTAATTAATAATTTTTATGTGATACCCAAGCTCCCTTCAATTACAAGCCTCTAGCTGCCATATAAGTCCTTTAGGAAACGAAACTGAATCTGCGCATAGATAGACTATTACTGGCTTCACTTTCATTTCCTAGTGGGCTTATAAACTTGCAGTTGAAGGGAGCTTGGGTATAAAATGCCTAATCTCAAGAGGTGCAACATGACATTTACGCTATCAACATGGTTGGTTCTATTGATTCCGATGCCACTCATTATTATTTTGAGCACTATCAATTACATCAGTTATCGCAGAAAATTTAAGAAGAAGGATTAACCATGCTGCCATTGATTGTCACCTTTGTTATTTATATTGGTATCGTTTTTTTAATTGGCTTTCTTGCTAGTCGTCGAACCAAAAATTTATCCGACTACATTTTAGGTGGCCGTCATTTACCTGGTCCTATCGTTGCCTTGGGTGCTGGCGCATCAGACATGAGCACATGGTTATTACTCGCGTTGCCCGGTTTGATTTTTGTGGGCGGTATTAATGGTATTTGGGTGCCTGTTGGTTTGGCGATCGGTGCTTACCTTAATTGGCAGTTTGTCGCAAAACGTTTGCGTGTGTTTACGCAAGTGAACAAAGACTCATTAACCCTACCTGCCTATTTTGATAATCGCTTTCGCGATCGCACTCGCATATTACGTATGGTTACCGCATTAGTTATTTTGATTTTCTTTACCTTTTATGTGGCAGCAGGATTTGTCGCCGCGGCGTTATTGATGCAATTATTGTTTGGCATTCATTATATGCTGGCACTATTGATTGGCGCAGGTGTGATTATTATTTACGTCTTTATCGGTGGTTTTTTAGCCGTGAGTTGGATTGACTTTTTCCAAGGCTGTTTAATGTTCATCGCCTTAGTCATCGTTCCCGTTGTTGCTATTACACATATGGGGGGCGTACACGCGACGATGTCGCATTTAACCACGTTGCCGCATCATTATTTTGATGTGTTTAGTGGCACCAGTGCTATTTTGATTTTTTCTTATCTCGCTTGGGGCTTAGGTTACTCTGGTCAACCGCATATTGTCGTACGCTTTATGGCGGCACGTTCAAGCCGCGAAATTCCTATCGCACAATTGATTTGTATGGCGTGGATGATTTTCGCTTTGTATCTTGCCGTGATGACCGGCTTTGCTGGTAAAGCCTATTTTATGCCGAACATGCTTGCACATCCTGAAACCGTTTTGATTGAGCTAACCAAATCATTACTCAACCCGTGGTTGGGTGGCGTAGTGATTGCGGGTGCATTGTCAGCCGCAATGAGTGCGACATCGGCACAATTGTTAGCATCAGCTAGTGCTGCCGCCGAAGATTTTTATCACATGATACGGGGGCCACGTACTTCTCCTAGCCAACTCATGTGGGTTGCACGTTTAGCTGTACTGGTTATTGGTGTCATTGCTGTGTATCTCGCACATAGTCCTAAAAGCACAATTTATGCCTTAGTCGCTTACGCCTGGGCTGGCTTAGGGGCCTCATTTGGCCCTATCGTTATATTGAGTTTGTATTGGCGTCGCATGACAGGAAATGCCGCAATTGCCGGTATGATTACTGCGGCCTTAGTTGTGATTGGCTGGTCGATTTTAGGTAAGTATGAGGGCGGCATTTTCACGCTCTTTAGCATTATCCCTGGCTTCTTTGCTAACTTAGCCATCATCATTATTGTCAGCCTAGCGAGTGCTCCACCTAGCGAGCAAGTTACCCGCCGTTTCGATTTTGCCTTAAAAGTCTATAAGCGCAACCGTTACTAATATTAGAAGTATCTTTTGATACTTTCCTTCGCCCCGTGAGGGGAGAAGGTGGCCGAAGGCCGGATGAGGGGTGAGCAATATGTCGCAAAGCGAACACCCTATTAAAACCTTTTAGCCATAATAAACGCCTTCAAACACTCACAAGCAAAAGCAATAAAATCTTCTCTCGTACCCAAACAACACTGACCTAAAACCAACCCTTCAATCAAACTCAACACATCACCGTCTGCTTCGGTAATAGCCAACTTCTCAGAAGCCGGATTAAACTTAGCTTTCCCCAACGCCCAGGCCGCAAACATTAATAGCCTAGCTAACCAATGATGAAACAGCATCTGTTGTTCTGCTTCTGTCGGTTCTCGTTGCCAATAAGCCAACAACACTTCATGGTGCCTTTCTAACGGTAAATAAACTGCAACCTCCGCCAAGTCATAATACACATCACCAACACCCGCAAACTCCCAATCAATTAACCACCACTTGTCTGAGGTTTTAATGAAATTTCCACGATGCGGATCGTTATGGATAAACCCGGTCGCAAAGGGTTGCTGCAGCTGCTGTTTTAAATCCTCATATGCGCCTTGAATCTCAAACACATCTAACCAATCAGAAAACTGAATCGCCAGTATGTCTTGCTCAATACGCGCGAAGACACTTGGAGCCTGTGGCGCATTCGCCACCTCAACCTCATGGCAAGTTTTTAACGTTTGGCAGATGGTATCAAGTCGTTGGTCATAATCTTGTAACGATAATTTATCGCCCTTTACAAAATCTATGATCAAAACACATCCATCATCATAATGAATTGCGGGTGCAATATGTTGTTTTGCAGCAACACGACTACAAAGCAAATCATGTCGTTTGCGCGATGAAGAGAGCTGTCGTAAAACATAGGATGTATCTTGCCAAGAAAATTGAACAATGACATTATCAGTTGTGCCACCGATAATGGATGTCAATGTGATTGCTTCACCTTGGGTAAAGGCATGAATAGCTTGTTCAATCTGTGGGTTCATAATGGTATTATAACCCCATGCTTAAAAAAATATTATTAATAATTAGCTTATTAATGTCATGTGCTTATGCTGAAAATAGCGCTGTTTTCATCATGTATCACCGTTTTGGTGAGTCACGCTATCCTAGCACTAATGTCACCCTGCCACAGTTCCAAGCACAAATGCATGAGTTGAATGCGGGTGGTTACCATGTCATGCCCGTCCCCGATATTATTACGGCATTAAAATCAGGTAAGCCTCTGCCAAACAATACAGTGGGTATTACGATTGATGATGCTTACGAATCGGTATACACCAAAGCATGGCCGATATTGCAGCATTACCATTTTCCTTTTACTTTGTTTGTCGCGACGGGCCCCATTGACAAGCGGTTTGGCGACATGATGACCTGGCCGCAAATTAAAGCGTTGGCTAAAGCAGGCGTGACGATAGGTAATCATACGGACACTCACACATATTTAATTAATGGCGATATAAAACAAGCCCAAGCTGATATTGAAAAATCACAACAGCGCTTAAATGATGAGCTAGGTCAAGCACCAAGCCTCTTTGCCTATCCGTTTGGTGAAAGCTCCCCCGCATTACAACGTGTAGTGAAAAATTTAGGTTTTACTGCGGCTTTTTCGCAAGTGTCAGGTGCTGCAGGTGAGGCCAGTGATTATTATGCGTTACCACGCTTCCCCTTGAATGAGCATTACAGCGATATGGATCGTTTTCAATTAATCACCAAAACAAAACCGTTAATCATTACGCAATTAAAACCTAAATCTAACCTCGTTGTCGATAACCCACCGCAAATACAATTTACTGTTGATAAGAACATCGATACAAAAAAATTAGCGTGCTACGCCACAGGCCAAGGTCGGGTAGTTTTAATTATCGCGCAACAACACATACGCTTAATGCTAAATAAATTGACCCACCGTCGCACGCATATTAATTGCACCGTACCAACGACAGATGGTCATTGGCGTTGGTTGGGGTTAATGTATACCTTGCCAACGATTAAGGTGTCTTAGCCTAGTGAGAGAGATTGAAAAGCAAGGCTTAGCGGTTGTTGATGCCGCGGTCAGGCTAGTTAAGCAGAATTTCCCAGAACGCATGTTGAGTTGTTATCAACTCGGCAGTTTAGCGCGCGGTGGTTTTAGTGCGGCGAGTGAATATAATAATTACCGGAAATTGACTGACGTAGAGAAGCTGATGATGAAAGGATTGCTACCCTCTAAGCTGTAAGTGTTGTGTTAAATAGAGATGTGGTGGCTATGGGTGGACTCGAACCACCGACTCCGGCATTATGAATGCCGTGCTCTAACCGACTGAGCTACATAGCCATGTATTGTTGTCAGTTACTGAACTGAAGGCCGGGTATTCTGCGGTTTTTGACCGGGGTTGTCAAGTGGATTTTAAAGTTGCAACACGTTGATATTAAGTAAGTTATTGGCGTGATTGGACAATAAAAAAGGCGATGTCTGGGGAGAGCGACCAGGCACCGCCTTAATTAGCGCAGTTTGAGAGAGACAATCCATGTCTTTATTGTTAATTCCATTCGTCTTTGTTATTTCTCCCCCTTCCTTGGGATGCCATTCCTTGGCAGTTGTGATCGAATTCCTTCAATAATAACAAAGCAAAAGGCATGCCATATTGATCGTTTATTAAAAACAATGAGTTGCCTTGGTGGAGACAATGAGCGGTTGCTGGTATGGTTAAAAACTGACGATTTACGTCAGAACCGGTAACGAAAGCCGCCGGTCACGGCTGTTGAATCGATCAGAGCAGGTGTCATTAAGCCAAATACGCCAGAACGATGATCTAAGCGGTAAAAAATTTCAAAGTTAGGATACTTGGGTAAGCCCAATGAAATTTCAAACATCACGCTGTTTAACCAATGGCGGACATTATTAGGGTTACTCACTTGGCGTGCTTCGTTGGATGGAATACGTGTGACGTAAGAGGGGCCAGTACCGATGGCAATGCTGGTTAGCAAATATTTATCCCAGGGAAATTTACGCCAACGTAATTCAAAATAAGAATCAAATTCATAAATCGGCTTGGGGTTGGCTTGGTCATAAATATAAGCAACATTTAATCCCACTTCAGGAATGGCCGCGATGTAATTGAAAAAACGTCCAATGCCTGTATCCATGCCAAACGCATAAGAACCACTGACACCATACGTTGATGCAGGATACCAGCCACCATAATTAAACAGCATGTCATGCACTAAAATATCGTTACTGTATTGGCCACCAAAAACAGCAATGCCCCAGTTGAGATTTTTTTCAACTTGCTTGTTGGTTTTATCGTGGGTTGTTTCAGCTGCAACGCTTGAGCACGAAATAATAATGAGTAAAATTAAGCTGACAGTTTGAAAAAATCGCACGAGAATCCTCTACACATTAAAACGAAAATGGACGACATCGCCATCTTTAACGATATATTCTTTGCCTTCTAAGCGCCATTTTCCTGCTTCTTTTGCACCGGCTTCACCGTTGCCTTGAATGAAATCTTCATAGCCAATGACTTCGGCACGAATAAACCCTTTTTCAAAATCGGTGTGAATTTTGCCGGCAGCTTGTGGGGCGGTTGAGCCCACTTTGATGGTCCAGGCACGTGCCTCTTTAGGCCCTACCGTAAAATACGTTTGCAAATGTAAGAGCTCATAACCTGTGCGAATCACGCGGTTTAATCCGGGTTCTTCTAAACCTAAGTCGCTTAAAAATTCTACCTTATCAGCATCATCAAGTTCTGCTATCTCTGCTTCGATGGCGGCACAAATCACAACGACTTGAGCGTCTTCTGCAGCAGCGATGGCATTAACTTTATCGAGATAAGGGTTGTTGTTAAAACCGTCTTCATTAACATTGGCAATGTAGAGTGTGGGTTTTGCCGTGAGTAAGTTTAAATATTTTAACGCTTCGCGTGTTTCAGCATCTAGTTGGCGGATAGGCTTAGTATCATCTAATAACGTTTTCGCTTGCTCTAACACGACTAACTGTTGTTTCGCTTCTTTGTCGCCTGATTTAGCTAGTTTGTTTAAGCGTTGCATGGCTTTTTCAACGGCGTCTAAATCAGCCAAACATAATTCTGTGTTAATGACGTCAATGTCAGATTGCGGGTCGACTTTACCGGCAACGTGGGTGATGTCGTCATTATCAAAACACCGTACGACATGTGCAATGGCGTCAGTTTCGCGGATATTCGCTAAGAATTTATTGCCTAAGCCTTCGCCTTTAGCGGCACCCGCGACTAAGCCAGCAATATCGACAAATTCCATCACGGCAGGAATGACTTTTTTCGATGTGACGATATTCGCAAGATTATACAAACGTGGGTCGGGCACAGTCACAATACCCGTGTTAGGCTCGATGGTACAAAACGGGTAGTTAGAGGCTTCAATGCCCGCTTTAGTGAGCGCATTAAATAAAGTTGATTTGCCGACATTTGGTAAGCCGACGATGCCGCAGTTAAAACCCATTTTTTTCTCCAGTGATTAGGTATTAGGCGGTTTAGTAACCGCGCAAAGCGCGATAGTTGTTTAAGATATTGGGTTTGACCATAACCTTAAACAGCTTATGCTATTTCTAAGCCCTAATTAGTATGTAATTCTTTCATGGCTTTTTCAATATGGCCAGTGATAGCTTCAGGTAGCACTGATAAAGCATCAGCGATGGCATTATCAATTAATGTTTGATCGCTCTTGCTAGGTGCATGCAATACATAGTCAACGGTATCGCTGCTATGTTGCGGTTTGCCAACACCGACACGTAAACGATAAAAATCATTTGAACCTAATGCCTTGATGGTATCGCGTACACCATTGTTACCACCATGACCACCTGAATGTTTAAACTTGATTGTGCCGGGCGATAAATCTAATTCATCGTGCACAATGAGAATTTCTTCGGGCTTGAGTTTATAAAAATTGGCAGCGGCTTGAACAGCGCGACCACTTTCATTCATGTAGGTGTTAGGTAACAATAAAAAAACATCATGGCCATTAAGATTGAAACGGCCACTAACACCGCAACATTTTTTATCAGCTTTTAAACTAACATCATGTTGGTCAGCAAAGCGTTCGACAAGCCAGGAACCGGCATTATGACGCGTACGTTCATATTCCGGGCCTGGGTTGCGTAGTCCTACAATTAGCTTAATAGCAGATTGTGACACCATTAACCTTCTTGCTTGTCGCCTTCATCAGCTTTCGCTGCAGCTGCTTCGCCTTCAACGGGTACTTCAGCTTCAGGTTCTTCTTCAACCGCTGCGCGTGGCGTGTGAATGCTAACAATCGTATGATTGTGTGCATCATCTTCAATCGCGTGCGCAAGCTCAACACCTTCAGGCAATGTAATGTCAGATAAGTGCAACATGGCATCAAGTTCAAGACCACTGATATCAACATCAAGAAACTCAGGTAAGTTGCCTGGTAAACAGTTAATCTCAAGTTCATTAATTTCATGAGAAACCACACCACCGGCTTTAACGCCAGGCGCATTATCGCCACCAGTGAAATGTAATGGTACATTCATGGTGAGTTTTTCTTTAGCGTTAACGCGCAAGAAATCCATATGCATCACAGTGCTTTTAGCTGGGTGACGTTGCATCGCTTTGATGATGGCTTTTTCTTTCGTGCCTTCAACATCGATGGTTAAAATGTGAGAGAAGAAAGCTTCAAACTCAACCGCTTTTTTCACTTCGTTGCCTTTAAAGGTCAACATTTCAGGGGCTTTATCGCCGCCATAAATAATGGCAGGCACTAAGTCAGCTTCACGGCGTAGGCGGCGGCTCGCTCCTTTCCCTACAGTAGTACGCTTGCTAGCACTTAGTTCAAAAACAGCTTTAGATTTAGACATGGTAAATACTCCAATTGTTGTAATCTGCTACTACCGCGACCAGTCTTAGCAGGCCGCGTATTGTAGGGGAATTGAACGAAATTTACTAGGGCTTTGGTACATTTCCTTGTTAGGGCGCCAAGTTTTCAGTTATTACCGAATAGTATTGAAAGCGACCAATTCAACATCATCCTTCGGTGACGCGGCAGGTTGTAACTGCATCATCTTTTCTTTGGGAATAGGAAAAATGCAGCCAGTGCCATTGTTTAGTTTTTCCCAGACTATAATGCGTGGGTTGCCACATTTGTCTCTCAGGTGGCGGCGTAACGTAGTAATTTCGATGGGGCAGAGCGCGGGAAATTTTTCACGAAGAAATAGGGCGAAATAATGCATGGTGATTAAATCACCTTGATTAATGAGTAATGTCAGAATCGTAATGGCAACACGGTAGTTTTGGTCGCTAACATAGGCGCCGCTAGCATGGTCAAGCCCTATTACAGTCCGCTCTAAGTAGGCAAAGGCAATCTGCATGCTTAATAAGCTAGGTAAGTTTTCGCATAAGGACATGGGGTCAATACCAGACGTAGTGGTAAACGCAGAGCATTCGTTGACGATGAGCGTGCTGATCTCTAGCCTACTTTTATTCATATTATTTAAAAATAGTTGGATAAGCTTGACGGCGAATATACCTGATAGCGGCACTGGAAATGAGCCAAGTGGTATGCCGGCAAGATTAGTCGTTAAGACTTTTTCTATCTGATTGTCACCAAAGTGTAATAGCTCAATCAGCAGGTAATTAATCATATAGAAGTGAAAAGCTTGTTGTCCGTCGCTAGCAGAGCTGCCCGAGGCGCTATCACTAGGCTTTGATGTATAGTCAGTGACGAATGCTAATAGGTAGGCGTCAAGTTGTTGGTTGAGTTGCTGTTGCTTCATCTCGCGAGAGGTGGTGAGCAGTGTATATAACGATAGCATTTCAGGAGGAATGGAAATAGCAGTGCTTGTCGTCGTCGTTGTATATTGTGTCTGTGTAAGCGCCCTTTGCATCGACCAGACCTGCGTATCGGCACTCTCGGGTTTGGCAATAGGGGAGCTTGGCATTGTTAATTTTCGTGTCGCCAGTGCGATGGTTTCAGGTATGGTTGGTATTTTGATTGCAGTAGATGAACGAACGCTCAGACGTTTTAATGCACGCATCATAATGATTATCTCCTCTTATTAGTAAGGCATAATCATAACGCATAACGATTCGCTTTACCTTAAGAATAAGAGACTTAATCAAACATCGAGCTAACAGAACCTTTATCACTGATGCGCGAGATGGTTTGCGCTATCAAGTCTGCTAAGGTGATGACGCGGATTTTTTTACATTTTTTCGCGGCGTCATGGAGTTTGATGGTGTCGGTGACGACAAGTTCATCGAGCGATGAGTTTTCTAAATTATCAATTGCTTTGCCTGACAAGACGGCATGGGTGCAATAAGCGGTGACGGAGCGTGCGCCCTGGTTTTTTAAGGCTGTGGCAGCAGCGGCTAATGTACCACCGGTATCAATGATGTCATCGACAATGACGCAATCACGGCCTTCTACATCACCAATAATATTCATGACTTCAGCTTGATTGTCTTTCGGGCGACGTTTGTCGATGATGGCTAAGTCAGCATCATCTAAACGTTTAGCAATGGCACGTGCACGCACAACACCGCCGACATCCGGCGAGACTACCATTAAGTTTTCAAAGTTACGTGCAAAGATATCTTCGTACATGACTGGCGTACCGTAAACGTTATCAACAGGAATATCGAAGAAACCTTGGATTTGGTCGGCGTGTAAATCAACGGTGACCATGCGATTGATGCCAACTGATTGCAACATGTCGGCAACGACTTTTGCACTGATAGGTACGCGACGTGAACGCACGCGACGGTCTTGTCTGGCGTAACCATAATAAGGCACGACAGCGGTAATACTTTTTGCTGATGCGCGATGCAGGGCGTCGGCCATGATAGCGAGTTCCATCAAGTTGTCGGCACTAGGATTGGTGGATTGCACAATATAGGCATCGCGACCACGTACATTTTCTAAAATCTCCACCATGATTTCACCATCACTGAAGCGATCGACATTGGCTTTACCTAATGGCAAATACAAATGTTTACAAATCTTTTTAGCGAGGTCTGGGTTGGCATTACCCGTGAAAATCATGATATTGGAAGAATTGGCCGGCATGAGAGTCCCTAGTGTTATAAAAAATGGCTGGGGCGGCAGGATTCGAACCTGCGGATGCGGAGATCAAAACCCCGTGCCTTACCGCTTGGCGACGCCCCAATAATTATCAACTAACAACTTCGTCGGCGTAGCGCTTTAATTGTGCTAGCACAGGAGATTCGTTAACCCCCTTGGCGACGAAGCCAGAAAACTCTTTTGGCAATTGTTCAACGACATCTAGCGCAGTGGCCATGTCATCAAAGTTGGCGAATATACATCCGCCTGTGCCCGTCATGCGCGCTTGCGCATGTTTGCTAAGCCAGTCTAAGGCTTTGCCGACTTCAGGATAACGCTTGCGAACAATTCTTTCACAATCATTATGGCCGGTCTCTACGAGCGAGGGCGATATTGTGCAGATCGCAGTGTCGCGTGTCAACTTATTATCACAAAATATTTCCGCCGTCGCGATGTGAACAGGTGGCACAATGACCGTAAACCACGTTTCTGGTAACTCCATTGTGGTGAGCAATTCACCGACACCATCAGCCCATGCTGTTTTGCCACGCACAAATACTGGCACATCCGCGCCAATTTGCAAGCCGATTTCACATAATTGATCGATCGATAAATTTAAATCCCACAATTTATTGAGAGCGAGTAATGTGGTGGCTGCGTCAGAGCTGCCACCACCTAGGCCTCCACCAATAGGGATTTTTTTATCAATAATGATATCGACACCCATACGCTCAGCATCAGATTGCTGTAGTAGCTGTGCTGCGCGGACTACCAAGTTATTTTTGTTGGCAATTTCGGTCACATCAGTGTTGACTGTGATCTCGTGATCTTTACGCAAAGTGAAGGTCAATTGATCGCTAAAGTCGATGAATTGAAAAATGGTTTGCAACAGATGATAACCATCAGATCGTTGACCAATGATGTGCAAAAAGCGATTCAATTTCGCCGGTGCTGGGAGGGTGATACTTTCCATAGGGGGCGGATTATAGCGAAACCTTAGCTCAACTGCCACTGACTGACGATAATATTCACGGATAAATCGCCAAAAGTCATTGATATTTTACTAGGTAAATCAATGTGTTGCACGCCAGTGTATTTTTCGTAGACAATGTTCCAGCCTTGTTGTTGTATTTTGACAACATGATGGTATTTGTCGAACTGAATTTGCTTGTTCAAGCCGGGTGCTGGCAAGCCACGTAGCCAATAATAGAGGTTGGAAATGGGAAGTGACCAGCCCATTTGTTGCTTCATCAAAGCTTCAGGGCTTTTTGCCGTGAAGCTTTCACCACTGCCATTAACCAATTTCACTTTTCCTGGCTTGCCGGTTAAGGTATTGCGACCAACGCCTAGCGGGCCAAATACCTGCAGTTCAAATTGACGTTGATGTTGCTGCAAATAAATAGAAGCACTTTGCGCTTGTTTGCCTTGGCGAATAGCAACGGCACCACGAATATTCCAAGCTGTGAGCAGTTGCAACTGCTGTTGGCGTTGTTGCCAATTGATGGCTTGGTTACTTGCTTGCTCGGGGGCCGGCAGTGTGGCACAGCTAGTGAGCAAGCTTATTAATAGGATGATGAGAACGTTTTTCATTACGACAGTTTATCAGGGTATGGGAAAAGGTGTTAGGTGTTAGGGCTTAGGTATTAGGTGGTTTTGTGGCCGCGTGGGCGCGGCACTGAATTTAAGAGATGGGGGTTGCCGTTAATTTAAAGAGCTTAGGCTATTTGCTAAGCCCTAAGCCCTAAGCCCTAAGCCCTAAGCCCTCGAAGTTTATGCTAAAATCCCGCCATGTCATTAATCTGTATCGGTCTTAACCATAAAACTGCATCCATCGCCATGCGTGAACAAATCGCCGTGGCCGATGTGAATGTGATTCCCGTATTGCAGGATATCGTTGCACAAATGGGTGTGCAAGAGGCGGTTATTGTCTCGACTTGTAACCGTATGGAAATTTATGTCATTGCAGAAGAAGCCGCGAGGGTAACCGATTGGTTATGCCAGTATTTTGCTGTTGCAGCTGAAGAGTTAGCACCTTTTGTTTACGAGCATTTCGATAATGCGGCAGTGAAACATTTAATTCAGGTCGCTTGTGGTTTAGATTCCATGGTGTTGGGTGAGCCACAAATTTTAGGGCAATTAAA
This sequence comes from uncultured Gammaproteobacteria bacterium, assembly GCA_963975985.1. Taxonomy (GTDB): domain Bacteria; phylum Pseudomonadota; class Gammaproteobacteria; order JABDGN01; family JABDGN01; genus CAXBIY01. Next base: position 109,667 of record CAXBIY010000002.1, read on the forward strand.
ATTTTCTTTTGCCAAAGCAGGTGAAGCGCAGAGCATTGGCAAACAGTTGGGGCATTTGTTTCCGTTTGTATTTTCTAGCGCGAAAAAAATTCGTACCGATACCGCAATTGGTGTCAACCCTGTTTCAGTGGCTTACGCAGCCGTGCATTTAGCTAAACATATTTTTGCTGATTTTGATAAAGCGAAAGTGATGTTGATTGGTGCCGGCGATACGATCAGTTTAGTGGCGCAACATTTTGATGACATGGGTGTGAAAGAACTATTGATTGCGAATCGCACCTTAGAGCGTGCGCAAACCTTAGCGCAACGGTTTGATGCTAAGGGCATAATGATCGGTGATATTCCAGATTTTTTGGCCGATATTGATGTAGTCGTGAGTTCGACAGCGAGTCAACTGCCCATTTTAGGCAAAGGTTTAGTTGAGCGGGTGATGAAACAACGCAAACATAAACCTATTTTCATGGTTGATTTAGCAGTGCCACGTGATATTGAGCCAGAAGTCGGTCAACTAGCAGATATATACCTGTATAATGTCGATGACTTAAACAACATCGTAGAAGAAAATCTTCATGATCGACAGTTAGCCGCGCAGCAAGCTGAAACTATTATTGAAGACGAAGTGCAACATTTTCACCAGTGGCAGAGTTCACTAGAAGCCGTGCCTGCTATTTGTGCTTTTCGACAGCAAGCGGAGCAATTACGTAATGATGCAGTTGCAGAGGCCATGCAAGAATTGCAACGTGGTAAAAGTGTTGAAGAAGTCTTGCAAATATTAGCACGCAACTTAACTAATAAGCTGATGCACGCGCCAAGTGTGCAAATGCGAAAAGCGAGTTATGAAGGGCGCAATGATTTGTTGGAATGGGCGAAGAAATTACTCGGATTGAGGATTGAGGATTGAGGATTAGGAAATTGCATCTTATGCAATTTCCTAATAGGAAAGCAGATGAAAAAATCGTTACAAGCAAAATTAGAAACATTAGTTGAGCGTCAGCAAGAAGTAGAAGCATTGCTCGGTGATCCTGAGGTGATCAGTAGCCAGAATAAATTTCGTGATCTATCAAAAGAATATGCACACTTAGAACCTTTGGTTATGTGCTATCAACAATATACAGTGGCCCAAGCTGATGAAGCTAACGCCAAAGAATTGCTTGATGATCCGGAAATGAAAGAGTTAGCCTTTGACGAGTTAAAGCAAGCCAAAGAGCAAATGGAAAAGTTGAGTGATGAATTACAGGTGCTGTTATTACCGATTGATCCAAACGATGACAAGAATATTTTCTTAGAAGTTCGCGCAGGAACGGGCGGTGATGAAGCGGCTATTTTTGCCGGTGATTTATTCCGAATGTATTCGCGCTATGCAGAACGAATGAATTGGAAAATGGAAATCATCAATGCCAATGAAGGTGAGCATGGTGGTTATAAAGAAATTATTGCTCGTGTGTGTGGTGATAATGTTTATTCACATTTGAAGTTTGAATCGGGGGCGCATCGTGTACAACGTGTGCCAGAGACAGAATCGCAAGGTCGAGTGCACACATCGGCTTGTACTGTTGCCATTATTCCAGAAGCTGATTCAATCAATAGCGTTGAGATCAACGCTAATGATTTGCGGGTTGATACATTTCGTGCATCGGGTGCAGGTGGTCAGCATGTCAATAAAACTGATTCCGCGATACGTTTGACGCATATTCCAACGGGTGTCGTGGTTGAATGTCAGGATGAGCGTTCACAACATAAGAATCGTGCTAAAGCCATGAGTTTATTATCCTCACGTTTGTTAGCCGCTGAGCAATCGAAACAACAAGCCGAACAAGCTGAAACACGCCGTAATTTAGTCGGCAGTGGTGATCGCTCTGAACGTATTCGTACTTACAATTACCCACAAGGTCGGATTACGGATCATCGAATCAATTTAACCTTGTATAAACTGACAGAAATTGTCGAAGGTGACTTGCATGAAGTCATCGACGCCTTAGTGCGCGAACATCAAGCCGATCAGTTAGCAGAATTTGGTGATTAAGCTGCTTTATGCTCAACCTTATAATTACACGCTAGAATCTCTGACTATGAATATTCAGCAACTTATCCAACAATCATCACTCGATCGAATCGATGTGGAAGTACTTTTGTGTCATGTGTTGCAGCGATCACGGGAGTATTTGTTTGCGCATGCTGATGAAGGGCTAACTGAACGACAGCAAATCCAGTTTACTGAATTAGTAGCGCGACGAGAGCAAGGTGAACCGATAGCTTATCTTGTTGGACATAAAGAATTTTGGTCATTAGATTTTTGTGTCACACCGGATGTATTAATTCCACGGCCTGAAACGGAATTAATTGTTGAAACAGTATTACAACATTATCCATACGAAAAAATGATTAAACTTGTTGATTTGGGGACAGGTTCAGGTGCTATTGCATTAGCGATTGGGAGCGAGCGACCTAATTGGCAGCTGACGGCTGTTGATAAAAGTGCGGCGGCATTAAATTTGGCAAAGAAAAATGCTGCAGCTCTGGCTATCACAAACGTTGAATTGATTGAAAGTGATTGGTGTGACAAGTTAACGGGGCAATATGATGTCGTTGTTAGTAACCCGCCGTACATTGATCAAGCGGATCCGCATTTGCAACAGGGTGATGTTCAATTTGAACCAAACATGGCATTAGTTGCAGAGAAAAATGGCCTGCAAGCTATTATGGTTATTGCTGAGCAGGCTAAAACCTATTTGAAACCGCAAGGATTATTAGTCTTTGAGCATGGCTATCAGCAAGCTACTGAGGTGCAAAACATATTGCAACGCAAAGGTTACCAGCATATCAAAACATTAAAAGACTTAAATGGTAACCATAGAGTGACGCTAGCTACAATTAAAACTCAGTTGTTTTAGGTGTAGTGCTTTTGAATAACGCGGGCATATTGTCGCGTTCAATCATAGCACCGTGTTGCAGTAATGCTTGTGAGGCAAGCTTATGCCCGTAAAGTACTGCGGCATGTGGCTTTATCTGATTAATCCGGGCAGCGATATAACCTGCGTTAAATGCTTCACCGGCACCTGCCGTATTAACAATGTTCTCGACATTGGTGAGTGGAATACGATCTTCTTTATTCTCAGTGGAAACGACACATTGTTTCCCTCCACATTTTACGACAACTTCTTCAACGCCCCATTCATGGATACGCTGTGCTGTCGCTATTGGTGAGCTGTCATTAAATAAGGCAGCTTCTTCATCATAACCGGTGATAACAATATCAGTGTGAACTAATAAACGTTGTAAAAATTCTTGGGCCTGACGCTTGTTAGCCCAATCAACTTCTCGATAGTTAGGGTCAAAGATAATTTTTGCGTTCTTATTGTGAGCATCGTGTAACAAATGTAGCAATGCTTCACGATCAAGCTGATTTAGCAGAGAAACAAATTGGCCTGAAAAAAAGATGTAGTCATATTCAATAATTGCGTTCACACAATCCATATGGTCAGGTACCTGAAAGAATTCAGCGACCGCCGTATTTTGGCGGTAATATGAAGACTTAATAGGGCTGGTATTGGGGTTGAGCAAATAAAGCCCAGTTTGATGATCGCGTAATTGAGGAATAAATTGAGTTCCTACGTGTTCACTTTGCCAATAATTTAGCATATCTAAACTGTAGTCATCATTACCGACAGCTGTCACCAAATCAATTTTGGCATTAAGATCATCTGCATAGCGTGCAAGGTAAACGGCAATGTTGGCAGCATCACCTGAGAAGTTCATTTGAAATTCTTGATTGTGAGTGTTTACCAGTTCTAATAGGGATTCACCTATGGATGCAATTTTTAAGTTAGCTTGTGTGGTCATTCGGTGATTATAGCATAATCAAAATAAACGACTATAATTGCTGGAAGCGAGAAATTCATCGAAATTTCTCATGCTTGTTTCCCGTGTTTAAAATAGGTATACTTCGCGCGATTTTTGTAACCGCCGGAAGGAGAATTCACATGCCAGCTAAGAAATCAGTCGCGAAGAAAAAGCCTGTAGCTAAAGCAACTAAAAAGCCTGCAAAGAAAACGGTTAAAAAGGCCGTAGCGAAAAAAACGGTGAAGAAAGCTCCTGCGAAGAAAGCTGCGCCTAAAAAATCAGCCGCAAAAAAAACTACGACTAAAAAACCAGCCGCTAAAAAAGCTACACCTAAAAAATCAGCCATTAAAAAAACACCGGTGAAAAAAACGACAGCAAAGAAAGTTGTAGCCAAAAAAGCCGCAGCAAAAAAAGCAGCGTCAAAGAAAGTTCCAGCAAAAAAGACACCTGCTAAAAAGGCCTCTGCTAAAAAAGTCCCGGCAAAAAAAGTGGCAAGTAAAAAAGTGGCAAGTAAACAAGTGGTAACTAAAAAAGTTGCAGCAAAAAAAACACCCGTTAAAAAAGTTCCTGTAAAAAAGGTTGTAGCAAAAAAAGCTACACCTAAGAAAATCGCACCTAAAAAATCTGAACTGAAAAAGCCGGAAACTAAGAAGAAAGAAGTGAAAAAAAACCCTGAAAAGAAGAAGGTAGAAAAGAAGCCTGAAGTGAAAGAAATCGCAGAGAAAAAACCCGTAGAGAAAAAAATAGCAGCTAAAAAATCGAAGGCTAGCAAATTAAAAACAGCTAAACCAAAGCTTGAAGCCTTTTCTGATGCTGCTGTAGCACATTTAAAGCGCGAGCGAAAAATCAGCCTCACTGACATGATGCCTGATATCAACCCTCAAGATGCTCAGATGGGTGATGATTATATGAATGACGAAATGAAACAATATTTTCGTGGTTTATTGAATAACTGGAAAGTTGAATTAATGACCGAAGTGGATCGTACTGTCGGTCATATGAAAGATGAAGCTTCAAATTTCCCTGACCCAACTGACCGTGCGACTCAAGAAGAAGAATTCAGTTTGGAGTTGCGTACGCGTGATCGTGAGCGTAAATTAATTAAAAAAATTGATGAAGCTTTACAAGCTATTGATGATGATGAATACGGTTATTGCGAAGCTTGTGGTGTGGAAATCAACTATAAACGTTTAGAAGCGCGTCCAACGGCCACGTTATGTATTGATTGTAAAACGGTGGATGAAATTAAAGAACGTCAAACGAGCCTATAAGTGAAAGTCATTGATGCTATGAAAGCTCGGATTTCTACCCGGGCTTTTCTCGATAAACCTGTTTCCCACGAACAAATTGATACTATTCTCGACGCTGCCCGTTGGTCTCCCTCTGATAAAAACATTCAACCTTGGCATGTCGCCGTTGTGACGGGTGAAACAAAATCACGATTATCTTCTGTTTTTTCAGTGCTGGCTCAGGATAAAGCCAATTGGAAACCGGATTATACGGTGACTGAATTACAAGGTATTTATAAAGATCGCGCCTTTACTTGCGGTGTGGATTTGTATAAAGCCCTTGATATTAATAGGGATGATAAGCCGCGTCGTCGTGAGCAATGGGAGCTAAACTACCAGTTTTTTGGTGCGCCAGTGGGATTGTTGTTCTTTTTGCAAAATGATGTTGAGTTAGATGCTTGGACCGATATCGGTATGTTTATTGAAAATGTGATGTTAGCAGCGATGGAGCTAGGTTTGGCAACTTGTCCTCAGCGTTCCATTAGTTATTTCCCTGACGCGATTCGTGAAACCCTAGGTGAGCCCTTTCAAAATAAATTATTAGTGACGGGGATGGCCTTAGGTTATCCTGATACCGACCACCCAGTTAATAATTACCGCACACAGCGTGAAGCCGTCAATGATTTTACCACGTGGTTTGATTAAGCAATCCCTTTATCGCCAATATCATGGCGATAAAATTCACTTCCCCATTGAATGTTCGCTACCGCGTCATAGGCTTTGTGTTTAGCTGTCGCTAAGTCATCACCTAAAGCGGTTACGCAAAGAACACGACCACCGTTAGTGACAACAGCGTTATCTTTTAATGCGGTACCCGCATGAAACACCTTAATATCATTTGCAACAGCATTTAAACCCGTGATAGTTTCTCCTTTAGGATAAGCCGCAGGATAGTCATTACTAGCCATTACGACACCTAAGGCGAAACGATGATCCCAATCAGCGATGACTTCATTTAAACGAAAATCTAATGCGGCTTCACATAGCGCGACTAAATCAGATTGCAAACGCATCATGATCGGTTGTGTTTCCGGATCACCAAAGCGACAATTGTATTCTAAAACTTTAGGGCCTTCTCGGGTAATCATCACTCCAGCATATAAAAAGCCAACGTAAGGAGTGTTCTCTTGTGCCATGCCTTTAATGGTGGGGGCAATCACTTCTTCCATTATTTGTTGATAAAGTTGATCGGTGACAACTGGCGCTGGAGAATAAGCACCCATTCCCCCTGTATTGGGGCCTTTATCACCATCATCACGTGCTTTATGATCTTGGGATGTTGCCATGGGTAACACGTGTTCGCCATCACTCATCACGATAAAGCTAGCTTCTTCACCGGATAAAAATTCCTCAATGATTACTTTACTGCCGGCATCACCAAATTTATTATCCGCTAGCATATCTTCAATCGCAGCAAATGCTTCGGCTTCTGTTTGAGCGACAACAACACCTTTGCCGGCAGCTAAGCCATCAGCTTTAACCACGATTGGCGCGCCGTGTTGTTGAATATATTTTTTCGCACAATCAATATCAGTAAAACTGTCATAAAAAGCGGTGGGAATATTATGTCGCGTCATAAAATCTTTGCTAAAGGTTTTAGAGCTTTCTAGTTGTGCGGCTAATTGACTGGGACCAAAGATGCGACAATCGGCATTTTGAAAGTCATCGACTACACCCATTGCTAATGGTGCTTCAGGTCCGACAATGGTTAATACAACATTGTTTTCTTTAACAAAACGGATAAGCCCATTGCTATCGGTCGGTGCAATATCAATATTTTGACATTTTGTTTCAATAGCCGTACCTGCATTACCCGATGCGACATAGACCGTTTCAATCTCATTTGATTGGGCAATTTTCCAAGCTAAAGCATGTTCACGCCCACCAGAACCTAAAACTAAAATATTCATGATTATCTCGCTAGTAGTAATTCAACTGATTATAGCAAACTAGTGTAATTTATCTTGATAAGTTTCGCGCACGGTTAAAACAGTAATAAATGCGGCAAGCGCGCAAGCCATTAAGTAATATGCTGGGGCAAAATGCTGGTGAGTTAAGTAAATAATTGATGTGGCAATCAGTGGCGCTGTTCCGCCAAAGAGGCCATACCCAATGTTATAACTTAACGATGCACCGGTATAACGAAAATGAGTGGGGAAAATTTCGGCCAAAATGGTAGTAAAGGCAATGAGGTAAAGGCCTTGAAATGTCACAATGCTTAATAAGCTGAGTAAAGCTAACCAAAAGTGCCCTTGCCCCATAAAATAGTAAACAGGAATAGCGAGCACAAATAGGCCGACACAACCTATCAGCATCGGGGGTTTGCGGCCTACGCGATCAGAAAACAAGCCAAATAATGGCACTAATGCATTAACGTAAAAGATACACAGCATGTTAATTAACATAGCATCTGCCAATGGAATACCCGCGATGTGGTGCAAATAGGTAATGCTATAGACTAATAACAAGTTAAACGTCACCGCACCTAAAATAGCAAGAATTAACATTTTGGTTGATGATGAAAAGCCAATTTTTCTAAAATTTTGCCACAATGATTTACGGTCACGATGTGTCATGCGTTTGAAAGCGACCGAGTCATTTAAATAGCGGCGTGAAAACATACCGATCGCAAATAATACGGCACTTAATAAAAACGGTAGACGCCAAATTTGATCGATATGGTAAGCATGACCGATGTGTACACTCGCGCTGCTAACGAACGAGCCGAGCAAGAAACCTGAATTCATAAATAACCAAACAAAAGCAATGGCAAAGGCACGATGTTTTTCATGCGCTAATTCAGCAACGTAAACGACAGAGCCTGTGTATTGTCCCGCGACAGACAAGCCTTGCAGTAAACGTAAAACAATTAATAAAATCGGTGCCCATATACCAATTTGCTGATAGGTCGGCAATAAGCCCATACAAAAAGTGGGAATAGCAATTAACACAAAGGCCAAGTTCAATGCTTTTGTTCGGCTGACATGATCGCCAATATAACCAAATAGTATGCCACCTAATGGGCGCACCAAAAAACCCACCGCGAAGCTAGCGTAAGTTAATATAAGGGAAAAACTTCTATTGTGGCTAGGGAAGAACAAGGTAGCAAAAACAGGCGCAAAATAGCCGTATAAACAAAAGTCATACCATTCTAAAGTGTTGCCAACATTGGCTGCAAAAATGCTTTTGTATTTGTGTTTCATCAAGCTGTACTATACAGCAATATGGGTGTTTAGTGGCGGAAATGACGCATACCCGTGAATAGCATCGCCATATTATGTTCATCAGCGGCGGCAATGATGTCTGCATCACGCATAGATCCACCGGGCTGGATAATGGTGGTAATCCCAACTTCTGCGGCAGCGTCAATGCCATCGCGGAAGGGAAAGAAGGCGTCCGATGCCATCACAGAACCGGTAACTGTTAAATTTTCGTCAGCCGCTTTCATGGCAGCGATTTTTGCGCTGATGACACGGCTCATTTGGCCGGCACCGATACCGATGGTCATGTTATCTTTTGCATAAACAATGGCGTTAGATTTTACAAATTTCACGACTTTCCAGGCGAATAAACAATCACGAAGTTCTTGTTCTGTGGGTTGGCGTTTCGATACGATTTTTAATTCATTTCCGTCGATAACGCCTATGTCTTTGTCTTGAATCAGTAAACCGCCAGTGACACGCTTAAAATCTAACGCCGCACGCAAGTGATAAGGTAAATGACCACAACGTAATACACGCACATTTTTCTTGGCTGCGGTAATCGCGAGTGCAGCTTCTTCCACTTCAGGCGCAATTATCACTTCGACAAATTGATTCGCAATGATTTTTTCAGCGGTTACGGCTTCGAGCTTAGTATTAAACGCAATAATGCCACCAAACGCTGATGTGCGATCGGTTGCATAGGCTTTTTCATAGGCTTCTAGCTGTGTGCTAGCCGTGGCAACGCCACAAGGGTTTGCATGTTTCACTATGACGCAGGCAGGTATATCAATAAAGGTTTTCACACATTCTAGCGCTGCATCAGTGTCAGCGATATTGTTATACGATAAGGCTTTGCCTTGCAGCTGCTCGGTGGTGGCAATGCAGGATTCGTTGATGGTTTCATCAACATAAAAAGCGGCTTGTTGGTGTGGGTTTTCACCGTAACGTAAATCTTGTTTTTTAGCGAATTGTTCCGTGAACGTCACGGGGAATTCAGTGGTTGTTTCGACGCAACCTAAATAATTACTCACGGTTGCATCGTAGCTTGCCGTATGAGCGAAGGTTTTACGCGCTAATTCAAAACGTGTTGAATCAGTCACGGCACCACTATTGTCATTTAATTCAGCAATAACAGCATCATAATCTTGGTGATCAACCACAACTGTAACTGATGCATGGTTTTTCGCGGCGGAGCGCAACATGGTAGGGCCACCGATATCAATGTTTTCGATTGCCGTGGCTAAATCACAATCGGGGTTAGCAATGGTTTCACGAAAGGGGTATAAGTTAACGACGACTAAATCAATATTACCAATGTCATGTTGCTGCATCACAGCATCATCAACACCTCGTCGGCCTAACAAGCCGCCATGAATTTTCGGGTGCAAGGTTTTCACGCGACCATCCATCATTTCAGGAAAGCCTGTGTAATCGGCAACGTCAATAACAGGAATGTTTTCGTCTTTTAATAAGCGGGCAGTGCCGCCGGTAGAAAGAATTTCGATATTTAACGCAGCGAGCGCTTTGGCAAAGGCCACAATGCCTGATTTATCAGAGACACTTACCAAAGCGCGCCGGATAACCGGCGCGTTTGTTGTTGAATGTTGAGTTTCAACCATCTGGGTTTAATCTAAACCATATTTTTTTAATTTTTTGCGTAACGTACCACGGCTAATACCTAATACTTTAGCAGCACTTGATTGGTTACCACGAGTAGAACGCATCGTTGATTCTAAAAGTGGCTCTTCAAGTTCGCTTAATACCATTTCATAAACGTCAGTCGTGCTGTTGATGTCCACTTGGCTGAAATATTTATTCATCGTTTCAGTCACAGTGTCACGTAAAGAACGGCTTTCAGAAATGCTAGGCTTTTCCGTTGTGATGGTTGTAGGGGTTGCTACAGGAGATTCATGTACAGTTTCAAATGCGCTCATTATACTTTGTCCTTCAGTTGGTGTTGAAAAAAAGCTCTAATCGCTAGCTGTTGTCCTTTAGCACTGCTCAAGGTATTGAAGTGTGTCCGAAACGCTTCACTACCCATTCGCTCTTTGCAGTACCAAGTCACATGCTTGCGAGCTATTCTCGTGCCACGATATTCACCGTAAAGTGAATATAAATTTTCCAAATGCTCTAACATTATCATTTCAACTTCGGCCGCATCGGGAGGCGGTAAAACCTCACCAGTGCGTAGATAATGTTCGATCTCTCGGAAAATCCAGGGCTTACCCTGACTAGCACGGCCGACCATTATAGCATCGGCTTTGGTGTATTCAAGTACAATTTTGGCTTTTTTTGCACAGGTTATATCGCCATTGGCAATCACAGGGATGCTAACTAATTGCTTAATTTCTTTGATCGTATCGTATTCAGCCTCGCCAGTATACCGATCAGCACGTGTGCGGCCATGGATGGCAAGCGCACAAATGCCTACGTTTTCAGCAAGTTGCGCAATGCGAGGGGCGTTTTTATGATCAGCATCCCAGCCCGTGCGAATCTTTAGCGTGACGGGTATATCCACCGCTTCAACCACAGCCGTTAAGATATTGCTCACAAGCTTTTCATCCTTTAGCAGGGCAGATCCCGCTGCTTTTTTACACACTTTCTTCGCTGGGCAGCCCATATTGATGTCGATGATTTGAGCACCCTTATCCGCATTATATTTAGCCGCTTGCGCCATAATCTCCGGATCGCCTCCCGCAATTTGCACAGCGCGTGGGTAAGACTCATCGTCATGACTCATGCGCATCACCGATTTATGGCTTTGCCATAACGCCGGGTTGCTACTGGTCATTTCACCCACTACCATGCCCGCGCCGTAACGAAAACAAAGTTTGCGAAAACATTGATCCGTCACGCCGGCCATAGGGGCTGCGATGACGTTGTTACGTAATGTATAAGGGCCGATTTTCATAATGTATTTGTTCTTCTCTGTTGTTGAATAAATCAATTTATTCCGCTTCGTCATCCCGCGGCTTGACCGCGGGATGACGTGCTGTAAAGTTGTATAAAAGCTAATTTATTCAACAATAGCCCGTATGGGGAAAAGGGAAGTTAACGTTTAATTGCAGATACCAACATCCATTCGTCTTGCTGTTTAATTTCAACTATCTCAAAATGTTTTTGATAAGCTTCAACAACCGCATCAACTTGTGTATCTAAAATCCCTGACAAAATGATTTGTCCATCGGGGTTCAGTAAGCCCGCAAAATGCTCGCATAAATCGATTAAAGGTTGAGCCAAAATATTCGCGATTAATAAATCAGCGGTATTTTTCGGCTCATCTTTGGGTAAGTAGACGTCTAGCGTTGTTAAATCGATAGCATTACGCTCAGCATTATCTTGCGTGGCTTGTAAGGCTTGTTCATCATGGTCAATCGCATCAACGTGTGTTGCACCGTGCTTTAAGGCTGCAATGGCTAAAATGCCGGAGCCGCAACCATAATCAATCACGGTTTTATTTTGGCAATCGTGTTGGTCTAACCAGGTTAAACATAATGCAGTGGTCGGGTGTGTACCGGTGCCAAATGCCAAACCCGGGTCGAGAATAATATTCACGGCATCATCGTTAGCCGCTTTATGCCAACTGGGAATAATCCAGGTGTCATCACCAAATTGCATGGGTTGAAAATCATCCATCCATTTGCGTTCCCACACTTCATCGGCAAGTGTTTCAAGTGTGTAGGGCAATTCAAGCTGCTGTAGTTTTTTAGTAATCGGCTCGAGGTTTTCTTCGTAATCAAACAACACGGTCATCTGCATGTGTTGCCATTGTAACGTTTGTCCGGGTTGCGGTTCGAAAATGGGGTCATCGGCTGCATCTTTCAGCGTAATAGCATAAGTGTTATGTGATTCTAAAAAATCGTTGAGCGAATCTGCTTGGCTTTCGCTGCAGAGAATATGTATTTGTTGCCACTTGCTCGGCATGAGAACCCACTTTGTTTGTGTAACATCTAAAACTCAATGGCTTTAGCTCAGGCCGAGTTTCTTTTCTAAATAATGAATATTTTGGCCACCTTCTTGGAAGCGTGCGTCGCGTAAGATACGTTGTTGTAAAGCAATGTTGGTTTTAATGCCATCAACAACCGTTTCTTCAAGAGCCGTTTGCATGCGCTTAATGGCTGAACAGCGATCTGCACCATGTGTGATGATTTTACCAATCATAGAGTCGTATTGTGGTGGCACTTTATAACTGTCATAGATATGCGAATCAACACGGACACCAGGGCCGCCCGGTGCGTGGTAACGATCTATCGTGCCGGGTGAGGGAATAAATGATTCTGGATCTTCAGCATTGATACGGCACTCGATAGCATGACCTTTAATGTGAATGTCTTTTTGGGCATAACGTAGCGGTTCACCCGCTGCAATATTCAATTGCTCTTTCACCAGATCAACACCCGTAATCATTTCAGTTACTGGATGCTCAACTTGAATTCGGGTGTTCATCTCAATGAAATAAAACTCACCGTCTTCGTATAAAAACTCAAATGTGCCTGCACCACGATAGCCAATTTCTTTGCAAGCATTCACGCATACATCACCAATACGGCGACGCTGTTTTTCACTAATGCCAGGCGCAGGCGCTTCTTCAAGCACTTTTTGGTGGCGACGTTGCATGGAACAATCACGCTCGCCTAGATGAATCACGTTACCATGTTCATCAGCTAGTACTTGAATCTCAATATGACGAGGGTTTTCTAAAAACTTTTCCATATATAAGGTGTCATTACCAAACGCGGCGCGTGCTTCGCTACGTGTCGTCGCAATGGCATTCACTAAGTGTGCTTCGCTGCGCACCATGCGCATACCACGACCACCACCGCCGCCAGCCGCTTTAACGATAACGGGGTAACCGATACGTTTAGCGATTTCTCGATTTTTTTGTGCATTGTCATCTAGCGGGTTATCAGAACCCGGCACGCAAGGTACGCCAGATTTCTTCATGGCGGCAATTGCCGATAATTTATCACCCATTAATTCAATGGTTTCTGCTTTCGGACCAATAAAAATGAAGCCACTGGTTTCAACTTGCTCGGCAAAGTCGGCGCGTTCCGCTAAAAAGCCATAACCGGGGTGAATCGCTTGTGCATCGGTGACTTCAGCGGCGGCAATAATAGCCGGAATATTTAAATAACTATCACTCGCTGCAGCAGGGCCAATGCAAACGGCTTCGTCGGCAAGCAATACATGTTTTAAATTCGCATCCGTTTTGGAATAAACGGCAACAGTTTTAATGTCTAACTCTTTGCAGGCGCGTAAAATTCTTAACGCGATTTCGCCACGGTTAGCAATCACAACTTTATTGAGTTTGTTAGTCGACATAGTTTACTCGATGATAAATAAAGGTTGATCGAATTCCACCGCTTGACCACTGTCGATTAAGCGCGCTTTTAAGGTGCCAGATTTATCGGCTTCAATTTGGTTGAACATTTTCATGGCTTCAATTAAGCATAGCGTGTCGCCTTCATTAACGTGTTGACCGACGTTAACAAAATCATCCGCTTCGGGTGATGCCGCTAAATAAACGGAGCCGACCATCGGTGCGCGTACGACATGGCCTGTAATGCTATCGCCACCCGATTTTGCTTCAGGCTCAGGTGCATTTGGTGCTGCTATAATAGCAGATTCCGTATGGGCGACTGGTTCAGGCATCGTCACAATTGTTTGTTGCGGTGCGACAGAACTCGCGCGTGAAATACGCACCGATTCTTCACCTTCATGAATTTCAATTTCAGCAATGCCAGTTTCATTTAGCATTTCAATTAATTTTCGTACTTTACGTATATCCATCGTGACCCCTCTTAGGATTGTGTCAATAAACCATGTGCGCGTTGCAGCGCGAATTCATAACCTTTAGCACCGCAGCCGCATATGACGGCTTTAGCGATATCAGAAAAATAAGATGTTTTGCGAAAGTCTTCCCGCGCATGTGGGTTCGACAAATGCACTTCAATAAATTGTGAACCAGTCGCCAGCAAAGCATCACGCAATGCGACACTCGTGTGAGTGAAAGCGGCAGGGTTAAAAATAATAAAGGCGTCACCAGCATTGTCTTGAATCTTATCGATGAGCACCGCTTCATTGTTACTTTGCAAACATTCAATCGTGTGATTAAGTTTCTCTGCCTGATTAACGAGCTGACTATTGATATCCACTAAAGTCGCATTACCATAAATGTCAGGTTCTCGCGTGCCGAGCAAATTTAAGTTGGGACCATGTAAAACTAATATCTTCGCCATCTGTGTCTCTATCATGTCGCTATCATCAGCGAACTCACCTTGATTAAGATTCTGCCGTAAACTTCACCAGTTGTCCAGTCAATTGTAGGATGTTTACAGAATCTTGCAAGTTTCTGGAAGATGGCTATAGATTTCGAGGAGATGACTTGTGTCTGTTCTTAAAATGAACGGATGATGCGCTCAAGTGAGGTGGACTAAAAAGAGCCAACCCACTCCCTTGTTTTTACGCTTCTCCCCTCGGGGGGCGTCGTTGAATAAATTAGCTTTTATATAACTTTACAGCACGTCATCCCGCGGTCAAGCCGCGGGATGACGGAGCTGTATCAACACTTAAACTCAACCCGCTAACGCTTAACCCCACTTTGCCCAAACTTTACCCAAACAATTCAAATCTTAATGATTTCTCCAAAAACCCGTCTACACTTACCCCTGCATCATACAAAAGCTCTAATCATAATAGAGCAAAGAGTCAGCTGAGGAGCGCCCCATGAACTTTACAACGACTTTCCCGTCGCCTGTCCCGACGAACCCCACGCAAGCAAAAGATACCACCGTATCATTCGCTCATTTAACTAACCAACCTTTACGCAAGCCATCATTCCCCTATGGCCGCGATGTCATTAAAACCGCAATGGCTTAAATAAATATCCCCACCAATGCACTGCCATATCGGCAGTGCAATATCCACCAAAAAATTTCCCCTACTTAGCAAAATTACTATTGTAATTTCATCGCCCTGAGGTATAGTGCCGCCAACAATAACGAGAAATGAGGCGCGTATGACTGATGGCATTACTGATGATGGCTCCTACGCAAGCTCAGCAGGTAGTGCTGCAACTCCGTTAACAGATCCGCAACGCGAAGCTGTTGCGGGCGTTTTAGTTCAGCTAAATCAGCTTGTAGAAGACAAGCCTTTTGAAGCAGCTGTGAACTACGCGCACGGTACCTCGCAGCCTCAAGTCGTCGATAATCTGCGAATTTTTTGTCACCACTCCATGGTTGAACGTGCTACCAGCTATTCTTGTTGTGTGGGTATACCGTTTTCAACACCCTTTTATTTAACCGGTTTATTTAGCGCAATGTACAACATGGTAAGCGCTTTTGGTGCGTTAGCCGCGCCAACATCTCCCATTTTTTGGGGGACATTATTAGCGGTTGGTGCAGTAGGCGCTTTATTCGGTTTTAGTTCTGTATTACGTAAATATTTAAACTTTGTGTTGGATTTTTCAGGTTTACCACGCGTGGCTAAAGCAGGTGAAACGTGGAAGTCGACATTCGATGTATGTTGGCAGATGACGAGCAATGGTCTAGGTTGGGCGGGTGTGTTTCGTGCATTAGGCGGCCTTTGTTTTGGTGTGCGTAGCAGTTATACGTCATGGAGTCTTTTTGCCGCGGTGCCATTCAACTGGATAGCTATACCTCTGGGAATTAGTGCGTTTATACTATTTAGTATTAATCAAATCAGAGCCTCATATGCGTCGGATAGAACATTAGCTGGGTTTGGTGATGCGATAACGGCATTTATGTATGCGATTGCAAACTACGTTAGTCAAATATTAGTATTTGTTGAGGACGTGGCGAGAAATGGTGTGACGGTACAGAATATTTTGCCCGCTATAGCGGGTGCTCTCACGCAACTACCTGCCCGTTTTTACCAAAGCTATAATGTTAATTTGGATAATCGCCATAGCAAATTGATGGCTCTGCAATTTGAAGCCAGCATTTTATCTGATTTGGTAGATGCGCATAAGTCAAACTTCGTGCAAGATGGCAGTGCTGCTTCATACACAGCTGCGGTGGAAATTGCGCAGTCACGTTATTTGAACGAGGATGAACCAACTCAAAAACAAGTTGGGCATGACGCGAAATTTAAAAATGGTTCGCCATTAGATTTGAATGAGCCTTCGGAAGTAGTAAAGCGTTTAAATGAAATACTCGGTGAAATTAAAGCCGCACTGCCTAGTGATTTTGAGGTTCGGGTTCGAGACTTTATTAAAGGTAAATTTGATAAAATAGCAGGTGGAAGTCCTGAGGTTACGACTGAACAGTGGTATACAACGGTAAGCAAGTTAGTCGCGATCATAATAGCGACAGGATTTAATGCCTACTTTACAGGTAGCTCAGTGTATGGTCAGTTAGCAGCTTTTACTTCATTGAATGGTGGCATAAAGCGGGTTTTGGTATTACTAGTAGGGGTTAGTATTGCTGTCATTGTTTCCGTTTTTATGATTTTGAGTTTTGGTATGAGTTTGTTGTGGAGCTTTTATGGTAAAACAACAGCGGCGGAATTGGACGCTCGGACTGAAGCACGGATTACACGACAGCCGGAGTTTCAAGAGGCTTCACGATTGCTGGAGAGTGATCCTGTGACTGCACGGGTGTCAATGCCAGCAGTTCCGGATTCGGCTATGGTGGGTGGTTTGCCCCCTAGCATGCAGATGTTTTATGGAAACTGTTTTTGTGATGGCGGAGATTGAACAACGTAATCATATTGTTTTAATAATAGAGATGAGAGTAGTTTTATCCGTCTCCCCCACAATACGCTTCACTTCTGTCCCATCGTTAAAGAAAATTATCGTCGGCGGTGCATAAACCCCCAGTTTTTTCTCTAGTGCTTTATCCATTTTATCATTCGCGGTTACATCAGCTTGCAACAAGATTACATTCTTTAATTTTTCTTGCACTTCGGGGTCAGCAAACACATGTTGTTCCATCAACTTGCACGACACACACCAATCGGCATAGAAATCTAACATAATGAGTTTGTTCGGATGCTCGGTCAACACTTTTTGTAAATCGGCGTAGGATTTTATGTGCTGAAAATTTAGCGCCTCATGTTGAATGGGTTTTTGCAAAGGGTTCAGGGCATTGCCGTGCTGCATGGTGGCGCCGTAGCAAGCTAATGCCGCGTAGACAGTAAAGAGTAGGGCAAAGCATTTGCTGAGCCATCGGTAGCGGAATAAGTAAACGGCGAAAGCCAAACTCAGTAAGCCGTATAAACCTAAGGTAATGTCATCCGGCAAGATGCGGCCGAGCATGTAAATCGCAACGAGTATTAGCAAGAATCCGCAAACCTGTTTTACGCGATCCATCCAGCCGCCAGCTTTCGGTAAAAACTTTCCGCCTAGCGTGCCGATAATTAATAACGGCAGTCCCATACCGAGGCCCATCATGAATAAGGTGATGCCACCAAACCCAGCATTGCCCGTCTGACCGATATAGGCCAGTACGCCAACCAGTGGTGCGCTGATGCAGGGTGACACAATCAATGTCGATAGCACACCCATGATGAACACGCCAATATACGTGCCGCCACTTTGATGGTTGCTGACATTTAATAATTTGTTTTCAAAACTTGCTGGCAAGCGCAATTCATAAAGCCCAAACATGGACAGCGATAACACCACAAATAGCAGACTAAATAACACAATGACCCACGGCAATTGCAACGCGGATTGAATAGTGCCGCCAAGAAAGCCCGCCATCACGCCGGCCACGGCATAAGTGAGGGCAACCGCGATAATATAGGTTAATGATAGGCGGAAAGCTTTGGCTGTTGTCATGTTTTTTTGACCAACGATGATGCCAGAAATAATTGGAATCATCGGTAGCACGCAGGGGGTGAAGGTGAGTAACAAACCAAAAGCAAAGAAGGCTAAGAGTGTGTAGAGAATATTGTGCCCGGTTAATAATTGCGTAATGCGATCGGGTTGTTGCTGGGGTGTTTGTATCACGGGTTTGTCCACCGTGGTGACATCCACCACTTGTTGCCCAAACGTAGACACTTGCACGATAACTTGTTTCGTCACTGGCGGATAACAAAAGCCATCGCTGGCGCAACCTTGGTAACCGACAAACAATTTGGTTTCTTGCGGTTCATGATTTTTATAAGGCAGGGTGATGGTGACTGTATTTTGCAAAATTTGATGTGGGCCGAGAATGTCATCGGTAACCGTTTTACCTTTAGGGACGTCTGGCTTGCCAAGCTGTAAATTGGTAGCACTAAAGCTAATGCGATCGCGATACAGATAATAACCGGGGGCGACATGCCATGTTACGGTAATGCTGTGCTGATTCATTTTGGCGGAAAACAAGTACGCTTGCTCGATAGGCAGTGGCGCAGCGAATAAGCGTGTGGCGGACACTAACAGGAGGAGTATGGTGATTATGTAAGCAAGTGATTTGAAATGGGATTTCATAGCTGGGATTTGTCCGTTATTTGTGTGAGAATATAGCATATTTAGAGAATCACATCAGGAGCTCAACACCGTGAAAAGAATTTTACTCGCCATCACCATTTTAGCTTGTTCCACCAGCGTCTATGCCTTTTGGCCCAAACCTTACGTGAGCGTCAATGCCGGTTATGGTTATACCGATGTCGCGGCATCAAACCCTCACAATTACAACCGTCAACAAGACGGCGTTGCTTGGGGTGGTAATGTGGGCATGTTATTCAATAATTATTTCGGTGCAGAAATGGGCTACAACCAATTAGCCAACACCGAATTAAATGGTTCTGACTACATTCGTAACCCACGCGTAGTGGATGTCGCATTAAAAGGTATTTACCACGGCGACGAAGGTTACGATTTTTTTGCAAAAGCGGGTGTCGGTCAAGAAAGCTTTAAGTATCCTAGCGCGCAATACATTCGCAAATACGTACCGGTGTTTGCCGTCGGTGCGGATTATGAAATTACGCCGCATGTGTTAGTGAACGTCACGGCGAATGCCACGGTTGCGATGGGTGATAACAATGGTGGGGAATTCCCGAATCGTGCACCAGCGCTGTATTGGGGTACTGCTGGCGTCTCTTACGTATTTTAAAAAAAGGTTTTAGGTGTTAGGGCTTAGGTATTAGGCGGTTTTGTAGCCGCGAGAGCGCGGCATTTATTGATATAAGCCCTAAGCCAATAATAATCAGGAACCCATCATGAAACCATCAACCTTCGTAAAATTTTTCTTCATCCTCTGGACCCTTGCCGAAATCAGCGTCTTCATCTTAGTCGGCAAAGCCATCGGCGTTGGTTGGACTTTATTACTCATCATCGCCACCACGATGCTCGGTTTCATCTTCATGCGCGATCAAGGTTTTCAAATGATGCAACAATTTGCTCAGCGTGTGCAAAAAACGGGGCGCGGTGCAGAGCCGTCTGATGTCATGGAAGGTTCATTTATTTTTATCGGTGGCATGCTCTTAATCATCCCCGGTTTTATTGGTGACGCAATAGGTTTACTGTGCCTCATCCCTTTTGTCCGCCACCATATTGTCAAGTGGATCATTCTTGCTACCGCCAAGCCAGCACCCAAGCAAGGTAACACTTACGATCAGATTGATGAAGACTGACGTAACACAACAAAACCCGTCGTCCCGCGGCTTGACCGCCGGACCCAGCTCGATCAATCTGTTCAAATAATAACAACCTGTTACGTTTTCCCCTGCAAATATCTACCCCTATCCCTTGATCTCATCAGCTTTTATCCCCATGTATTGTCCGAGTAAATTTTTCTCATACAAACTTAAATAGGAGTCTATCAGAATGAAAATACGTCCTTTACACGACCGTATTGTGGTCCGTCGTGCAGAAGAAGAAACGACTACCGCTGGTGGTATCGTAATTCCTGATTCTGCGTCTAAAGAAAAGCCTGTACAAGGTGAAGTGATTGCCGTGGGTAATGGCAAAGTTAACGACAAGGGTGATGTTTGCCCAGTCGATGTTAAAGTTGGCGACAAAGTGTTGTTCGGTAAATATGCCGGCACTGAAGTCAAAGTTGATGCGGAAGATTTATTGGTGCTTCGTGAAGACGACATCATGGGTGTAATTGAAGCTTAATAAGAGGAACATAATATGTCTGGAAAATTAATTAAATTCGGCGACGACGCGCGCCAAAAAATGGTTGCTGGTGTCAACATTCTTGCCAATGCAGTAAAGGTTACATTGGGCCCTAAAGGCCGTAACGTTGTGTTAGATAAATCATTCGGTGCCCCAACTATCACTAAAGATGGTGTATCCGTTGCGAAAGAAATCGAACTTGAAGACAAGTTTGAAAACATGGGCGCACAAATGGTGAAAGAAGTGGCTTCACAAACGTCTGATGTTGCCGGTGACGGTACCACGACAGCGACTGTGTTAGCACAATCAATCATGCACGAAGGCATGAAAGCCGTTGCTGCGGGTATGAACCCAATGGATTTAAAACGGGGTATCGACAAAGCCGTTGCTGCTGCAGTTGAAGAGTTGAAAAAATTATCTACACCTTGTAAAGATGGCAAAGCTATAGCGCAAGTGGGTACGATTTCAGCTAACTCTGACGAATCAGTCGGTAACATTATTGCCGAAGCGATGGAAAAAGTCGGTAAAGAAGGTGTGATTACTGTTGAAGACGGTTCAGGTTTAGAAAATGAACTTGACGTAGTTGAAGGTATGCAGTTTGACCGTGGTTACTTATCACCTTACTTCATTAACAACCAAGAAAACATGAGTGTTGATTTAGAAGCGCCATTCATTTTATTTGTCGATAAGAAAATTTCAAACATCCGTGACTTGTTGCCAATCTTGGAAGCCGTTGCTAAAGCAAGCCGTCCATTATTGATTATGGCTGAAGATGTTGAAGGCGAAGCGCTTGCAACATTAGTCGTGAATAACATGCGCGGTATCGTGAAAGTTGCTGCCGTTAAAGCCCCAGGCTTTGGCGATCGTCGTAAAGCGATGATGGAAGACATTGCCGTATTAACTGGCGGTAAAGTGATTTCTGAAGAAATCGGTTTAAGCCTTGAAGGTGCGACGTTAGAAGACTTAGGTTCTGCTAAACGCGTTCAAATCGACAAAGACAACACGACTATCGTTGATGGTGCGGGTGATACTGCTGCGATTGAAGCGCGTGTGACGCAAATCCGTAGTCAAGTTGAAAACACTTCATCTGATTACGATCGTGAAAAATTACAAGAACGCGTGGCTAAATTAGCCGGCGGTGTTGCTGTGATTAAAGTGGGTGCTGCTACTGAAGTGGAAATGAAAGAGAAGAAAGCACGCGTCGAAGACGCATTGCATTCAACTCGCGCCGCTGTTGAAGAAGGCGTAGTCCCTGGTGGTGGTGTTGCTATGATTCGTGCGATGCAAAGAATCGGCGATTTAAAAGGTGCCAATGAAGATCAAAACGTCGGCATTCAATTAACGATTCGTGCAATGAGCTCGCCTTTAAGCCAAATCGTTAAGAATGCAGGTGAAGAATCTGCTGTCGTGGTCGATAAAGTGAAAGCCGGCACAGGTAACTTTGGTTACAACGCGGCAACAGGCGAATATGGCGACATGATAGACATGGGTATTTTAGATCCGACTAAAGTTAGCCGTTCTGCATTGCAGCACGCCGCTTCAGTCACCGGTTTAATGATCACCACTGAATGCATGATCACCGATGCGCCACAAGAAGACGCGCCAGCTGCACCTGATATGGGCGGAATGGGTGGTATGGGAGGAATGGGCGGCATGATGTAAATCTGTCGACTATTTCAGTCCTTATCGACTGTTCGAAACCCGCTCTAGTAGCGGGTTTTTTTATGTCCATTATTCATGCCGTCATTGTGCGGCTTGACCGCGCAATCCAGGTAATAATTGTAAGTTAAACGATATGCTGGATCCCGCGGTCAAGCCGCGGGATGACGATACTTAATTGACTGGCGCTTGTTTAAGGTATTGGATTTGATGGTTAGTTAAAACAGCTTAGGCTGTTTGCTAAGCCCTAAGCCCTAAGCCCTAAGCCCTAAGCCCTACATCAATCCTCATCAATCGATAACCCATTATCACCCTCTAAATCCGCACCTTTATCTAGCTGAATCTTCAAACGTAAATTGTTTTCAGAGTCCGCATTTTTCAATGCATTTTCTTCTGTAATTTTTCCATCTTTTAATAAGTTATAAAGCGCATCATCAAATGTAATCGTGCCATCACTCGAATCAGTTTTACCCATCAATTCTTTAATGCCGCTGACATCACCGATACGTACCAAATCAGAAATAGCGGGTGAATTAATCATCACTTCAATCGCAGCTGCACGTTTGCCATCGACTGATGGAATCAAGCGTTGCGAAATAATGGCGCGTAAGTTTAACGATAAATCCAATAACAATTGATTACGTTTCTCTTCCGGGAAAAAATTAATAATCCGATCTAAGGCTTGGTTAGCGTTATTCGCATGCAGCGTGCTTAAGCATAAATGCCCTGTTTCAGCGAATTGAATCGCTTTTTCCATCGTTTCAGGTGTGCGTATTTCACCAATTAGAATTACATCAGGTGCTTGCCGTAAGGTGTTTTGCAGTGCAGCTTCAAAGCTATCAGTATCAACACCGACTTCACGCTGCGTGATAATCGATTTTTTATGCGGGTGTGCAAACTCAACGGGATCTTCAATTGTAATAATATGCCCGCCGGCATTCGTGTTGCGATAATCAATCATTGAAGCCAATGAAGTGGATTTACCCGAGCCCGTTCCCCCTACGAATAAAATCAAACCACGCTTGTTCATGGCTAATTCTTGCAACACCGAAGGTAGCCCAAGTTTTTCAATGCTAGGTATATCCGTTTCAATACGACGAATCACCATGCCGGGTTCGTTGCGTTGTTGAAAAATATTAATACGAAAACGACCAATGTCGTCATAAGAAATAGCGGTATTGAGTTCGTGCGTGGTTTCAAATTCAGAACGTTGCATATCGGTGATGTCGCTATAAGCCAACGCTTTTACTTGCTCACTGGTTAAAGATTCTTTATTAACGGGCCGTAACTGCCCCTGAATTTTCATGGCGATAGGTGCGCCAACCGTGAAATAAGCATCCGATGCTTCGTGCTTAATCATTAAAGCCAAAATCTCTTTCAGTTGCATAACAAACATCCTTGTCGTTGTTTTCTCTTCTCCCCGCGAGGGGAGAAGATGCCCAAAGGGCAGATGAGGGGTGATAAAAACTTCGCGAAGCGAACAGGCTTCTTCCCACACATGATTAAAGAATAGCCTATTTTTCCCAACATACTGACATTTATGGCAATTTTGTTCGATTTTACGTAAAATAACACCCAAGCTAACCAACAATAGTTGTATCATGCCAAAAACCAAACCCCAAGTCGCCTGGTATTACCCGTGGATCGTCTGGCTCCTCGGCACCGTCTTCTACGCCTACGAATTCTTCCAACGCGTTAGCCCCAATGTCATGACCAACAATTTAATGGGTTCCTTCCATCTGCAAGCAGGCGGCTTCAGCACCATGGCATCGATGTACCAATGGGCTTACGTCATCATGCAAATCCCCGCCGGTTTACTCGTCGATCGATATGGCCCACGCAAATTACTCACTATCGCTATTATATTAGTCGCCGGTGGCACCATGGGGTTTGCCACAACGCATAGCGTTACCATGGCATTCATCACCCGCGCTTTAGTCGGTGCTGGTTCAGCCTTCGCTTTTGTTTGTAGTTTAAAACTCATCGCCGAATGGTTTTCCCCCACACGTTTTGCCGTCATCGCCGGTCTAACCCAATTTTTAGGTTACATGGGTGCAAGCTTAGGCGGCGCGCCATTACGTTATGCCGTGCAAAGCATCGGTTGGCGTCATTCATTAATGGACACTGCATATTTCGGCATCATCATGGCCATCACCGTTTGGTTGGTGGTGCGCGACAGACCTAAAGGCGGCAAGACTTACAAAATCACCCATGGCGTACAAATCATGCGTGGCTTGCGCGAAGTCGTGTTCAAAAAACAAATGTGGCTAAATGGCTTGTACGCCTGCTGCATGATGGGACCTACCTCAGTGTTCATCGCCGCTTGGGGTTCTAACTATCTACACTATGTCGATGGCAAAACCTTCGAATCAGCCGCCGCCGTTGTCTCTATTATTTCTATCGGTGTCGCCATCGGCAGCCCATGTTTTGGTTGGTTTTCCGACCGACTACAAAAACGTCGCACGCCCATGATTTACGCGGCCATCGGCGCACTGGTTGTCACCTCAAGTATTTTATATTGGGCCACCATGCCGATGTGGTTATTGTATGGTTGCTGCTTTTTATTCGGCTTTTTCCAAAGCGCCCATGTGCTTAACTTCGCCGTCGCCCACGAAATCAATCGTCCCGCTGCCAACGGTGCAGCCATTGGTGTGTTAAATATGTTGACGGTATTAGGCGGTGCGATATTCCAACCTCTAGTCGGCATATTCCTAGAGCATGGCGGCCACACTAAAGATATTCACGGGGTTAGTCTATATTCCATCCATCAATACCATTGGAGTTTGTTACTCTTACCCGTGGTACAAACCATCGCATTTTTCTTAGCGATTTTCTTCATCAAAGAAACGCATTGCAAGCCGAAGCAAGAGTATGGGTCGGTGTTAAGAGGGCACGTCGAGGTTTAAGTACAAAACGCTATAGGCATAATTATCCAATGACGATGTTAACGCAATATTTTTTAAAGCAACACCTTGCCTACCGAAGCAAGAATAGGATTCGGTGTTACGTAAGCATGTGGACATCTAATGAAGCACATATGTGAATGAAAAAAATTTGCGGTGAGTTTTATTATATTAGCCTAGTTTAAGTTTGACGTGTTAAACTACCAACTGTCTACGGGTGTTGGTATCCGATATACAAATAATAATGATTCGGATGAAATATGCCAAGTAATAATTGCTTACCTACAAGTACTCCTTACCTTCAGTTGCAAAATTGTGATGGCTTCGATGCCTCGTTTGATGCGGAAAATCAAATAGCCACTTTTACGAAAACTGCTGAAAGTTTTTCATTGCAACGTTATCAAGCAGGCTCACCCGTATTGCTACTGAAGTATCAAGGCAAACATATTGGCTTTACTCCCCAAGATTTAATGCATCACCCTGAGTGGAAGCAAGATGATCGTATGCTTAATGGCATATCTATCCCACAAATTAAAGCGTGCGCGACGGCGGTTAAAGCGGCTTGCAATCATTCGAGTACGCGATATTGGCGTGATAGCCATTGGCATGCTCAACTGTTACGTGAATTTTCCGTTATGGCGCCCAACACGTCATGCAGTCTATTGCCCAGAGGCGATAGAGTGCCAAGCATTGTGTTAATTATTTTGGCGGGTTTTAGTAGCTTAACAACAGCGGCAGTGCCTGCTAGTTTATGGATCGTGATTTTAAGCATGATTGGTTCAGGCTTGTTTAATTTTATTGGCGGAAAAGAATTTGAAGGTTGGCACTGCACACCACGTAGCTTTTTGCCTTCTACCTGGGGTTTTGTGTCAGCTATAGCGCCTGCGGTGCTTACCTACTATGGCGGGGTGCAATTGAACAGCCCGATGGTGGTGACAATCATAGCCGTTATTTCAAATTTTATTTTATCCGGTAGTCTAGGGGCGAATGGGTTATCCGGTATTTTTCAGCAGCTCAAACAAGATTACCATGCTTATGGTTCGGTGCCTGTTTTGCGCGAATTTCGTTTGTTTATTTACGTACTCTTGGCATTTAGTTTGTCGCTTGGCCGTACTGATTCTGTCGTTCAGTTTGCAATGGATAGAGGCTGGGTAGAAAATGTTAGCCGTGCCTATGGTATTGCCGCTTTTATTAATATACCTGAATGTTTAATGTTCCTACGGGCGGTGCAGGGGTTTTACAAAAAAATCTATGATGCGGTTGCTAGCAGAGATATCTTGCCGAAAACAACAAGCCGTTGGTTAGCCACAATTTTTGCTGTGTTAATTGGTCTCAGTTTTTCATATGTGTTTTACCAGCTTAATGAAATGGCCTTTGAAGAGCGTCTGAATCAATATTGGGGGTTGAATTGTCCAGCATTAGTGACATTTCTTTCCGCAAGCAGTGGTATTTGTGCTTTCACGCTTGTTGGTGGCGAAGCCAAAACCCTAGCGGACACGCTGGCTTACTTATCGGGGTTTTTCAGGTATATGGCTAGTAGCGTTGGGCAGATGGGGCTAAGTTGTCTTGGGCAAGTTCGCGATTGTGTGATGAGTTCATCTAGTGGTGAGGGGGATGCCTTGCTAAGTAATGATAGTCGTGGTGGTGATAAAGACACAGTGGTGACTATAGATGAAACAGATGTTCCAAGGCCATCATCGCTGATACCAGAATCTGTCCAAGTGTCAGGTGTTGACTACACATTGTTTCATTCACAAGCGTATTCTACAAATCATACTATTGTTACAATCGATTAAGTTTAGCTGACACAGTAGAAGCTTTTTATCGCTGTAATTTTTGGTGTGAAAACACTGCTTCAAGCTTAAATAAGATTATTGGGTATGATGTTATTTATACGTGTGAGTCTACATCTAGAGTGGGTACTTGCTCTGGCTGTTTTGCCTGGCAGCAGCTACATAGTTCTCTAACCTTATCAAAAAAGTCACTAGCTGCGCAAATGGTGCCACCAGTAACGGCTATTGCACTACATGTGGCAACTAATTTGCCAAAAAATTCTCCACTCAAATGGTAGCCAGCAGTAAAGCCATTGCCTGCCGCGGATAAAATATAAAGCGGCGATAGCATCAGCACAAATAGCATGCGGATAAAAAATGTGAAATACCCTTCACCGATGGAGCGATCATGTATGGCTTTCGTGACGGCAATAATGAAACGGTAGGTTTCATTGAAAAATAAAGCGAAAGGGGCAATATTACTAATGCAGGTTACGCCAAACATGGCGATAAAACTAGCGGTCCATTCATGTGATAATTCTTCTGCCTGCGTGCGTTGTGTTTCCGCCAATGCATCGGAGTAAGAAATAATTAAGGGTACTGAGATACAAAGAAAAAATATCATGGTGATAAAAGTAGAGAGTTGCCTGCTACCGAGTTTACCTATTGCGGGTAATGTTTTACCAAAAAATTTCACCATGTTTGCAGCAGTAATCCGCAGGCTCGTGATAGTGTTGCAGGCGAGCAGGATAATACCCAGACTCAAGGACAGAGTATGTTGCCAACCGACAAGAGGGGGAGCGGGAAGATTGTCACAACCTGCTGCACCAGCATTGAAGCCATCGATGATGGCATCAGGAGCCGTTAATGCTAAGTAGCCACTTGAAAATGCTGAATAGCTCACAAGTGAAAATAACATACTTGAAACCCAGCGAGTTAATGCGACGTCACCTGATGGCGTGCTTAATAGCGCATTTTGTACACCTTGAATAATCATCGCTGTTATAGAAAATAATAAAGAAATGGCAGGTTTTTCGCAAAAAAAGTTGGCGCCAGAGTTCAATGTAGGCAGCAAGTGATATGCGGCACCAAAAGCTCCCACTAAACCTGTTCCTGCACCGGCCATGGATAGCATCCAATTAAATGAAGTTTTTTTGATTGACCAGTGCGCAAATTGTTCGAATTTGAGGCGTGCACTATCAACAAGAAGATTCATGCCGAATAAGATGGGATCGATGATTATCCCAAGGCTGTAATTGTAAAGGCTTGCTAGCGCGTCGTAGATGAGCGTAGTGCATGAGGGGGGCGCCTCGCTTGCTTGAACCTTTAGTCCTGAAGGTGGAGCAATAACAGTAAGACCTGTAGTTTCATTTGTTGGCAGTTCTGATGCTCTTTTTTGCTTGACAGCTATCGCAACAGAATCTTGTAATGAGCTAAGCTGCCACGTAGCAAGCCGATTGTAGCGCTCAAACATGATCTCCCATGCCGTCATGTAACGAGGGTCATCAGCTGAGTTTTGGCGCTGCTTAATAACGTGAAGTAATGCTTTGTTATGGATTGATTTATAGTATGTCGTGAGGATATTAGCGAAAGCAGGATCGGCAATAATTCCTTGCGGTATCGGTTTTTCAAGATCCTGGATACATTTTAGATATTTTTCGTCAAATGCATTAAAAGCAAGTGGTGATGCGAGATTAGTTCGTTCGTATGTCTCATACTCTCTTGTTTTTGTGAGGCCGAATGTGCGCAGCTTTGCTGAATAATTTGAGTAAGACATACTATCTCTTCTACTTATAGTTATAGGTGATTGCCCATATGCTACCACAGCCAACCTTAAGAATAAATTAAGATTTTTGTTGTTAAATCAAATGGATGGGCTTGCATACGGGTGCATGGAAATGAATGTCGGATGCGCTATGTTTTTAATCTTATGCATTTATTTTATTTTTAAACGCATTAACCTCGCAGGGTTTATGAAATTGCTATAGTGAGATTGAAAAAACAGAGTTCATAGAAAAGCACTTGAGGTTGCGCGGTACTGATTTATGCTACGCGCTTTTATCCACTCTACATTTATGCCATAGTTGAGCTATATTAATAGTATATAGATTAGAGAATTTTTACATGATCGATGAAAATGGTTATCGGCCCAATGTTGGGATTGTGGTGGTGAATCACGACCAACAAGTGCTGTGGGCGCAGCGCTCACAGAGAGATGATGCTTGGCAGTTTCCCCAAGGCGGGGTGGATGGCGATGAAACGGCTGAAGAAGCGATGTTTCGTGAGTTACATGAGGAAATAGGGTTGACGGCCAATGATGTGTCGATTTTGGCAGTAACGGATGAATGGTTGCGTTACAAATTGCCTAAAAAATATATCCGTTTTCGTAGTAAGCCTTTGTGCATTGGGCAAAAGCAGAAGTGGTTTTTGTTGTTGTTAAAATCAGATGACAGCGCGGTTAATTTGAATGTGTGTGATAAAGTTGAATTTAAAGATTGGAAATGGGTGGATTATTGGCACCCGGTTAAGCACGTGATTCAGTTTAAACAGAAAGTGTATCAGCAGGCGTTGAAGGAATTTGCGCCGGTTATATTTGGGAAATAAATGTTAAAAACCTTGCGTCGTATCGTCGAAGAAGTTTACGCTGCCAAAAGTTCTAATAATGCTTTAGACATTTTGGTGGAGCGAATTCGTGCGGCTATGGATACGGAAGCGTGTTCGGTATTTTTGTTAGACCATCGACGTGGTCAATATGTGTTGATGGCGACGGATGGTTTAAATAAAGATGTGGTGGGGAAATTGCGCATTGGTTTAAACCAAGGTTTAACCGGATTAATCGGTGCGCGTGAAGAGCCATTGAATTTAGACAATGCGCCGGAACATCCTAATTTTTATGCGGCTCCTGGTCTTAATGAAGAAACGTTAAAGGCCTTCCTCGGTGTACCGATTATTTATCGTCGACGTTTGTTAGGCGTGCTTGCGGTGCATCAAGGTAAAGAGCGTCATTTTAATGAAGAGGAAGAAGCGTTTTTAGTGACGTTGTCGACTCAGCTCGCGCCCATTTTAACGCGGGTGGATGTCAGCGCGATGAGCCCAGCTTCGTCACGTCGGACTGATGAAGCAACTTATCAAGGTGTTGGTAGTTCGACGGGTGTAGCAATTGGTACCGCTGTTGTGGTGTATCCGCAAGCGGATTTAAGCGCAGTGCCGGATCGTGAAGTTGAAGACATCGACGTAGAGTTAGCCGAATTCGAAACCGCGATTGAAGCAGTGCGTAATGATGTGCGCATGATGCGTGAACGATTCGCAACTAGCTTACCACCAGCTGAACAAATTCTATTTGATGCCTATTTAGGTATTTTAGATAGCAATAGTCTAGGTGGCGAAATTTCTGAAAAAATTCGTGAAGGCCATTGGGCGCAGGGTGCATTGCGTGATGTGATTCAGCAACGTGTCCGTCAATTTGAAGATATGGAAGATGAATATCTCAGTGAACGCGCCACTGATATTAAAGAGTTAGGCCAACGTATTTTAGCGCGTTTGCAGTCAGGGCAAAATAATAAAACGGATTATCCGCCTGAAACTATTTTGATCGGTGAAGACCTCACCGCCGCTGAATTAGCTGACGTTCCGCAAGAAAGGTTAGCCGCTGTCGTCTCATTGCAAGGTTCAGCTAATGCTCACGTTGCAATTTTAGCCAAAGCTTTGGGTATTCCCGCGGTGATGGGGGCAGGTGAGATTTCACTTGGCGAGATTGATACGAAGCCGGTGATTGTGGATGGTTATTATGGCCAAATTTATGTGGATCCACCGGAATCATTGCGTAAAGAATTTGTTTACTTAGCCAAAGAAGAGCGAGAGCTTGATGCGAGTTTAGAGCAATTGCAAAACCAACCTGCGGAAACGATGGATGGTTTTCGCATGCAAATGTGGGTGAACGCCGGCTTGGATTCAGATGCTAGCAAACCGTTTAAAGCCGGTGCCGAAGGTGTCGGTTTGTACCGCACCGAAGTGCCATTCATGATGCGCGAACGTTTTCCGACAGAGCAGGAACAAGTTACTTTATATCGTCAATTATTAAAAGCATTTGCACCACACCCGGTGACAATGCGAACCTTAGATATTGGTGGTGATAAGCCTTTAAGTTATTTCCCCGTTGAAGAAGATAATCCATTTTTAGGCTGGCGTGGTATCCGTATTACGTTGGATCAACCTGAAATTTTCATCACGCAATTACGTGCGATGCTGCGTGCTAATCTGGGCTTAAATAATTTGCGTATTATGTTCCCGATGATAAGTAATGTTGGGGAATTTGATGATGCGTTAACCTTGGTGCAACAAGTTTATAGCGAATTGAAAGAAGAATATCCTGAATTGGTCATGCCAAAAATCGGTGTGATGATTGAGGTGCCATCAGCTGTTTATCAAGCACGTGAGTTAGCACGTCGGGCTGATTTCTTTTCGATAGGTAGCAATGATTTAGCGCAATATTTATTAGCGGTGGATCGCACGAATAGTAAGGTCGCGAACTTGTATGACACCTTACATCCCGCGGTGTTAATGGCGATACGCCAAGCCGTGAAAGCTTGCCATCGTGCTGGTAAGCCCGTGAGTGTCTGCGGTGAAATGGCGGGCGACCCCTTAGCGGCTGTCTTGTTATTAGCAATGGAAGTCGACTCTCTCAGCAGTAGCGCGGCTAACTTACCTCGAATTAAATGGGTGATCCGACGTTTCAGTTTGGACCAAGCTAAACAATTATTACGTGATACAGCTGCGATGGAAAGCCCCATTGAAATTAGAGCGCATTTAGAATTAGCCTTAGAGCGTGCTGGATTAGGCGGCTTAATTCGTGCGGGTAAATAGTCGGGATGCTTAAGGAGAACTAGTTGCGCCAGTTTTTTCATATCACTCATCAATCAGAAAAAATGATATCTTCTATAAATATAATCAATTTTACTTAGTCAATTCCAGCCCTTATCCTTACGCCATATCGTAACAAAAGGAACCATCATGAAAACATTAGATTTTAAATGGGCTATCATCGGAGCAGGCCCCGCAGGCATCGCCGCTATGGGCCAATTACTTGATCGCGGTATTGCGGCAAAAGATATCGCTTGGATAGACCCTGATTTTAAAGTCGGTGATTTCGGCCAACATTGGCATGCCGTATCAAGCAACACCGTGGCAGAATTATTCACTCGATTTTTATTACACTGCAAAAGTTTTCAATACGAAACCAAACAACACGATTTCGCGCTGAATCGCCTGCCCCAAAATGAAACTTGTCAATTAAGCCTGATGGCTGAACCACTACAATGGGTAACGGATAGATTGTGCGAGCGTGTCACTAGGGTGCAAGACAAAGTACGCAAGCTCTCACTCAACGATCGTGCTTGGACTATTAGCTGTGATCAGCATGCCGCAATCAGCGCTGAAAATGTGATCCTCGCAACCGGTGCAATACCACGAACAATGTCTACTCCTGAACACATTGAAACCATCAGCATGTACCAAGCGATGAATCGTAACTTGCTCGCTGATAGCGTACAAAGCACTGATACCGTGGCCATCTATGGTTCTTCACATTCGGCTATTATCGTCGCGCGGGATTTATTAGACATCGGTGTGAAAAAAGTCATTAACTTTTATCGTGAACCCTTGAAGTTTGCCGTTAAGCTCGATGGTTTTGTGTTGTTTGATAACACTGGGTTAAAAGGCAACACGGCTAAATGGGCACGCGAGCATATTAATGGCCAATTGCCCGATAATTTCTTGCGTGTTTATTCAGATGACGCCAATGCCAAACAATATTTACCCGAATGTACCAAAGCCATCCATGCCATTGGCTTTGAGCGTCGAGCTCCCGAAATTGATGGCTTAGTCGATTGGCAATACAACCCGTATAACGGTATTATTGCACCTGGTTTGTTCGGTGCTGGCATTGGTTTTCCTTCATTAAAAACCGATCCCTATGGTAATGCCGAAGCGCAAGTCGGATTATGGAAATTTATGGACTATTTAGATAACGCCATGCCGGTATGGCTAAAGTACACAACTTAAGGTGATATTATGATTTTTCTTTTGTATTTATTGACGGGTGTAGTTGCTGGTACGTTGTCAGGTATGTTGGGCATTGGTGGTGGTATTATTGTCGTGCCGGTGTTGATAGTGCTATTGCCCATGGCGGGTGTGCCGCACGACATTGTCGTGCACATGGCCGTTGCTAGTGCATTAGCGACGATTGTGGTGACTTCATTTTCAGCCGCGCATAAACATTATCACAATGGTAATATCGATTTAACCTTATTAAAACGTATTTTAATGTCAGTGATTCCTGGTGTAGTAGTGGGTTCCATTGCTGCACATTTCATTCCAGGGCGGGGGTTAGAAATCTTTGTGGGTGTCGTGTTAGCGTTAGTGGCGTTACGATTGTTGCTCAGCAAACAAACCACAGATGCCACCGAGCCTCATGCAATCAATAAATTTATGTTTATGGGCCTAGGTTTTATTTTTGCTGTCATCGCCTCAATGGTCGGTGCTGGCGGTGGTATTTTTTTCGTGCCATTTCTGCTTTACTGCGGTTATCAAACACGCATGGTGATTGGTGTCTCCAGCGCTATTTCCTGGAGCGTCGGTTTACTTTCAACGCTTATCTATATCGCCATTAGCTATTCAGCCGTCCACGTGCCGTGGGCCACCGGCTATGTGTATTGGCCTGCCGTGTTGGGTATCGTGATAACGAGCTTTTTCTTCGCCCGAGTGGGTGTTAAGTTATCACAAGTTTTCCCCGTCTCTATTTTGCGAAAAATGTTTGCAGCCTTGTTGATTGTTGTCGCGGTTAAAATGTTGATGGGTTAGATGTCTATTCCTTCACATGGTTAATGTGCTTTTCTCGACAAGCTGTCAGCTTGTTCACAATTGTGGTAATCACTTTCAATAACACGAAGCCGTCACTCTGATTTGTACATTTTCACGTAGTGCGTTAACCTCTGCCCTTATATGAACCACAGATTAATAATAAAAAACATTAACCGCTATTTTGAAAGGGCACAGATTAAAAATCCCAATACAGGTGCTTTGGTGGTGTTCCGACGTCGAAATATGGCCTATGAGTTGGGGCGGTTGTTTTTGTTTGCTACTGCTACGAGAGTATTTAAACTATTGCGTTTATTAAATCAGACAGAAGAACATGACCTGTCCTGTTTTGCTGATTTATTTGAACTGTTGCGGGTTATTAAGCGTTTAATTCCAAAACAATCAGGTTATATGACAATTCAAAAAACTGATTCGATAGTTGAAGGATTGCCTTTAGGTAAGACTTTATATAATTGTTTGGATAATAGTATCGCCGTTATTAAAACAGATGAATATATTGGTTTGTATACTTTAATGGGGAAATCATTACCAGCTGAAAGTGTCTATGATTATTTGGATGCGGCAAAACAAGTTAGTGTTGATGGGTTTTTTTCGATAACGCTTAGAGTGGAAAGCTTGGCTTGTTTAACTAGAGGTAGAAGTTTGCTGCCTGTGCCGCTCAGTCAGGATCTATATAGTTTGCCACATCAGGCGCAAGTTGGTTTGATTAATATGGTTAATTTTCCTAGCACCGTCACATCGGAATCAATAGTCACGAGTATGCAGCTATGTTTGGAGCGACAAGATAATCAATTGGCTGAAGCTATCTTTTATCTGTATTACTCTAAATATGGAATATATACTGCTATGCAGTGTGTGTTTTATTGGGGATATACTGACGCATTAAATTTTATTTTTTTAATGTGTCGAGATCAAATAAAGCACTTTGATTATGAGGAAATGTTCTCCTATTTGAGCGATTCAAGCGAGAAGCTGGTTATAGAAAATAACCAGTTATGTTTGCAGCGTTTTGTAATTTTTTTGGGCGCTAGTAGGCACGCCTTTATTGATTATTTGAATCGAGTTAGCCTCAGTGAAACAAAGCAAAAATATGCACACTGGTTGTTGAGTGATGGGATGGTATTTGATTGGTCCGAAAATGACATTTGGGGAAATGTGGATACTCACTATTCTATACCTGTATTAGCAGGATGTATAAGAAAAAAGAGGCAGATTGAAATAGAACACTCTTTTTATATAACGCCAATATATTATATTGTCGTAAAGTTAAAGCAGGCTGAACTTGTTAGGTTAATAATAGAATATTACGATATAAAACATGTTGTCTTACATACTTATGGGGTGTTGAACCGTTTGCATCAAGGCCATCAATTTAGGTGGGGGCGTTATCCCGCTTTTGCCCCTAAAACAATTATTGAAGCGACGGTGGATTTTATCAGAGCAGCTGCGAGTTATTTATCAGCTCCATTACGGCAAGCGTTGTATCAATCACTATGTCAGTTTGAAGAAGCGAACGATTTTTTACTTAACCGTACACGAGAATGGGATATCATCACCGGTGCTTTAGACGGGTATGCCTATTATCAGCCACAACGTCGCTCAGTGAATGAGCCGGAAGGCTTGCATTCACTTTTCTAACTGATATCATGCTCCCATGCTTATTTATCCTCACATCGACCCTGTCGCATTTGCCTTAGGCCCTATTAAAGTCCATTGGTATGGGCTCATGTATTTGATTGGTTTCCTGGGCGCTTGGGTGCTAGGTGATTACCGTGCGCGTAAGCCAGGCTCACCCTTGACGCGTGATCAGGTGGCAGACTTTATTTTTTACGGTGCGCTTGGGGTGATTATCGGTGGGCGTGTGGGTTATATGTTGTTTTATGATTTTGGTAACTTCATTCATCATCCGTGGATTATCTTCCAAATTTGGGATGGCGGAATGTCATTTCATGGTGGCTTGTTAGGTGTCGTCGCTGCGTTTTGGTTATATTCGCGGAAACATAAAAAACCATTCTTTGTAGTGGCCGATTTTATTGTGCCATTGATTCCGATTGGACTAGGCGCGGGGCGTATTGGCAACTTTATTAATGGTGAATTGTGGGGGCGCGTCACAACAATGCCTTGGGGCATGGTCTATCCACAAGCCGGGCCATTGCCACGTCACCCTTCTGAATTGTATGAGTTCTTTTTTGAAGGTGTCGTGTTATTTAGCTTGTTATGGTGGTTTTCTGCCAAGCCGCGACCACGCATGGCGGTGTCGTCTTTATTTTTAATTGCTTATGGTTGCTTCCGGTTTTTCTTAGAATTTTTCCGCCAACCTGATCCGCAACTAGGCTTCGTCGCTTTTGGTTGGGTGACGCAAGGTCAAGTGCTGTCAATCCCGATGATATTTATTGGCTGCGGTATGATGTGGGCAGCCTATCGTAAGCAACCGGTCACTTAAGGTAAAGTCATGCAACAATATTTAGATTATCTACAACATATTTTAGATGAAGGTGTCGAAAAGACGGATCGTACGGGTACCGGTACGATCAGCGTGTTCAGCCATGAAATGCGTTTTGATTTGAGCAAAGGTTTTCCGTTAGTGACGACGAAGAAGTTACACATCCGTAGTATCGTGCATGAATTGTTGTGGTTTTTGAGTGGCGATACGAATATTAAATATCTAAAAGATAACAAAGTCCGCATTTGGGATGAGTGGGCTGATGATAATGGTGAGTTAGGCCCGGTGTATGGCAAGCAATGGCGAGCTTGGGAAGCGGCAGATGGTCGCGTGATTGATCAGATGAGTGATTTGATCGAACAAATCAAAACAACACCTGATTCACGCCGTTTGATCTTGAGCGCGTGGAATGTGGGTGATTTGGCAAAAATGGCGTTACCACCTTGTCATTTATTGTTCCAATTTTATGTCGCCAATGGCAAATTATCGTGCAAGTTAATTCAGCGCTCGGCAGATTCGTTTTTAGGCGTACCGTTCAATATTGCATCTTATGCGTTATTGACGCACATGATGGCGCAGCAATGTGATTTAGAGGTCGGCGATTTTGTGTGGAGTGGTGGTGATTGTCATATATATAGTAACCACATCGAGCAAGTGAAAGAGCAATTAACCCGCAAACCCTATCCTTTGCCGCGTTTAAACATTAACCGCAAACCTGACAGTTTATTCGATTACAAATTTGAAGATTTTGAAATCGAAGGCTACGAGGCGCATCCGCATATTAAAGGTGCAGTTGCCATCTAGCTTGCCTTCTCCCCGCGAGGCATTGTTGAATAAATCAATTTATTCAGCTCCGTCATCCCGCGGCTTGACCGCGGGATCCAGTCACTCACTGATTTTTCTGGATCCCGCGGTCAAGCCGCGGGATGACGTGCTGTAAAGTGGTATAAAATCTGATTTATTCAACAATGCCTCGCGGAGAGAAGAAAATATCCCCCGTAACATTTACGGATGTTTTACCCCGCAATTATGGTAAAATCCCTGCATGCGTATCAAAATCCTATTCATTATTATTGTGGCAGCAACGTTAGCTTTAGCAACGGCGGGTTACCTTTATGTGCACCACTTAAACAGCGTTAAACTTAACACCCCTAAACCTGTGACTGCGACAATCGTTTCATTCGCCAAAGTCAAACAAGAGATGTGGCAAACGCGAGTGGAAAGCATTGGTTCGATTAACGGCAATGAAATTGTTTCATTGAATGCGCAAGAGCCTGGTGCCATCACAAAAATTTATGCGGCGGCAGCAAGCAAAGTGCAAAAAGGCGATAAACTTTTTCAAATCGATTCGCAAGGGTATCAGGCGCAATTAAATCGTGACTTGGCACAATTACGATTAAGTAAATTTACTTACATTCAATATCAAAAATTATATAAAGCAGCAGCCATCTCGCTCGAAACGTTGCTTGAAGCTAAAGCGAAATATCAACTTGCTCAAGCGGATGTGAAATTAGCGCAACATAACTTAACATTAACAACCGTGCGCGCACCAACAGCTGGTATTGTCGGTTTGAACTTGGTCAATGTAGGTGATTATGTTGCTGTCGGTAAGCGTTTAGCGATGTTTCAATCAATTCAAGACTTGCGTGTCGATTTTTCTATTCCCGAGCGTTATGCTGACGTGTTGAAAAAGGGTGAACGTGTTGACCTGCTCACGAGCTCCGCACCGAATAAAATTATCCCCGCGGTCGTGTCGGCATTTGAACCTTTCGTTGACCCTTCGACAGGCAGTATTAATGTCCGGGCGAGTTTAGTGAAACCGACCTTGTTGCCTGGTGCCAATGTCGAAGTGAATATTTATTTAGGTGTCAAGCAAGCCACGTTGGTGATACCACAAACCGCAGTGATGCAATCATTGAACGGTAACTATGTGTATAAAGTTGTGAACGGTAGAGCCGTGCGCACGGTGATCACCATGGCGGAACGTCGAGGCAATGTGATTGCCATTACCCAAGGTTTAAAAGAGGGTGAAACGATTGTAAGTGCTGGGCAAATGAAAATTACGAACAATGGTTTGGTTACCAACAAAAATGCATTAGTGGTTAAATAATGGGATTAGAAAACCTTTTACGCAAACCCGTTATCGCCATCACCATTTGTTTATTTATCATCCTGGTGGGTTTAGCGGCGTATTTCAAATTACCCGTTCGACAATTTCCCTTATTACCTTCCTCTGAAGTCACCATTACGACACAATACCCCGGTGCCAGCCCCAGCGTAATGGAAGGCTATGTCACCATGCCATTAGAAACGGCGCTCAGTGGTTTAGATAACATGGACTACATGAGTTCAGAAAACACTGATGGCCAAAGTGTGATTACCTTAAAGTTTTTCATGGGCACGAATATCGATGCGTTGTTGCCACAAATTGCTAACCGTGTTGAGAGTAGCCGCTGGGAATTGCCCAAAGATATTTTAGATCCCGTGATTGAAAAAGTGGATCCCAATGCGGCAGCAACGGGCGCTATACTGTATATGAGTGCAACAAGCCCCGTGTTGAGCCCTGCTCAAATGACTGCGTATATGTCGAATGTGTATACCCCGGCGATTGATGGTATTCCCGGTGTTAAAGAAGTGCAATTGTTCGGCGGGCAAACCTATGCCATGCGTATTTGGCTGAATCCTGCCAAAATGGCGAATTACCATATTACGGCACTTGATGTGCAGCGTGTGTTGGAAAGCCAAAACGTACAGTCCACATCGGGTGTGTTGAATGGTAAATACATGAAGTTTGATGTGGCGACATCATCTAACTTATCGACTGAAAAACAATTTAATAATATTTTGATTCGTCAAGAGAAGGGTAACTATGTGCGAATCAAGGATATTGGTCACGCACAATTAAGCGCGACAGATGTGCATTCTAATGCTTATGCTAATGGCTTACGCGCCGTTGTTAGCGGTATTATTGTAACGGATAGCGCTAACGCGATTGATGTCGCGAATAAAATTATGGCGCTCATGCCAGAGCTGCAAAAAGCGGCACCACCAGGATTAAAATTAGAAACCATCTGGGATGTCACACAATTTAGTCGCGCCTCTATTCATGAAGTATATGTGACCATTGCGATTGCGGTTGCCTTTGTGTTTTTAGTCATCTTTATTTTCCTAGGTTCATTTCGTTCGATTTCTATTCCCTTTATGACAATTCCGCTGTCATTGTTAGGTGCGACAGCCTTGATGTGGTTGTTAGGTTACAGCTCTAATACGCTGACTTTGCTTGCATGGGTATTAGCGATTGGCCTGGTGGTCGATGATGCGATTGTCGTGATTGAAAATGTCGATCGGCATATGCAGTTAGGTGAACCTCGTTTTCTTGCAACATTGAAAGGTGTTAAAGAGATCCGCGGGCCGATTATTACCATGACATTAGTCGTTGCCATCGTATTTATTCCAATTGGATTTGTGCCGGGTATTTCGGGTGCATTATTTAAAGAATTTGCTTTTACCTTGTCACTGATTGTACTGGTGTCGGGCTTTCTTGCGTTGTTTGTATCGCCTGTCATGTGTGCACACATGCTCAATGAAGATTTGTCTAGCAATAAAATAGCGATGTTTATTGATAAAGTGTTCGATAAAATTCGAGGGGCTTATAAACATTTACTCACGCACGTGTTAAACATTCGTTGGTTCGTGGTGTTGGTTTATATATTCTTAATCTGTGCCGGTTTGTTTATCGTGAAATCGATTCCTTCTGATTTGATTCCCACCGAAAATGAAAACGTCTTAATTGGTTTAGGTCTTGGCCCTAGTAGCGCTAATGATGCTTATTTATCAAAATATTCTAAAGCGATGAGTCAAGTCTATGGCTCGATGCCAGAGACGCAAAGCTCAGGCTTATATAATGGTTTCGCGTTAATGGGCGCTACCAACGTCACGTCATGGGTAGTATTAAAGCCACACACAAAAGGCCAGCGCACGGAAGATCAAGTGCAAAGCTATATGTCTAAACAATTCGCGCGTATCCCCGGCTTAATGTCGATGGTGTTTAAACAGCCGACAATCCCTGGTGCTTTGCCTGGGCAAGATATCAAGTTCGTGTTGAAAACCAATCGCCCTTATGATGAATTAGAACAACAAATGAAGCGCTTGATTGCGGCTGCGAATAAATTCCCTGGTATCAGTGATGCCAATACTACGTTCCAGGTTGACAAGCCTGAAGTGAAGGTCGTGATTGATCGTCGCAAAGCGGATGCATTGAATGTGCCTATTGGTGAAATCAATGCGACATTAAATGTGGCAT
The DNA here is from genome assembly GCA_963975985.1 of uncultured Gammaproteobacteria bacterium. GTDB lineage: Bacteria > Pseudomonadota > Gammaproteobacteria > JABDGN01 > JABDGN01 > CAXBIY01. The sequence continues at coordinate 150,025 of CAXBIY010000002.1, forward strand.
TGGGCATGCCGATTATTAATCATTTTGTGTTGCAAGGTTATAGTTATGAAGTGATTCCGCAAACTTATCGACGTTTTCGTATGGAGCCGAATCAAATTAAAAATATGTATGTGCGATCGAACAATGGCAACATGGTGTCACTTAATAGTTTAGTGAAAATTGAAGAAAGTGTCGCGCCACAAAGTTTAGACCAGTTCCAACAGCAAAATTCTGCTATTTTACAGGCGAATATTGAGCCCGGTTTCACCATGGGCCAAGATTTAGGCTATCTAGAAAATTATGTGAAAAATAATATGCCGAGCACGTTCGACTACGATTTTGTTGGGCAATCTCGACAATTTATTCACTCGCAAGGCGTGTTGTTAGTTGCTTTTATGTTTGCCATTATATTAATTTATTTATTACTCAGTGCGCACTTTAATAGTTTGCGTGATCCCTTTATCGTTTTACTGAGTGTGCCGCTCGCTTTGGTCGGAGCTTTGTTCGTGATGTTTATGTTCGGCAGCACACTTAATATTTACACCAAAATCGGACTAGTGATGTTGCTAGGCTTAATCAGTAAGCACGGTATTTTAATCATCGATTTTGCCAATTATTTGCAAGAACAAGGCAAGCCCGTGCGAGAAGCCATCATAGAGGCAGCGGCTATTCGTCTACGTCCTATCTTAATGACAACCTTTGCGATGGTATTCGGCGCTTTACCTTTAGTATTAGCCCACGGTGCGGGCTCCATTGCGCGTAACCAAATTGGTTGGGTCGTGATTGGGGGCATGTCGCTTGGTACGTGTTTAACACTCTTCGTCGTGCCGACGGCTTATACGCTTTTGGCTAAGCGTCATAAATCAGCGAACAAAGCGTCAGTTTAGATTTGTAGCTCTCATGGAGCATTGCTGAACTGTAACTAGGCTGGACAAAGATTCGAGTGCTAGCTCGGATATATTCACCAGCAGTGATTCGTGCTTGAGCTTCACTCAGTCTCCTCTTTCCTATTAATATGAATGCCGCATTGCCACATCTTTGAGCTGAACTCGCCCTAATATGTTCTTTTTCCTACCATTTTTGCGCTTTAAAGAAAAACGTCTATGGTTATGGCCAGTTAGCACATAACACGGAGACGCCCCATGCAAATTAAGCCCCTCGTCATTGCCACTTCCCTTGCTCTTGGTTCTTGCCCTTTAAGTGCATTAGCAGCAGAAGAAGAAACGCGAAATGAGTATGGTGATTACTACGGTGCGCATTTAGACATGACGGGTGGTTATTATTCTGGTGCACAAGGTGTTGGTCAAGCAGATTTCTTTATTCCTTTATTACAAAATCGTAATCAATTGTTCTTCACGGATTTACGTGCCAATAAAGGTAATGCTTCTATTGCTGAAGGCAATTTTGGTTTGGGTTATCGTCAAATGAATGAAGCTGAAACATATATGTGGGGTGCCTACGGTTATTATGATTTACGTAATTCGCAGTACAATAATCAATTTCAGCAGGTCACTTTGGGTGGGGAATTTAAAACTGAAGCGTGGACTACAGTGGTGAATGGTTATATCCCGGTTGGGCAAACTAAGCAGCATGTTACCAGTTTAAATACTTCAACATTAGCCGCTAGTAATATAACGCCTGATGCATTGAACGTGTTTTACAAGGTGGGTGAAGAATATGCCATGGGTGGTGGTGATTTATTACTAGGGCGCACAATTCCTGGTGCTCGAGGTTTAACGGCGTATGCCGGTTACTATTACTTTGGCCGTCAGGGTATTGCGCCTGTCACAGGTCCGCGTGCATTGGCAGAATATAGCTTGGCAGATGCGCTAGATACCAATGCACTTTGGGGGTATTTGTCGGACGTAACTTTTCAAGCAGGTTATCAGTACGATGAACCACGCGGTAACAATTGGTACGGTGGTGTGCGTGCCCGCTTTGCATTGGTGAAACCAACTAAGCTAACAGGTTTAGCTAAACGTATGACAGACTATGTGCGTCGTGATGTCGATATTGTGACTGAAACCAATGCGAAAAAACCGCTGCAAGAATTGATGAACGACAATGGCAAGCCTGTCACTATACGTGTAGCAGATACTGCTGATGAATTAGCGACAAGTGTCGGTAACGATGATTTTAGTGTGGTGTTTGTGAATGGGGATATAACTGTCGACCAAGGTTTAGTCTTGGCTGATGGGCAGCGTTTAACGGGTGATAATAATTATACTTTTACTGCAAATGGTGAAACCATCACGACACAGATAAAACCTGATGCGACTGGTTCGATTACGGGTGCCATGGTTGATAATGGCAATGGTGGCTTGATTCAGGTTGGCAAAGATAACCAAATTGATCATTTAAGCTTGAATGTGGTTGATGGCAGTGGCGTGAAAGCGATTAAGAATGATTACACTAATCCAGCGTTAGGCGGTTCGGGCGTTGGAACGCTGACGGTCAACAAATTGACGACCAATGGAGGCGTGGCTTTATTATTCAATGACGCGGCTGCGAGCTCAACAGTGAACCTAACTAATAGCACTGTATCCGTCAGCGCAGCAGGTGACAATGCGGTTGAGTTTAGTGTGCTGGGCAGCAATGCATTAACAGTAGGTCAATTCAATAACAACACATTAACGGCGACAGGTGCTGAGGCTTCGGCTTTACAAAATATTGCTGCGGGTGATAGCAGTAGTATTGTTTATGCGGGTGGTGTATTCAATAGCATATTCAATGCTACACAATACGGTATCTATAACGGTGCTAACGGCAGTGATAGTCATATTTTGTTTGATAATATCAACAATACTTCAATTATTGGTACTTTTTCTAATAACACCATGACTACGACAAGTAATGGTAAGGAGATAACTGATGCTGCCTTCGGTGTGTATAACCATGCTCAAGGTACAGGTGCTTCTGTGAATTACAATGGTACCGTGTCGAACAATGTTATTAGTACGGCAGGTGATTTTTCTCATGCTTGGTTCAACCGCACAAGTGGTGCCGAAAGTGAAGTGAGCTTCACGGGAGCATTCGGTTCATTTGCTAACAACACCTTCTCAACGAATGGTGTTGGAGCTGGCGCTCTCATTAATTTTTCTGAAGGTGAAGACAGCGCTATTCGTTACCTTGTAAGTGTGGCAGATAATAATTTCAGTACAGATGGTGATGCCGCCTTTGCTTATATTAACAGTGCTAGCGGTGATGGCAGTAGTATTAGTTATACGGATGCATTTAGTGACAATATTATTACAACAGCCGGAATGGAAAGCGATGCTATGGTGAACGATGCCAGTGGTAATGAGAGTGTGATCAGCTTCACGAGTGCTAATGGCGTTGCCTTTTATAACAATAACTTAACCACAACAGGTGAAGGTGCTAATGGCTTAGTTAACACAGCAGAGGGTGATGATAGTAGCGTTAGCTACAATGGCAGCTTAAACGACAACGTTATTGCGACAGATTACCGTGGTATTCTGAACGAAGCCAATGGCTCAGGTAGTGAGGTGAACTTTGCCGGTGTATCAGACAATGCTATTACGACAACTGGCACAGGCCCTGAAGACGTTGATTCTGCCTTCGGTATTGATAACGCGGCAAATGGTGATAACGCATCAATCACCTACACAGGTGATTTCACTGGCAACACCATTATTACAACGGGTGAGTACTCATCTGGAATTAATAACGTAATTGGAGCGAATGATTCTGCGATCAACTATGAAGCAGCATTTACTAATAATACGATCACCACTAGTGGTAGCGAAGCTGATGCTATCTACAATAGCCTTTCTGGTGAAAATGCTGTGTTAGTTTTTGATGGTGCTTTTTCAGGCAATACTTTAACGACGAATGCTGATTCATCTGATGGTATTGAAAACAATGTGAGTGGAGACGGTGCGAGCATTACTTATGGTGATGTTTTTTATAACAACACCATCACTACCGTGGGCGACAGTGCTTATGGTATTTATAATGATGTTCAAGCCAGTGATGCTAGTTTAACCTTTGCCGGTGATTTTACAGCAAACACCATTACGACAGCAGGTGAGGGTGCTGTTGGGTTAGACAATGGTATTAGTAACGGTAGTAATGGCAACATTGGTTATAATGGAACATTTGCTAGTAATGTTATTTCGACTACTGGTGATAATGCCATGGGTATTCATAATGATATGTCAGCAGACGCATCAGCATCAGCCATCAATTATGTTGGCGCAGTGTCAGATAATCAAGTGACGACTGAAGGAGAGACTGCACAAGGTATTTATAACGATATCAACGCTGATAGTGGGCAGCTTAATTACCAAGCTGCATTTAGTGACAACGCAGTCACAACCAGTGGAACTGGGTCTGCAGGCATCACTAATAGTGCTGTAGGCAATGCTAGTTCAATAAATTATGGTGGTACATTCACAGGTAATACGGTAGATGCTGCACAAAACGGTATTGACAATACTGCGTCTGGCGATTCAAGTAGTATCACGTATGGCGGGGCTTATACAGACAATAATGTGACAGCAAATGCTAGTGGATATGGACTGAGCAATAATGCCACTGGTGAGGCTAGTAGTATTACTTATACGGATAGTTTCGATAATAATACGATTAGTGCAAGCAGTTATTACGGTGTTTTAAATGTCGCAGGTAACAACAGTAATATTACATTTGCCCAGAGCATAACTAACACAACTATCGCAAGTGATTATTATGGAATCTATAATTATGCAGACACAGGTACTACCATTGATTACAACATCAACGACGGTAGTGATAGACCCGCTGTGATTGCTAGACTCGATACTGATAATACAATTAATGTAGCAAACCCAAATAACAAAGTTGTTATTTCTGGAATGGGTACAGTTAAATAATCAAGGTCGGCCCTTGCACCAGTGGCGAGGGTTTTGTGGGATGCCTTTGCGGCGGATTTGGAAGAGTAATGCAGGGCTGGTTAGGCCACCACTGTTCCCTACCGTCGCGATTTGTTCACCCGGTTGCACGATATTACCAACAGTTTTGTATAGCGCATTACAGTGCGCGTATAGCGTCATGTAGCCTTTACCATGGTCGACAATCATCAACAAGCCAAAGCCTCGTAACCAATCCGCATAAACCACCTTGCCTGTCGCAATGGCGCGAATATTGTGACCAAGACTATTGCCAATTAACACGCCTTGTAGTGGTAGGCGTTGGCTGAGTGTGGTGGTACCAAAGTTCCGTAATAACCTGCCACGAATAGGCCAAGGCAATTTCCCGTGTAATGAATAAAATGGTTTGCCAGCTATATTCACATATTGTGCCGCCACTTTATTCACGACATGTTGCAATTGTTGTTTGTCAGCTTTTAAAGCGCGTAAGCGTTGCGTCTTGCTGCGTATTTCACGCCCCAGTTGTTTGACGACAGCTTCACGCTGACGTTTAATTTGGGTTAAGTCATGCTTTTCACTAATGCGTTGGTTCAGTACATGTTGTAAATGGGTTTGGCTGGCCTGAATTTGTTGTTGCACTTGCTCGAGTTGCGTCAAGGTGCTGTCGACTTCCTTAATTAATTTAACTCTGGCATGGTTGTAAAATTGGTAATACGTCATCAAGCGACTCACGCGATTAATGTTTTCTTGATTGAGCAATAGTTTGGTGTAGTTTTCTTGATGGTTGATGTATGCCGTACGTAACTGCGATGCGAGCGCTGCACGTTGATCGCGTAATTTCATATGATAGCGGTTTTCTTGCGCCAATAATTGCTGAAGCTTTCTATTCAGCGGTCTCACTTGCGTGTTGAGTTGGCTAATAGCCACAGAAACTTGACCGATTTTTACCTCGGTGCTGCGTAGTTGTTGCGATAACTTGTCACGTTGTGCTTGACTATATTGAATGCTTGATTGGGTGTTGCTGATTTTGCTGTCGATGGTTTTTATTTTTTGCGATCGAGTTGTCGCATGCGCAGGTAAACTCACACTTAATAACGTGAGCAGGCAACAAAAAACAGTGGTAAAGCGTTTGGTATTAATCCACATCAATTAACGGGCGTCCTGTCATTTCTTGAGGTATGTCTAAATTCATGAGAGTTAATAAAGTGGGGGCCACATCACTTAGAGAACCTTTGTTCGCATTAAATTGTCCCTGTTGCCCGACATAAAGTAAAGGCACGGGCTCACTGGTGTGAGCGGTATGGGGTTGACCTGTTTCAGCATTAAACATTTTATCGGCATTACCGTGGTCCGCTGTGATCAAGGCTTCACCGCCGACTTGTTGTAACGCTGTCACCACGCGATTTAAGCAGGTGTCGAGGCATTCAACGGCATGTATTGCCGCATCCATTTTTCCGCTATGGCCTACCATGTCAGCATTGGCATAGTTGCAAATGATGACATCATATTGTGTTGATTTAATAGCAGCGACTAGTTTGTCAGTGAGTTCCGGTGCGCTCATTTCCGGTTGCAAATCATAAGTGGCAACGTTGGGTGAGGGAATGAGTTCTCGATCTTCATTTTTAAAGGGTTTCTCAACACCACCATTAAAAAAGAATGTGACGTGTGCATATTTTTCAGTTTCCGCAATGCGTAATTGTTTCAAACCTAAGTTGGACAGATACTCTCCCAACACATTGTGTAACTGCTGTGGTGGGTAAGCAACATTGGCTTTAATATCTTTTGCGTATTCAGTGAGTGAAACAAAAGTGGCAAGTTTAGGTGATGCTTTACGTTGAAAACCATCGAATTCAATATCCGTTAGTGCGTGAGATAATTCACGGGCACGGTCTGCTCGAAAATTCATGAAGACAACGGCATCGCCATCTTCAATGTGGCCAGTATTATTAATGCAAGTCGGTTTGACAAACTCATCATTTTCATCGCGTTGATAAGCGGCGTGTAAAGCATCGATAGCATTATCAGCGTGATATTCAGCTTTGCCCAAGGTTAGCATGTTGTAAGCTAATTCAACCCGGTCCCAACGTTTGTCACGGTCCATTGCATAATAGCGGCCGCAAATCGAGGCAATTTGACCAACACCTAATGTATCTAATTCAGTTTGCAACGCGACTAATGATGGCTCGGCACTTTGTGGCGGTGTATCACGGCCGTCTAAAAATGCATGCACCAATATTTTTTTAGCGCCACGAAGAGCTGCCAGTTTCACCATAGCGTGAATATGTTTTTCATTGCTGTGTACGCCACCCGGTGATAGCAATCCCATAATGTGCACGGCTTTGTTTTGACTAATGGCTTTATCAACACCATCACACAGCACAGCATTTTCAAAAAAGCTGCCATCTTTAATGGCTAAATCTAATCGACATAATTCTTGAGGCACCATGCGTCCAGCACCTAAATTTAAATGCCCGACTTCAGAGTTACCCATTTGCCCATGCGGCAATCCCACATCATCACCTGAGCCTGAAATTAATGTGTGTGGATAGTCAGCCCAAAGCTTATCCCAAGTCGGTGTGTTCGCCTGAGCAATCGCATTCGCGTCAGTTTCTTCACGATAACCCCAGCCATCGAGAATAATTAATACGTAGGGACGGTGTGCTAATGTCATTATGGTGCTCCAGAATCGTGGCGTTGGAAAAAACTAGCTGAATTCTACCATATTCTATATAATTGCCAGTACTCAGTAACTTTAAGACTAACTATAAGGTTGTATAAAAATTATGAACGATATTCTTCCCTTTTTGCTGCAACACTGGATGTTGAGCACCGCATTTGTTGTTATCCTAATCGCTATTATCGTCGTGGAAGCACGTGGTAAAGTGGGTGGTGCGCATAAGGTGACCGCTGAAAAGGCTGTGCATTTGATGAATCGTGAGAGTGCAGTGGTGTTGGATACGCGCGATCGCAGTAATTTCGAGAAGGGCCATATCATCAATGCGGTCAATATTATGCCAAGTGAGTTGACGGCTGAGAATAAACAGCTTGAAAAGCTGAAAAACAACCCCATTATTATAGTATGCGCCAGTGGTTCACTATCACCGAATCATGCGGCGAAATTGCACAAATTAGGTTATCCGCATTTACATCTTCTTGCCGGAGGCATGGGGGCTTGGAAAGCGGCTAACTTGCCAACCCGAAAAGGAAAATAACATGGCCGATATTTTAATCTATACAAAATTGGGCTGTCCTTATTGCACAAGAGCGAAAGCGCTTTTATCAGACAAGGGTGCTGAATTTACTGAAATTGATTTATTAGAGCATTCTGAAAAGCGTGATGAAATGTTGGAAAAATCGGGTGGGCGTACATCAGTGCCACAAATTTTTATCAACGATAAACATATTGGCGGTTGTGATGATTTAATCGCAACTGACGAAGCAGGTGAGCTTGACCCATTACTCGGGTAAGTTCTATGGATATTAACGACGAGGAGTCATACCGATGAGTAAAGAGAAGAAGCAAGAAGCTAAGCCACAATTCGCTATTCAGCGTTTATACGTGAAGGATTTATCATTCGAAGCGCCAAACACGCCGAATGTTTTTAAAGAAGAATGGAAGCCTGAAATCAATTTGGATTTGAACACTAAGCATGAGAAGTTGGAAGATAACACCTATGAAGTTGTGTTGAAAACTACCGTTACTGCTAAAAAAGGCGAGAAAACCTTATTCGTTGCTGAAGTGCATCAAGCAGGTATTTTCACTGCCGGTAATTTCGAAGAAGGAAACCTTGGTGAAGTATTGGGTGCGTTCTGCCCTAACGTTTTATTCCCTTATGCTCGTGAAGTATTGTCTGACGTTGTGAATCGTGGTGGCTTCCCGCCATTGTATTTAGCGCCAATCAACTTTGATGCGATTTATGCTGAAAGCAAAAAACAAGCTGCAGAAGCTAAGTAAACCTATTGCTGTTGTCGGTGCAGGTGCCTGGGGCACTGCACTGGCGCTGCAACTTGCCCGTCTTAATGGCGATGTGCGTTTATGGGGCCACAACCCTACTCACATGCAAGCCATGCAGCAAACACGCTGCAATCAGTCTTATCTCCCTGATATTATTTTCCCTGGTACCTTAATAGCCTATGCTGACTTAGCTGAGGCGTTGAATGGCGTTAACGATATTTTATTAGTCGTGCCTAGCCATGCAATCGTGCAGGTGTTACAGCAGTTGAAACCTTTTATTAACGCGCAAACAAGCTTAGTGCTAGCAACTAAAGGCTTAGATCGCAGTCGGTTATTGCATGATGTTGTACGCGATGAATTAGGTGATATTAAGCTTGGTGTGTTGTCAGGTCCGTCGTTCGCAAAAGAGGTGGCTTTAAATCTACCGACAGCCGTTGTCTTAGCCAGCGAAGATGAAACCTTATGTCTTGAATGGCAGCAAGCATTTCACGGTGGAAACTTTCGCGCTTATACGAGTACGGATGTGACCGGTGTTGAAATTGGTGGTGCCGTTAAAAATATTTTAGCTATCGCGACGGGCATGTGTGATGGCTTGCAATTAGGTGCTAATGCACGTTGTGCCTTGATTACACGTGGTTTAGCCGAAATGACACGCTTAGGTTTAACCTTAGGCGCGAGCCAAGAAACGTTTATGGGCTTAGCGGGTATGGGTGATTTAGTTCTCACCTGCACCGATAACCAATCACGCAATCGTCGCTTTGGATTGGCCCTTGGTGCCGGAAAAGATTTAGTCGAAGCCAAAGCCGGCAGCAACGTCATCGAAGGTGCCCGTGCTGCCGTTGAAATTCATCATTTAGCTAAACAACACAAACTCGACATGCCTATCGTCGAACAAGTGTATCAAGTGTTACAACAACAAGTTACACCTAAACAAGCCGTCGAAAATTTATTGTCTCGTGATCCTAAAGCGGAATAAAGCTTGGTATTTAATACTAGAATTGTTTCGAATGCGTTGATATTAGATGGGGTATTATGTCGATGAGCAACAAAATAACGAATGATAATCTAAGTCTTGTATTAAAAAATGGTAGACGAGTAGGGTTTGCGGAATATGGTGACTCGACGGGTAAGCCTGTTTTTTTCTTTCATGGTGTGGGTGGTGGCAGTCGCTTAGATGCGCGTTACCTTCATCAAGCCGCGTTACTTAATCATGTTCGATTAATCAGTATGGATAGACCCGGTATAGGTTTATCATCGAACAGTAAAAAGCAAACGATTCTTTCATGGGTCGATGATTTTGAAGCGTTTGCAGACGCCCTCTCTATTCAGAAATTTTCAATTGTGGGTCATTCTGGCGGTGCGGCATGCGTGGCGGCTTGTGCTTATAAAATACCACATCGATTAATAAGTTTGTCCATTGTGAGCGGTTTAGCGCCTTTTGAGAAAACACTCCCTCAATTATCGCGAGGGCAGAGAATTTTACATAAAGTGATTCACTATCTGCCCTGGGTCGCTACGTTGATGATGAAAATGACATCTATGATGTTTAAGCGCCCTAAGATGTTGAAAAAAGCACTGAAACAAATGCCCTCTGTTGATCAATTAGCATTACAAGCACAGGGAACGCATGATGCATTATCTTTAGCGCTGATGGAATCATTTAAGCAGGGGGTAGCCGGTGCGTCTTGGGAGTTGCAGCGCGCTATGAAACCTTGGGGGTTTGAGTTGAGCCAGATAAAAGTAAAGTGCCCAATTAATATTTGGCAGGGTGGTTTAGATAAGCAAGTACCCGCTATACATGCTGATGTTTTCGCAACATTAATTCCTCAAGCACAATCACATTTCTTTGAAAATGAAGGGCATTTGTCGCTGTTGATTAATCAAGGAGAGCAGATTTTAGCGGACGTTTGAATGCGCACTAAAACCCCATTACTTTAGATCTTAATTGGCAGACTAAACCCCAATTGCCGCCAAGCCTCATAAGCCACAATGGCTGCCGAGTTGGATAAATTCAAGCTACGGTTGTGTACCACCATGGGTATGTTGACAGTAATAGCCGTGCTATCCGTGATGTCGCGGGGGATGCCTTTGCTTTCAGAACCTAACAATAAAACATCATCTCTTGTGTAATCAATATCCGTGTAAGCCGTTTCGCCCCATGTTTCAATGGCAATAATGCGTTTGTGTTTAACGGCTTTTTCAAATGCTGCATAATTTTCATGATGCACAACATGGGTGAGTTCATGGTAATCACAACCCGCACGGCGCACTTTTTTTTCATTGACTTCAAAACCAAGGGGATGAATTAAATGTAAACGCGAACCTATATTGGCACACAAGCGAATAATGTTACCTGTGTTAGGTGGGATTTCTGGTTGGTATAGTGCGATTTCAATCATTTAAAATTCTGGATCGGTGGCAATAAGTCGAGGGTCTTCATGTTTGGGGATCGGTGGTGTATTATTGATTTTTAATTGATAGGCGCGATGTTGTAAATAGGCCGAGCGCATAAAGACATAAGGATCTAAGGCTAAACCATTAAACAGACTTTGCTCATTAAGTAGCATGGCACGTTCATTAACGCCTTCAAACAAATACAAGCCGTAAGGTAGCCAATTCGGATCATTTAATAAGAAATACCATGGGCTACTATAATAGTTAAACACAATACCGAATGAACTGTTGAGTGTGTTGGGGCCAAATATCGGCAGCATAATGTAGGGGGAGTCTTTAGCACCCCACGCGGCAAGGGTCATGCCGAATCCATTTTTATGTTTTTCTAACCCCATTTTGGATGCGACATCGAACAAGCCTGCAATACCAATGGTTGAATTGATGGTGAAACGCCAGAAATCGTTGAAGAACCAATAGGCATGGCCTTGCGCTGCATCATTGATGAAAGCTGGCATGGTATCGAGATTGTCAAAAAAATTGGAGACGCCTGCGCGCATAAAATAAGGTGTGACATAGTCATAGCCTTCAGCGGTGGGTTTTAATACCCAGCGATCGACTTTGTCATTGGCGCGATAGGCATTGCGATTATATTTCTCAAAAGGATCGCGGCCATTATCTTGTTTAATAGCACAACTTGCTAAGGTTAGCGTTAGCGTGATGAAGATGAGAATTTGTTGTAGCGTTTTTTTCATTTATGAAATTGATAAATTTTTTGCGTAGCGATCCGTCGCACGAATCAACGCATCAGTTAAACCTATCTCCGAACTTGCATGACCGGCTTCACGGACAATTTCTAAGTCAGAACGGGGCCAACGTTCATGCAATTCATAAGCATTGCTGAGTGTGCAAATCATGTCGTAGCGACCATGAATAATCACACCAGGAATGTTGCGAATTGGGAACATGTTTTTTAAAATTTGGTTTTCTTCGATAAAAAATTTATTAACACAGTAATGACATTCCATGCGTGCTAAGCGCAATGATGATGGCTGCTGTGAATTATTACTGATAGGCGATAAGGTTGAACAAGTACGATGCCACTTTGACCATGCTTTAGCCGTTGCCATACGGTTTAGCTCGTTATCATCATTAAGCATGTCGTTATAGACTTCGATTAAACGTTCGTGCTCACCTTTAGGGACTTTGCTGGAAAATTCTTTCCAAGCTTCAGGGAAAATGCGGTTAGCGCCGTTCACAAAAAACCAATCGTAATCGGCTTGATTGGCTAACAGTATGCTGCGCAACATCATGGCTTCAACGTGGTTCGGATAAGCTTGTGCGTATAGCAGGCAAAGCGTCGAGCCCCAAGAGCCGCCAAATAATATCAATTTTTTAATGTCGAGTGTTTTACGAATACATTCAATATCTTCAATTAAGGCTTGAGTATTATTATTGTCTAACTCGCCATGCGGCGTAGATTGACCGCAACCACGTTGGTCGAACAAAATAATACGATATTTGCTAGGGTCAAAGAATCGACGTTGATCAGAGTGACAACCTGCCCCTGGACCACCGTGAACAACCAGTACGGGAATACCGTCAACATCGCCGGATTCTTCCACATACAATTCATGGCCATCATCAACGTTAACACGATGAATATTATAAGGTTTAATATTGGGGTACAGCTGTTGCATAGCGCGCAAGAATAGCATATTGCGCCGGCAAAGCGCTAGTGTTGAGCGGCCGTCAGGGCTAGTAGTTTTATCAGCTAGCTTATTGTGCAAAATTTGTTAAGGTAGCCGTAATGTAAGGCGTGTATATTATACAAACAGAAAGTGGTGTAAATGGGGAATAACAAGGAAATAGTATGAAACAATTAATGTTTATGGTTATGTTGCTGAGTTGCATCAGTTTTGGTGTACAAGCGGCTTATTATGCTGGTTCAATGGATGCGCCGATAGCGAACCCTAATTTGAAAACCCTTGTGACGGTTGATACAAAATCAACACCTTACAATGGGCTCATTCATATCACCGTGAGTAATGCCTCTGATCAAGCGATTGATTTGAACAAAGCCACCATTAATTTTACTTCACCTTATTCTGTCTGGTCAGCATCAGCTAGCAGCACCTCACCGAACATGGCTGCCGCAACCATTGCCCCGATCACAGATGCAACTGTGACAACATCAAGCATTACCTTTAATGCTATCCAGAAAGGACAAACAACTAGCTTAGCACCGAATACGACGTTTACTGAAACATTCACTGTGAGCACAAATAACAAAATAGCCACGTCCGATCAATTTACTAATGTTGGTGTTTTCACTGCCGGCCCGCCGCCTACCAATCCTGGCGTTATTGTATTAACGGCTCCCGCGAAACCAAGTGCTGATGCCGGTGACGATGCGACAGCAGAAGTGAAAGGCCCTAATGGTTACGACAAAAACAACATTAAAGTGACATGGCAAGGTGCAACTAACGTAACGAACTTAGCTGATGGAACTTATACGGTCATAACGAATGCTGCTGGTTCATCAACGGGCGCTAAAGATCAAACGGTGACGTTATCGGCAACACAACAAACAGCCAATGCGACACTCGCTTATTTAGCACCAGTACCACCTGCCGTATTAAACGTAACGATGCCTGCTATACCAGCAACCAATGCTCCACAGCAAACAGTAATGTTGGATGATGTGACAACCGGAACGTCCGGTAGCAGTATGTCAATCGCGTGGTCGGCAACAGCGGGTAAAATTAATTTACGTGCGGGTGATACTTACCACGTATGGGCGCCAGTGTTCCAATATAATGGTAATGAATATACGCCCAGCTATACACAAGCGGCACCGTTAATCATTAAAGTCAGTCAGCAAGAACCATCAATGGCGACGTTTAGCTATCACGCGACAGCCGTTGCGACGATTAATGCCACGTTGAATGTGACAGGTTTGCCCGATGGTGCAACCAGTACTTATACTTTTACTAAAGGGCTAAATGATACTTATAGCTATACATTAGGCAATGGCGAGAACCCTATTAAGGTTGCCGCGGGTGAATACAATATCGCAGCAACTGATGTGACGGTAGCGGGTAAGACTTATCGCGCAGCTGTCAAAAATCCTTACACAATTGCTGAGGGTGGTAAGATTGATATGGCATTTAATCCACCGCTAAATAAATTAATGGTAGGATATCTTGATATCACAGCGATATCATCAGCGGACGTTGTCATTTCACAATTAGCCCAGCTAAAAACAGATGGTTACAATACCGTTGTGTTTGCCTTCGCTGATGTGAATGGTAATGCCATGGTGCCGCATGCCAATACGCAAAAATACTATCAAGATGTAGCGACAGCTAAGCAAATGGGCTTTAAAGTATTAATTTCTGTCGGTGGTGAAATTAATACATTCAATCCAGGTGCCGCAGTTGATTGGCCAACGCTAGCAAAAAACATGGCAGCATTTGTTGCGCAGTATGATTTTGATGGCATCGACTTTGATTTGGAAATCCCCATGGATACTGGCTCACTTGATACTCTGTTAAAAGCGATTAGAGTGGCTAATCCTAAATTACTATTAACGGCAGCTCCCCAATTAAATTATGTGAATGACACCGATGGTGTGCAATTAGTATCAACGGGCACTAGCACTATCTATAATACAGCAGTGGCTAATGGTGATTTTGATGCACTGTTTGTGCAGGCCTATAACACGGGTGGTTATGCCATTGATGAGGTAGGTAACAGTTATGCAACCATTGCGGCCTGTCAGGCGAGTGGTGCAAAAAGTTGCGCAGATGAAACGTCAGCCTCTTTTATTGATAACAGTTTCCAACGCTTGAAAAAAATCGTGCCAGCGAGTACGCAGATTGTCATGGGTGAACCTTCCGATGCAGTAGCTGCAGGTGCAGGAACGATTTATCATCCTTCTGGTAGTACATTGACGGTGACTCAAGTAACGCCAAAGATTAATGCGCAAGTGGAAAATTTATTAAATGATGCGCAGTTCGGGGGCATAATGACTTGGTCGTTGAATGTGGATTATGACCCTACAGCATATAATGCTGTAAATCATCCAGTCGGAGCCTTCGGTCAAGGTGTTTCCAAATGTGTTATTAGTGGTGCCTGCCAATAATCCATAAAACCCCGAGCTTTCGGGGTTTTTCTTCGGTATAATCCTTGCCCTATGACTACACAACCTAAAAAAGCTGTCGCCCTTATTTCTGGCGGCCTCGATTCCATGCTTGCGGCTAAACTCATGCAAGAGCAAGGTATACATGTCGAAGGCGTAAATTTTTACACCGGTTTTTGTGTCGAAGGACACACGCAAGCCATTCGTAAACAAGATCAAAACAAAGAAAAACGTAACAATGCATTATGGGTAGCTGAACAGCTCGGCATTAAGCTACATATTGTCGATATCGTTGAAGACTATAAAGATGTTGTTATTAATCCTAAGTATGGTTATGGCCAACACATGAATCCCTGTTTGGATTGCAAAGTGTTTATGGTGAAAGAGGCTAAAAAATGGATGAAGGAAAATGATTTTGATTTCATTATCACCGGCGAAGTGATTGGCCAACGGCCCATGTCGCAACGCAAAGCCACTATGCCGATCATTTCCAAACGTTCCGGCGCGGATGATCGTTTATTACGCCCACTATGCGCTCAGAATTTAGAACCGACATTACCCGAACGCGAAGGTTGGGTTGATAGAGAAAAATTACTGGGTATTACTGGCCGTTCTCGTAAACCTCAAATTGCGTTGGCTGAAGGTTTTGGGATTGATGAATACTCACAACCTGCCGGCGGTTGTTGCATGCTAACTAACGACGCCTACAGTAAAAAACTCGTTGATTTATGGCAGCATCGTGGCAAACGCGATTATGAGTTAGATGATGTTGTGCTATTAAAAATAGGCCGTCATATACGCCCCAAACCCCATTTTAAATTAATCATCGCGCGTGAAGAAGGCGAAGGTAAATACTTGCATGGTTATCGCAACGAATTCACCCGCATCTTCCCCGTTGATCATGTCGGTGCACTCGCCATCATCGACGGTGAATTAAAAGATGAAGCCGATGAACAGCTTGCGGGCCAAATTGTTGCTCGCTATTGCCAAGGTCGCGATGAGGCTAGTGTGAAAATCCAAATCGAAGGCACTGAGGGCATCGGCAAGGTGATCGACGTAAAACCTTTACATAAAGATGATGTATTAAAAGAATGGTTTGTCTAAAGTAGGGTGGATAAAAGTTCGCGCTCAGCGCGGACATATCCACCATGATGCCTTGAGAAAAACGCAAGAATTTTATTTTAATACCGCTGGTGGATATATCCGACCTTCGGTCGAATTTTTATCCACCCTACATTAAAAGAGAATATCCCTATGAACAAACATGAACTCAACGTCCGCCGCCATCTCTGCCCCATGCCCGTCATCAAAACCCAAACGGCTATCAAAGATATGGAGCCCGGTGACGAACTCACTATTATCGCCACTGACCCTGGCGTCAAACACGATATTCCTGCCTGGGCCCGCATTCATGGTCATGAACTCATCAGTATTGAAGATGATGAAGATGATATTATTCTCAAATTACTTGTTTGTGAATAATCTTTGTTATACTAGCGCCTATGCAACACCGTTATCGTCAAGTTCGTAAAGTCACCCTCATTGGGGCATTGGTTAATGTCATTCTGGCTATTATCAAAGTCATGTTTGGTTGGCTGGGCCAATCACATGCTTTAATTGCCGATGGTATTCACTCATTTTCTGATTTATTAACCGATGGTTTGGTGATCATCGCGGCCAAATACGGCAGCATGAGCGCGGATGAAGATCACCCCTATGGTCATGCCCGGATTGAAACAGCAGCCAGCTTAGGGTTAGCCTTGTTTTTAATGTTGGTGGGTTTAGCTATTATCGGCGATGCCGGTCGACATTTGTTCCACCATAATGCGATTGCCAAGCCGGATGTCTATGTCATGTGGTTTGCAGCATTTTCTGTTGTTGCTAACGAGCTAGTTTATCGTTACACCTTCCACGTGGGTAAGAAAATCCAGTCCGATTTATTAATCGCTAATGCCTTGCACAGTCGTAGTGATGCTGCTTCATCACTCGTGGTGCTAGTGGGTGTTGCGGGTAGTTTAATGGGTTTTGTGTACCTTGATTCCGTCGCTGCTATTATTGTCGGCGCAATGATTGTGAGAATGGGTTTGAAAATCGGCTGGAACAATCTACGCGAATTAATCGATACCGGCTTAGATGAAAAAGACGTCGAACAAATTAAACAAGTGATTAGCGCCGTCCCTGGCGTACAAGCCATTCACGAATTACGCACCCGTAAAATGGCAGGTCGAGGTTTATTAGACGTACATATTATCGTAGGTTCACACCTCTCCGTTTCCGAAGGTCATCATATTGGCGAATGCGTGATGCAACAATTAAAAACACAAATCACCCATCTAGAAGATATCGTTGTGCATATCGATTCAGAAAACGATGAAGAATACTCATCGACCGGACAACTACCTATTCGCCAAGATTTATTGCCACAATTACAGAGTGCTTGGCAAAACTTGCCTGGTGCTGATGTGATTCAAAATATCCGCCTACATTATCTTGCTGGTATGATTGAAGTCGACGTCGAATTACTTTTGAAAGTACTGAATGATGTCGATGCAGAAGTCCTCAATCAACAATACTGTCACGCTGTGGAATTCATTCCTCAGGTGAAGATAGTGAAGCTACTATATGTAAGCCCTAAGCCCTAAGCCCTAAGCCCTAAGCCCTAAGCCCTAAGCCCTAAGCCCTAAAACTGACCCACATCAACGACACCTGGCCTTCCTCCATTTATACTTGCCCTCATTCTATTAACCCGATATAATCCTAAATAGGAATAATTCTCATTATCAATTATGACGCAGACAATCAGTGATTTACATAAAGGCGATACAGCTATTGTTGTTAGTTATGGCGACATGGACCGGGCTTTTCGGCAAAAGTTAGTGTCCATGGGGTTGACGCGCGGCGCTGAATTTACTGTCGTGCGCAAAGCGCCGTTGGGCGATCCCATTCAAATTAAAGTGGGCAGTACGTCCTTTAGTTTGAGAGTCGTGGATGCGAAAGAATTGCAGGTGAAAAAACAATGAAAACCATCGCCATTGCCGGTAATCCTAATTGCGGTAAAACCGTTATCTTTAATGCGCTTACGGGTAGCCGACAAAAAGTCGGTAACTGGGCCGGCGTCACGGTCGATCGCAAACACGGTTATGCGGATTGCGGGTTTAAAAAATTTAAAGTGGTCGATTTGCCGGGGGTGTATTCCTTAAGTGTTGTAACGGATACGACTTCACAAGATGAACGCATTGCGTGCGATTATTTATTATCTGGCGATGCTGAATTAGTGATTAATGTGGTTGACGCCAGCAATCTTGAACGCAATCTTTATCTCACTGCTCAACTTATCGAAATGCAAATCCCCGTCATCATCGTGTTAAACATGATGGATGTGGCAAAGCGCCATGGTGTTTTGGTTGACCCTGAAAAATTGAGTGAACAACTCGGCTGCCCAGTGATACCCATGGTGGCGAACAAAGGCAAAGGCGTTGCACCGCTCAAACAGTGTATGGAAGCGCAACCTTGGCATCGTGCGAAAGCAACCACCTATGGCTTGCCTGATAGTATTTATCACGCTAAAAAAGCCCTTGAAACTAGCATTGAATTTACCATGCCTGATTTTAATGCCACGTGGTTGGCGCGCCGTTTATTAGAAGATGACAATCTCGCTAAAACAATTGTTGGTGATGATATTGCCGAGGAAGCGAAGCAATTGCGAGAGGGCATTAAGCAGGCCGAAGGTGAAGACAGCGATATGTTAATCGCTGATGCGCGTTATCAATGGGTGCATCGATTAGCTGAAGTGGTGTCAGAAAAACCTAAGCAATTTAAACAAACCTTCACTGAGTTTGCTGATAAAATTGTATTGAACCGTTTCTTGGGCATCCCCATATTTTTGTTCGTGATGTATGTGATGTTTTTATTCGCCATTAATATCGGTGGTGCATTCCAAGATTTTTTTGATATTGGTAGCACGACAATTTTCATTGATGGATTTGCACATGTGTTGACGTTGATGCATTTTCCCGCCTGGACAGTAGCGGTGTTGGCGAATGGTTTAGGCAAAGGGATTAATACAGTTGTCACTTTTGTGCCGGTGATTGGCGCGATGTTTTTGTTTTTATCCTTCTTGGAAGATTCCGGTTACATGGCGCGAGCAGCCTTTGTGGTCGATCGATTGATGCGTGCTATTGGCTTGCCCGGAAAAGCGTTTGTGCCTTTGATTGTAGGTTTTGGTTGCAACGTGCCAACGGTGATGGCGACCCGGACCTTGGGCTCCACGCGAGATCGTATCTTAACGATTATGATGGCACCCTTTATGTCATGTGGTGCACGCTTAGCCGTTTACGCCGTGTTTGTGTCGGCATTTTTCCCTCGTGGTGGGCAAAATATTATTTTCTTATTGTATTTGATTGGCATCATCACCGCGGTGTTAACGGGTTTGTTGTTACGCATGACAATGTTAAAAGGCCAATCCACACCGATGCTGATGGAGCTGCCAACCTATCATGCTCCGCATGCTCGCATGGTGGTCCGCAATGCGTGGCAGCGTTTGAAAATGTTTTTGCGCAAAGCGGGGCGCTTCATTATTCCCATTTGTATTATTCTCGGTTTCTTAAATGGCATTGGTACGCATGGGCAATTACTCCAAGGCGAAGCCAATCAAAACTCCGTATTGTCGGCGATGGGAAAAGCCGTCACCCCAGCATTTGCGCCCATGGGCTTACAGCAAGATAACTGGCCTGCCACTGTCGGCTTAGCATCAGGTTTGTTAGCTAAAGAAGTTGTGGTTGGCACGTTAAACACCTTATATTCTCAAGTCGGTGGTTTGAATCAAGAAAAACAAAAGTTTAATTTTTGGGGTGGTTTAACCGAAGCGGTGAAATCGGTTCCTGAAAATTTAGCTCGCCTACCTGAAGCTTTAAGTAATCCGATTATGGCGAGCGCCGCACCTCACGATGTCAACCAAGGTGTGTACGGTGTGATGTATCAACACTTCGATGGTCGCATTGGTGCCTTCGCGTATTTATTATTTTTATTATTGTATTTTCCCTGTGTGTCGACGATGGCCGTAATGCGCCGTGAAATTCACAAAAGTTGGGCGACGTTTTCAATGGTCTGGACCACGGGCTTGGCTTATGGTGTTGCGACAATGTTTTATCAAGGAGCAACGGTGATGCGTCACCCGACGAGTTCCATCAGTTGGATTGCAGGCATCATCGCGGTGTTTACCAGCGT
Source organism: uncultured Gammaproteobacteria bacterium (assembly GCA_963975985.1). Classification (GTDB taxonomy): domain Bacteria; phylum Pseudomonadota; class Gammaproteobacteria; order JABDGN01; family JABDGN01; genus CAXBIY01. The sequence goes on from CAXBIY010000002.1 coordinate 170,591, forward strand.
GATTATTTTTATGCGTTTAAAAACCAAAAAAATGCCAGCAGGTAAACGCGTGATACCCATTGTTTCAAAGTAGGGTGGATAAAAGTTTGGTCTAATGCCAGTCAGTTAAGCAAAGTTTAGATTCGCTGAAAAACGGAGAGAGTTAATGGTGTCTCGTCATCACGCGGCTTGATCGCGGGATCCAGAACATCGTTTAATTTATCTCTGGATTACGCGGCCAAGCCGCACAATGACGGTGCTATAGGTCGGACATATCTGCCATGGTGGGTGCTGGTAAGACAGTGGATATGTTTCACTATAGGAAGTTTTCATTCCTCACAATAACTGGAAATTATCATGAGTATCATCGCGTTAAAAAATTTAATCCGCGAACGTAAAGTCGCTAACTTATTATCATTAATCAATTATTTTAATACGGATAAAGCTATTATCGAGCCAATGTTGCAAACACTCGTGTGTAAGGGTTGCATCAAAAAATGCACAAAAAAACCGGCCTGTGGAAGCAGTTGCCAGTCATGCAGTATAGAGCTGACAGAAATCTACCAGTGGGTTGGTTGAACTGTATTCCATCTCTAAAGTCTTGTATAATCATGGCCAAACTATATCCTATCCCCCGTACCCTAATACCCTAAATAAGGAGCTCTCATGTCGATTGATGTACTAAGCCTAATAAAAGAAAATGAAGTGAAATATGTCGATTTACGTTTCACCGATACTAAAGGTAAAGAGCAACATGTGACGATTCCTGCTGCCACAGTTGATAAAGATTTTTTAACAGACGGTAAAATGTTTGATGGCTCATCCATCGCGGGGTGGAAAGGGATTAATCAATCCGACATGATTTTAATGCCAGATGCAACGACTGCCGTTCTTGACCCATTTTTTGAAGATGAAACCTTGCAGTTACGTTGCGATATTATCGAACCCACAACCATGATGCCTTACGAGCGTGACCCGCGTTCATTAGCGAAACGTGCGGAAGCATATTTACAATCAACCGGCATTGCGGACACATGTTTCTTTGGCCCGGAACCTGAATTCTTTTTGTTAGATGACGTGCGTTGGAAAATTGATATGAGTGGCGCATCGTATGAAGTAAATTCACAAGAAGCTGCATGGAATTCAGTGACGTCTTATCCTGAAGGTAATATGGGGCATCGTCCTGGTGTGAAGGGTGGTTATTTCCCCGTTCCGCCAGTTGATTCTTCGCAAGATATTCGCTCGACCATGTGTAATATTATGGAAGAGATGGGCTTAGTGATTGAAGCGCATCATCATGAAGTGGCGACTGCCAACCAAAATGAAATCGCGACAGAATTTAGCACGCTAGTGAAAAAAGCTGATGAAATCCAAATTTTAAAATATGTTGTAATGAATGTTGCACATGCTTACGGTAAAACAGCTACCTTTATGCCAAAACCGATTATTGATGACAATGGCAGCGGCATGCATTGCCATCAGTCATTGTTCAAAGATGGAAAAAATATTTTCTCAGGCAATAAGTACGGTGGTTTGTCTGATGAAGCGCTGTATTATATTGGTGGGATTATCAAACACGCTCGTGCCTTAAATGCTTTCACTAACCCGAGCACTAACAGTTACAAACGTTTAGTCCCCGGTTTTGAAGCGCCAGTGATGTTGGCGTATTCTGCGCGTAACCGTTCAGCGTCGATTCGTATTCCGCATGTGCCAAATCCGAAAGGCCGTCGCATTGAAGTGCGTTTCCCTGATGCTATGGCGAATCCATACTTAGCATTTTCTGCCATGATGATGGCCGGTATCGATGGCATTAAAAATAAAATTCACCCCGGTGAAGCGATGGATAAAGACTTGTATGATTTGCCGGTCGAAGAAGCCAAAGAAATCCCAACCGTTTGTAGCTCACTAGCGCAAGCATTGGAATATTTAGATAATGATCGTGATTTCTTGCGCCAAGGTGATGTGTTTACTAATGATTTGTTGGATGCCTACATCGAATTGAAAATGGCAGAAGTCACACGTTTACGTATGACGACACATCCAGTTGAATTTGATATGTATTATAGTTTGTAATTGGCGTTTAGTGTTTCGAGCTTGGAGTTTAGGGATGAATAGTGGGAGAAGGATAGTGAAAAAATTGCTATTATTGATGGCTTGTTGTCTTGTTACAAATTTAGCGATAGCAACGACGATTTATAAAAGCACGGATGCTCAGGGTAATACGGTATTTTCTAGCAAGCCTATGCCTGGCGCTAAAGCCATTACTATCAATGAGCCCAAAACTTACGATGACCCACAGTCTCTTAATACTGCAGTAGAAGAAAAGTTAGCTCCTGCTGCGTCGGCAACATCTGAAGTGCAGCCTGAGAAAAAAATTAAAAAAGCAACGGTTAGCCTTACGTTTCCCGCGGTTAGTGCAACGGTTTGGAAATCAGGCGGCGCTATTATGGTGCAAGCAAAAATCAAACCCGCTTTGACGCGAGGCCAATCAGCGCAACTCACATTAAATAACTCTATTCAGAAAACAGTATATGGGCCGCTAACGTCAGGTACTGTTACGTTTATGGTTGGCGATATGCCTGTGGGCCTAGTCAGCGCAACTGTATCCATCATTGATAATAGTGATGGTGTTGCAAAAACCATCGGTAAAAGTGACATAGTCAGTTTTTATGTGCGCCAACAACGTAGTCATGCGATTATTAACGCTAAGAAATAATGAGATAATAGGAAATTCATGAAATCGTCTCCCGCCCTCGGTAGCATTTTACTTATTGCTGGCACTTGTATTGGTGCTGGTATGTTGGGTTTGCCTGTCAGTTTAGCGCACGCGGGTTTTGGTTATGCATTGATTGTGTTGTTTCTTATGTGGGTGTTTATGTATTACACCGGCTTGCTCACGTTAGAAGTTAATTTATGGATGCCACCTAACACAAATTTCGTGACCATGGCGAAACGTACGCTAGGTCGGCCGGGTGCGCTGATTACCTCGGTGGTGTATCTCTTGATGTTATATTCACTGATGGCAGCCTATTTAACCGGTGGAGGCGCCATTTTCGCCAGTTTTTATCATGACATGTCTCACGGTAGCATCTCTACGGGTTTAGGCACAGTGCCGTGGTTAATACTGTTTGTTATCGTGTTGTATTTAGGCGTGCGTGTTGTTGATGGCATCAATCGACTATTGATGTTTGGTTTGCTAGCTTGTTATGCGTTAATGGTCACTTTCTCTGTGCCACATTTAAAAACGACACATTTTATTCTGGGTCATAGTGAATATATCCTTGCAGCGTTACCGGTGATTATCACATCATTTGGCTATCATATTATTGTGCCAAGTGTGCGTGCTTATTTACGCAACGATGCCAAAAAATTACGTCGCATTATTTTTTGGGGCAGCTTTGTTCCCTTTATCGTCTATGTGATTTGGATTGCGATTATTTTTGGTGTTATCCCCGTTGCAGGCAGCCATAGCTTAATGACATTGCGTAGCTCGGGGGATGCCAGCACAGCAGTCGCGAGTGTGCTGAGTTTTATTCTGGGTGATAGCTGGTTAGCCATTGTCGCACGCTTCTTTGCTTTCTTTGCGTTAGCGACATCATTTTTAGGCGTTTCATTCAGCCTTTTCGATTTTCTTTCCGACACATTAAAGATCGAAAAAACACACCGCGGTAAATTATTATTATCGAGTATTACCTTCATTCCACCTCTTGTCTTCGCCTTCACATACCCTCAAGGTTTTATGATGGCTCTAGGTTATGCCGGCATCTTCGTCGCCTTACTTCACGGCGTACTACCCGCCTTAATGATTTGGAGCGGCCGCTACGTGCGCGACATGGCTTTCGGCTACATGGCCTGCGGCGGTAAAATTATTTTGACAGGGGTGATTTTAATTTCTGCTCTCGTCATTTTCGCCCAACTCGGCGCTAACTTAGGTTGGATAGCCGTTTAGCCACTCTCTTCTCCCGTGTCGGGAGAAGATGCCAGAAGGGCAGGTGAGGGACGAGCTTTGCTCGCAATAACCCTGCGAAGCAGCCACGCAACAAAAGGATCTCAATATGAAAATAGCTACTTGGAATGTCAACTCAATCAATGTTCGCTTACCGCATGTGTTAGATTGGATGAAAGCTAACGATCCTGATGTATTGGCGTTGCAAGAAACCAAAATGACCGATGATAAATTCCCCCGTGAAGCAATTGAAGAGGCGGGTTATAACGTGGTATTTGCCGGTCAAAAAACTTATAACGGTGTGGCGATCATATCGAAACAGCGAGCTGATGATGTCGTCACTGATGTGCCGAACCTTGATGATCCACAACGTCGGATTTTAGCAGCAACGATTGATAACGTACGTGTGATTGATTTATATATTCCTAACGGCTCTGAAGTCGGTTCTGAAAAATATGCCTACAAACTCGATTGGCTTAGCAAAGTGCATAATTATATTGCTAGCCAAATGGCAGAGTATGAAAACGTTGTGGTATTAGGTGATTTTAATATTGCGCCTGCCGATGCCGATGTGCATGATCCGGCAGCATGGAAAGACAGTATTTTATGTAGTGTGCCAGAGCGCCAAGCATTGTTTAATATGATCGATTTAGGGTTAGTTGACACCTTCCGTCAGTTCGACCAAGATCCCGAGTTGTTCAGTTGGTGGGATTACCGCGCCGCCGGTTTTCGCCGTAACCGTGGCTTACGCATCGATCTCATTCTTGCCAGCCAAGGGTTAGCTAAGCGTTGCCAAAATACCTTCATCGATAAAGAACCCCGTAAATGGGAACGACCCTCCGATCATGCGCCTGTGATGGCTGAATTTGCTTAGTTATTAGCCCAATTGAATGTAAAACGGCGATATTTGAGTGTACATCCTCAATTATCGTCAAAATTTGAGTGTCCACGCTCAATTATTGGTAAGTGTCACAATATATATTGTTATTGGTTGTTGTTGCTTAATTCACCAGCTTAGGCTATTATTCGCGTCCAATTTACATAGGTATGGTGTTCACTGCTAACAAGCGAGTGAAACGGCGATACCGCCCAAGAGGTAACCCAATGAAAAATGATATTCACCCTAAATACGCCGACGTTGCAGTGACTTGCAGCTGTGGCAACACGTTTACGACTGCTTCAACACTAGGCAAGCCTGAATTATTGATAGAGGTTTGTGCTGAGTGTCACCCATTCTATACGGGCAAGCAGAAAATTATGGATACGGCTGGTCGTATCGATCGCTTCAAAAAGAAATTTGGTGGCCGTACATTGGCTGGCAAAAAAGCGCCTTAAGCGTTTATACCTTCTCAACCCAAGGCAGCGACGGCTGCCTTTTTTAATGCCTGTAATATTGTTACAGTTCAGCTTTTATCAGCTATACTATATCCAAATCGATAGAGTTTTAAGTGTGCGAACAAATCGTCTTAAGCTCGTCATCCCGTGGCTTGACCACGGGATCTAGGAAACTATTCTGGCTTGATAATATTCTGGATCCCGTGGTCAAGCCACGGGATGACGATACACAAACAATCTCTTTGAATACCTAAAACTCTATCGCTTTGGGAATAATGTTTGCCAAACGGAGAACCTCATATGTCTAACAAATCTAAAGAACTTATTGCTACTTACAACAAAGGTGAACTTTATAAGCACGGTCATTTACATATTGTCGTGGTTGAAGGCTCATTGCCAGAAATGGGTGAACAATATGGTCACTTATTAAAAGAATTATTGCATCAACGTTATGCGTTTCGTCAAACTATTTGTGACATTACCGATGCTGAGAAAAAAGCGTTAGTCCATCGTTTTACTGAGCTGACGAAAAGCCGTTATCCACATTCGTATGTTGAATTTTTCAAGGGCATGGTGAAAGGTTCAGGTATGAGTTGGGAAGAGTTAATCTTTTTAGATTATGCTCGCATGTTTGACATGATTGCCAAATTTGGGTTACCGCAAGAAGATGCTGGTTGCGCGATGATTTCTGCACGTGGTGAATTTACGACACATGGTCATGTGGTTGTGGGTCGTAACTTTGACTGGATTTGTGATGCGATTGATTTAGAACATGAACCGATGGTGGTAGCTGTTTATAAGCCTGAAGGTACTAACACTGAATTTGCGACAGTTGGTTTAGCCGGCTGGATTAAAGTGTTAACTGGATTTAGTAATCATCATTTAATGTTAGAAAATAACAGCGGCCGTTTGTCTGTCGGTAATGTACGGATGACGAATTGGAAATCAACTGAATACCAAATGAATGAAGTGATGTTAAAGTCCAACAATTTTAATGAGTTAAAAGAAACTTTATTAAACCGACCTTTCGATCAAGGTGCAATATGCAGCGTATTTGGTGTTGATGATATGGTATCCATTGAAGCAAGTCCTTACGCCATGCGAGCACGTGATGCGGGTGTTGATACGAAATTGGAAGAGCAGCGTGACAAAGATTTATTAGTCTCGACTAACCATTTTCGTTTGCCAGGCTGGGAAGACCTTATTCCAAAATCGCATGATCCTTATCCTGCACCGGGCACAACAGAATCTCATTCTCATGAACGTACGGCTGGATTGATTGACCTGGGCTTCAAGCACAAAGGTAAAATCGATATGGATGTGATGAAAGAAATTATGTTAACGTCAATTGATGATGGTGGTGCCACAGAATACCTTGAAGATAAAACCGAAAATATCGATTACACCTATATCACGATTGTAGCGGATATGGCAGAGCTTAAAATCTCCGTTTGTTCACCAGTGGCTCATGTGCCATGGACTGATGTGGATTTGAAAGAGTATTTTTCTAACTATTAATCAAAGGTTTGCGCAAAATAAAAGCAGATTTAGATTCGCATCATTAGCTGATTTTCGGTAGAATGCGCTCACAAATAGGAGAGCGCATTTATGTCAAAACGCGACTGGAAAAAAGAGTCGTTGGATTATCACGCTAAGCCAACCCCCGGTAAAATCAGTGTTGAGCTAACCAAACCTACCGAAACCCAAGCCGATTTATCACTCGCCTATACGCCTGGCGTTGCGGGCCCGGTGATGGCCATTGCTAACGATCCTGAAACAGCCTATCAATACACCAGCAAAGGTAATTTGTTAGGTGTTATTAGTAACGGTACTGCCGTGTTAGGTTTAGGTAACGTAGGTGCCTTAGCAAGCAAACCCGTGATGGAAGGCAAAGCGGTCTTGTTTAAACGTTTCGCCAACATTGATGTATTTGACATCGAAGTCGATGCTGACAACCCAGAAGAATTTGTTAGCACCGTGCGTCGTATAGCACCAACCTTTGGTGCTATTAATTTAGAAGATATCAAAGCACCCGAATGCTTTCGAATCGAACGCTCACTGAAAGACGAGCTCAATATTCCCGTCATGCATGACGATCAACATGGCACTGCGGTCACAGCGGCGGCAGGGTTGTTAAATTCACTTGAGATTCAAGGCAAAACATTAGCGCAAGCCAAGCTCGTGTGTGTCGGCGCGGGCGCTGCGGGCATAGCTACCATGGAGCTGCTCATGCAATTAGGTGCTAAGCGCGCGAACATTTTATTAATTGATAGTAAAGGCGTGATTCACACCGGTCGTACCGATTTAAACGCGTATAAATTTGCCTTTGCTGCCGATACTGAAAAACGCAGTTTAGCGGATGCGATGCAAGGTGCCGATGTGTTTATTGGTGTGTCAGGCCCCGATGTATTAAGTGCAGACATGTTAGCTTCGATGGCAGATAAACCCATCGTATTTGCGATGTCCAATCCGGACCCTGAAATTAATCCAGAATTAGCTCACGAAACACGTAATGATTTAATCATGGCGACTGGCCGTAGTGATTACCCTAATCAAATTAATAATGTCTTGGCATTCCCGTATATATTCCGAGGTGCGATGGATGTGCGAGCGAATAAGATCAATACGGAAATGCTAATCGCTGCTGTGCATGCGATTAAAGACTTAGCCAAGCAACCAGTGGAATCTAATGTATTAGCTGCCTATGATGTAACAGCGTTAAATTTTGGCCCAGACTATGTGTTACCTAAACCATTAGACTCGCGTCTGAATGCCTTGGTTTCAGGTGCTGTGGCGCAGGCTGCAAAAGATACCGGCGTTGCTAAATGAAATATCCACACTTAGACATCGTGGGCAATAAACCCAAGAATAAAGTTTTAAAAAACTTACAAGCGTGGAAGTTTTTCCCGTGGGTGGTTTGGGGCCTAGGTGCATTCTTTTATTGCTATGAATATTTATTGCGAACGATGCCCGGGTTGATGAAAGCACCTTTAACTGCAACCTATCATTTGACCGATGCGCAATTTGGTAACCTTGCCGCATTCTATCTTTATTCATATGTGCCGATGCAGATATTAGTCGGTGTGTTTATGGACCGATTTTTACCGCGCATGTTGTTGAGTTTTGCTGTTATGTGTTGCGCCTTAGGCAGTATTTTATTTGCGTCGACCAACATATTGGCCGTTGCGCAAGCCGGGCGCTTATTAGTCGGGTTTGGTTCCGCCTTTGCTTTTGTCGGGGTGTTAAAATTGGCTGCCGTTTGGTTGCCACAAAATCGCTTTGCACTGGTTGCGGGTTTAACCTCAAGCTTAGGCCCATTGGGCGCTTTGCTGGGTAATAATTTTTTAAATTTTTTAGTGATAGAGCTCGGCTGGAAGGCCGTTGTGTTTATTTCCGTTGGTTTTGGTTTTACTCTCACCTATTTAATTTGGTTTGTGATTCGTGATGGTACGGGCCGAGGTCGTGGTAAATTACGACAGCCAGAAAGTAGTTTCGGTGATTTATTCAATGACTTACTTGTTGTGCTGAAAAAAAAGCAAATCTGGTTAAATGCCGTGTTCGCCTGTTTTGGCTACATGACGTTAGAAGTCATGGCAGACTTATGGGGTACGTCATACTTACATGAAGGCCTGGGGCTTAGTCATAACGATGCGGTATTTTTTAATAGCTTAATTTACTTAGGTTGGTTATTTGGCGGGCCCTTCTTTGGTTGGTTTTCTGATTATATTAAGCTGCGTCGTTTACCGATGGCGATTGGTGCTGTCTGTGCCGCCACCAGTTTTACCGTTATATTGTTCATGCCGCATTCATCTCGATGGGTATTAACGGCAATGCTATTGTGTGTGGGGTTCTTTAGTGCTGCTCAAGCCTTAACATTTACGTTCGCCAAAGAAAATGCTGCACCACAAGTGGCTGGTTCCGTTATGGCTATCACGAATTTGTTTACTATGATTGGCGGTGCTGTGTTACAACCATTAGTTGGCGTTATGTTGGACAATGAACATTTATCTGCTGCTCAGTTTGGCACGCATGTTGCGCAGGTAGATTATCGAAATGCTTTGGTCATCGTGCCGATTGGTATGGTATTATCCCTGGTCGCAATTGCTTTCATGCGCGAAACGCATGCCAAACAACAAGTACAACATAATAGCAAACACAAGAAAAACTAAAAGGTCAGCACTTGAGTAACAAACAATCCATTCGTTCAACAGCCTATTATGGTTGGGTAATCTGGGGGCTTGCCTCTATTTTTTACTGCTATGAGTATTTGTTACGTATCACCCCTAATGTGATGCATACAGAAATTGTGAGTTATTATGGTTTAAGCGCCGCTGGTTTTGGTAATTTATTTGCATTCTATTATTACGCCTATACGCCATTACAAATTCCTGTCGGTGTACTGCTTGATCGCTATAGCCCACGTTTGTTATTAACACTTAATTGCTTATTATGTGCCATCGGTATTTATATTTGTAGCATTGCCCATGTTTTATGGGTGGCACAGTTAGGTCGTTTTTTAGTAGGTTTTGGTTCTGCCTTTGCCTTTGTGGGCATTTTAAAACTTGCCACTTTATGGTTGCCATCAAATCGCTTTGCTTTGGTAGCAGGTTTAACTACAACGATTGGTATGTTAGGCGCTATGTTCAGTGAAAACGTATTAACGTATTTTGTTATTCATATTGGCCCGCGTGAAACCTTAATGTACTCAGCATATTTCGGCATCATATTAGCCGGTGTGATTTGGTTATTTGTGCGCAACAAACCGCCTGGCACGGGTGAATATCATAATCGATTCACCACCACGAATTTTAAATCCTTATTCATGGGAATGATCTTATTACTCTTGCGTCCGCAAATTTGGATTTGTGCCATTATCGGCGGCATACTGTATACCTCATTATCAGTTTTTGCTGAGCTATGGGGTAAGCCTTATCTGCAAGACGCGTGCCATTTATCGCCCGAAAAAGCTGCCTTTGTGGTGTCGATGGTATTTTTCGGTTGGGCCATCGGTGGGCCACTTCAAGGTTGGATTTCCGATCGCATCAATAACCGTCGTGTGCCGTTAATTATTGGCAGTATCATTGGTGCCATTAGCTTTATGCTGGTGTTGTATACCGATAGCTTACCTGTACCTATCATCGCGGTTCTATTATTTTTATTCGGGGCAGCAGCTTCTGCCGAAAACGTAGCCTTTGCATTTGCCAAAGAAACTTGCGAAAAGAAACTCTCCGGTTCAGCGCTAGCGCTAACGAATATGTTTGTCATGCTAGTGGGAACAATCTTGCAACCTTTAGTCGGCTCTGTGTTGGATATGGTGTCGCCTGATGGTGCACTAGTACATACCGCAACAGAGTATCGAATGGCGCTCAGCGTTATTCCTGTTATCTTTATTGTTGCAGCAGTGTTAGGCTTTTTCTTAAAAGCGATTCCGCATAAAATCCACGTGCATCATCATCACCGTTAAATCATGTTCTGCAAGATATCGTCAGCTTTTGTAAAGCGAAGTAAAGTCATTTGCGCTGGCCTTTGGCTAGCGTTATAGTGGTTTCAAGCCAAGAGACTAATAACAAAAACGCATAATAATAATAAAATACGGTGAAAATCATAACGAGCTAGGACGCGAATTTTTTTAGTTAAGCCCTCAACAGCATGCTTGAGGGCTTTTTTTATGTTACATCATCAGCAAACTTAACATTCCTGTCAGCATTCCAAACGTTTGTTTTAATCGCTTGTTTTATAGGGGTTTATCCTGGTTTAATGGCGTCGGCTCAAAACAGGAGAGACCAACATGAAAAGAATAGTAATAACATTAGTAGCAGCGATTAGCTGTTTAGTTTCAGCAAGTGCAATGGCATTTCAAGTTCCACCAATGCCCATTGAAGTGCAAATTAATACGGCTTCCCCAGCCAACCAACCTTACGATGTCAACTTGGTGAATGTGCATGAGATGAAAGGCAAGATTAGTCAAACCAGCACGTTAGTTCAGCCGGGTAGTGTGGTTCCTCCCAGTTTTCAGTTAAATGTAACTGTGGGCGATACTTGTAAAGTAACAGTAAGCGCTGCCTATGCTTACTGGGGCTATGTCAATGACTGGCATATTCAGCCACCTATAACGTCAGGTTGTAAGGGTGAAGTGAAAGTGGCTCCTGCAGTTTTCAATCATGGTGCATACAAATTGATTATTAATAATTAATGGTACAGCTTTGTGAGAGCGCCAGGCATTGCCTGGCGTTTTTATTTGCATAGCATTTCTGTATAATCAAGTTTTTATTAAAGGAGACACATTAATGGATTACCCCGTTTGGCCCATCTTTATCGTGCAAGCTATCGCGCTTAGCCTAATATTTTTTCCTAAGCATAAACGCTGTCTTGGCATGCGATTTAAAACCATCAGTATCATTATTTTATTGCTCGCCTGCGCGGGTATTATTATTTCTGTGTTGCACGATAGCACCACGCCATTAAATTTACATTTCTAAGGGGAGTCATATGAAAAAGTTATATCGTCATCTCATTGCTGAAATTGAATGGCTGGATAGCATTATTGGCTTAGTCGGTGTTTGCGTGATTCTCGCCGCCGCTATTTTTATGCAATTTTTTTACGGCGAAGCACCATGCCCATTATGCTTATTACAACGCGCCGCTTTTGTTGGCGTGGGTATTGCCATGCTCATGAACGTACGCTTTGGCAATAAAGCCTCACACTGGGCCTTAGCCATTATTTGCGCCTGCACCGGTATCACCGTGAGCATTCGCCAAATGTTACTGCACATTACCACCGTGCAAGGTTTTGGCAGCGCCATTTTAGGTATGCACATGTACACGTGGTGTTTTATTGGGTTTAGTGCCGTGATCGTCGGTTCAGCATTTATGTTGTTGTTATACCCCGAAAAAAAAGACTCAACGATTAACTAATTACAATGTAGGGTGGATAAAGATTCGAGCGGTAGCTCGGATATATCCACCAGCAGTGGTTAACGATAGAGCCCTGGTGGATATGTATTCGCTGTCGCTCACACTTTTATCCACCCTACATAAAAATTATTCAACAACGTCACGGGAGAGGAGCATCTGTATTATTTTCAATAAATGATAATCCATCCGCCCAAAACGCATGATGCCACTCATCATTAATATTAATATGATTTTCACTAAATTGCTCAGGCGTAGCCTCCAGCAATAACCAGCTAATAAACGCACCAACCGTTTCAACCGGAATACGCTGCTTAAAATCTCGTTGTGGCAAACGTGCCGCCATGTGTTCGCGATAGGCCATATTGCTTTCAGATTTAACCCCGCCTGGGTGAATATGCCCAACAGCATAATCAGGCAGCTCTTCTTTCAGCACTTCATAAACACGATGCAGTGCAGCTTTCGATACACAGTAAGTACCCGTATCTAACAAATATTGATCTTTCGCGCGCGAACCCACAAACAATAGACGCGCCTGCTTCGCTAAATGCGGCAATAAGGCTTTGGTTAAAAATATCGGCGCTTCGACATTCACAGCCATATGGTAACGCCAATCGTTCAACTCAGCGTCTAATAGTGGCCCTAATGGCTTTACCGTCGTAGCGTTATGAATCAGATAACCTAATGTATGCGTATCCGGCAGGTGCGCAACAATTTTTTCACGCCCCTCGGCTGTCGTGATATCAGTATCAACAATAAACACCTGGCTTGGATATTGTTGCTGCAATTGTGCCAACAGTTCACGCCGCCGACCCACCGCGAGCACATCAACCCCGCGCGCCAATAAAGCATGCGCAGTGCCATTGCCAATACCCGTTCCCGCGCCTGTGATCAAAGCTAAAGTCTGTTTCATACCAGCATTGTATACCGTATAAATAAGGGGGCACAAACGCTTGTTATGATTAGCGGATATGTTAATATCTCGTTTCTTCAGTAATATACGCTTAGAATTAACGGCATATGCCCCGTGTTGAAAAACGCACACGGCTCATGTGGTGTGTTTTCTAATTAGCAATGTTGGTAGTATTTGCAGACTATGGAAAAACGACACATCAGCCAATTGATTTCTAATAGCATTCGCAACAAACGCGAAGAGAAAGGTCACGCCCAAGAAAAATTCGCCATGATGGCCGGCATCGACCGTTCATACTACGGCATGATCGAGCGCGGTAATTACGGCTTAACGGTTTATAAATTATTACAGATAGCACTAGCATTAGATGAAGAGCCAGCGAGTTTGATCCCCACTCTCGAAGAGCTAAAACAAATCGCAAAAGATTATCCAGGCTTAGAAGAAGAGTTATAAAAAATCCCGCTAAAAAGCGGGATTTTTTATTCACGTTTCGATTAAGCCTTGCCAAACATAAAGTGATTTAGCGGGTCAATGAATAATGTAATGTTAGTCAGGCTTGATGGCACTGCAGTTTTTTCACTTGCACTGTCAGTGATACAGGCAGGGTATGTCATCGTGTTTTGTTTACTGTTGTAAGTAGGTAACGATAATGTCAGCACTATGTTTACTTTTTTTCCTTGAGCATCAGTGCCATGCAACACGGCATTAGGTGCTTCTTTATTATCTTGCCACAACTGTTCAAATTCAGCAGTGGTTAAGTTGCCAACCACGTGTTGTGGTCTATCAGAGAAGAAAATTAAATTATCGTTTAAACCACTTAAGGTTACATTATAACAATCAGTTTTTGCCGCTGATTTGGCATTTACCATTTTTGCTTGCTGCACGAACAATAAACTTAGCTTTTGTTCCTCTGCCTTATTCGCATGGACATAAGTTTGAATTTGTTTTACATAGGCCGGCACAGCGGCGTTAGCGCCAATAACAATAAAGCTTAAAACAGTTATTGTTAATAATTTGGTTAAATTTTTCATGTTATAAAAACCCTCTTCGATTAATTGATGTTAATTATAGACGTCTTACCATTTTTTGCCTAATGTTTGTAGTTGATTATAGTGGCTCATCAGTGGGCGGTGGGGTGGGGCTTCCGCTTAGGATGGAAAACCTGGTGTCTGGTCTTCTTGGACTGAAGCCTCTCATGCCACCCATCTCGGCTAATTCGCTGTGGGTGGTGCCACCTCGATACCCTTCTTCTAACACCAAAGGTGAAAACCAATATATAGCAGCATCTAATAGTCGGCGTAGAATGGCGCAATTATGCGCTGTTCCTTGCTCATCTCTCCCTGGCGCCATGGTTGCCATGGTATAACGAAAAACGCGCTCTAATTCTAGTGTGTTGATATATGTTTTGAATGTAAAGACTGCAGCAAATAAGCCTAAAGCAATGGCAAGGCCAGTGAAATAAACGCCTTTGTGAAGGTATTCGTCCACAGAAAAGTCTTCTTTGTGGAGGCAGCCTATAAGGAGCTCGACAATGGTGGCCACAAAATAAAAGTTATTCATCGAGTTCTGTAATTTTGTGAGTATTTTTGTTGAGCCATCTTTGACAGTACAGAGCATGCCAATGAAAAAACTGATAATTAAGGTAGCAAATGAGGCCAGTTCTGTATGAGCAAAATCTTCCTCATGCCAAGCATTGTAGCCGGTGTTAATGATGAAAAAGACAACTAATGACAAAGTTGAAGCTAACGATAAGCCCTGAAATACTGACTCACATAGAGTTGCACAGATGGCTTTTAATTTACTATCACGAAAAAAATCGTTATAACCTTCCCAGCCCATGCGGCCAAAGCGTTTGTATTTTTTATTTCTTATCGCGATTATGTAGTTAGTAATGGGCCAGGTGGAAATAGAACCAAAAAGCACTTTGAGAGCAAGTGATCCTCCAGATGAAAGTTGACTAAATATGCTAGCAGATGTGAATGATAAGGCTCCTGTGTTGAGAGTGTTGATAAACATTTGCATGGCATCTCTAATGCCTCGTTCTGTATGGTGACGAGTATCGTTATCCTCAATCGCTGTGAGAACTACACCACGTGCGGGTGCAAAAATGAGTAAAAAAATCAGATAGACACCGAGAAACAGCGTTAATTGGAGACTATTCTGGTAAACGCCACTAGGTCGTATACATGTTTCATTCATCACAGCCTCAGGATCAAAGACTGAGGCCAGCAGAATGCCAATTGCGGCAGGCGCAACGCTATCCAATGTTTGTCTTGTCGCTGCAGTAAGGGTGTTTAGATTAAATAACTCCCCATAGCTTGGGACAAATTGTAGAGGGCCATATGCTGCTGAGTTAGCTGTTCTTTGTCGGTCAACCGCATCCTGCCGTATAGCAGCAGCAGTCTGGGCATCATGAGCAATAACCTGAGCAGCAGCCGCTCGCTGTTCATTGGGCGTGAGAAGCGATTCGGTCAGTTGGTTTGAGTTTGGCATAAAAGGTTACCTTTTTTATTATTTAAATTTTGCGGAATTATAGCACAAGCTCTCCGCTTGAATACCTTATGTTGCGCATTATTGTCATCGTAATAACACTAGGGGGTCACATCTTGCTACTGATTCAATGCAAATGCTACTTAACCCATAAGGGTGTGTTCAGTTTTAAACCATCACGCCCTCGGTGGCGGCTTTGCGCCCAAGCTGAACTAGGCTAGGAAGACAACATCGTGGCTTGGTAGCTTTGTATTTCCATGGAGCATGGGTATATTGCTATAATGTTTTGAATGTACACTTAAAGCTCAATCACTTTAAGTTTATCTACCCTCAAACACTAATTGTGGTCAATAGCTATGCCCTGGGATTTAAATGCCTTACTCGATATTGGTCGTGAATATCGTGACAATGAAACAGTTGGCAACGCAACCTCTCCTGATTATTTGCTCAGCATGATGGTCGATGCAATTGATTATATTCCTGCACAGCAACATCGTGATCAAGTTTTATTATTGCTGAGTTGTTTATCCGCGGGTGCGCAGCTCTTAAGTTCGCGCCATCCCGATATCACAGATAGACACCCAGGTATTCATTGGAAAAAACTAGCGTTGTTTAAAAGAGAAGTTTTTCATGAAGATTTAGGGCGATATCGCAACATGTCACACATGGCTGATAGAGTGGTATACAGATCAGCCATAACTATGGAGTTTCACACAAAATTTGTTAATCACGCTCTGAGCGAGATAATTCAATATGATTTGCCAGTGTTACGACAGGCCTGCTATACAATATTAATTATGCACGATTATCGGCAAGAAGCATTGATTGGGCAACGTATTATTGCTTTAGTTAATTATGCGCATGATGAGTATTGCTGTGCCAAAATTTTGGAATATATTCATGACTTTTTAGCGTTGCCTAACCTGGTGGCACTACAAGGTCAACGCTATGTCGCATTGTGGAAATTATTAATTATTGGTGAAGCCATAGGGCAATTATCTAAACCTAGTGTAACGACAATCAGTCAAGACATTAGAGCGCAATTTTTTGAAGTGCGCACGGTCTTATGTCATCCGGAACGTTCCCCCAATCATTTGATTATCGACAGCGTACTAGGCGGAGAAATGGATCATCCAGCCTTATCGTTAAATAGTTTGTTAGTTACTGTAAGACGATTGCCAGCTGATATTGAAGCCTTAAGGCAGCGCTTTGTTGATGATAGCCGAGGTGAAAATCAGATAAGAGAAAATATTAATTGCCGTTCGCGATTGCGATATGATTTGCACACACGTTTTGCAGAGCTTGGACAGATAATCTTGGGTGCCAATACAAGAGATGTAGAGCGTTTTATTGCTAATCCTGAATTAGAACGCTATGCGGCAGTAGCTTGGGATGATTGGTTTAACCGTCATATAGAAGAGCATGATGAAGAACAACAAGCTTATTTAAGGACAGTGCACACAACTAAATTACCACGAGTGAGCGCCTATCTCGATAATCATGAAAAATTATATGACACACTACAATACCGCTTGCAATCTGGTATAGGTGTTTCTAATGAAGAGATGGAGTTGATACAGCATTATCAAAACATCGAAAATCGGCATCGCTTGTTATCTGAGCGATATGGTGCGCTAGTAGAATGTCGGGGTTTAACTGAGGTGACAGCAGGGCATGACCAATTACTGCAAGAGATAAAAAGAGAGTCAGATAATAGCAGCAAACAATGCGAACGAATGGTAGCTACTTTAAACCGCTATGAAGACCAATATGAAGCAATGGCGCAAAGTTCAGCTTATTCCTATCAAGCAGGTGCTGCTGAATCGTCATTGTATGAAGCTAATATAGAAGATGATTACCCTGAACTCGAGGCTAAGCACTTAGATGCAATGCGGGAGCTTCGTCATTTAGAGCGGCAACAACAGCAAATGCAACATGATCGGCAATTACTGATTGAGCGCTATCACAAGCAGCGCGCTTGCGAGGTGTTGCCTAGAATTATTGCGGCAATTGATGCAATGAGTAATTGTTATACTAGAATAGCGCGAGCAACAGCGAACTTACAAATGCAGCGTTTTGATGAAGCAGAAATGCAGTTAGATGCTGCGACTTTAGTCAAATTTGATGGCGATATCATGACCGCGATGGCAGAAGCTGCGCAGCAACAACAGCGTCAGAATCCACGACACCCACCTGACCACGGTGAAATGCGTTATTACCAAGTATTAGCGGGCTCATATGTGCGATCATTATTGGAGTACGACAGAGAAACGCAGCGTGAAAGTAATGCAGTGTTTTGTCGTGATGCTGGGCAGATACCCATTGTTTTTCAAACTCGGCAAATGTCATTGTTGGATGGTTTAAAAGAGTGGGTGCAAGTTCCTCGAGGTTACCTTGCTCATTTAGGTAAACGTCCACCAGGCGCCGATCCATTTAATTATCCTGCTTCTGCACAAATATTTTTTTCTGCCAATCAATTTGGTCAGGCATCTCGGCCACATTTGCAAGCATTGCTGCAGCAATACCGTATCAACATATAGCGAGACTCATAAACCATGCTATTATTAAGTTTTAATATAAGGTGAAACGCATGGAAACGGCAGCATTCGGCATCGAATTTTTTCACGCCAAGCCCAATTGTCGTGAAAGATTAAAAACTGAATTGTTAAAGCTTGCCGAATTATCGCAAGCCGAACCCGAGTGTTTGCAATACGATGTGGTTACTGACAATGAAAATGCCGACTTGATTATTTTAATTCTAAAATACACCAGCAAAGCCGCAATGACTCAACATGATGAAATGCCATACATCACTAACTTTGCCAATCATGTTATGAATGATTTATGTTCTGAAGTGAAATGGTATGATGCGAGTTAGGTCGTACAAACTGTTCCAGGAATAGCCATGGCGAAACTTAATTTAGAGCCTATTAAACAATCACTGTTTAAGACGAACATAATGGTTCATTCTGCTCATATCAATGCCGGAAATCATCTCGGGCATGATAGCCTTGTGTCATTAATACAAGAAGCGCGCGAACAATTGTTTAATTCGTTTGGCGTGTCAGAATATGGGGGCGATGGTTTTGGCATCATGATCGGTAACATCAGTGTCGAGTATTTAAATGAAGCGCAACTCGATGATGAACTTGAATTCAAACTTGGGTTGGGTAAGCTCGGCCATTCAAGTTTCGAATTACTTTATCAAATCTATAATCAAGATCATATTGAAATTGCTAGAGCCTTAACGACATCTATTGTTTGTGATTTGAAAACAAGAAAGAGCATCGCTATTCCCAATAAAGTGTTAGACGTTTTTCATAGCAAAGCTTAGTTGAAGCGATAGCTTATAGCTAAGTGACTTTCCATTTATTTGGCACGCACACTCCCTGCTTGATATCACCCCGATTCTGGCGCAAGCTCATTCTCGCCCATATAGAATATAGTAAGTAATTGTTTTTGCATTAGTCGGGTGTGTTTTGCGATAGCATGCTTGAATATAACCTATAATATAACAGGAGCATAGATGAGCTATAGGGTCATTTTAAAAGCCTAGGTACAGAAGAAGCTGAAGAAATTACAGCCCAAAGAGAGGCTGGAACTGGCGGAAAAGATAAATATGCTTAGCATCTGCCCGGATGATGAAAGGCTCGATATAAAACGCCTCACGAGTGAGACATATTATCGGCTACGTGTTGGTGATTGGCGAGTGATATTTGACAGACAAGATGCCTTAAAGATTATCTCGATTGAAAAACACAAGGCGAGAGGAGATGTGTACAAATGAACTTACAAACAATCAAATCTATGAATGGCCAACCAGAGTATGTGTTGTTGCCTGTGCGTGTGTATCTCGATATGCGTCATGAAATCGATGCTAAGTTAGAAGATGATAGCAATGAGTATGTGCCTTTTGTACTAGAGGATTATGTTGATAGTCCTGCAGCATTAGCACGAATCAGAGCCAATGTTACCCAAGGAGAGTTGGCTGCAGAGATGAAAGTGTCTCAAGCTTACATCAGCAAGATTGAAGGGCAAACTAAAGTGACGGCAAAAACCTTAACCAAGCTTCACGAATCACTAGAGAAAATCAAGAAGGTTTGACAACCATCAACTAAGAGCGAAAGTGTTAAGCGGGGGAGCAGTTGTTATCATCCCTGGCTTCACGTACCCTCTTCACAATACTGTACAGCGATTTCTGTTAGGAGCCAGTGCATGATCAGCAATCCCATATCAACTATTGACCTTGAGCCTTTATGGGGCAAATCACAGGGCGTTTATGAAGTGGCAGAACAACTTAAACAGAGCTTTAAAACACTGGGTTTTGCTTATATTAAAAACCATCACATCCCTAGTCAGCTTTTAGCCGATATGTTTACGGTAGCCGAAAAATTTCATGCTTTGCCGCGTGACATTAAAATGCGTATCGTGCAGAATAAAACGTTCCGTGGTTTTTTGCCGGCAAATGAATCTCAAGTGAAAATTTCAACCGAAGGGGCATCGACACGTCCCAATTTTTCTGAAGCATTTATCATGATGTTCGATGCCGATGAGTCACATCCTGATTTTGCAACTGGCGATTACTTGGCAGGGCCGAATCAATGGCTTGATGACATGCCTGAATTAAAAGAAACAATGTGCGCTTATCGCGATGCGATGGTGGCGCTTGGGTTTAAACTGTTGGAAGCATTCTCTGTCGCATTTGGCCTTGAGCCAACGGCGTTACATCATTTCTTTAGCGACCCTACTTATTTTTTACGCCTACATAAATACCCACCACAACCCGCAAATGCACCAGCCGATCAATTTGGTGTTGCACCCCATACCGATATCGGTTTTATGACACTGGTCGCACAAGATGACGTTGGTGGGTTAGAAGTCCGGCATCCAGAAAAAGGTTGGCTAGCAGTGCCCTACGTGCCGGATACCTTCGTCTTAAACGCCGGCGACATGCTGCATCGCTGGACGGGTGGTACCTTTGCCTCGTCACCTCACCGCGTTCTCAATAATCATTCAGGTAAAACTCGCTACTCGGTCCCCTTTTTCTTTGACCCCAACATGCACACACAGATTGAAACGTTGAGCACTTGTATAGCCTCTGGTAATGGTAAGACCTTTCCACCGATTATGTACGGTGATTACGTGATGAATAGAGTGACAAAAAATTATAGTCGTTTGAAAATGTGAATACATATCACCGAAAAAGTTTGAGCTACAGCAATTGAGAAGCTGTTCCTATATTCCCTGTAGGCCAAAGTATCTCTCTAGAAATTTCAGACAGTTCATCATAGGTAGTTTTTTTAGCACAATAATAGATATCAACTCCCTCAAAAAACAGCGGCTTAAGTGACTTGATTATACTCTCTTGTAAGTGTGCAGGATTGTTACGCCAAATAGTGGACTCATTTTGTTGTTTATCAAGCATAAAGCAATATCTTTCTATACATCGTAATAACGGTGGTAGCTGATGAATCGTTAGCTTATTTTCTCGAAGATTAAAAGTAACCAACTGGAATTTTTTTTGTGGTTCTTGAAATTCAGTTGGAAGCTTCTTTATTGCGTATAAAAGGTCAGTGTCTTGCAGAATAATTTGAACATTTTCTTCAGAGTAGTATTTTCTTGCTTTAATGATACTTTGTAAAAATTGTAGATAAACCTCTTTATATGAATGCAGCGTAGCCAACGGACATACGTAACGTTCTTCTCTGGCACCTCGAGCATGCATACGTTCGACTGACCCCTCCGGTCGTGCGGTATTAGCATATACAGTAAACTGTCCTCCTCGAGCAGCAGCATATTTAAACTTGGCGGGGTTCATGCCTTCCATAATGATATGAGGTGCAGCTCCCTGTTGCATCTGTATGGCTAATAACTCATAAAACCGTTCACCGATGAGCCACGCTTCAGCCAAGGGTACTTTGGATTGTTCATAATTGGGTGTCGGTGTTTGTCCAAATACGTTTCGCTTAAGGTACTCAAAAAATTCATGTGAGTTTGGGTTGGACCAAAAATGGCCGTCTCCTCTCAGTAATGCGCCATACTGATCTAAACTAATAAAGATAAAATTCTCCGTTGGGTGTTGCGCCATAATACGTTGGTAGCTACTCGATTTACCCGACGCGATTGGCCCAGAGACGGCAAAACACAAGCGTCTATTGAGTTCATGACGCTGATGTAATAGCGCGGGTCCAAAAGTATTAATAATACTTTTTACCACGGGTGATAGTATGTCTCTCACTTTTTCAATATATAATTCACCTATAACCATTTTATAAAAGTGGATGCATTGATCCATCGTTTTTGAAAAATAGAACCACGTAGCAAGTGGCACCTTATTTAACTTCCATTCATGAAATTTATTCCAGACACGCTGACGCAAATGATCAATTTTTTCCCGTACTTTAGCCGAGTGAAATTCTTGACGATATTCGCGATCAGCCATATCCCACAGTGCACCATAGTCAACACCGTCCAGCCTGATCTTGGCTTGTTGATAAACACTAGAAACGTAACGTTTTAACGCATTCTCATCGCTGAATTTCACGTATAATTGCACCTGTGCTATGACTTCATGTAATAAAAGACGATCGCCTTTTAAATGTGGTAACAGCTCTCTATCACTCACTAGTGAAAAAGCAAGATGATCTTCTAGCGCGACTAAATTTAAAATACGTTCGGAAACTTGGGCACCGAGGCTATTAGCCGAACGCCCTGGTGTCGGCCGTTTGAATACACTATTCTCCGGGTGTAGCAAGGTAGCAGTTTGTTCATTTTGTTTCCAGCAGTAATATCCAGCTGTACCAACACCGGCACTAAATAATACGTATATACCATAAGCTTCCCAAAAAGCTTCGGCTAACGTTACCTCAACAAGCATAAGTTCTCCAAAAACCTCCCCCATTTAAGCAGGAGAAGGCATAATCCTTACTATTTAATTCACTTGTTTGCTCGAATATTGCAACGCTTGTTTTACCCATTGATTGGCTAATGCAGTGAACTCTGTAGCCGTGTTGGATTTCATGCGGAATTTTTCACCGTTGATGACGCTGACGGTTTCACGCAGTAGTTTGCCTGAAACGCTGTCGGTAAATTTCAGCTCTACCACTAACACGGCATTTTTTTTGTTAACGCCAGTTGCTCTTGATGCAATGGTAATCGCTGCTGAAATCGGGATGAGGTTACGTATCTTTAAGCTTTCATTCTCGACCATAGCACCAGTGATGGCAACGTTTAATCGCGCAACACCTGGCCCAGGTTTTTTAGCAGTAGGCATTTGCTTGTTAACAATTTGAGTAATATGGTCTTGTATATCGGTGCGAGCAGCTGTAATTTGTTTTTCTGTCACACCTTTTTTAGTCGCGCTTTGATATAACGTTACAGGCATGACAATAACAGCATGGTAATCACTGCGTTTAAAGCTAGGTGATTTGTACGTATAAATTTCTGTGCCATCAGCACTAGGCACTTTCTTTAAAATACTATAGTCCGGTAAAAAACCGGGTGCTTCAGTTGTGGGGTTGTAATCTTTGTGGCAACTGGCTAATAGCGCAGCTAAAAAAACAATCGCAATAATTTTCGTGACATGTTGTTTCATGGTAAGTCCTTGTAAGTAGGTTGAACGTGGCCTGCTAACAATACTATATATGCTAAATGTAATGCAATACATCCACGCATTTAGTTGGTTTGAATATTGATAGCTATTGGTGATGATTGAGTAGATCTGTCGATTTTACAGCGGCTTTTAATTGCCGTACCTGTTCAGTCGGCAACTTAGTCAAGCTACCAATCCCAATTTTATATTGAAAATATGGTTTTTGTTGGTGGCCAAACAATTGACGTTTCAATTTTAATGCCGGTGCAAAATCCTCAGCCGTTAGTTCGCCGTCATCAACCATAACAATCCCGGCTATGTCTTCACGCTGGTAACGAAATAAGCCTTCATTCCAAAACATAAATTCATAGTGAGGCCGCGAAGCTAATATACCGAAACGATCGAGTTTTGCAGGTAGATATTTCTTTTTCTCATCATGGCTCGTAGATAATAGCTGACTGATTTCATTTTCCGTTTTATTGTGATGCTCAAAAGCTTTTACATACCCATCTTGTGATAAGTTATAACCCGGTGTAAAACTAAGCTTTTTTGTCAATTGCTCACCAGCACCACCATCATACCAATAATCGACAAATCGATCAGGTCGGGTACGAATAATTACGCCTGCGTTATGCCGACCAAATGAATTAACAGGAATTCTAGGTTTAATAAAGGTAGCAGGGCTGTAAGGTGTGTAGCCCCGATATTGACATTGACAATGACCAGGCAAAGCCTGAAGCGGCAAGCCATGACGTAATGTTAATATCTGGTCTTCAAGCCTCCCATCGCTAACCATACGGATCCATACACCATTTCGAAACCAAGAAGGTTCGAGATACCGATCTTCAACGTAGAGAGCAGGGCGGTGTGCAAGTTTTAACGTCATTAAGGTATTAATGAGCGGTGTATCTCTTTCACTCATCGCATATTCTAACTGTTGTTGGCAACGTCGACGTAATTCAGGGGTGATATCCGTTTTCCTAAGGAGCAATTTTATAATGGTACGCTTGGCAGAGTAATACTTAACTGCGCACTCTAATGGTGTCATATTTGAACGGTTCAACACATTGGCGTCTGCGTATTTCACAAAAAATTTAACTAGCTGGTTAGTATGGATATGTTTATGAAAGAACTTAACGATGCTATGTAACGGTGTATCGCCATGACAATCACGCACCTGAAAATCAATGTGTGATGATTGAATTAAATGATTAAACAAGCTAACCCAGCAATCTTGTGTCTCTCTTTCCTCACGCCACTCAATCAACAAGCTATGTAATAACGGATAACCTTTAATACTCTCATTAATCGCCGGGGTATTATAACGTTGTTGAATAGCGCGCTGTAATTCATCATGACTATAACGCATAGCTCTTCTCTGAGATTAAAAAAATTATTATACCTGTTTTGTTCGGTGCATAGTTAACCAAGATATTTTCTAATATGGAAGGTACTGCCTGCATATGCAACAAGCCCTCAGTATGTGTATATGCTTGAGCTAGGCGGGAATAAAGCCAAATTGACAGCTAAAATTTCAGTATTACTTATATAGCACTAGATGCTATCAGATTGAAATAAGCCTTAATAGCTTATGTTTATTAATAGAACGTTAATATTATACATCTTTCAATAAAATAGGAAAATTCTGCTTTAATGAGATTAAACATTCATGTGCTATTTGGCGGATAGCCATTTGAGTTTCACTTTTTGGGAATTGTTTATTGTTGATTAAAAAGGAAGTATCCATATTACTCAGCTTTTGTTCCCGAGTGATAGTATAGTATTTTTTTATTAAGCCATTGTCATGATGTGCACCCCCATCGGTATCCGCGATGTGAGTGACTAATTCTTTGCGAGTGAAGCATAAACTCTTATCTTGACTGTTGATTATTTCATTTTTGGACCACCAATGCTCAAAAGGGATGAGGGATGTTTTTAAGTGCTTATTTGGATTTGGATGTAAGCAATGAGGGATTTGTGCTAGCCCCGTTAGGTTGCCATTTTGTGCTGTTACTTGTGCATATTGGTAGGTGGTTGTCAGTCGACAGTTTCCATTTAAACATGATGTGTTGTAAGGTATTGCTGTATCCAAAAATATAAGAGCAGTCGTCTTCCTTTCAGCAATTTTGCAAAGGTGCTCAACATCTGATTTACAATGGTTGGTGTTATGAAGAATTCTTCTTAAATGATTTGCTAATGTTATAAACCTTGCAAGATTTCCATTATCAAATAGAGCGCATTCTTCATGAAATAATCGAAGCGAGGTTATTATAGATTCGGTTAAATCTTCATCACTGCGTGAGATTCTAATATCTTTTTTGTTCATGATATAAAACGATGGTGCGATTTTAATATGGTGGCCAGACCTGGAATCGAACCAGGGACACAGGGATTTTCAATCCTAATATTGCCGTTTTGAAGCATTTCTATTTCTTTTTAATCCTTACTAAAACCCTTTATCTATCGACGATTAAAGCTTATAATCCATCCTAATGACTTTGAATGGTTTTGAAGTGGCGGTACGACACAAGTACGACACGGACTGAAGCAGGGATTTTTATGAAGCTGACCAAAACAGCCGTTGATAAGCTAGCCCTCCCTAGCACAAGCAAGCAAAAGCGCTATCACGATGATGTATTACGTGGCTTTGGTGTACGTGTGATGGCATCAGGTACTAAATCATTCTTCGTTGAAAAGGTTGTGCAAGGTAAGCAAAAACGTATGACCATTGGTCGCTATCCGGACTTAACCGTTGAGCAAGCTCGTCGAGAAGCGCAGAAGTTGCTAGGTAAGATTGCCACTGGCATTGATCCCACTCTAGAAGCCAAGGTTAGCAAGCGTAAAGCCATTACCTTAGGTCAAGCCTTCGCTGATTACGTGAAAGCGCGTAAATCCATGAAGCCTGGCACTATCACTGATTACCAATACGCCTTGAATCAAGTTGTGCCTGATTGGCTAAACAAGCCTCTGCTAAGCATCACAAAAGATATGATCGGTAAGCGCCATACGAAACATGGCGAAACCCGTAGTGAAGCCAGAGCCAACTTAGCTATGCGCATCATCAGGGCTATTTTTAACTACGCTATCAATGAGTATGAAGATGAGCGAGGTAATGCCCTCATATTAGAAAACCCTGTTAGGCGCCTGTCACATGGCCGCTCGTGGTATCGCGTTGAACGCCGCAAGACGATTATCAAAGCCCATGAGTTAGCGCCTTGGTATGAAGGTTTGCAACAGCTCTCCCATCGTTATGATGCAGTGCAAGCCGAAATGCTAAGAGATTATTTCTTACTAGTGATGTTCACTGGCTTACGTCGAGGTGAAGCCTTGGGTTTAGCTTGGAGCAATATAGATTTAAAAGCCAAAACGCTTACGATTAACGATACCAAGAACCGTGAACAGCATGTTATGCCATTGTCAGATTACCTGTATGACTTGCTCTGTCGCCGAAAAGCCCATGCCGTTAACGACTATGTGTTTCCCTCAGATGAAAGCCGTCATGGTCATCTAGCTGATCCACGTAAAGCCATGCTCAAAATACGAGAGTTATCAGGTATCGATTTCACCGTGCATGATTTACGCCGCACCTTCATCACCACAGCAGAATCGTTAGAAATTTCCGTGTACGCCCTTAAGCGCCTACTCAACCACAAAATGACGGGGGACGTAACAGCAGGGTATGTGATTATGGATATTGAACGTCTGCGTAAGCCGATGCAGATGATTACAGATCATTTATTGAAGAACATGGGTGTATTGAAATCAGACAACGTTGTTTCGATAGATTTAAAATCAACTAAGGCAGCAGGGTAATGGAAGATTTTTGGGCTTGGTTGGATATGCTGGTCTATGACTTTTTTGCTTGCGTAGGGGTGCTTTATGTTCTTCCTGATCACCTCAACTATATGCTTAAATTAATTATCGCATGGGGTGCTATTGCGTTTCTTAAGTGGGTTAACAAGGATTATTATATACGCACAAATAAGCGCTAATGAATTAAAAGTTTCGACGGTAATGCCATCGGTGTTATCGATGAAAGGGCGGGATGAAAAGTGGTGCAACACTGAACATCCCTAATCACAAAGCAAACTAAAAAGGAGTTTGAATCATGACTGATCAACATTTTAATGAACAATCCAATGCAAAGCCAGTAAAAGTACATGGCTCACGTACATGTGGGCCAAGAACTTCTGTATATCAAACTGGAGAGCATCTTGAAGTCCCTGGGCTAGATATTGCCACAGGCCTATATGTCGATCCCGATATGGTATTACAAGGTAGTTGTACAGCATTATTTCTTTGTCCGGATGGAAGCTATCGAGCTTATCGCTGGGAGGCTAAGGGAAAGAATAATTATTTATCATGGTATGACTATTCTCAAAAAATCCCCCACACTCCCGATTACCAATTCATCGGGGTAGTGGTTCTAATAAATTTCATCTAGGAGATTTAATCATGGATAACGAAACAAAATTAGCCTATTTCCACGATGTTGATGATGACCTGGTAAATAAACTCGATGATAAAGTTCATCGCATCATGGGGCTTGTTGACGTATGTACTGATGCAGCCGATCGAGGTGTTGCTCCTCACTCCATTAACCATACGCTAGCCGAAGTGTTTGAAAAAGTTAGCGGCTTGAGTGAGCTTGTTGATGGTTGGTATAAAGGGAAATATAAGATAAGCTAACAGTTCAACCAAGTCTAGGATAGCTCCCGAATAGCCGATAACCTCATCGGCGTGGCTTGGTGATTTTTATGGGGATGTTGGAGGAGCATGTGAGTATAAGAGTTTGTCGTTCTATATCAGAACCACCAACCTACTATAGTGCTGAGTATCATAACTCGTATTATAGATTAGATACGGTGGCTAATTTTACAGGTTGGGCGTTGGCAGATCTAGCATCAGTTTTGGCCGCCCCACAATTTCAATATGAGGCATATTTTTTTTGTGATAATTATCCTCAGCGTAAGCGACAAGGGCTTAGGTTGGGGATAACTGCAGCGTATAATTTCTCAAATGATAGTGAAAAACAAGCGGCTTTTCACTATATCAACGTTAATTGGAAAGCTAATCAAGCAATTATTGAAAAGGACTTGAAAAATGAGCAATGCTTTGAGATAGATTATAAACATTGGGTTCATATGAAGGCGCCTCCGAAGGTTTTTCGAGTGAGTGAGGAGTTACTCAAGAGATTAAGCATTCATCCAGAGATTGTGGTTGATAGATTGACATTTAAAGATCACCCAGCTATTTACATTACTCATTATTGGGGATGGGCTAAACCAAATGAGTGTGAAGATTTCATTAATGCTGGTTGGCAGGTGGAGAAACAAGGTCGCAGCGGAATATCTCGTTATATAAAGCCAATCGCTGTAAAATTGAGTGATTTTGTTATTGACTCCAAAGCATACAGAAAGTTGTGTAAACTTAAAAATATGCCAGCGGAATACCGTGATTTGTATTTGCGATACCTCAATGAAGAATTAAGCTTTTTTGATTTAGTTCGTTCATCTAGAAATTACATAAATGATACTCCTGAGTTGATAACATATGATGAGTTAACTACTCGCTGGGCTAATAATTATAATCGTACAAAGGATTATATTCGTACCTTGATCGATCAAAACAAATTACTCGTTTATTATCGCTTCTCTTCTGAAAATGTAACAGCAAGCTTTCTTTCCTATGACAATAGAGAGGGAGGTAGCTCAGAGTATAGTGTGCGTTATAGAAACTTGGAAAAATTACCGAAATCGACTTTAATGGCATTATTCGAAACCGCAGGTAATGGGATCGATGAGCTATTGTTGTATCGCGAGCACCCAGCAATAGGAGATTTTTTTGAGGGACAAAAATTAGAGCAAACTAATATGGAATCGTGGCTAGGTATCGAGCGAGTTATTAGCGGTCATAAATTAAAAGAGATGAACCTTAGGAAAATTGCGGCCACAGATTTGTGTTTCCTTATGAAGGATGTGATTAAGCATGAATGTGATGTATTAGAAATGAAAAAATCTGTTGCCGAGGAAAATAGCGCTAATCAGATGAATGACGTTGAAGCTATAGTAGAAGAAGTGTTTGATAAGCGGCAAGAAGAAAAACGGCTTCGTACAGCAGGTAGAAAAGGTGGCGCTAAAATGAAGCAAAGAGCTGCAGAGTGGTATGAACCACTTAAACCTGAATTAATAAATTTGGCTCAAAACCATAGTGCGGATGGCCCTAAACTTACAGCCAATAGTTTAGCAACGTCTGCTGCAAAAGCGCACCTTATACAGACTAGTCAAATATCAAATTTGGCTAGAAAACTACGCACAGATCAATCAATAACTCCCTTTTTTAGCAAAAATGACAATTTAGGCAGGGCCTAGGCTTTGCCTAAAAAGAATTCTTATATTTCCCATCGAAATATCCTTTCTAATTCAATACGTTAAATTTTTTTAGTTTTTTTTCAGGCAAAGCTTGGTTTTGCCTGTGCCGTTGTACTGTAATGCGTTTGTTCTAAATCAATAGGAGCTAATATGAACAAAGCAAAAACAATGGAGCCTCAGGGTGTCTCTGAGAAACAAGCCGCAGAACGTTGGCCGTACAGTGTTAAATGGTATCAAAAAATGCGTCACATCGGAGGAGGGCCGCCATATATAAAGGTTGGCAATCGTGTGATTTATCCTATCGTTCAATTGGATTGTTGGTTTCGGGAGCACGGCTTGCGATATTCAACTGCTGAGCAAAGAGGAGGAAAAAATGACAGTAGCTTCTAACGACAGGTTGAAAATCTTAAGCTATCTAAGAGCACACGGCTCATTAACGACCTTGGCTGCTCGGAACGAGCTTGGGATCATGCACCCCGGCGGAAGGGTGCATGAGTTGCGTAAACAAGGTTTCAATATTGTTACTTATGATGAAGTAGAGATTGACCCTGCTAACGTAGAACATTGCGTAGCGAAATATGCATTGTTCAATAAGAAGGAGGAGGTAAATGATCAGAAGTCAACATGATAGCCTGGAGAGATTGGGAAATTTTCCAGGCCATCAACAAGTTCAACAACATAATGCTAACAAAAAACTGAGGGCTAAGCTAGGAAGTTTGCTCTCTGAAGCTTTTATTTTGCGCCTGAAAAACCGAGGTTCTAAGGTTTTGCCATCAATCTTGTTACAAGAAAGCGAAGAGCAGTGGGCGGGTGTGATTGAGGATGTTCGACAGAAGACCGAAGGGAGGCCGTGTGGATATTAATCAGATTCCTTATGCTTCTGAAGCTGAGCAGGCCATCATCGGTGGTCTGCTCATCGATAACCAGGCATGGCCAACTATTGCAGATAAGCTGCAATCCAAAGATTTCTATGATGAACGGCATCAATGGTTATTTGAGCGAATATCAACACTTGCTCAGAATGACAAGGTCTTTGATTTGTTAACTATCCTCGATGATATTAAATCTTGTGATCAGTTGCTGGTTGTTGGTGGTGAAGCTTACGTATTAAGCGTAGCAAAAAACACTCCAACAGCGGCTAATATTAGTGCTTACGCAGATGTTGTGAAGACTAAAGCGCAGCAACGCCAATTGATAGAAATAGGTCAGTCATTGGTTGAAAATGCGATTGTATCGAATGATGTTACCAAAATGCTACAGCAAGTTAACAGCCAATTATTGTCTTTAGAAAAAACCTTAGATATCTCACGATATCTAACGGTTGTTGGGATTGCAGATTTTCTACAAGCAGAGTTACCGCAACGAGATGCATTGTTAGCGCCATGGTTGCCGCGTCAAGGCTTAGCTATGATCTATGCCAAGCGTGGTGTGGGTAAAACACATATTGCGCTTAATATTGCTTATGCTGTGGCAAGTGGTGGTGTGTTCTTAGGTTGGGAAGCACCCAAGGCCAAAAATGTTTTGTATATTGATGGCGAAATGCCAGCCGTTGTTATGCAGGAGCGTTTAGCAGATATTGTTAAGCAACATGAAAATGAAGCGGCGAGCTTTAACCTGTTAACACCTGACATGCAGGGAAAAGGTATGCCGGATTTATCAACACTAGAAGGTCAGCGATTACTTGCTCCTTATGTTGAAGACGTTGATTTGATTGTTATCGATAATATTTCAACCTTGTGCCGCACTAGCAAAGAAAACGAAGCTGAGGGCTGGGTCAGTATGCAAGAGTGGGCGCTTAAGATGCGTTCACAAGGGCGTTCTGTATTGTTCGTTCATCATGCCGCTAAAAATGGTAATCAGCGTGGTACAAGCAAGCGTGAGGATGTGCTTGATACCGTGATGATGTTGAAACATGCCAATGATTATGACCCTAGTGAAGGCGCAGCGTTTGAGGTGCACTTTGAAAAATCACGTAGCTTTTATGGTGATGATGCTCAGCCTCTGCAAGCTAAGTTGGTGACGACATCCTCTGGCCAACAAACTTGGCAATCAAGCACTCTTGATAAATCGACTTATGAAAAAGTAGTCGAGCTTTCTTTAGATGGCTTAGCGCCACGTGAGATAGTTGAAGAGCTGGATATCAATAAATCGACAGTCAGTCGACACCTCAAGCGGGCAAAAGATGAGGGGTTAATATGAATCATTGTGCTAAAGAAACAGTTGAGTTGCGGGTTGCGTTCCCTAAGGGAATGCAACATGCAACTTTACCTTCTAGTGATGCAACTACCCCCGCAACCACTCATGCAACTATCAGCCTGAAAGCCTTGGCAAATCAGGTGATAGACCGCAACCGTCAATGCAACAACGATGCAACTCTAGCAAATAAGCTACGCAACTTCGAGGCGAAAAATCACCCCCAAAAGTTGCACTTGCAGAATTGCTATAGTGGCTTTAGTTTACGACAAATTCGTGAGTTAGCCGGTAGTGATTGGCAGGAGTTGAAAGCTGAACCAATACGATTAGAAGTATTTGGTAAGGCGATGCGACAACGCTTGCTGATGTGTCGAGGTGATATACCTGAACACTACACCAAAACCGTTCACTGCCAACACTGCGGTGAGGTCAAACTATGGGAAGGCTGCGCTGATACTGTGCTCGGCTGTCCATGGTGCTTAACGAATAAAAAAGGAAATAATGATGACAAGTAAATCAATATCAAAGAAGCAAACAGATGTTGCTGTGAAACGATCGCAGAATGTTAGTAAGCGTCCATTGCAAACCAAACACGCGACAGGTAATGAACTTGGTCGTGCCAAGCCAGTTAGATTAACTAAAACGGTTGAAGGTGGGTTTGCATTTACTAATGGTAACAAAGGGACTCCCGAAGACTATGCCTCGCTCAAGGAGACGACTGGGGCTTCTAACGCACAGGCTGCCGCCTCTATTGTGATGAGCATGTTAAATATTGCGGGTGGGAAAAGTTTGCAAGATGATGAGGCCAGTTCACAGATGATGACGTCGTTGATGCACAGTCTCGATCCACAAGATGCAGTTGAAGGTATGTTGTGTGCACAAATGATTGCAACGCAACACTGGATTGGCACGTGCGGTCTTCGTGGTGCGGTTCCAGCAAATGACTATGATACGAAGCAAGACTACTTACGCAATATGCAGAAGTTCATGTCGCTTTCACTTCGCCAGATTGAAGCGCTAGGTAAGTATCGCAATAAAGGCAATCAAACGGTCACTGTTCAACATGTCAC
Source organism: uncultured Gammaproteobacteria bacterium (assembly GCA_963975985.1). GTDB lineage: Bacteria > Pseudomonadota > Gammaproteobacteria > JABDGN01 > JABDGN01 > CAXBIY01. The sequence goes on from CAXBIY010000002.1 coordinate 203,391, forward strand.
TGTTAATGATGGTGGCAAAGCGGTGGTGGGGGTAAAACATGACAAGTGAGCTTAAACCTCATGAGCGTGTTAAAGCGTGTGGTGCTAAAGCCCGTAGCGGCCATCCTTGCAAAGGTTTTGCGATGAAGAATGGTCGTTGTAAGTTCCATGGTGGTATGAGTACTGGGCCAAAGACTGATGAAGGTAAGCAGCGCATTAGTGACGCGCATTTTAAGCATGGACGTTATTCGAATGAGGCGAAGGCTATGCGTAGAGTCTTAAAGCAGCTAGGCAGTGAGTTTATTGAGATTACAGCGAGTATTTGATTAACCAGCCTGGTTATTAGCCTGTTCTTGTAGCTGTTGTTGAATAGTATCTAATTTTTTAGCTAACTCAGGTAGCTGTACCAACTCGATTTCTTTAGCTGTTAATGCAGCCAAGTCGAGCGCTTGGCGAGATTCAATTTCACCACTGGCACGAGCATTAACTAACTCACCCAAGCGTTGATGTGCTTCAGTGGATTTAAAGGTGAAGCGCTTCGTTTTGTCGCGCTGGTTATCACAGTACTGTTGGGGACAAATGTTTCTCAGTACAAACATTGCAGCAGCAGGGTTGCTACGCTCAGTTAATTCATTCTCCCAGTGCGCAATGCGTTTACGTTCAGCAGATTTAATGCGATGAATTTGTTCATCAGAGAATACCTTTTCTTTAACGTATTTCTTGATGGTGTCAGGAGCTAGGTGCTCAAACGACTGTTGGCTTTTGCCGTTTTCATAATGCGCACATAAATCACGACACAAGTCTTCGAGGTTTTGATGGGATAGTTTGTGGTAGGGTGCGCTGGACATATGGAGAGTATATACAAATATTGTTGTTTTGGCTATATGTTACTAAATCAGGACAGAATTCGAACACTTTTTTATTGATGTATTGATATTTACAGTGGCTCATAACACATGATGTCCACTAATCTGAGTTTTGTGCATTTACAGTTTGAGACTCACCATTGGAGCCTGGGAATATACTAAAGAAGGCTTTAAACATTAAAGGATAGGCATTATTAGGGTCATTCTCGGTATCAACAGCAACTAATTGTGCCATATAAATTGGTTTAGCTTCTTTTGGGTTATGTATTAGTGTGTTTTTGTCGAAAATGTAGAATAGAACGTAGTACGGGTAATAAGTTGTCTCGGTTGGCACTTCTCCCACGACACCAAATGTTGGCGTGGCCTGATATGTTGTTTGAGTGTTAAAGTTACCATTGCTAAAAGCACCGAAGTTATTAGTGTTAAAATTTCCTGTAGTATAACTACTAGTTACTTCGCTGCCAGTTTGACCGTACACTGGTGAGTATGAGTGTTCTTGAAAGTTTTTACCTTCTGCATAAATAACAATAATTGATAATTTAGCTTTCTTTAATGATGCTTTTTGAAACCCTTGTTCCACCATGTAATTGTCTATGATATTAGTGACGTAATTATACTGCAGATCATTTGCTTGATTTAGTTTTGCCAAGGGGTAGTAGGCGTAAGTTTGGTGTTCTATTTTTTGTTGTAACTTAGGCTGATGATAGATCGTGACGTGAGTATCTAAAGATGTACAGGACGACAATAAAAGAAGTAAGCAGATTGGTAAAATATGTATAGGAAGTTTGAGCAATTGTATTTCTCACAAATTTGAACCGCCATGATGATATATGTAAAATATTAACTAAGCAAATTTGTTATTTGCAATTAAACTGCGTCCCATCTGTGTTGCTCAATAGGTATTTTGTTTTTTCTAATATACGTTGTGTCTTTTTTTGGCTGGATGGAATTAAGCAATCATAAACCTAATGGGTACAACTTAAAATATAGTAGCCATGAAGGCTAAAAAATCCCATTTGATCGCTCTGTTAGTTACTTAGCTTAGGATAAGCAACGCCGTGGTTTAACAAAAACTGTGTCAACTTATTCTTCCTTGTGTTTAGCTCATTGATTAATCAATTTTTCTCTATCTACGACACCAGTACGACACGACAAAAATGGGGAATTGTGAAAACGATGTAACACATTGATTTATATGGTGGCCAGACCTGGAATCGAACCAGGGACACAGGGATTTTCAATCCCTTGCTCTACCGACTGAGCTATCTAGCCATTTGTAATAGCAGTGTTGGCTTGACCCAACAAAAGAGCGGCTATTGTCCAGATTTGGGGCTTTATTGTCAAGATCTATGTGGTTTTAATATTGTTTGTTATTTGAGCGGGCAATGTTTGATGTTATTTTTTTCAAAATAGCGTTGGTGGTAGTCTTCGGCGGGGTAAAATTTGCTGGCTTCTGTGAGCTCAGTAGCGATAGCATGACCGGTATAATTCGCATGGGCAGTTTTTGTGGCTTCGGCTAGCTCATGCTGTTCGTCATTATGATAAAAAATGGCTGAGCGATATTGTGTGCCGATATCGGGGCCTTGGCGGTTAACTTGAGTGGCATCGTGACAGTTCCAAAACACATTGAGTAAATCTTCGTAGCTGATGAGGTTCGGGTTAAATTCAATTTGTACGGCTTCTGCATGGCCGGTTTTCCCTCGGCACACTTGTTCGTAACTTGGGTTCTCTGTCTGGCCGCCTGTGTAGCCAACAGTAACATTGACGACACCGAGTTGTTGGCGAAATTCGGCTTCGATACCCCAGAAACAGCCAGCGGCGAAAGTTGCGATAAATTTCATTGTGTTAGTCATCGGTCTGATTTGTTGAAACTTTTCATGATGAGTATGCCATCGATCACAATGAGCAATAACCATATGAAGATTAAGGTTGCTTTAATGCTGGGATTCGTAATAGTACAAGCAAAAATTATCGGCACGATTACAGCGACTAACATATACAACCAACCCTGCCAACTTGCCGGGTAAATACCCCAGCCCATCCATTTGCGCTTTGGTTTAAACCATGGCTTTTTACCGATCATTAGCTAAATCCTAGGCTGCGTCAGTAGGTTTGTAACCTGCTGGTTTTTCTTCTACACCTTCAAATAAAAACTTTTGCATTTCATCTTTTAAAAAATCACGAGATTTTTTTTCAGTCAAGTCTAAACGGTATTCATTGATGAGCATAGTTTGCTGCCCCATCCACTGTTGCCAAGCTTCAGCACAGATTTCGGTATAGATCTTTTTGCCCAAATCGCCAGGGTAGGGTGGGCGTGTTAAACCTTCAGCTTCTTTATTTAACTTCGTGCAGTGAATCATGCGTGTGCTCATGTAGCGTCTCCAATAATTTTTTTACGGGGGCGGCTAGGCCAACGTTGTTAGGTTTAGCAAGATTATACCAAATTGCGGTATCGGCTTCAGCAACGACGTGGTTTTGATGCCGGACACTAACCACAATCGGGGTAATGTCTAAATGAAAATGACTAAATGTGTGGCGAAAAGAGGGGAGTTCAGCCGTATCCAGCATGTCGCAACCATAGTGTTGGCAAACTTGCGCTAAGGTTTTGTCATCGGCTTCGATAAAGCTCCACAAGCCACCCCAAATACCCGTAGGTGGGCGTTTGATAAGTAATACTTCATGTTCAGATTTTTGCAGAATTAGCATGGTAGTGTGGCGCTCAGGAATTTGCTTTTTGGGTTTGCTGTGAGGGAACTCACGCTGGCGGTTTTGCGCGTGTGCTTGACACATAGTGATAACGGGGCAACATTCGCATTCAGGTTTGCCGCGTTTGCAAAGCGTCGCGCCTAAATCCATCATCGCTTGTGTGTAATCGGCCACGCGTTCTGTGGGCGTGTAGTTTTCGGCAATTTTCCATAATTGCTTCATGGTGGTGGGAGAGCCTGGCCAGCCTTCAATGGTATGCACACGTGTTAGCACACGTTTCACATTGCCATCAAGGATGGCATAGCGTTGGTTTAATGCGATGGCACTGATTGCTCCTGCAGTTGAGCGACCAATGCCAGGTAAACCGATGATGTCATTAAATTGTGTCGGAAATTCACCGTTGAAATTATCTCGCACTATTTGCGCTGCTTTATGTAAATTGCGTGCGCGAGAGTAATAGCCTAATCCAGTCCAGAGATGCAGGACTTCATCTTCATGGGCATTGGCTAAATCAGTAATAGAGGGGAATTGCTCGGCGAACTTCTGAAAATAAGGAATGACAGTAGTAACTTGCGTTTGCTGTAACATAGTTTCAGACAGCCAAACACGATAGGGGGTGATGTCGTGCTGCCAAGGCAAGTTATGACGACCATGCTGATCAAACCAAGCAAGAATGCGGTCAGAAAAAAGTTCAGTCGTCATGCGTGAAGATTAACTCCAATTCAAAATAACTTTGCCTGACTTGCCGCTGAGCATCACATCAAACCCTTTTTGGAAATCATCAACATCAAAATGATGGGTGATGATACGAGAGATGTTTAAACCACTTTGCAAAATGCTCGACATCTTGTACCAAGTTTCAAACATTTCTCGGCCGTAGATGCCCTTCACGGTTAAGCCTTTAAAAATCACGTTGTTCCAGTCGATGGCAGTGTTTTCTGGTGGAATACCGAGCATGGCGACACGACCGCCGTTATTCATGTGATTAAACATTTGATTTAATGCTTGTGGGTTGCCTGACATTTCTAATGCGACATCAAAGCCTTCTGTCATGCCGGCATTATCCATTTGCTGTTTGAGGTCATCTTTTGTGACGTTTAATACGTGTGTGGCGCCCATTTTACGCGCCATTTCTAAGCGGTAGTCATTGACGTCGGTAATAAATACATTGCGAGCCCCTGCGTGTTTAGCAATCGCAACGGCCATAATGCCAATAGGGCCGGCGCCTGTGATTAAGACATCTTCACCGACCATATCAAAGGATAGTGCTGTGTGGACGGCATTACCAAACGGGTCGAGAATAGCGGCAACATCATCACTGATGGCGTTGGGCAATTTAAATAAGTTAACAGCAGGCATGCTTAAATATTCTGCAAAGCAGCCTGGGCGCTCAACGCCTGTGCCGATAGTATTACGACATAAATGTCGACGGCCGGCGCGGCAGTTACGACAGTAACCACAAGTTAAATGGCCTTCACCTGAAACGCGATCACCTTTTGCAAAGCCTTGCACTTCTGAGCCCATTTCTTCAACAACGCCCATGAATTCATGGCCCGTTACCATGGGTACAGGCACAGTTTTCTGCGCCCACTCATCCCAATTATAAATGTGAATATCAGTGCCGCAAATCGCAGTTTTTTTGATTTTGACTAATACGTCATTCGGGCCGATAGTGGGTTTTTCAACATCATCCATCCAAATGCCAACGTCTGCTTTAAATTTTCCGAGTGCTTTCATTTTGTTATCCTTTTATGACATTAAGTTCACGGCCGACTTTAGCGAAGGCTGCGATAGCTTGGTTGATATGTTCACGCGTGTGTGCTGCTGATATTTGCGTGCGAATGCGTGCTTGTTCTTTCGGCACTACGGGGAATGAAAAACCAATCACGTAGATACCTTCAGCTAATAAACGATTAGAAAATTCACTGGCAAGCTTGGCATCGTAAAGCATGACAGGGATAATGGGGTGATCGCCGGGGACTAAATCAAAACCTAATGTTGTCATCTCCGTGCGAAAATGCTCGCTGTTAGTACGCAAGGTATCACGCAAATCACTGCCGCTTTCTAGCATGTCTAATACTTTTAATGTGGCATTAGCGATAGCGGGCGTTAAGGTGTTAGAAAACAAATAAGGACGAGAACGATTACGTAGCCAAGCGACGACTTCTTTTTTAGCCGCAGTGTAACCACCCGACGCACCACCTAAGGCCTTGCCTAAGGTACCGGTAATAATATCGATGCGACCCATCACATCACAATATTCATGTGTGCCACGGCCATTTTCACCGGTGAAGCCAACCGCATGTGAATCGTCGACCATGACCATCGCATCATACTTATCGGCTAAATCACAAATGCCTTTCAAGTTGGCGATAATGCCATCCATAGAAAACACGCCATCGGTGGCGATTAAGCGATAACGCGCATCTTTGGCCGCGATTAACTTTTCTTCTAAATCTTGCATGTCATTATTCTTGTAACGAAAACGTTGGGCTTTACACAAGCGAACGCCATCAATAATGCTGGCATGGTTCAGTGCATCACTGATGATGGCATCTTCAGGTCCAAGCAAGGTTTCAAATAAACCACCGTTGGCATCAAAGCAAGAAGAATAAAGTATAGTATCTTCCATGCCTAAAAATTCACTTAAGCGTTGTTCTAGTGTTTTATGCACCGATTGTGTACCACAGATGAATCGTACTGATGCCATGCCGAAGCCATAGTCATCCAATCCTTGTTTTGCAGCTTTAATTAATTCAGGGTGGTCGGCTAAACCTAAATAATTGTTGGCACAAAAATCTAATACCGTTTTGCCAGCCACTGTGATGGCTGCACTTTGCGGTGACGTGATCACACGTTCGTGCTTGTATAAGCCTTGTTGTTCGAGTTCTTCAAGCTGTGTTGCGAGTTGTGTGGTGAAATCAGATTTCATGTGGTCTCCTATTTAAATAGCTGGCCAATAACAGCGCTATTTTTTTTCAAAAAATTATTAACTTGCCCTTGAGCGTGCTTACCCAATAATTGAGTTTTTTGTCCGAGCAATTGGTTGAGAATGCTATTTAACCCTAACTGCACAACGGGCTTGTTCATATCGCCCTTAAGTGTAATCGGGATTTCAAATTTATCAACATCGCCGGCATTTTTAGTGTGGACTGTTAGCGTGTAATCCATAGTTTGAGCCACTAAGTTAATATTACCGTTACCATTAGCGGTGAATAATGGATTGCTGATCACTAAATTAGCGCTGTTGGCCACGCCATTGCTCAATTGGCTTGAGCCTGTGATGCTACCGAACGGCGTTGTATTTTTACGCTTGAGTTTAGGTATCGGTTGTTTTTTAATTGCTGCTTTTACTACTTCAATTTGTTGATCGATGCTAAGACCATGAATTTCACCTTTTTTCAATGCGAAGCTTGTGCTGCCACTTAAGGTTTTCAATAGGCTGTCAGCGTTAGTGCCTGAGCCAGTTAAGTTGATATTAAAATTAGCTACGCCTGAAATGAATTTCTTGTTCATAAAGTCAGTTAAGAAAGGTTGCACTTGCAAACCTTTTAGTTGGCTGTTGATACGAACGCTAGGTGTGTTGCTGCGCGCATCCAAGGTGATATTAGTTGTGGTGTTACCTTTGTAGAGTTTGGCACTTAAAGCCTGTATTTGGATTAAACCTTGTTTAGCTATCAATTGCATGCCAGCTTTTTTAAGTTTGATATTCATTGCTGTTAATTGATCGATATAAATTTTTCCATCGATATTGAGTTTGCGTAATGGTGCTAAATTAAGTGGCTTTATTACGGGTTTAGTTGCTTTGGGTGCTGTTGCTGGCGTTGTGGAAGTAACACTGGCGGCCGTTGTTTTTTGTTTGGGTGCTTGAGGTTTAGGCGGCATATAATTATCTGTATTCAGGTGATTAACCTTAATATCGAACTGTACGGCGGGTTGAGACGCGAGGTTCTTCACACTGGCGGTGCCACTGATTTTTGTTTTATCTACATTGAGTTTTAATTTAGATACATTAATATTGTTCGGTGTGCCTTCAAACGCAAGATTCATTGCGACACCTGTTAAGGCTTTAGTATCGCGAGGTTGATAGCTGTTGATGCCTAGTTTGCTCATCAGTTTGCGAGGGTTAAAGCTTTTAATGTTAATGTCACCTTTAACATTAGGATTGTCTTTAATACCTTTAATGTTGAGATTGCCTTCTACGTTAAGATTGTTAACCGTTAAGCTAAAGCGATGCAAATCCACCTGGTTTAAATGGTCGCTGATTTTAGCTGTGGTTGAAGCGGAGATGAAAAGTTTTTTATGCGTGATGTTATTGCTGATGGTTGTGTCAAAATCAATGTTAAACGCGCGATTCAAGCCTGCATTTTGGCTTTGGAAGTTAAGTGCGCGCAACTGAATATTTTGATGGGTTTGCGCATTCTGCCAATGTAGGTTGGCATTGCTGATGTCGATGTCATGCACGTCAATCTGTATATTAGGTGTTGAATTTTTCTTCGGCTTTGCAGCAACTTTTACTTTGGGTTTGTTTGAGCTGCCTGCGAAGTCTTGCCAATTTGTCTCACCTTGTGCATTCGTCATTAAATTGAGCTGCAAGTCTTTTAGTTTTAATGTGCCGATTTTTACTTTATGTTCCAACAACGGTAACAAATGAATACTAGCAGTGACTTGTTGGAATTTTACAAATGGGGCAGAACCAAACCCTTTGGCATTACCTAATGTCACATCGTTAACTTTGAAACCTAGCCATGGAAATAATGACCAAGAAATATTGCCGTTAATTTGTAATTGTCGCCCCGTCTGTTGTTGCACCAATTGTGTGATTTGTGGTTTGTACTCATTGGGGTTAATTACGTTAACGACAACGACCATCGCAACAATGAGCAGCACAATTAAACTGACGAGTGTGATAAGCGCAAATTTGGCAAATTTTGGCATGTTGATGGTCCTGGTTTTGAATTTAAAGAAGTGCTAGTATTCTACGGCTAAACTAGAGAATATCAAGCCATGACAAGCTATCCCCACCGAAAAATTCGCAGCTTCGTGCGCCGTGAAGGCCGCATCACCAAAGGCCAGCAACGCGCCTTGGATGAATTGTTGCCAGTCTATGGATTACAACTATCTGCTGGGCTAATCGACACAGCGAATGTGTTTGAAAATGATCATCCGTGCACACTAGAAATCGGTTTCGGTAATGGTCATGCCTTGTTAGAAATGGCGGCGAAGAACCCCGATAATAACTACATTGGCATCGAAGTGCATCGCCCCGGTGTCGGTAATTTGTTGTTAGGCATCGAAGAACAAGGTTTAACAAACATTCGCGTATTTAATGACGATGCCGTCGAGGTATTGAAACAATGTATTCCAAATGAAAGTCTCGATAGAGTGCTACTTTTTTTCCCTGACCCATGGCATAAAAAACGTCACCACAAACGCCGTATCTTACAAACTGGTTTCGTTAATGCGATTCAACAAAAACTTAAATCTGGCGGTATCTTTCATATGGCTACCGATTGGGAAAATTACGCCGAGCATATGATGGACCTCATGACCGCACGCGACGATTTCAACAATCAAGCAGGACAATGCAACTACACTGAACGTCCAGACTATCGCCCTTTAACCAAGTTCGAACAACGTGGCATTCGTCTAGGCCATGGTGTTTGGGATTTAATGTTTATTCGAATGTGATGTCATTAAATAATTTGCAATGTCATATGCATTGACTATACTCACGTCAAACAATTTCTATATTTCATTAAATAAAAGCGCCCCAAAACCTAACCAACGATAAGTAAGGGGTACTTTTATGTCGAAAACCATTCATAATCCGCATGATAAAGTCGCAAAATCTGCATTGTCGATGCCGGATATCGCGCAAACGTTGTTTGAAACCTATCTACCAAATGAGTTAAAACAACAGATTGATTTTACTAGCTTGCGGCTCGCCAAAGACAGTTTCGTTGATGCGAATTTACGTGAGCATTTAAGCGACGTGCTCTATCAAGTTGAAATAGCAGGGGAGATCGGTTATTTATATTTCTTGGTGGAACTACAACACAAGCCGGATCAACTGATGCCGTTTCGTGTCTTGCAATATTCCGTTAACATTATGCAGCAACACCTTCGTACGCAAAAAGCTAAAAAACGACCCGCAAAATTGCCCTTGGTTTACCCCATGATTTACTACTCTGGTAAGTATCGTTACAGCTCCCCTGTCAGCATATATGATAACTTTGAGCGGCCCGAATTGGCCAAGCAATATTTTATGCAACCCATTAAGGTCATTGACTTGAGTCAATTATCGGATGATGAGTTGAAGCGCCATAAGGCTTTGTCAGGCTTGGAAATGCTACAAAAACATATTCATGATCGGGATTTAAGCCTTGCCCTTGAGCGTATGTACCAGGATGGGGTGTTTATGCGCATCCTTCAAAAGGGTGGTGAGTATGTGGATTTGTTGCTAAAATATGCAATTGAAGTGGGTGAGGTTGGTGATGTGGATGCCACGTTAAATCGGCTGGTTGAAATGCACCCAGAAATGGAGAGTAATGTTATGACAATGGCTGAAGTATTACGTCGTCGTGGCCTAACTGAAGGCTTAGAGCAAGGCAAGCAGCAAGGCTTAAGCGAAGGCAAGCTGCAGGGTTTGAGCGAAGGCAAGCTACAGGGTTTGAGCGAAGGCAAGCTGCAAGGCTTAAGTGAAGGCAAGAAGCAAGGCCAGAAGTTTGGCGAAAAACATGGCCTTGAAAAAACAGCTAGGAACTTGTTGGAAATGGGGCAATCGATAGCCTTCATTCATCAGGCGACAGGTTTATCTGAAAGTGAGATAGAAAAATTGAAAGAGCAAAACTAGCTATAAAAATTTTTCGACAACATCATTTAAAAACCGAGCCCCAAGCTCGGTTTTTTTGAAACTATCATCAGAGCAGGCGATTAAATCTGATAGTTCAGCCAATTGAGCTGTAATAGCCTTACGATCAAGGCCAGTAGCACTCTCAAATAAATCAAACGAAATATTTTCATTTAAACGCAAGGCATTGAGCATGAACTCAAACACTAACTCATTTTTTTCAATCGGTTTAACTTCACCTAAATACGGCTTGGCTAAATAAGCTTTAGGTTGTTTTTGTTTCCACATACGAGTGTGCTCTAACTTGCCATGGGCGCCAGCGCCGATGCCGTAGTAATTACCAAAACGCCAATAATTCAAGTTATGTTGGCATTGTTTATTGCGTTGGGCGTATGCAGATACTTCATATTGCGCGTAACCATGCTTAGCTAACAAAGCTTGACCGGCTTGTTGCATGTCCCAGATATTATCATCCATTGGTAAAACCGGTGGCTTAGCATGGAATAGTGTGTTGGGTTCTAAGGTGAGTTGATACCAGGATATATGGGTAGGTTTTAAATCAATAATGCTTTGCAAATCAAATAAGGCATCATCAAGTGTTTGGTTGGGTAAGCCAAACATCAAATCACAATTAAAATCATCGAAGCCAGCATTTTTTGCCGCATTAATAGCCGTAATGGCTTCTTTAGCCGAATGAATACGGCCCAGAGCTTTCAATTTATCATCTTGTAAACTTTGAATGCCGAGTGACAATCGGTTAATGCCTGCTGCACGGAAACCTTCAAAACGTTTTTGTTCAACCGTGCCGGGGTTAGCCTCCATGGTGATTTCAATGTCGTTAGCCAAGTGCAATTGCTCACCCACGCCATCGAGAATATCGCCAATTGCTTTGGGTGAAAATAAACTTGGCGTGCCACCACCAAAAAATATCGTGGAGATGTCACGTTTACCATCACGTGCAATATCATCCGCTAAATCTTCTAATAATGCAGCAACGTAATCAGCTTCCGGCATATCGCCTTTTAACGCATGCGAATTGAAATCACAGTAAGGACATTTTTTAATGCACCAGGGAATGTGGATATATAATGAAGTCATGCTAGAATTGTAGCATGTTCGAGCTTGGAGTCATGTGTTGTCAATTAAGCCACCTAAAATATTGGATACCCGCGAAGTCGCGCGAAGTCGGATTTTCACCATCGAAGAAGTCGACCTTGAATTTAGTAATGGCGAGCAACGCACGTATGAGCGTTTTAATAGCCAAGGTTATCAGCGTGGCGGTATGATGGTGGTGCCTATTAACGCAAATGATGAGTTTGTGCTGTTGCGTGAATATGCCAATGGCATGGATCGCTACGAATTGAACTTCCCTAAAGGCATTATTGACCCGGGTGAAGAGCCGATTGTTACCGCGAATCGAGAGTTGCAAGAAGAAGCCGGTTTTGCTGCGGCCGATATCCGTGCGATTAAAACTGTGGGGATTTCACCAAGCTACATGAAAAACAAAATGTATTTTTATGTGGCGCAAGATTTAACGCCTTCGCAATTAGAGGGTGATGAACCCGAACCAATGGAAGTGGTCACTTGGCCCGTCAATGATTATAAAAGCCTATTGGCCCATGAGCATTTCACCGGTGCGTTAAGCATCTCTGCTTTGTTTTTAGCACTAGAAAAATTAGGACGTTTACATGTTAGATAATTTATTAGCCATGAGCTTGCCAGCTGCTCGCGAAGCTAGTGAAAAAATTTTAGAAGTCTATGCCCTGCGCGAAACCATAGTAGTGGAAACCAAAGATGATAAAACACCCGTGACGCAAGCAGATTACGCTGCAGATGCTGCGCTACAAAAAAGTTTGGGGCAGTATTATCCTATTTTAAGTGAAGAAACGAGCGATATTTCTTTTGCAGAAAGACAAAGCTGGGAACGCTATTGGTTAGTCGATCCTTTAGATGGCACCAAAGAATTTCTTCATGGTACCGATGAGTTCTGCATCAGCATCGCTTTGATTGAGCAGCATCAACCAGTGTTTGGTTTGCTATATTTGCCAGTCAGCGGTGATTATTATTATGCCGCAAATGGCGATGGTGCTTTTAAATCAGAAGGCGGAAAAATAAAACCCATTCATGCCCGAAAAGTAACGCATAGCGATACCTTGAATGTCACCATGAGCCGTCGTCATGGCCGCAAACAATTTTTAGCCTTTGTAGAAAATTTTACCGACCATAGCATTATTGAAAAAGGTAGCGCTATCAAATTTGGTTTGCTGGCGGAAGGTGTGGCGGATATTTATCCACGCTTTGGTTTGTCTAGCGAGTGGGATACGGCAGCAGGGCAGTGCCTCGTTGAAGAAGCTGGCGGTGAAATCTACGATTTGCAGGGCAATGTGCTACAATATAACACCAAAGATTCACTATTAAACCCTGAATTTTTTGCTGCTGGTGACACGTCGCATCAGTGGTTAAGTCAAATCGAAAAAGTCTTAGGAGACAATCAATCATGAGTAAACACGTTAAAGTTGCTGTTACAGGTGCCGCAGGTCAAATCGGTTACGCTTTTTTATTTCGTTTAGCATCCGGTCAAGTTTTCGGGCCCGATACCACTATTGATTTACAGTTGTTAGAATTAGAGCCTGCATTGCCAGCGCTCGAAGGTGTGATCATGGAAATCAACGATTGCGCATTTCCTTTAGTGAAAAATATTATTGCAACGTCAGAATTAAATGTTGCCATGTCTGATGTGAACTACGCCGTATTAATTGGTTCTGTGCCACGTAAACAAGGTATGGAACGTTCTGATCTATTAGGCATTAACGGTAAAATTTTCACGGCGCAGGGCAAAGCTATTAATGATCACGCTGCGGATGATGTGCGCGTGTTTGTGGTCGGTAACCCTTGTAACACCAATTGCTTAATCGCCATGAATAATGCGCCAGATGTACCGAACGATCGTTTCTTCGCGATGACGGCGTTAGATGAATACCGTGCCTGCCATCAGTTAGCGACCAAAGCCGATGTTGGTGTGGGCGAGGTGACGAATATGACAATTTGGGGCAACCATTCTGCTACGCAATACCCTGATTTCTATAATGCTAAAATTGATGGCAAGCCTGTTGCCGATGTCATTAGTGATACCGCATGGTTAGAAAACGATTTCATTAGCACCGTACAAAAACGTGGCGCAGCGGTGATTGCTGCACGCGGTGCATCATCAGCTGCCTCGGCTGCTAATGCTGCCTTAGGTGGTCTGCATAGTTTAGTGACGGACACGCCAGCCGGTGATACCTTCTCAATGTGTTTAGCCTCACAAGGTCAATACGGTGTGGATGAAGGTTTAATTTTTTCATTCCCATGTCGTGTAGAAGGTGGCAAAATTAAAGTTGTCGAAGGTATTGAACACAATGCGTTTGGCCAAGCTAAGTTCCAAGCTACATTAGATGAGTTACGTAGTGAGCGTGACACAGTAAAAGAGATGGGACTTATTTAGCTCTCGTCGTCATTGTGCGGCTTGACCGCGCAATCCAGGTTATTCTGGATCCCGCGGTCAAGCCGCGGGATGACGATGGACAGGATTTGCTGAAGGGTGCAACTCGCACCGTTTTTTTATTGATTACAACACTGATTCCGATATTCCCTTAACTGACTTAATAGCGTTAGTTCATGATAGTGTTTCTTTAACAAAATATCATATTCCCCTGGCTGGCATAATGTGGCTTGTGAAACAGTGCCTTGAATATCTTGCGTATACAACGTGACAACGCCAGCGGTGGTTTGCGCTGGTGCGTCAGTATTGATGGGGTTTTCTTGTAAGGCTATTGTTATATCGTTGAATTTAATTTGGCATTTACTCCCACTCACTTGATAAAGATTACCTATTGCCACTGCGGGGGAATCCCCCAACACCTTTACATTAGCTTGAGTCACGCTATCGGTGATTTGTGAGTTGACCGCTGTATTGGCATAAGCCAAACTCGAAACCGATAAGAGAAAAAGACAGCATATTCGTTTCATCACACATTCCTTGTGTTGTTCAATTAAAGTATAGCGCAAATAAAAAACCCCGCCAGTGGCGGGGTTTTTCATTAACTTTCAACAAGTTAAGCGAGATGGAAGTCCGTGCGGGCTTGCATCAAGGCTCCAACAATTGTGTAATCGCCGGTTAAGTGGATAGTGCGGTATTCGCCATTTAATGATTTCAAATAGCGGTCTTCACCATCAACTAACAATTGCTTAAAGATAGCCGTGTTTTGGTCTTCCAACACTGACACAACAAAATCACGATCTTGTGATGCTTGTTCAGGGTCGATGACTAAAATAGTGTCTTCAGGGAAGCGAGGCGCCATTGAATCACCTTTTACGCGAACCGCAAAAGATTCATCGCTGACGTGAAGGTCAGTTGATGTCCAGCTGTCCCAGTTATCCATTTTTTCTTTCATTTTTGACCAGTTCGCCGCTTCTTGCAATGAAATCATCGGGATAGATTTCCAGCCATGAATGCGTGGGTTGTAAGTACCTGGCACGCGATCTTCAGGTAGTGGATCTTCACCTAATAATTGGTTAATCGTTACAGAGAAAAAGTTAGCTAATGGCGCTAATGACGCACCACGAGGTGACTTGGTTGCACCTGAAAGGATTCGATGTAAAGTGGGTTGGGGAATGTCAGTTTTGCGTGCAAGCTCAGCTTCAGTAATGTGTACTTCAGCCATCAGTTGACGCAGTATAGAGTTTAAATTAGAGTCGTTCATTGACTGCACCTTCTACGTTTTTGGGGTTTAAAATTACCGTCTGTGGACACGGTCCGTATAATATATAATTATCATGCAATGCCTCTATGTGGGCTAGCCTCGTAGGACTAATTAATGCAAATGTATTATGCCATAAGATTTGCATTTAGTGTTGTAATAATACAAAAACTTACACATCCACTGTTTAGTTATTGTGCGATTTCAAAACCATACAGTGCCATGCTTGCGTTTTAAAGTGAAATCTTATCTAATAAGAACATGCCCCGTCAAAACCGTATACATTGCCCCAATGCTTTTTACCATGTCATCTTGCAAGGTAATAGCCATCAAACCTTATTTAACGATAAGCAAGATGGTGAATATTGTTACGATTTACTTGCTCAAGGTGTCGAACGTTATGGGCATCGCATTCATGCTTTTAGTTTTCTGGGCAGCTCGATTCAGTTATTGATTCAAGTGAACGACACTCCCTTGTCAGATATCATGCACAATCTATCTTTTCGTTACACACGTTGGGTGAACAAACGCCATCAGCGTAACGGCCATGTGTTTGCCGGTCGTTATCGCGCTATTTTGGTAGAACCCGGCGAACATTTGTTATCTGTGCTGCGCTACATTCATTTGCAACCGGTGCGTGAAGATTTGGCGAGCAAACCCAAAGATTATTTTTGGAGTGGACATCGTTGTTACTTAGGTGAGATGACATTGCCATGGTTAACGACCGATGATTTATTGCAGCGTATTGATAGTGACATCGAACAAGCGCGCACGTTTTATCAAGGCTATGTGGTGGCCGGTATGCGAAAAGCTAATACCGATGATTTTATGAATCTTGTGACGCAAGATAATATATTAGGTAGCGAAGAGTTTATTGCGAAAGTGCACGGTAATGAGCAGCCACAAAGCACACAGGTTGATTTGCAGCAGCTATTACAGTGTGTTTGCAAAAGTTTCACCATTGACGAGCAAGCACTCGCAAGTTTAGGTAAGCAACGCAGTAGTTCTGATGCGAGAGGCGTATTAGCAATGCTAGTTAAGCAACAACCGCATATTAATTTTGTTGAGTTAAGTCATGTTGTGAATCGCGATGCTACAACCTTAAGTGCACATGCCGCAAGAATCGAAAAGCGTTGCAAGCAAGATGAAACTTTGAAAGACAAAGTGAATAGTATATTAAAAAACCTAGAGTAGGGTGGGTAAAATTTCGAGCGTAGCTCGGATAGTTCCACCATTCCACATGCCGAGAGAAACACCATGCCTTACATTCCTACCATCATTTTTGTCGCACTACTAGCGATTTTTTACAGCTTAACTAATAAGCTCCATTTTAATATTCGCGTTATTTTAAGTTTAGTCGTGGGCATCGTATTTGGTTTGTTACTACAACGATACGCCAGCGCATCAACCATGGTGCTAACCGGTCAGGCCTTTAAGCTCGTTGGTGATGGTTATCTAGCCTTATTAAAAATGTTAGTCGTACCCTTAATTCTCACATCAATCGTATTTGCCATTGTCAACCTTGGTCAATTAAGTGGTGTCACGCTGCGTAAGCTATCCATTCGCTCAGTTGCTATGTTGCTGGGTATGACAGCCATTGCTTCTGCGATTGGCATGGGTGTTGGTCTATGGTTTCACGTCGGTGCAGGGTTGCAATTGCCAGAACAGCTGATCATGCCAACGCATCCCTATACGGATTTTGTCGATACCTTATTAGCGATGTTGCCTAGCAACCCCGTTAAAATCATGGTGGATGAAAACACTGTTGCTATTGTCTTATTTGCCGTGTTACTCGGTGTTGCCGCCCTCATGGTGATACGTGTCGATGCTGAGAAAGGTGAAGCCTTCAAAGCATTCATGAGCTCTGCGTTTCAAGTCATGAAAAAATTAGCCAGTATTGTGATCGCGCTAACACCTTATGGTGTATTAGCTTTAATGGCGAACGTCGGTATGATGCAAGGTTTGTCAGCACTAAGAGGCGAGGCGAGTTTCATTGCTGCAATGTATGTGGCTATGGCATTGGTAATCGTCATGCACCTATTGATCTTAATGGCGGGTGGCAACAATCCTTGGGCTTATTTAAAGCGCGCTTATGCACCATTAGTCGTCGCGTTTACGACCCGCTCCAGTTTAGGAACTTTACCCGTCACGGAAGAAACTTTACGCAAAAAATTCAACACTAAACAAGTGACAGCGAGCTTTGTCCCAGGCATCGGCGCAACCTTAGGTATGAATGCCTGTGCTGGTGTGTTCCCGGCTATGTTAGTGGTAATGGCGCTAACAATTTTACATCAGCCCATGACGCTAAGCATGTTCTTCATGGTTATGTTTATTAATGCCATCGCATCATTAGGTATTTCTGGCATTCCAGGCACCGCATTTGTGGCGGCCACCGTAACACTTACCACATTACATTTACCTTATGCTGTCGTGGGGCTAGTGCAAGGTTTCGACCCCATCATCGATATGGGGCGTACAGCAACTAACGTTAACGGTGTAATGACAACCGCGATTACTGTCGATAAGCAACTCGATTGATAAAGCTTGCAATGATATTGATAGCCGTGAACTACTCTCGCAGAAACTGGTCAGTTTTTTTGCGCTGATGTTGAAAAATCGCCCTGATAATTGCCTGTTTTTAGCCGTATTTTGTGAATCGCTGAACAGTGAAAATGAGTTTAAGGATCGAATAGGTTATTGCTGACTAAAGTGGTGCTAGCTTATCTTGAATGGTGATGGGTATATGCTATAGTATGCGCCAAGCTCGAAACCCTAAGCGCCAAACTCTAATTAAGGATTTACTCAATGTCCGAACAAGCTTTTGTAGAAAATCAAACCCCCATCAATATCGACCAATTTACTTCACTTGCCGATATGTTTGAAAAAAGTTGTGCCCGTTATGGTAACCGTACGGCTTACATTAACATGGGGCAAGAATTAAGCTTTAACGAGCTAGAAGAAAAATCACGCATCTTCGCTACGTATCTACAAAATAAATTCGGTATTGGTAAAGGCGATTGTGTCGCTATCATGATGCCTAACTTGTTGCAATTCCCCATTGCGTTTTATGGCGCGTTACGTACGGGGGCGCGAGTCGTGAATGTTAATCCTTTGTATACAGCGCGTGAATTAAAACATCAATTAAATGATGCCGGCGCAACGACGATGGTGATTGTCGCCAACTTTGCGCACGTGCTCAGCAGCATTGAAAAAGAAACGCCAGTACAGCATGTCATATTAACCGAAGTCGGTGACATGTTATCAGCCGTGAAAGGTAAAATTGTTAACTTTGCTGCAAAACATGTTAAACACATGGTGCCAACATTTACCCTAGAAAACGTCGTGCAATTTAAGCAAGTGATGAAAGATGGCAAGAAATTAACATTAAATAAAGTCGAAATAGATTATGAAGATGTCGCGTTATTGCAATACACTGGTGGCACAACAGGCTTAGCCAAAGGTGCGGTCTTAACGCATCGTAATTTACTGGCTAACTTATTACAGATGGAATGGTGCATCGATATTCATGATGGCAAAGAAGTGGTGGTTACCGCCTTGCCGCTTTATCATATTTTCGCCTTAACCACGAATTGCTTATTGTTCACTAAAACCGGCGGCACCATTATTTTAATTACCAACCCGCGCGATATTCCTGGCATGGTGAAAGACATCAGCAGATATCCTTATACTGTGATCATCGCAGTCAATACGCTGGTGAATTCACTGCTTAACAACAAAGACTTTACTCATTCTGATATGTCAAATTTGCGCGTGTCAATCGGTGGTGGCATGGCAGTACAGCGCAGCGTCGCCGAGCGCTGGCGCGAAGTGACGGGCGTGCGTATGCTGATGGGCTATGGTTTAACGGAAGCGTCTCCTGTTGTGGCAGTCGAAGCCGACAATGGCGAAAGTTTTACTGGCACGATTGGCCTGCCTGTTGCTTCAACGCAAGTGTGTATTCAAGATGATGACAAAAATATCGTTGCGCGTAATCAAGTCGGTGAACTCTGTGTACGTGGCCCACAAGTGATGCAAGGTTATTGGCATCAACCTGAAGAAACCACCAACGTCATCAGTGAAGATGGTTGGTTGCACACCGGTGATATGGCGATGATTGAAGACAATGATTACATCCGCATTGTCGATCGCAAAAAAGATTTAATTATCGTGGCAGGCTTTAATGTTTATCCGAACGAAGTGGAAGAAGTCTTGGCTTCAATGGATGGCGTGCTAGAAGTCGCCTGTATTGGTGTTGAAGATCGCCGCTCGGGCGAAATGGTAAAAGCCTTTATCGTCAAAAAACCTGGCAGTGATATTGATAAAAAAGCCGTGCGTGAATTCAGTAAAGAAAATTTAGCGAATTATAAAATCCCTCGTATGATTGAGTTCCGTGAAAGCTTACCTAAATCCAATGTCGGTAAAATTTTGCGCCGCGAATTACGCGAAGAGGAAACAAAGCGCCAAACGCCTTCTGCCGATGGTGAGTAATCAATCGCTTTAATCATTTCTCTTCGCCCCGGCGGAGAGAAGATGTCCTTGGGCAGATGAGGGGTGATAAAGATAATAACCGCAACGCGGTTCACATCAGTCTTTTATATCCTATCCCCTATTGATCCCCACCCGACTGCGGTGCGATTTCTAATTGATTCAAAGCGGGCGTATCTTTTGCTGGCGCTGCTTGCAAATTACTCTGAATGTTATTTCGTTGCTGCATATTATTCGTTTGAATATCGTTACGCGCCGTGTTGGCCATCATGTCGTTATTCATTTGTTCACCAGCATGTAGGTTCACATGGTTTTGTAATTGTTGTTGCTCCATCTGGCCATGTTCAATACTACGCTCTAACGTTGCATTATTCGCCATGGCGGTGCCAAGCACTAGGCTGGCAAATATTATGATCCATTTCATCGGTAACTCCTGTGCATTTATAAAAAGTGTAGCCTAAAAATAGCGTGTTAATGTCAATCAATTGCAAACAATATGAATTTTATGCATGTCACTTGCATTCCTATTCAATACCCACTATCATCCTATTACATTAAAAACTTCAATAAAAAACATTATTTGCATTAAACGTTTGGAAGGGTAGTCGATGACAAGCATTATTGAAAATCAGCAAGTTGAATTACAAAACCAATATATCGACATTGCAAAGCATTGCTATTACAGCTATCAAAGCTTGATAGAAAAACCGTTGGTGCAGTCCAGCATGGTGAATTTAGTGCAGCAACGTTTATGTACCGCAATATATGCTTTAAGCCAACGGTTAGCATTGCTGCCCGACAAACCCAACAACGTGTTTGAAGCGTTTATTTTAATCACGGCTCACAGCATGGCGGGTAATCATGAGCAAGTTGATGAGTGGGTGCCGGTTTGGTTTGCACACGAAGGCTTACGCGAAGGTGTCGAAAATGCCTTAATCCATTTGCCATTACCGAAGCATGTGCAACTGTTAACACCCTATTACCACACCGAACAAAGTTTGCGTCCAGAATTATTAAACTTATGGCATCGCATGGGTGATCACATGCCAGACAATTTACTTATGCAAGGTGTATCGCAAGATGATGATGCTCGTACGCAAGCGCAAGCGTTGTATTGCGCTGCATGGCAGCCACGCTTTGGACTTGATAGTTTCCGCCGGCATTATCGTAGTTTGTTAACTAACCCAGAAGTGCCTATCGAGCCGGGCATTTTAGTGCATGCATTATTCGGTGGTTTGTTACGAGGCGAAACGAATCTAGTCAGCGTATTTAACCTCGCCATGCAGCGTGATTTTTCTGATAAACAATACCGAGAAATGATGACTATCGCTGCACTCAGCGGTGAAAAAACGCTATTGCAAAGCCTTGTGTTTTACTCACAATACCACCCGGAACCTGGTTTATTATTGTTAGCGCTGCACGGCCATATCGATGCGGCAGCGCATATTATTGCGGCATTGCAGCAGCCAAAAACGGCAAGCTTGGCCAGCCAAGCCTGGTTATTATTAAGTGGCGAATTGCCTAGCTACAAACCACGCATGCAAGTCGTGGGGTCAACCGCTTCGACAGGTGACATGGTGCCCGATGCAGCAGCGGCCATGCAATGGTTCGAACAACAACCATGGATTGAAAGCGAACGCTATTTATGTGGTCAAGCAGTGACAAAGTCCCACCTGCAATCGTTGTTGCACCAATTTTCTGGCAGTATGATGGTGAATGTCGTCGCACTATTAAACATCACTAATAAACAGCAGGAATATATCGACCCTAACCTCAAACAATGGCAGTTGCCCGAGGTGGCACATGCTTAGCTTGCATAATGAAACCGAATTTGCAGCCGAAATTGTGCCCGGCATGAATCAGCAACAACAAGCACAACACACGTGTGTGATTAAAGCCGCATTCAATTTTGATGAGCAAGGCGATCTAACGCCGACAGATACCACCTTGAACACACTCGACCAATGGCGAGGTGAAGAGGGTGAGTCGAGTTTAACTGCTGCTTGTGACACTGTGCCATTCAAACAAGGTGCCGAATTGTTATTGCAAGGTACGGCCTATCCTACGCAACCTAACCAACGCATAACTGATGTCGAAGTGCATTTTCAACGTGACGATTGGCATTGGCAAAAATCCTTACGCGTGTACGGCGAACGTTTGTGGAAACGCAATATGTTTGACGTGACCAAAACCGATGCTAAAGCGATGCAGCCAACCCCTCTCATTTATGAAAATGCCTACGGTGGCAATAGTGAAGCCGGTGATAAAGCGTATGATGCAAACCCTGTTGGCCTCGGTTTTATCACACGCGAAAAAGAGTGTGACAATGCTCAACTGCCTTTTATCGAATGCCCACCGCCCGCGATCGAAAAACCTAGCCAGCGCGTCAAACCAGCCAGTTTTGGCCCCATCCCCATGGAATGGCAGCCGCGTTTAGCCGTCAATTTACAAGCAACAGCTGATAATAAAAAACCATTACCTGCAACACTCTATCACTACGCACCTACCGATCAACAATTTGCAAAACCGCTAATGGGCGGTGAACAGTTACGTTTAAAAGGTTTTTTCCCCGAGCAAGAAGAAGTGGTGTTGGCATTGCCCGTGTTAAATGTTAATGCAACTTTAGTCTCAAAAATTGAACGCAGAGCTTTATCGCTTATTTTTGATACTTTATTGATTGATACAGATAAACGCGAAATAGCGTTAATTTTTCGTACAGCAATAAGGGCAAATGAGCTAGCGGTTGATCATGATGGGTATGAAATAACAGTATGGCAGGATTAATTATGTCGAATAATACGATTAAAACAATAAAGCTAACTGAAATATCAGCTTTTAGCAATCAAGGGTTCACATGTAATGATGTGTTTTCTTGTGTTTCCCTTAACATTGAACCACCAAGTCAAACTGATATGACTATTAACATACCGGGTGATATTAGCGCACCACAGTCCATTTATTGCAATGCGATTAAGGCATTAGATCAAGCGCTACCATTGGAACGCGTAAAAATATTACTTGAATCGACGTTAGTTCCTATGCTGAAAACGTTAATTGAGAAATATGTGGCAAAGGATATTGTCGTGCATATTCTATTGCCCTCTTTATCCAGTCCACAAAGTGACATATTGAATGAAAAGAGCGTCAAAGGCATGCTTGTCCGATTGTTCCCTGGCATTGAGCGAATAAAATTAATTTTCACTAGTCTTGGGACCAGTGTATTAAAAATAGTTGAACAACAGGTCAAGGCTTTTGAGAATGACCTTGAGCATGATGTGTTAGTGATATGTGGTGTGGATTCTTTGATTAACACTAATAATTTTCAAACATTAGTGCAGAAACATCAATTGCGCACCGACAGTAATGAATGCGGCCAATCGCCAAGTGAAGCAGCTATTTGTTTATGTTGGGAAAAAACAGTAGAGGTAGTTAACTCATTGGTTGAATTTTCACAAGTCAATCAAAGTGATTCAATGCAAACGGTTATTGATCAAACATTGCAATCTACACCTGTAAATATTGATAGTGTTGTGCTGATTCATACTCAAACTTACGATGACGTATTAGCTTGGCATGATGTTAGCCAGTCTGTTTGGAACAAACCATTAACAATGTCTTATACTGCTTCCGGTGTGCAAGAGGTAAAATTGTTTGAAGTGATTGGTGAAACGGGCGTGACTAACGCCCTATTAGCGATAGCCTATGCGGCTGGTCGATTGGACTATCCTTTCTACAATAGTAATGGGGTTATGTTGATTGAAAACCAACATTTATTATCGACGACCTGTATTGTGACAAAAAATTTAAATATCATAAAGGAGTAAACATATGGAAGCAGCTATAAAAGCCGTAGTGTCAAGTACTGACACCTTGATAGAGGCTGAAAATGAGAAAAATGAAATACCTGATTTTAAATTTGAGCAGGTTGGAAAGGATCGTTTACAGTTGCGTTTTGGCGCTTGTTGTTTAGAACTCAATAGTGACGGCACTATGAGTTTTCGTAATACTGAAAGTGAGATGAAGTTGTTGGCGAATGGTGATGTGAAAGTTGTAGGGAATAATATTCATCAAAAAAGCAAACGTGACATGTATATTGAATCCAAACATGAGTTGCATATTAATTCTGCACATTAACTGAGGTACATCATGACAGTCTACATTAACGGCAAACCCGCCATCTACCGCAACAGTGGCGCGATCCTCACCAATCACAATGATGTTTGCTATAAAGGGCCGAATCAGAATCAAGTCACATACACGAATGTTGCAACTTCGGCGACAGCCGATAATTGTGCAAGCACGGTGTTTATTAATGGACAACCTGCGTGCCATAAAAATTCGATTTTTAAAACCAGTAAAGGTGATAAATCAGGCGATCATTTCGGGGTAATTTCAGGCACGGTTGAAGGGCAAGCCAATTTTGTCACTGCTTCGCCTAACGTGTTTATTGAAGGTATTCCTGCTGTGCGCCACGGCGATTTAATGGTGTCCAATAATCACAATACACCACCAGCGCCTGTGCAACAACCAGGCACTAAATCCTCAAAAAAATTACAGGCCTTGCATCAAGCCGAGCGCACTAAATATCCTGTGTCATATCATCATAACTGGATGTCAAATCATCAAACTCAAGATGCTGCTGATGTCTCACAAGCATTTAAGCCTGTGCATTCTGTTTGTATTTACAGCGAAGGCGATAAGCCAGAGCAATTCATGCAAACCATGGTGAATTCTGAAGATAATTCGTCGAATCATCAGCACCAACATATCTTGCACAATTTGCCACAAGCGCAGACGCAGGACTATTTAACCATACCGCAAGAGGGTGCTGATGAGTGTCGTATTCCTTTGGGGCAAGTGAAAGGTTATAACAGCACACAAACCTTAACATCCGGACAGTTGGCCGAAAATCAATTGCTTGAATCATTGCTTGCATGGCGGATTACGACGCCAACGGGTGAGTTAGATAAATTAGATAGCATCACTCGTTTGCCAGCTTGGTTACGCGAACAAGTCTATCTTTACCGCATTTGGCATTACCGTGATTATGCCGATAATAAGCAGCCTTGGACGCAAGTGAATGATGAATTGCTGGCTGAGCACATTCAACAATACTTAACGCCCAGTTATGCTCCAGAGCTTGATCCAGGTTGGCTATATGTTTTTCGTGATGGTTATTTATGGCGTGAATTAGAAGTTGTTAATGTCGAACCCACCCAAAAGCGTCACTATAAGGATGTCGATCTCATGCGCTATGCTGGTGCTGAAACTCGAGCTGCCACGACAGTAGCGAGTGCTTCATTAGCTGCCGTCATTAAGACAGCAGGTAAACAGCATGATATTCAAATTGCATACTCACCTGTACAGTGGAGTTGGGACCGAGTGACAGCGATGGGTGGAATGGATGATAATGATGAGCGAGCATGGAAAAATCACGAGCGTTTAAGTGCTTTCGCCCAGCCTAAAAAATCAGATGCTGATGCCTTGCGACAAAAACGAATGGGTCCAACATTACAGTTAGCTAATTTCCTGAATCAATATGTTGCGCCATCAGAGCAATGCAATCACACCGACGAAATGACAGGCACGCATTGCATGGTGCGAGACGATAATATCCCCACATTATTTTTAGATAACCCCTTAGGTTATATTGCTAGCATTCAAACGGATATCAGTTTTTTATGGCAGCAATTAAAAAATGCCGTGGCAGTATTGCCTTACCAAGCGCCTATTGATCGGAACAGCCAACAACGCATGCCCAACACCGATGTATGGCAATATTTATTTGCCAATCCTAAGTTAGCCTGGAAAGATATCAGTGACCCCGACATCATGGCTGATTATGTCAGTTGGTGCCATAGTTTAACGGCTACTGAATTTAAACACGATTTAAAACAAAAAACAGAACTCGAAGATACGCTAAAGAATCATTTCAGCACGGCAGTGCTAGCTAATCAATTATTTTTTAACCCTGTCAATAACCAAGAGCATGAAGAAATAAGTTTTAAAAGTGTGCATGGTATGCTTTCCCTGTATAACCGATTGTATTGTGTCGGTACTAGCCCTGCGGGTAATCAATTATTTGATATGGGTCGACATTATTTAAATAAAAGCTTAATTGATGCCACGCTGGATAAGCCACGCCGTAATTTTATTAAACAAGAAATTCGTCGCTTACAAACTTTATTAATTGAGGTGTTAAACCAGCAGCAAAGTTCAAAAGCGGATAATGCCGTAGACACGCAAGAAGCCTTGCTCGATTATTTCGCCATGCCCGCCTCGCAGTATGGTCGAGGATATTTTGCTATGCTTGGTATTCTCAACCATACCGCGCACGACCCACGCATGGTCGACCAATGGCTTGATAATGAAGCCGTGCAATATGCTGAAGTTGACATTAAGGATCATCATATGGGTGATGTGCCCGGTGAGGATCAAACGCAAGTGATTAAAGGCTTGCCAAACCACCTATTATTACCATTCCCTGCGGGTGGCCAGTGGTTGAAGCAGCTTGTGTCGGCAAAGGCGGGTGACCAATGGTGGCTATTAAAACAAGCCATGTTTCCAAGTGATGCACAAGTGCAAGTGGCACAACAGCCTGACGGTGAGCAAGCGACTGTGCCAATCGGTACAGGTCTATTTAACCCAACCGCATTTTGTCAAGCCTACGCGATCACCAAAGGTGATGAAATCAGTATGGATGAGCACTTAAATGAGCAATTGCATTGGGCTTTGCAAGGCCTGATTCAACTCGGCACACAAGCGTGGCAACCCCTAATCGCGCAAGCGTTAAATGATTGGCAATATCAACAAGGCCAAATAAAAATCAACCAAACCCTGAGTCAATACGCCTCATCATCCGCGGATAAAAAACGTACCCAGCAAGCGACGAAAGATAGTGCGCAACAAGCGCAACAAGCCAAAGCAGCTTATGAGCAAGCGTTAGATCAAACTAATATTATTAAACAGCAATTTCTTCACTTACTCATCATGACAGGTGAGCCGGTGTTCAAGCATGTGACAGTGCAAGCTGAAAGCGGGCCATTACCCGCCAATAGCGTGCCGCTAAGCCAAGCTTTCTTGCAAGACTTGCTAGATGAACAAGCCAAACAACACGGCGAGACACAACAACAAGCGAACCCCCATGCGCTTACCCCACAAGAAGGTGTAGACGTGTTACCACCGTTACCTGTGAAATTAGTCACACCCAACACAACTCACCCAGATGGCATTGAAGTCATCCATGATGCGAAGCCATCGGCAACGTCTGTGGCTAAAACACTCACTGGCAACGTCATAAAAGGCACATTGTTATTAAGCCACCCCGAAGGTAGCGCACCCGCTGCGGGAAGCATTAAACCCTTCACCATTTCCCAACACACCCTGGTGGTGATGCAAGGCGCATTAACCGCCTTCGCTCTGTGGGACTTAGTCACCCAAACATATAGCAACCTTGTGCATAACAATCAACTCGGTGCATGGATAAAAACCATCGTGCAACTGCAATCGGTGGGTTCAGGGCTGACGAAACTTTATGGCACTTACAAGGGTTTTAGCAGCAGCGAATTACAACAGTGGATGCAAGTGCATTCATGGCGCCCTTACGCCATGCTGCGCGACAGCACCATTGCTCGCTGGAGTATTACTCCGTTAGAAGCCTTTGGTGTGGCCTGTGCCGGTGTATCCTTTGCCACGGCGATTGACAGTTTCTTAGAGAGTTTCAAAACCCACGATACCGCCACTGAAATTGCTTATGGCTTGCAAGTATTCAGTTCTGGATTGGGGGTTGCGAAAGCGACTCGGGGGTTGAGGACGAAGATGTTGGAGAGAGGCAAACCTTTGGTCGTAGACGATAATATACCTGCCCCTGATAGTCGTGGTATTGTATTGCCTAAATCAGAATCGAGTTCAATAGCAGAAGCAGCTACCACAGTATTAACAACAGAAGGCGAAGCGCTAGCCGCCAGTCCTGAATTAGCAGCATTCGAACTGCCCATCGATGGCGTGATTGACCTCACCATCATGGTCTCTCTTATTGCCAGTCAAATTATAATGTTAGATGCACACACGCCATTAGAAAATTGGGCACGGACTAGTTATTTCAACAATGATACTAAGGTCGTTCAAGATTTTCTCGATTACCCGAGCAAGGAATACGCGACACTATTAAGTTTAGTCACCGCTCCAACCATGACATCCAAACTTAACACACATCAATTCAGTGAACCTGCCGTTGAAACACGTATTGTCTATGGTTTCATGACCTCCTTAGTGGGTGAAGTTGAAGTCAACACCCAAAGCTATTGGCATTGGCAAATGGTACGTGATTGGGACTTTAGTACGGCTAACGCGGTGATGGGCTACGTCATCCCCGCACGCTTAATCGCTAAACAAGCGTTGGTGGAAATCGAGACGAACAAAATAGTGGGGTATCAGCTATTCTATGCGCAAGACAATATTCCCGATTTAGCGCGCCCATCGGCTAAGGTGCAAGACACTAATGCAGCTGATAGTATGTATGCGCCCTGGCGCTGGGAAGAACGCACGAACAAAGCCGGTGAAACCTTAAATGGTGTTGTGGGTGCTTCAGCCTCCATTAATCAATTACCGGGAGTATTACAGCAAACGCAACCCGTAGGGTTAGAGTTTTTAGCCCGTTCACAGCTTACTATACCGAAATATCACCTGACATTACCCATGCGTTCGCTAAACGATTGGGTGACATTAACCAAAGAATATGTCGAGATCAAGTGGTTAAGTAATGATGAAGGTAAAGCAGAAGATTTGAACTGGTTACATGCGAAGCCATTGATGGTAAAATCGACGTAGTGGCGAATCAGAGGAGCTGTGATGAAACGATTATATTTGTTTATCTGTTTAACAGTGGTAACATTCAGTGTTTATGCGGATTATAATGATGGCCTTGTTTACTTTAAACAACAACAATATAAACAGGCATATCAAGAATTTAAACAGTCTGCTGATCATGGTGATGTGAATGGACTAACTGCATTAGCTGTCATGTACCAAAAGGGGTTGGGTGTTCCAAAAAATTTAACACTAGCAGCTAGGTATACTGAAAAAGCCGCAAAACGAGGTAATCTTGCCGCACAAAATAATTTGGCTAATTTATATGCTGTAGGGCTAGGCTTAAAGCAAGATTATAAAAAAGCTTTTTATTGGTACAGTAAAGCCGAAAAACAAGGGTCGGCGGGTGCAGCTTATAACCTTGGTTTGTCTTACAAGAATGGGGATGGTGTCGAAAAAAATTATGAGAAAGCTTTTAGGTGGTATCAGAAAGCAGCAAATGAAGGTTATGTATTAGCTTACGCAAGCCTTGGAGCATTTTACTATGATGGTCTTGGTATAGAAAAGAATTATGAAGAAGCATATAAAAATTTTAACAAAGCAAAAAACTATAACATTCCTCGTGCATTTTATGGTCTCGGTGTTATGTATGCTAATGGTAATTACGTTAAGCAAGACAGTGTGAAAGCAATAAACTATTTCATCGACGGCGCAAACCGCAACGATGATAAATCCCAATATCAATTAGGTAAACTCTACAACGAAGGAAAGTTCGTTAAACCTGATATGGTTGCATCCTACAAATGGCTAACCCTTTCCGCTAACCAAGGTAATGCTGATGCGAAAGCATTGCTACCGAAAGTTAAAGCCAAACTGAGTAACGCGCAATTACAACAAGCCGAACAAGCTGTTGCTGAATTTAAACCGATTGATCAAAATCCTTTAATGATTAATCAACACTAAATTATTGAGAGCAAACTTAGGTTCAGGAGTGTTCTAGGAGCTGTGTCAATTTAACCTGAATTATGATTTCATACTGCTCTATATTCAGTATACTTCATTGAAGGATAATTGATGATGATAAAAGATAATACAACTCTGGATATACCGGGTATGGATATTTAGCAACTGAAAGAACACATTGTCGTTGGAATACGCGCTGGGAAATTTCCACTGGGCAGAAATGGACTTCTAACTCCACTGCTGAGAGCGCTTTTGACGCGACCTTTGAAAGCGAGACGGCGTAATGGTAGCCCTCTGGGCCTGAGATTGTAAAGAAACGTCAGACTGTACTAAATCACGCTCTTGACGAGAACAGTTGGCTTTATAAGAAACGGCTGACACAGTTAATTGAACACTCTCTGCCATACATGGTATCTACAGTCATATTTTAACTGCCTATTTAAAAGAGGCAAACATTAGGTCAATTTCAGTTTCAATATTTTTAGCAGTAGGCACTGTAGTTTGATCGTGATTTTCCGGTTTTTCCCATTCTTTCCACCTGTCAGATGACCTTTCAATATTTCGAATTTCTTCTTCTTCTATTCCTTCAGATAACTTGTCAGATATTGAAGAAGTATTTGCTTCAATGTTCAAATCGAAGGAGATACAAATGTTCTCAACTGTTGCAAAATACCATTCTAATTCTTCAACCGTACTATAATCATCTAGCTCGCTGTCAAAGTCATACTGTTTAGCTAAACATCTTAATGTTTCTATAGCACTATTTTTCAAGTAGGATGAAAAATGCTCTATATAATTCCCTATAGCTTCAAAAGTTTCAGCATTGGGGCTATGCTCAATTGCTTCTGCAAAAAGCGTATATATTTTATTAATAAACCTTTGAAATGTGGGTTCTTCAACTATATTGCTAGCTTTTAATTTAACTAGGAATTCTATAAGAAGATTTTCATCAGTATAATTTTCTATAGTTAGTGCATCAACTAATTCTAGCAATAAGTTATTAATGTCATCAATATTTAGAAATTCAACTAATCTCAATAGTAGAAGTGCCCGTTTTTCGAAGGAAAATCTATAGTAACTTCTTTGATGAAGTTCTCTTTCTGGTTTAAGTAACAATCTTTCTATTGCCTCAAGATATGCTTTTTTTACGATGGAGGTTTCATGTCTTTGCTTTAGAGTTAATTGTTTCTCTAATAGCACCGAAAGTTGAGTGATATCTTGTGAGCTGTTGATGACCTCAACAATGGTATCATCCATTGATTCAAGATGATTTAACAAAAAATCTTCAACCGAAGGGTTATAATAATTAACTAAAAGAATATCCTTATCTTTAGTTGTTTTTATAAAGCTATCATCTAATATTTTAATTGATTGACTAAAATCAGACGTTTTACTGCCAGCAATACTCAAAAATAATTCTTTTAGCTCATTTAGGGATATTGGTAGCTGCATAGTTAGCATCAAAGTAAGTAATTTTTTTGGGGCTTCAGCAAGTTGTTCATATGGGTGTCTCCAAATACGCTCAGGATTGTTTAAATTTTCTTCAAATTCCTGAAGATACTTACTTGAATCAATGTCTTTTATGCGAATATCATTTAACATCATGTCTATAAGTCGAGGGTTAAAATTTTTATGGTCAAGGATTTTCATGTAAAATTTATTTTCTACGAGCAAGTTTTTATGGATGTTTGAAATTTTTGAAAAATAAATGTGATTATATAAAATCTTTGCTCGTATGAGGACTGTGTAATCTGATAAGGCTATGACACACTTGGCTATGTCGAATTCAGTATTGTTGATAGCATCATGAGTCAGTTTTGATTGCTGTAAAATATATTCTCTTGTCGTTAAAATAAAAAAATGATTATCTGATTGATGTATTGTTTTTATAAATTTGAGTATTGATTTTTCTTCATTTTTTTCAAGGGTGCTTAATATGTTTGAACCTAAAAAATCATCGTAATAAAAAATTTGTTTTTTTTCTTTATTATAAACATTCCAACCTTCTTTGACATTAGTGGTGATTTCAATGAACTCAAATCCTTCGTTCATAAATTGATAGGCTAATATTTGAGCCAAAGTGGTTTTTCCTATTCCTGGTACGCCTGAAATAATTAAGTATCTGTATTTTTCAAGAACTTCAAGGGCATTATTATAGCTATCGTTGTGCACATACAACTTTATTTTTTCTCGTATCGCTTCGATTGATGCTTCTGACCGATTATGTATGCCATTATTAAGGATAATTTTAAGTATCTCAGTACTTGATAACCATAATTTAAAATGATTTTTGTGTATTCGAGGATGTTCTTTTAAAAGATCATTCAGAGAACTATTATGGAAAATAGCGTGACAGTTTTCAAAATAATTAGGTAGCATATTATATAATGTGGTTTGCTCTTTTGGTAAAAGACTGAGTGATGTTGCTAGATAATATCTATCAGGCTTTAATTTTTCAACCTTGCTGATTTCACCTTTAAAGCTTGATTTTAAATCACTAAATGTTGAACTTGCATAGTGCTTACACTGAACAATAATTGTTTCGTCTTGAGAGGAGTAACCTCTCAAATCAATACCTTGATCTTTTCCTGGCTTATAGGAGTCTAAGCTTACAGAAAGTTTCTCTGTTAAAAGATCTTTAACTAACACCTCAAAATCATATGGACTCAGAGATTTGAAATCATAATCAGTCACTGTCACTCTCCAAAATAATAGTTTTTTAAAGCCATTTAAATATTGCGAAGCATTTTTTGCAAAAATCAGAAAGACATAACAAGCTGATAAGTCTTTATTGTAGCTTAAATCTCACAAGATTTCACAAGATGAGTAGTTGGGTTTATGATGACGCTCCTGCTATTAATATTTTTATTACGTATGCTTGTGGAATGTTTATCGTTAGAACAATTGTTTTACGCCACAGAATAGTAATGAACACTATTATATCGAGATTGATGATAGTCTTGCCGTTAACGGTCAGCTTGTCAGCAGTTACACGCAAGCGCCAGTAAAAAATCATACCTTTTATGATATGGGTAAATGTTATCTGAATGTCGAGTTGTTACAACAAAACTTGGCACATCAACGCCATGTGTTTATTCGTGATGAAAATTTCCGCCTGAAACACTTTCATGTCTACGCCCTGTCACAAGCCAACAATGGCTACGTTGACACGCAAGATGCATTGCTCGATGATTTTACCACCGCAACAAACGAGTCGAGCTACTCACATAAAACCTGATACCCTTAATAGCATTGTGTTTGAAGCTATGCTATCCGCCAGCGCTATTACCTTTAGTTTTAGTTCGCAAAGCCAAGGTGTATTAACCATGGTTGAGCAACAGTTACAGAATTTTCAACACGGCTCGCAATTAACGCACTTACTTATCGCTGCTATTGACACACTCATTAACCCACAAACTATCACGGAATTATCGAGCGTGAATAATGTGTATTGTGACGGCAATGAATACGGTCAAGCGCCTGGCGAAGCCGCCGTGTGTTTGCAATGGGAAAAATCAGCCTTAACTAACAGCTTGGTGAGTTTGTCTCCTGTTGTAAAAATCAAAGATTTAAAAACACACATCCAACAATCTGCCACTAGCATCGACAGTGTTGTGGTCACACATACCCAAGATCATGCTGACACAATCGCATGGTTTGATTTGCAGCTACACAAACAGCCAAATATTCAAACCATTAAATTATTTAATACCACTGGTGAAACCGGCGCGACAGCTGTATTACTCGCCATTGTGTATGCTAGCGCACGATTAGCTTACCCTTTTTATAATAGCCACGGTGTCATGATTATCGAAAATCAAGGCGATACCGTCGTAACTAGTATGGTCACTCAATTAAGCTCACACCCCAAAATGGAGAATATACATGAAACCCGCAATCAAAGCAGTGCCTCAAGCCACCCCCAGCTTGACAGTCATCGAGCCCGAGACAACAACATCGAATTTTCAGTTTGAGCAAGTGGGGCAACACACCCTGCAATTGCGTTTCGGCGCGAGTTGCCTAGAGCTTCATCACGATGGCACCATGAGTTTTCGAAATGCGAACAGTGAAATGAAATTAATGGCCAATGGTGATGTCAAAGTCGCTGGAAAAAAAATCAATCAACAAAGTGAAGAAGACATTTACCTAAAAGCCAAAGGTAATATCCACGTTAACTCAATCTAGTCCCCTTCTCCCGACTATCGGGAGAAGGGGGTCCGAAGGACCGGATGAGGGAAGGATAAGCACTGGCGAAGCCAGCCAAACCATTGAGGAATAAATCATGACAGTCTACATTAATGGCAAACCTGCCATCTATCGCAACAGCAACGCGACCATCACCAACCATGATGACGTCTGTCAAAAATGGCCTTGGCTAAGTCAAGTAAAATACACCAACGTTGCCACCTCAGCGAGTGCGGATCAATGCGCCGGCACCGTCTTCATCAATGGACAACCCGCCTGCCACAAAAATTCCATCTTCAAACAAAGCAAAGGCGACAAAGCCGGCGATCATCACGGTGTTAATTCCGGCACCGTCGAAGCACAAGCCAATTTCCTCACCGCATCCCCCAACGTCTACATCGAAAACATTGCTGCCGTGCGCCATGGCGACTTAATGACCTCAAACAACTACAACACCCCCTCAGCCCCGGTACAACAGCCCGGCGCCGCCGCCCCCAAAAAACTTATTGCCCAACACAAAGCCCGTAGCACTCAACAACCCAACCCCCAGCGCGCTTTCGTGCGCATGAACTATTGCGAACCTATAGTTAAAACCACATAATGGATCAAATAAAATATTATGGAGTTATAATGGAATACACACTTAAAGCGATTGAACTTTTTCTTCTCCCCGCGAGGGGAGAAGATGCCCTTGGGCAGATGAGGGGTGATATTAATTAGCGAGCATAGCTCGCCACGGGTAATTACCAGAGAGCACTATGAAAAAAATCACCACATTAATCTTTATTATCACACTAGCTTTTTTTAGCGTCAGCTGTTCTAAACCCACAGCAGCGCAATTGCTTCAACAGGGGAATACAGCAATTGCCAAGGGACAGTTTAAGCAAGCTATGCCGTTGTATACCCAAGCAGCGAAACTAGGTAACGCCCAGGCACAATATGAATTGGCGAATCTGTATTTAGCGGGTAAGCATGTGAAGCAAAATATTAGTAAGGCTGTTGTGCTTTACAAGCAGTCAGCCCAGCAAGGTTATGCTAAAGCGCAGTATCAATTAGGTAAGCTGATGTATAACGATCAATATTTTCAGCATGACTGGCAACAGGCGAATCATTGGGTCACTCAAGCCGCGAAACAGGGTGATGCTGATGCAAAGGCGTTGTTACCTAAAGTGAAAACAGCTTGGCAGGGTGAAGTCGACTATCTCAAGCAACATCCTCAATCTCCCCATGCTTAAAGTAGGGTGGATAAAGGGCTGAGCGAAGCTCAGGCATATCCACCAGCAGTGGTTAATGATAGAGCCCTGGTGGATATGTATTCGCTGTCGCTCACACTTTTATCCACCCTACAGGGGAATGACTCAGCAATAGCTCCGGCCCATCCTAAAATGCATTAAATTAATTATTGAAATAAATCTATTTTAGCCTATAATTAAATCTGTTAAAAATTCAATTTAATTCATAATTATAAGGAGTGCGTCATGAAACAATCCATGGTGATGCCGAGCGAAGTATTTGTTGGCTTGGCGATAGCGTTTATTTTTGCAGTGTTCGGAGGTTTCAGTGTGGTGTTGTATGCCTTTGGTGTAAATGCCATTGCAGGCTTTATTATGACATTGTTGTTACTGCTTTATGTTCGCACGTTGTTGATGCTAGCAAAGGGATCACGAACTGCTCGAACCGTTTATGTCACGCTTTCAATGTTGTTCATGGGCTTGAGTACCGTTTTGCTAATTCTGAGTATAGGTGAGGGCGCATTCATCAGCATGAGCGTGTGTTTGCTCGCCATGGTCGTGCAGCTCATTAGCATTGTGTCTCTGTATGCTGAACCAGCGAATGTGTGGTTTGATTCACGTAGCGACCGGCGTTATCAACGTAGGCGGTTTGCACACGTCATTTGAGTACTGAGTTTACAAAAATACTATATATGGTATCATGATGAGGGTCGGATGAGCAAAAATGAAAAATTGGCTCTGGCAATAAGAAATAGTCCTAAAACGGTGAGATTTGATGATGCTTGTAGGATGGCTAAGTTGCTAGGTTTTCGACATAGTCACACCAAGGGCTCTCATAAAATGTATGCTCGTTTAGGGGAATCTCTGATGTTGAATTTTCAAAACCGTGATGGTTATATATATCCTTACCAAGTTAGCCAACTCATTGAAATGATGGATAAGTATGAATAGCAAAAAATTTGAATACCCCATGCAAGTTTATTGGAGCAAAGAGGATGAAGCTTACATTGCTTCAGTGCCAGATTTGCCCGGTTGTTCTGCAGCAGGTGAGACTGAAGCAGCTGCATTACGAGAAGTAGAAATTGCTGCTGACCTTTGGATTCAATTAGCCAAAGATGTGGGTCGAAAAATTCCTGAGCCAAGTATCGATGATAAATTTAGTGGTAAGTTTTTAATGCGTGTGCCTAAGCATCTACATGCTGAATTATCGCGTGGCGCAAAACGCCAGGGCGTTAGCTTGAATCAATATGTGTTATTTTTATTAACTGAAAGTCATTACCAACCTAAAGTGGCGTAGATTTCCACAGTGCTACGCCTCAGCACCAAATCACTTCTGATAAATCGTTTGATCACAAATACCGGAATAAGCGAAGCCTTGTTGACGGATCACGCAGCTAGGGCAAGTGCCGCAGGCACGGCCTTGTGCATCGGCTTGGTAGCATGTGACGGTTTGGCTTAAATCGATGCCGAGTTCATCCGCTTTTTTAATGATGTCGGCTTTGGTCATATTAGCCAATGGTGTTTGGATGTGAAAGCTTTCGCCTTCAGTGCCCGCTTGGGTCGCCAGTTTAGCCAGTTTTTCAAAGGCTTGAATATAATCAGGTTGGCAATCGGGAAAACCATTTAAATCGTCTTGATTCATGCCATAAAAAATATCGTGCGCACCCAGCACTTCAGCCCAACCCAAAGCAATGGATAAAAAAATCGTATTACGCGCCGGCACGTATGTTGAGGTGATACCCGCATCAGCTTGATACGCTGGCATATCGATATCATGATCCGTTAACGCCGACCCACCTAATTCACCGATACCCAGCGAAATAAGTTTATGCTCTTTCGCACCCAACTGCTGTGAAATTTTTTCTGCTGCTTGCAGCTCAGCTTTATGCCGCTGACCATAATCAAATGCCAACGTATAGCAGTTATAACCTTGCTGTTTAGCAAGAGCGAGACAAGTGGCAGAATCGATGCCGCCAGAAAGTAGGACGATTGCGGGTTTCATAGGGGGATTATAGCATTAAAGACAAATTCCATCTGCAAGAGCAGTTGTTCGGGGATGAGCAAATTGAGGATACGCTAGCATTTTGGTGTATTGGTTTGTCACAGCATTTAGATTGAGGTAATAAATGCTGTGAATCTGTTTGTCGCCACTGATGCTGAGTTTGTGTTGTTTGATTGGTTTATTAACATTCCATAGTAAATTTTGTCGCGCATCTAGCGTGATAAAAACCAAATAATAATGCTCATCTTCAGGTGGGTGAGGGTGATCAAATGTATCTAATGCCTTAAGATACTCAGTAGTGTTATCGAAGCGATTGGTTAATGGCGGTGAAATAAATCTGGCATAATAAGCGGATTTATTTTCATTATCATATGTCCGATTATGTTGGATAAGGTTAATATCATTCGGAGTAAATTGGTTTTTTGCAGGTTGAATATGTGCAGTTGGACAGTTGATTGTCCAGGTGTCATCTACGCTGACAATAGGTCGAGTCTCATTGATGAGAAAATGATACAGCAAATCATCAATTTGGCGGTATGACTCAAACAATCCCTGACGCATGTAGCCGTGAGGAACGGTGCAGCCAGGGAAAAGACTTTTGTCTGGTGGTGGAGTATAAGCATCAGCAGCAGGATCTGTTAAAGGTCCCGTGATAAAATAATGTGTCGGTCTAACCATGGTTTTGCTCTAATTTTTCTTAGGCTCACTATAGCAAAGCAAGCTTAAAGAAAGCTTAATGCAATGGATGAAACAAATAACTTTGCAAATAAAATTCCAGTTGGTGTTGGGTTTCAGCAGCCATCTGACACATGTGCGCGCCAGTTTTTTTATGATTCAAACTGATTAAGCCTTGGGTTTCATTGCTAATCGAGAAAGCGCCTTTGATACACTCGTGGGGAAGCGACGTACGTTCACAAATACGGAGCATGAGGATTTTGTTAGCTAACAAGGTATTTAAATTATATTGCAATATGGGACTGTGATGACCGCAATGAAACTGATTGTGAACTTGTTCGTTAAGTCGTTTCACAAAAGTATAATGCGTGTTTGCCAACGCAGAGTGGGCGATAAGTAGAGTGGCTAAGGTCAAAAGAATTTTTTTCATGTTAATCACCTTGTCGTTATTCTGTTAACAACTATGCGGCGTCGATGAAATTTTGTAAAGTTCGGATATGTTAGGTTTATTGAGGCACTAAAAAACCCATCGGTGGAAGATGGGTTTTTATGGTTTTACCATAGGTATTTCAAAGATGTGCATAACATGATTGTTCTCCTTGTGTTGACATTATGTTTTATTATATTAGCTTATATTAGGGCGGATGTCAAGTTGGAGGAGTTTGCTAACTCATTGATAATGATGGGGATATAGGGGGTGGTCGTCATTAGCTCAGGTCAAAGGGGGTTTCGAGTGTTTCAATGTTTTGTCGAAAGCCATTGGTTGGATAGACCTTACATTTTTCCCATTGTCCTGAAAGTGTTTGGCTGATGTAATAGATAGAATGTAATCGTCTGTCTTTAGTTAAGCTCGTTAACTCATGGAGAGGATTTGTATGGTTATGCGCCCAATCGATTTGTTGGGCGATACTGAGGCGCAACAAAACCAAATAAAAATGTTTTGGCTCTGGTGGTAGTGGTGTTGATGATACAAATAGTGGCCCAGGTCGCTTAAGGCCTAACAAAGACAGTGTAGAGTTTCGATGATGACTCGAGATATCAGCATGATTGTATACGCTACGATGCTCCATCATCTTGATGTCATCTGTGTTGATAAAGCGTTTTCTGCCTGCACCTATCTGCTTTAAATGAGTCGTTGGGTAGGTGAGCATGGTTGTGTTGTTATAATGAAAATATTCGCCAGGGTTTGTATTGTTATATTGTTCAACAAAGGCGTCGATTTGTTGATAGGAGTGTGATAAAGCAACAGGTGTTATAGGGGCAGTTACTTTAGTTTTTTGTTGCTGATAATGTAGCGGACCTGTTAGTAAGCAGTGTGTTGGCGTAAGCATAGAATCATTTTCATATTATTTCGCTAGAGTATAGCAGGCTATGCAGAAATTGCGAGAAAATGGTGGGCCCAGTAGGACTTGAACCTACGACCTGTCGATTATGAGTCGATCGCTCTAACCAACTGAGCTATGGGCCCTGAGAAGGTACAGGGGATTAATCTACATCCAAGAAACTACGTAATCTTTCTGAACGTGAAGGATGGCGTAATTTACGCAATGCTTTGGCTTCGATTTGTCGAATACGCTCACGCGTTACGTCAAACTGTTTGCCGACTTCTTCCAAGGTGTGATCCGTATTCATTTCGATACCGAAACGCATGCGTAGCACTTTTGCTTCG
The DNA here is from genome assembly GCA_963975985.1 of uncultured Gammaproteobacteria bacterium. Taxonomy (GTDB): domain Bacteria; phylum Pseudomonadota; class Gammaproteobacteria; order JABDGN01; family JABDGN01; genus CAXBIY01. The sequence continues at coordinate 242,553 of CAXBIY010000002.1, forward strand.
CGCGTAGTTAAGCTGTCGAGCACTTCGTGCGTCGCGCTGCTTAATGCGCCACGTGTGGCGGCATCGACAGGTGCTTCAATTGAGTTATCTTCAATAAAGTCACCGAGGTGTGAATCTTCATCATCACCCACTGGTGTTTCCATCGAAATAGGTTCTTTCGCAATTTTGAGCACTTTGCGGATTTTATCTTCCGGCATGTCCATGCGTTTAGCCAATTCTTCTGGCTGCGGCTCTTGCCCTGTTTCTTGCGTGATTTGACGCGAAATACGGTTCAGCTTGTTAATGGTCTCAATCATATGCACAGGGATACGAATCGTGCGTGCTTGGTCGGCAATCGAACGTGTGATGGCTTGACGAATCCACCACGTGGCGTAGGTTGAAAATTTATAACCGCGACGGTATTCAAATTTGTCGACCGCTTTCATTAAGCCGATGTTACCTTCTTGAATTAAATCTAAGAATTGTAAACCACGGTTGGTGTATTTTTTAGCGATAGATATCACTAAACGTAAGTTAGCTTCCACCATTTCTTTCTTCGCGCGGTTGGCTTTTGCTTCACCAATTGACATGCGACGATTAAGTTCTTTAATGTCTTCAATGCTGAGTTCAGCAATAGTTTCTAATTCAATAAGTTTTTCTTGCGCACGTTGGATAGGTTTAGCAAATTTCACCATGCCATCGGCATATAATTTTTTACTCTTAGCTTGCTTGTCAGCCCAAGTTAAGTCAGTTTCACTACCAGGGAATGATTTTAAGAAATCTTTGCGTGGCATTTTCGCTTTCGTGACAGAAAACTTCATGATTTGACGTTCTTGCGAACGCACCATGCTCATCATGTCGCGTAATTCTTTATTAAGCATGTTGATTTGCTTGGTGGCAAACTTCATTTCGTTTAATAAATCACGGATGCCGAGTTGGTGTTTTTGCAATGCTTTGCTCGTCATACCACCTTTTTTTCTGGCCTTATCGAATTTGGCTTGGGCAGTTCCTAAGCGTTCAAAAAACTCTTTTACTAACACAGGGTCAGGGCCGGTGTCGACTTCTTCTTCATCTTCTGCAACAGCGGCTTTATTATTACTGGCTGTTTCAACAGTGGCTGGTGCAGGTAATGCTTCTTCCGTGTCAGGCTGAATAAAAGCCGTGATGACATCAGCTAATCGCACTTCACCTGCTTCGACTAAGGCATAGCGATCAAGCAAGGCACGAACGGTGCCAGGGTAATCGGCTAAGGTGTCTAGCATTTCCTGCGTACCTTCTTCGATACGTTTGGCAATGACGATTTCGCCTTGGCGCGTTAATAATTCAACCGTACCCATTTCACGCATGTACATGCGCACAGGGTCAGTGGTGCGGCCGAGTTCTTGGTTGACGGTCGTGACTAACGCATTAGCGGCTTCTTCAGCTTGCTCTTCGTCAGTTTCATTGGCTTCATCTTGAAGCATCGCGACGGTATCGGCATCGGGCATGGTTTCGAATACTTTAATACCCATATCACCAATCATGCTGATGATATCTTCAATTTGTTCGGGGTCGACAATGCCGGCAGGTAAATGATCATTAACTTCGGCGTAAGTGAGGTAGCATTGCTCCTTACCTTTAGCGATTAACATTTTGAGTTGAGATTGCTGTTCTTGGACGTCTTTATCGCTCATGAGGTACCTTTTGTATTGTCTGCCGCAGAAAACGCGCGATTGTACTAAAAATCGCTCTGTTTTGCACCAAAATTAGTGCATTTTGAAGTGTAAGGAGTATAGACGCTTAATGACGTTCTGCCAGTAATTGCTGATACAATTTGCGTTCTTCATCGTTGAGCGCTTGTTGGCTAGCTGTTTGCTGAAGCTTGTTTAACATTTGCTCAGCAGTCTGCTGCTGCAATCGTTGCAGTATTGCTAAAAACTCAACTTCTAGACTCTCATCAGGCAAGAAAAGTTCCCGTCCGGCCAGTTTTTTTAATAAATGTTCTTCATTTTTGCCGCGCCAATGTTCAAGTACGCTACCTGTTGTGAGATGGGGCTGCGCTTTTGTTAGCTCAAGTAACTGGCATAACACATTCGCACCGGGTAATTCGAGATGTTGCCAAAAACTTAATGAGCTAGCTTTGCTGCCCAAGCCTGGGTTTTGTAGCAAAATCGCGATGGCTTGCTGCATCAATGTAGGGGGATTACCTTGCACCACTTTCGCTGTCGGTTTGGCAGAGGCTTGGCGGGCAATTTTGATGCCGGTTAAGGCGCTGAGTTCCGTCACGTCCATATGGCTTAAACGCGACAATTGTTCTAACAATTTGTAGCGATACACACTGCCTGGCACTTGTAATAACAATGGTTTGGCTTTATTGATTAAATTCGTTTGGCCATCAACGCTTTGCGTGTCGATGCCTTCACTAATATGATCAAATAAAAATTTCGATAAGGTCGGTGCTTGCTGTATGAGCTTTTCAAAGGCTTCTTTACCTTGCGCACGTACTAAACTGTCAGGGTCTTCACCGTCGGGCACAAACATGAATTGCACATTCGCGTCATCTTCCATTAACGGTAACACTTCTTGCAAGGCTTTCCAGGCCGCACTACGGCCGGCATTGTCGCCATCAAAACAAAACACGATGTGTTGGGTTTGGCGCAATAAATGTTTAATGTGTTCATTGGTGGTGGCGGTGCCTAAAGTGGCGACGGCGTAATCAATATCAAATTGTGCGAGGGCAACCACATCCATATAGCCCTCAACCACTAATGCTTGGGCTAAGTGCCGGTGCGCTTGCAAGGCTTCATATAAGCCATAAAGTTCACTACGTTTGTGAAACACCGGTGTCTCCGGCGAGTTTAAATATTTCGGTTCATCATCTGGGCTGAGCACGCGGCCACCGAAACCAATCGTGCGGCCACGACGATCGCGGATCGGAAACATAATACGATGACGGAAACGGTCATAGCCATCTCCACTGTCTTTCTCAATTAACAATCCGACTGTCGCTAATTGTTTCGCGCTATAACGTTTCAAATGCTGGCGTAAGTTTTCCCATCCGGCGGGGGCGTAACCGATACAAAAGCGTTTAGCAATTTTTCCGGTTAAACCACGGCTTTTTAAGTAATCAACAGCTTGTTCTTTATCAGAATGTTCGCGTAACTGTTGCTGATAAAAGTCATTGGCTTGTTCCAATATTTCATACAGCTCTTTAGTCTCAGCAGGCTTTTGTTGTTGTGGGTTGTCGGTTTTATCTTGCGGCACTTCCAGCCCTAAGTCAGCGGCTAATGCTTCCACCGCTTCTACAAATCCCATGTGATCGTATTCCATCAAAAAACCAATCGCATTGCCATTAGCACCGCAACCAAAGCAATGATAAAACTGTTTCGGTTGGCTAACGGTAAAAGAAGGGGATTTTTCGTTATGAAACGGACAGCGTGCTTTGTGATTAGCCCCAGTCTTTTTCAAAGGCACACGCGCATCCACCACATCGACAATGTCGACGCGTGTTAATAATTCATCAATAAAATTCTGTGGAATCATAATGGGAGCTTGGTGTTTTAAGCTTGGAGTTTAGCGTAAGTAGCTAACTACCAAGCGTTGCTTTAATCAAACCACTGACTGGGCCCATATCAGCACGGCCTTGTAATTGGGGTCTCAATACGCCCATGACCTTGCCCATGTCTTTCATGGATTCAGCGCCAGTTTCCGCTATTGCTTGTTTAATCATGTCGGCAATTTCAGCTTCGCTTAATTGTTCAGGCATATAATCTTGAATCACGTCAATTTCGAATTGCTCAATCACGGCCAATTCGGCACGCCCAGCATCGGTGTATTGTCGAATCGATTCACGACGTTGTTTCACCATCTTGTCGAGAATAGCAAGCACATCGGCATCGGTTAATTCTACGCGTTCATCCACTTCTTTTTGCTTCATCGCCGCTTGCATCAAGCGGATAGCCGCCAAGCGTTCTTTATCTTTGGCTTTCATCGCCGTTTTCATATCATCAAGAATTCGTGTTTTTACTTCAGACATCATCTGCTCCTTAATTCGTGTGGCTATTATACCTTACTTATTACTGTTTCTTCTTCCCGAAAGGGTGAGATTCCAATGTAGGGTGGATAAAAGGCTGAGCGGAGCTTAGGCATATCCACCAGGGCTCTATCATTAACTATCGCTGGTGGATATATCCGTGCTACCGCACGAATTTTTATCCACCCTACAATAAAAAACCCCGCATCAGCGGGGTTTTTTACAGAACTTATTAAAACAATTAGCTAGACTTCAGCTTGAATTTCAAGCGCGGGTCGCGCGGTTTAGGCGCTTCACGTTGAAGCTGTTTCACTAAACGTTTTTTAGCCGCTGCTTTCTTACGCTTGCGTTCCCAAGTCGGTTTTTCAAAAAATTCGCGACGACGAACATCTGATAAAATACCGGCCTTTTCACAAGAGCGCTTGAAACGACGTAAAGCAACGTCAAAAGATTCATTTGGTTTACATTTTACGCTAGGCATATAACTTTTCCACCACCTTATAATAGATTTCCTTCCACTTGTCATAGAAGGGACGCGGATAATACCGGGTTTGACCAAAAAGTGCAAGGCGAGGATCTGAGTGACATTTGATTTATTGGTATATTTACACTACACTTGTAAGAAATAAGCTTTAGATTTCTTACAATAGGCCAAATATGAGTACTGTCAGCCAAAATATAATGAACGTTATCCATAAAAATGGACGCGGCAGGGTGTTTACCACGCGAGATTTTATTGCTTTGGGCTCAAGACCAGCAATTGATACGGCATTGTCGCGTTTAGTGGTGCAAGGGCAAATTCGACGTTTGGCTAGGGGGATTTATGATTATCCTAAGCAGCATCCTTTATTAGGTGATTTATTCCCGACATTAGATGATGTCGCGCAAGCCATCGCTAAAGATACGAATAGTGATCTTCAAGTATCGGGTGCTCGTGCATTACATTTATTAGGTTTAACCACGCAAGTCCCTGCACAGGCGATTTATTTAACTAATGGTCATTCAAAAGACATCAAAATTGGTGGGGCTATGTTGACTTTAAAGCATGCCAGCCCAAATGTGATGGCGGGTCATGGTTCTAAAGCGGGTACTATTTTGCAGGCGATTAAATATTTAGGTAAACATCATGTCGACGCCCAGATGCTTCGCAAAATGGCAGATCAATTGAGCGCTAATGATAAACACACATTGAAAAGTTTATTACGTTATGCACCAGGTTGGTCAAGGCCTTATGTCGAAAACATTATTGGTGCTAAATAACTATGAAAAATATTTTTGATATTCCACAGGTGGATTTGGCTGATATCTTTACACAAACGGCTATTCAAATGGGCGTGGGTTTGCCCACCATTATTGAAAAAGATTATTGGCTAGTGAAAATACTTCAATGCTTATTTACTGATAATGATTTTAACCAGCACCTTGTGTTTAAAGGTGGGACATCATTGTCTAAATGCTATGGTCTGATTCAGCGTTTTTCTGAAGATGTTGATGTCACCATTTCAAAAAAAATATTAGGTTTTGAAGAGAGTACAGAAATGGTTTCTCACTTTGGCAGCACAAAAAGAAAAAACTATTTTGATAGTTTAACGGATGCCTCAATAAAATATGTCGCCAAACTGCAGGGAGCATTATCAGAAAAATTACAGGCAACGATGATGAGCAGTGATTGGCGTCTTTATGTGGACCCCACTGAGCAACAAAATATTATTTTCGAATATCCTAAAGCATTGACAACATCAATGTACCCCGACGATTTATATGTAAAACCCAAAATTTTATTGGAGTTTGGTTGTCGAGGTGAGCTCTTTCCAGCAATGGATAGACAGGTAACCACTTATATCGAAACAATTTACCCTGAGATATTTTCATCAGACCCTATTATAGTTGTGACATTGACAGCCGAGCGAACCTTTTGGGAGAAAGTCACATTGTTGCATATGTTGGCGCATCAGCCGGCAGGAAAAAATCTTCAACCAAGAATGGCGAGACATTATTACGACGTCTATAAGCTAATAAATTCAAGCGCGGTCAAGAATAAATTGTCAGACTTCAGCCTGCTTGCTTCTGTCGCGCGACACAAATCAGTTTATTTTAAAAGTAAACAAGCCTCATATGAAACAGCGGTGCCAGGCAGTTTGCGATTGTTACCTAATGAAAGCTTATTGAAAGTATTAGAAGCCGATTACAAAGCCATGACAGAAATGTTCTTCGGTGATGTTGTTTCATTTGATGAAATTGTGACATCATTAACAAGTTTGGAAAAGCAGTTGAATAATTAGAGTAATGGTAGTTTAATATTTTTACCTGATTATGCTAAAATCGCGCCATGCCACGTTCCCCTAAATATCCAGTGCCAGCTTGGCAGCCATCTATCCGCGGATTTACTCAACCGGGTGTTGTCCCCAATCCTGAACTTGCCATTATTCCTGATGCATTGACGCGAGGTAAGGCGCAAACTTTGTTATTAGCCTTAAAACCACATTCTGGTCATTTTAAATTATTAGGTGCAGAACGTGGCATTTGTTATTTTCGTGATCCTGAATTTTATCACTACTATGCTTATGAGCCGGTTTCACAACGGCGAGTCGGTGAATTAGAGTTAGATGATGAGCATGCGTTAATCAATATTAAGGTCCGTCAAGATTTTCGACTGCGGGGCATTGGTAAAAAACTCGTGTATTTTGCCAACAAAACTAATCTGGGGCGCCATCAAGAGGCGCGTCTAATCGTGTTTGCAGGGCAGGCACATAACAGCCGCTATCGCTTAACGGCCGAAGGACATGCTTTAATTCACTCCTGCTTACGTCATCGGATTTTACAGCACGACCAAGTCATTGCAGAATCCATGCGTAGCCCAACGCAGCGCTCATCGGTCAGCCCTGCACATTACTATTGGGGTGACGACAGCCACTCACAGCCATCATCATCTCAAGACTAACAAGCTAACACATTGATCAACCAATGCTTTTTTTCTCAAATATGGTCTATAATTATCCATAATCAAGTTAAATTATGGAGCTGTTACGGATGACGGCAGATACAACCCTAAAACCCGGAAGTTTTCGTGAAGTTACATGGGACGATGTGCGGCTCGATGTCGCCAAACTAGCGCCCGATATTTTTTCTGTTATCGAAGACATGTCACCCGATAGCTCATACAAACTCTATGAAGCCACGTATCCCTATGGCGCCCAAATTTTAGATGACGAAGGCGTGTTTAACATTTTTGTCGATGATGAATTGTGTTCGATCAATAATGAGAAGGTGAGCAAGGAAATTAGGGAGCAGTTGACTTACCATATTGATGGTATGCCGTTGGGAATGGTTTGTGATGGAACCATGCAGCTTTCATACGGCAGAATGAGTGAAGATGAATATCCTTGCTTTACATTCCCAACTAAAAGTCTTTTTGCTACACGAGCAGCACTCGATATGCCAGAACATTACCAAGCAGCATTTTATTGGCGCATGCATGCTGGCGTGTCTGATGCTTATATGTTGGCAAGTTTGGCAAATAAAGAAAAATTTATGCGCCTGCAAGCAAAATATGATGTGGATTTAGAGCCTCCACAATCACAGAGAGAGCATGGCAAGTTATTTCGTGAAATTGCTAATAGTGAAAATAGTAATATCAATTGGAAGACACGTTTATTGTTATTTGGTGAAAAATGGGTAGAGACATTACAAAAAAATGATGCTTTACGTTTAGTATTGCTAGATCGTACATGGAGAGGTACAGCGTTGGATCGTAATATTTATACGCTTGATGGTGTGTGGGATGACTTTGTTCTGAAAATTCGCAATAAAAAAGTTGATCGCTATATTTTAACTGTAGCGCGGCACATTATCGAAGCGAGCATTGGTAAAGCCTATTCTTACCAAATAGCACCATTGGATGATAGTGATGGTCCATTCTATCGTATCGCTCAAATAATAAAGGATGATTATGGCTTGAACAAATATGCCCCAGTGGTTATGACGCCTTCAAATTTACGTATTGAAGAACGCAAGAATTTGTACGTGTCTATACAAATACCCACCATAAATGCTAAACGCGTTTATGCGAGTAAAAATAATTTTCTGATGTCAGATTTCCGTGAAATTCACTATGTAATAAATAAATTTATCGAAAGTATCCAATCCGCTATGTTAGAGCAAACCCCACTATACAATCTTAAGAACTACAGTTATAATTTTTTCTCTGGAGATAAAGACCGTATGGGATATTTTAAATCAGGCGCAGGTATTTTTGATAATGATGAAAATATTAGTGCGTGGTTAGATAAGAATAATAATATTATCGATGATAAAAATCCTTTCATGCGTGCTTGTGTTCGTATCAAGTTAGAAAAATAATAACACTATTATGAAAGAGGTAGCCCCCGTGATGACCGATTGTAAAGTGATCAATATAGCTGCACTTTTCGTAATAAAACCCCAAACAAAAACTAACCTACTTTAGTTTTTGTTTAATATCCCCGTTCTTTTTTTACCTCCCCATTAAACATTCAAAAACAATTTTTCCATCCCCGTCATTTGTATCCAGTTTGTCTGTGGTGGATTTACCACCATTAAAAACAGGGTGTGCATACTGATTTCTAACCTCTATTATCACCTCACAAATTAGCTAATCTAATTTGTGAAAGAAATGGAGATCAACAATGGTGAAGACAATGATAATGGAACAAAGCTCAGAGCGATTAATCGAACAACTACGTACAGAAGTGTCACAAGTGGATGCATTGCGCGAAGCCATCGACATCAAGGAGCAACAGCTCTTAAGCACAATGAGCCGTTTAAAAGCCTTCAACATTGATTGGGACACCCTTTCATTCGATTAATAAAAACAATCAAGCGCTGAGGAGCACCAATGCAAATAACAAACAAGCATGGTGATGCGCCACATAATAATAACAAAGCATCAAATGATATCCCATGGTCAGAGGTCATGATGGACATACTCGCTAGTGAGGATTACACCTTAGATAAACTAGTGGATATAACCGGTAAAACGCGAGCAAAACTCATGTCGCTAATGCTAGGCGATGCCTCGCATTTCGATCGCGAAGAAAGCGCGATAGTGAGAAACATTCACCGTTCACTGTAAAGACTGTTCATAACAAGAGGCTGATTCACAGCACAAGTTTTGGGGCGCACCACTTGGGGGTGGTGTCTTGAGGCGTCGCATCTGCGACGCCTTTTTTTGTGGTGAAAAAGTGGCTGTCTGTCTGTCCCTTCGCCCCGCGAGGAGCGTTGTTGAACAATAGGTAGGGTGGATAAAAATTCGAGCGATAGCTCGGATATATCCACCAGCAGTGGTTAACGATAGAGCCTAAGCAGATAATAGGCTACGTACCGATACAGATACTAGAAAAATGATGAAATATAATGCCAGCAATAATACAATGGCCACCATCATACTATCTAACGCTTTAGAGATTTACATGCAAAAAAAACATTTTATCAACGTCACTCAAGATGGTATCGCAAGAATGAGCGAGCAGACGCCAAAACATATGTTAGGTTGTTATACTGACAGCTTGCAAACGTGTTTTGTTTATATTTTTGTTGGACAAAATGACAGGGTAAGCTTTTGTCATGCTAGCCTGAGTTGCAGTGTGGCTAGTCTGCTGAGGGAAAGTAACTGGGTGGGTCCATTAAAGAAATGGTTTGTTATTATTAATGCATACTATAACCATTACCGACATGACACACAAATGAATACGCTACAGGAGCTAACGATGCAGTTAGGGATGCCTCCTGAGAGATGCCAGTTTCATGATCAAGCATTAGCGATAAGTTATGATCGTCTTACACAAACCGTCACTGAGGAGGTACACTGTCCCATCATTATGCCTCCGTTTGCAGACAAAGCATTGGCCATTTCATTCTTAAATAGTCTGTTATCTGATGTTGCTTCTTGCGACTTACAATTACAATATGACGAAAACCAATGGCAAATGTCAGATAATCGCTGTGAACATTTAATAAAGCTATACCACGTAACAAGTTTAAACGATCTTCCATTACTTTATAGAGCTGTCCCGTTACCATCAACCGTTTCTAGAGAAGCATTCGACAATGCGTTTAATTCTGTGCGTCGATATTTGGATTTAATGTGGAATTCGTGTCAGATTACGACAGATCCCATGTTTAAGTTACATGTTGATTCATGGGGGTTAAAACAACTCGAAAGTGTAACGGGCTATCAATTTGTTGGCACGTTAAACTCTGAACATTATGCAACCGCCTGGTTGTTTTGCACAAATTATATAAGTGCTAACATGGTTGCAGACAAACTAAGGCGGTTAACTTTAACCGTTGAAGAATTCAATTCTGTGAACCAAGGTAATTCAATGACGAGATCAATATACGGCGTGAAAGTTAGGAATATAAACGTTGATAGCAATTTACAATTGCTGGCGAAAAATTAATTATTAAAATAATTTTTTGTGGGCTGTTTATATCACTCTTCGCCCCTCGTGGGGCGAAGAGAAGAACTAATCAGCTTGGCTGACTTTCGTTAAGTCACTAAGTTTAATGCCAGATAATGTTGACGATTCTTTAGACACAGCTGGCATGCCAGATCATCTTTTAAGTGTCACATTTTCCCTTCAGAGATTTTTCTATATTAATTTCAATAGAAAAAGTAGGTTTTGCTCTCTGCGAGGTATATTGTGAGTATGCAGTAGTCGTCAAGCAAACATCATTGTGTTGATAGGTGTTTATTTTCATGCTCGTACTCATATGGGCTTGTTCTACAAGTGCGAATGAGTAATTAACTACTGCCTCATATTTTGAATGAGGGATAATGGATGACCATCCAGCTGTGATTAAATTTTTATGTATGTTTAGCAACTTTAGTTTGGTTGTCTGTTCACTTGCATCGGGTTCAGCTAAATCAAATACGGCATCATCTATCTGATTGTTAGTGGCACTCAATTGCATAAATATTGCAGGTGGAAACATCACAGACGACTTTTTTGTTCTGCCATAACGAAGCAAAAATGTTTTTTTTTGAATGATATAAAATTGATATTTGTTATCATTACTTTCCAGCTCAAATAGTGAGGGATGTGTCTTGATAACAGAGGCAATAGGTTCGCCTATGCCATCTATATGAATGGTGTAAGCTGGCTTGATTGCGGGAATGACTTGTTTGTGTTTTGGGGGCTGATGCCAAAAAATTGCGATTATTAGCGCTACTATTGCTGTAATTAATAATAATAGCCCTAAATATATGTTGTTTTTTGAAAACATAAAACTTCCCTTGATAGATATTATAACCAACTGCCAGGTGCTGATATGCTGCTAAGCAAAGATGAAGAAAAGCTGGCGCTCACAGCAAGTAATATAATTGTCCCCAGTATGCAAATAGTAAGATAGACCCAGCCGATGATGCTTCCTGCATTTGCAATTTTTGTTGCTGATGACATGTTGAGCTGTTCACCAATCACCGCATAATACTTACCAAAAAATATGGCTGTTGCAGCTAACATAAAACCTACAAAGGGTGAAAGGAAAAAGGTCAAGAAGGCTAACAAGCTGGCAACTAACACCAGATAGCATTTTAATAATAAATATTCAGATTTCATTTTTTATCCTTTAAAATATAGTTAACATCAGAGTGATGCCGATTATTCCCATCACAATACCAACGGACATAATAATAATGGCTAGGTCGCTAAATGTTTTAGCCATTAGTAGTCTCCAGTGTGCTAATGGATATTGTTCTTGATCAATAATGGCTAACCATTTTTTGCTCTTGCTATTGATCACAAAACTACCGATATAAAGCGCGAGAATAAAGGGGGTAACAAATAGTATCCACATGGAGATAAAAATTGCTGCGGTAAAGCCAAACAATAATGTTGGTTCGTTGGTAAAAGCTTTTTTGGGTCGATTGGTTTGCACTAGTGTTCTCTTGATTGTTAATTGGTTTGTTTTGCTTTCGTTAACTTGCTGAATTTAACACCAGACAATGTGGGTACATCGTTTGACGGTGGTGATAGATTGGCGAGGCCGATGGGTTGATAACAGTATCTTTGTATGTTTTTTTTGTTCTAATCTGCATGTCGCTTCGCAAAGTAAAGCGCGTAAGTTTATTCATGATTATCCTACTTGTTTTACTTTGGTTAAGTCAGCGAATTTCACACCGGGTAATGTCGGCACGTCTTTTGAAATGGGTGGTGCTTGAGGTGGTTTGTGTAGGATGGGGGTCCATACGCGGTAGAGTGTTTTTGTTTTAGGGTCAAATTTGTAAACGTTGATGCCATCGAAGACGCCTTGGCCCGTTACGAGTACATGAGCTGATGGTGAAGTATCAATAGATTGATCACGGCTAAAGTCATTTGTACTTGGGAAAGGCATATAGCCAAGTTTGAGATATTGAGTTGGCTTAGGATTTAACCCTTGATATAAAACAGCGTAATCGATATAAAAATCGAAACGTAAATATTCATTTTTAGTGATGTATTTTGCTGACACCATACTTTCGTTGGCTTCGCCTGAATAATCTTTAAAGTCTTTCGGGATTGGAAGTAATCCTTTTCGATCAAAAGCTGTATTTAAACCATATTTATTATGTTTAGTTGGAATGCCATAGCTAAGACTCCATAGTTTTACTGATTTAGTTTTGGCTAAATTCCAGATATAACCATGACTATCTTCGTCTACCGCTAGTATGTATTTGTTGTCAGGGCTAAAGGTTGCCACTGTTTTGTTGACATTGCCCCAGTATTTTCTAATGGGTTTACCTGTTTGTACATTCCACCGTGTTACACAATCAAGATTTAACATGCCTCTTGGTTTGCCAACAGGTACTTCATCGTTCTTTTTATCACAAACACCAGAACTTAGCATAAATTGATCATTACTGTTTAGAGATAAATTAAGTGGCTCACCCATATAGCTGAGGTAACCATTATAGAGTTTTTTCCATTGTTGAGTTTCCGTGTTATAACGATAAAACTTCCAATGAACGTCTGTCATAAAGAAGTAATGCCTATCGGACGTCATGACATTGCTATAACTTTTTTGGGATTTAAAATGTAATAACTCTTTACCGTTGATATTATCAACATGAACAACATTGTCATTACTTTGCCATAAATAATTATGTGTATTGTGAATAAAATAAGGTGTTAGAGGATTGGCTGAAGTTGAGATGACTTGATAGTTTCTCTCCTTAATGTTCCAAAGCAGCAAACCGCCTTTTTCACCAGCAGATATTACATATTGCCCATCACTTGATACACTTAGCGTCACGACGTGCCCAGGGTGATAGTCTTTAGGTTGGTTTGAACAGGCGCTAATAAGCAATAGTATCAAGACTGTACATAGTATTCTACTGAACAACGCTTTATTGAAATTGTGATAAATCATATTTTCCAAATTTATAATCCTTAGCACCCATAATACCACCCTGATACAAATACTTCATCACATCAGCATCAGGAATCTTCATCGCGCTATGGTGCATAAGCCAGGGAGTACCATTAATGAAAAAATATTTACTTCCCAATTGTTGGATTGAGGCTTTTGATGCACCTTTATACCCCATCGCCACCGTCGGCCCCGCCTCAGACGCCGTAAACACCGTCAACATCAATGCTGCCAACTCTTGCCCCGCTTGAATCGATTGCGGTACGAGCTTATGAGCCAGTTGCTGATATTCTTTATATTTTGCTTGGTCGGCGGCGAGCGTTTGTGTATCACGATTGAGTGTCATATGCGTACCCATGTCATCTGGTGAATTTGCATCGAGTTGGTATTGTGTTTCATCCAGCATGATTTGGCCACGTAATGTGACGAGTTGTTGAATATCGGCGGTGTGACTTTCGTTCCATAACTGAGTGATGACTTTGTCACCGGCATAGTGCACGAATAATTCACGTAATATCGCTAAGGTATAATTGATATTATTGTCGAGTTGCATCATGCCGATATGGAAGTTATCGCCAGCTTCCACCAGTTTATTCACTAATGATTTAACGCCACCAACTGCTTGCTCAAAAAACTTGGGCCAATCGACTTTGTCAATAGCATCCATTTGCACGCCGAATTTCACTGCGGCAATTAATAAGAATATAAGCGTCTTAGCGAAGCCCGGTATACACTCAGTGAGCTTGTTCGTGATAGCACCACTGATGCGTCCCTTTACGGTTAATTTGCTACCTGCCATGCCGAGTAAATCACCACCCAGTGCCCATAGCTTTTCACCATGATGCACGATGTCGAGTAATATTTTTTGAGCAGAAGGGTTGGGTAATACATTGAGAAAACGTTGGTATAATATATCGGCGGTTTTATTCTCATTATTTTTTATTGAGGCTAACAATCCTTGCGCCCATTGATTGACTTGTGGGTTTTGCAAATATTCAATGTGGGTATTCAGTACAAGCGCATGCATTAAACCAGCCATCATACTGATATGATTGAAGGCCGTGCTGATTTTGTCATCTGATTGTTTTGCGCGTTGTTGCAGCCAGGCTGTTTGCTGTGCCAAAGTGGGGGCATACGCGGTGCGGCCTAGAAACGCATTTTGTTCTGACGTGTCTTGCCAACGTTGAAACCAACGCGTGTATGTGTCATGGCGTTTTTCATCATCAAATAAAACATCATCAAGTGTATACCCCAACATTTGTGAAACGTTGTAGGGGCTTTGAATAGCGTTAGGTATGCCAAGGCAATCGAGGGCATCCAATAAATAGGCTTCCATCGCAAAACCTTCGCCACCGCCGGGGGTGTGATATTTTGCATCGAGCTGGCTATCAACCATGCCATCGAGTTCTGGAATAGGGCCCAGCACGTTATCGTGTTCGCTGTACATCACATGAATATTGTCAATGGCTTTATACGCATTCACTGTTTGCCAATGTTGTCGCAAACTGGTGTCGGCTTTCGGGTCATTTGAAAAAACAGTATTAGGAATGGCGGCTTCCCACATGAAGGCATTGCTGACGATATTGGCTTTACCTGCTTGCCCCAATAATTCAGCGGTATACGTTAACAAGGCATTGCCCGCGCTGTGGGCAATCACATTGATTTGAATGCTCGCATCATATTCATGAATTTGTTCAATGACCTGCGCGACCAATGGCGCTGTCGCCATGGCCATTTTTTCCATTGCGATATAATCGAGCGGATTGACGGGGTCGCCTTGCCAGGCAATGGCTAATAGGCGTTGATACTGCATCGCCGTTTGTGGCGTGACCCATTGGTTAAACCCTTCAAACCCGGCCGCTACGTTGAGCGCGTATTCCAGGTTTAACAGCCAATTATGCATGCCGGTACCGTTGAGCAATGTATTGCGTTTATCGATGTCTTCCGCTTTTAAGGAAGCGAGCTCCATATCGGTAACCGTGGTATTGAGTGAGGGAAACATCGATGCCCAAGGGAGTTGTTTGGGGGTAAAGCGTTTTTCGATGATGGCGATATCGCGATAAAGGGTCGCTTTTATTTTGGGGTCGAAATGAAGGCCTATTTGTGTCATCGAGTTGTAGTTAACGGGTGTCGTGGCACTGTTGCCCCAAGGCCAATGCGTGACAGGTGTCCCTTTGACAGGCAGTCCGTTGACCACCATCGGATGAATGGTTGTTGGCACCGTTGCATCATGATAATCACTGCGAATGACATCACCAAATTGGCCGTAGCCAACATTATAGCCGTGAATAAAAAGGGTCACGTTGCCACGATTTTTAAAGTAATCTAATTCATCTTGACGCAAGTATTCCGGTTGGTAATTACCTTTATCATCTTTTAATAAAGCACCTTGCTTGCCACGTTTAAACCGTTGTTGGTCGATAACCGCGCGTGGTGATTGCGGTGTGAAATATTGCAAGATATTTTGGTTGCTAACCTCGGCGTCACCTTTACTGGCTAATGTAGTGAGCAACGGTGAAGGCTTTGTGAAAAATGGATAAGCATTATAAGCAGTATGGCTTTGTTACTGTTATAAAGGCGACGGATTCAAGTCAAATTTCTTGCCGCAGTTTTGTCTGGTGGGGTACCTTGTCACTTATCCTACTTGTTTTACTTTGGTTAAGTCGCTGAACTTCACGCCGGGCAGTGTTGGCACGTCTTTGGATATCGGCGGCATGTTAGACCGTTTATTGATGATGGGTGTCCATACACGGTAGAGTGTTTGTGTTTTAGGATCATATTGGTAGACATTGATACCATCATCGACTTCTTGGCCGGTTACGAGTATGTGGGCGCTGGGGGATGTGTCGATAGATTCGTCACGAGACAAATCATTGTCACTTGAGAAAGGCACTTTTCCTAATGGTAAATATTTTAACGGTTTTCTATCCGAATTTTGATATAACACTGCATAGGGGACACCAACAAAGAAACGCAAATATTGATGTTCTGTTATGTATTTTATCGCAAATACATTTGTATACGCTTGTCCCGTGGTATCAACAAAACCTTTCGGCATAGGGATAACTTTAACATCAACCCACTTGCAATCTTTTGCTGGATCGCCTGTATGGCCAGGACATGTTGTATAACCACCAGTTAGGTAATACAGCATAAATAAACGCTTTCCTGTTAAGGCATTAAAGACATACGTGTGTGGTTGTAGATCCCCTGCAATAACGTATTGATTGTTTGGACTTAATGTTGCGTAAGTTTGGGAAACGTTGCCCCAATATTTTTGTATAGGCTTGCCTGATTGGACATTCCAAAGCACAACACCACCCAATCGATCCCAATGATCAGTATTTTCATTCTTCTCACTTTTTGTAATAGAGTCTTTATCAATTTTCGGACTGCCAGATCCAGACGTTAATAGGTAGTGACTGTTTTTTGATAATGTTAAGTTCATTGGTTTACTGCCACCATCACCATACATTTTCATGATTTGCTTGCTAGGACCGTGGCCTTTATATAATTTCCAGTTCTTATCTTCACTGATATAAGTTTTTAAGTCACTTGCCATAACTTGACTTAGCACTGGATAGCTTAATGGAAATTGTTGAAGGACCTGCCCTTTAATATTTTGTACATACACTTCATTTTTCGTGTTTTGCCATATGAAAGTGTGCGTATGCTTGATGAAATATGGACTGTTATTATTGGCATGGCGTGAAATAACGTGATAACTACGATTAGTTATGTTCCAAAGAATGAGATAATGATTGTCGTAACCACTAATCACATAGTGACCATCACTTGATATGCTTAGTTTTGTTATTTCAGCATTCTTCAGCGCCGCCTTATCAGAACAGCTAGACAATACGAGAGTTGCAGTTAGTGCTAACAACAAAAAAATATAACGCATGATTAATCATCCTCTTTTAGGTATCGCCCAAAATGATAGGTTGGCGAGGCCGATTCGCTCATGATAGCGTTTTTATATAAATTATCAAACACTCCTTCACTAGGATAGTGCATAGCACTATGGTGATACAACCAATTAGTGCCATCGGCTAGTTTAATTTTGTTATCTCTCATTTCATCAAGGAAATGATCTTCCCCTATCTTAGGCAAACCCGTATACCCCATAGCCTGAGTCTGCCCCGCCCCTGGCGTCGACATCACAGTCACCAGTATCGTGGCCATCTCTTCACCCACTTGTATTGATTGCTTCACTTGCTGTTCAATACCTATCACCCCATCAAGCTTGTCTTGAAATTGCCCTTGCTCAAGAAAATTCGTTAATATCGGCATTACGATTTGTCGCATACCGCCAAGCATATCACGTAGCTTTTTATCCATATCACCACTAATGCCATCACCGACTTGCAGTAGCGCGTTGATGATCCACTTCACTACTTTAAATAAATCATGATAGACCCACTCAATGGAGAAGCTATCTAATGTGAGCCA
>CAXBIY010000003.1:0-233588 GCA_963975985.1 uncultured Gammaproteobacteria bacterium
GGGATGACGTGCTGTAAAGTTGTATAGAAGTTGATTTATTCAACAACGCCCCTCGCGGGGAGAAGGGAGTATTAAAACTTATCAGCCAAACCAATATAACTAGCCGGCGTCAACTCACTTAACTCTTTCTTAACATCACCCGGCATCTCTAAACCTGCAATAAATTCAAGTAAGCTTTCTTGATTAATCCCTTTACCACGCGTCAACGCTTTTAATTTCTCATAAGGTTGGTCTATCCCATAACGACGCATCACGGTTTGAATAGCCTCAGCCAACACTTCCCAATTGGCATCTAAATCCGCATTGATTTTAGCGGCATTCAATTCGAGTTTACCAACACCTTTTAACACAGATTGGTAACCGATTAACGAATGCGCCATGCCAACACCTAAATTGCGCAACAATGTTGAATCAACTAAATCACGCTGCCAACGTGAGACTGGCAAACGGCGTGATAAGAAATCTAATGTCGCATTGGCTATCGCTAAGTTACCTTCCGAGTTTTCAAAATCAATCGGGTTAACTTTATGCGGCATAGTCGATGAGCCAACTTCACCAGCGACTACACGCTGCTTGAAATAACCCATCGAAATATAACCCCACATGTCGCGATTAAAATCGACAAGAATATTGTTAAAGCGGGCGAGGGCGTTGAATAATTCAGCGATGTAATCATGCGGTTCGATTTGCGTGGTGTATTCTTGCCAATCAATACCAAGGCTCTCAACAAATTTCTGTGAGACTTTAGGCCAATTGACATCAGGATAAGCACTGATGTGAGCATTGTAATTACCCGTTGCGCCATTCATTTTACCCATGATGCATACAGTTGCGATTTGTTCACGCTGACGTTCAAGGCGTTTGACGACATTGCGAAATTCTTTGCCTACCGTTGTCGGTGAAGCCGATTGACCATGCGTACGTGACAGCATTGGCTGTTGCATATGTTGTGACGCTTGCTCATCAATGGCTGTAATGACTTTATCACAAAAAGGTAACATCACTTTTTCACGGGCTTCTTTCAGCATCAAAGCATACGATAAATTATTGATATCTTCAGAGGTGCAAGCAAAGTGAATAAATTCACTGACTGCCTCTAAAGATTTATGACCGTTAACTTTTTCTTTTAAGAAATACTCCACGGCTTTGACATCGTGATTGGTCGTCGCTTCAATGGCTTTAATACGCTCACCATCGGCAAGACAGAAATTATCAACAATGCCGGTTAAAAAATGCGTCGCTTCTTTATCAAGCTTCATCACTTCTTTAATGCCTTTATGTGCAGCTAACATCTTCAGCCATTCAACCTCAACTTCAACGCGGTATTTCATTAATCCAAACTCACTGCAAATACTGCGCAGTTGTTCAGTTTTTTGGCCATAGCGGCCATCGATGGGGGAAATAGCGGTGAGAGCTGTTAATTGCATGGGATATCCTTTAGTATCAGTGACTATGATTGAAACCTACTGCCGTTCTACATACGACAAATTATTGGTATTGCCAGTGGCCAAGTTGCTTAAACGCGGACCATTAGCAAACCCTAATTTTATCACGTTATTGTCTGTTATTGTTGGGCTTTTCATTATCCCCTCGCTGTATTTTAGTCTATCTTGGCTGGCGATCACGCTATTATTAATATCCGGCTACCTCGATACCCTGGATGGTACATTGGCACGCCTGCAAGACAGCAGCTCAGATATGGGCTCAGTCTTTGATATTATTGCCGATCGCATTGTAGAATTCTGTGTGGTTATCGGCTTATTTCTTGTCGACCCCAGCGGTCGAGGATTCGAATGCCTCTTTATCCTCGGCAGTTTCTACTTGTGTGTCACGGCCTTTTTAGTGGTCGGTGTGTTTTGTGAAAATGATGGCAAGAAAGGTTTTTATTATAGTGTAGGCTTAATCGAACGAGCTGAAACCTTTGGCTTCTTCATCTTGATGATTTTGTTTCCCGCATCCTTCACTTATCTCGCCTGGATCTTAATCGCTTTAGTGCTCGTTACCGTGATGCTACACGTCTATCGTTTTTGCAAACATTAAACCGAACCTCGATAGTCTTAATTGATGAGCTGTGATAAAATATCACTCAATCAGGAGGGCGTATGTTAGCGCTAGATATTCAAAATTTAACTAAGACCTATAAGAACGGTTTTCAGGCATTGAAGAATGTTGATTTAACCGTTGAAGAAGGTGACTTCTTTTCATTGCTTGGGCCCAATGGCGCAGGTAAATCCACGTTAATTGGTATTGTCACTTCGTTAGTCAATAAATCGTCCGGCACGGTGAAAGTGTTTGGTGAAGATATCGATAAAAATTTTATGGCAGCAAAATCACATATTGGTGTGGTGCCGCAAGAAGTGAATACGTCTATTTTTGAAAAAGCCTTGCCGATTTTAATGAACAGTGCCGGTTTTTATGGTGTGAAGCGTCGTGTCGCGAAGCAACGTGCGGAACAATATTTAAAGCAATTGGATTTGTGGGATAAACGTGATGTGCAAGTGCGCATGTTATCGGGTGGGATGAAGCGCCGTTTGATGATCGCTCGAGCATTGATGCATGAACCAAAATTATTGATTCTTGATGAGCCGACTGCCGGTGTCGATATTGAAATTCGCCGTTCGATGTGGGAATTTTTGGTTGATATCAATAAGCAAGGCACAACCATTATTTTAACCACGCATTATTTAGAAGAAGCTGAAAATCTTTGCCGCAATGTCGCGATGATTAATCATGGTGAAATTCAGCATCACGGGCCGATGGCTGAGTTTTTAAGCCAGTTGAGTATTGAAACATTTGTGTTGTATTTAGATAAGGCGTTGGATAAAGACCCCGATTTAGGTGAGTATGAAGTCCACCGTGTTGATGATAAAACCTTAGAGGTTTGTGTTGAGGCAAACGAAGATATGAATGAATTGTTTCAACGGTTGTCCGCGCAAGGGATTACGGTCAGCAGTATGAAGAATAAGACTAATCGTTTGGAAGAATTGTTTATGCGGCTGACGCAGAAGCATTAATTGATTTCCCTTCTCCCGCAAACGGGAGAAGGGTGTTCTTGTAGGGTGGATAAAAATTCGAGCGTTAGCTCGGATATATCCACCAGCGGTGGTGCGTTATAGTTCCGATGGTGGATATGTCCATGCTGCGCATGAACTTTTATCCACCCTACAAGAAATAAATAAGTGAACAGAGAAAATTTATGAGTAACGTATTAACTGCATTTAACACTATCGTCATTAAAGAAATGTCACGTGTGATTCGCATATGGCCGCAAAGCTTATTGCCGCCTGTCATCACGATGACATTATACTTTGTCATCTTCGGCACCTTCATTGGCTCACGAGTAGGCATGCTTGATGGCGTACCGTATATTCTCTACATCACCCCAGGCTTAATCATGATGTCGGTGATCAACAACGCTTATACCAATGTCTCATCGTCTTTCTACGGCGCAAAATTCGCCCGTAACATCGATGAAATCCTTGTGGCACCAGTGCCAGAGTATGTAATTCTTTGGGGCTACGTCGGAGCAGGGATGTTGCGTGGTTTATTAACCGGTATTTTAGTGTTAATCGTCGCCACCTTCTTTACACATATCAGCATACAACATTTGCCACTGATGTTACTCGTCATTATTTTATCGTCAGCCTTATTTTCCATCGCTGGCTTAATTAATGGATTAATCGCTAATAAATTCGATGATGTGATGATTGTTCCCACCTTTGTTATCATGCCGTTAACCTACATCGGCGGTATCTTCTATTCTATCAACCAACTACCACCATTTTGGCGCGATATCTCTAAAGCCAATCCGATTTTATATCTCATCAATGCTTTCCGATATAGCATGATTGGTAGTGCCGATGTGCCGGTATGGATAGCCATGACCATGATTGCCTTCTTTCTTATATTGTTTTATACCGTTGCAATAACGATGTTAAAGCGTGGTTATGGGCTACGGTCGTAGTCTGTTATAATTTTGCTTTAATCAACCGAGCGAGTCATTTATGCCACAACCATTAGTCGGATTAATTATGGGTTCCAAGTCAGATTGGGACACGATGCAGCATACGGCTGAGATGCTTGAGCAGCTCGGGGTGCCGTTTGAGCAAAAAGTTGTCTCTGCACATCGCACGCCAGATTTGATGTTTGAATATGCGGAATCTGCCGTTGAGCGTGGCTTGAAAGTGATTATTGCCGGTGCCGGTGGTGCAGCGCATTTGCCGGGGATGGTAGCTTCGAAAACTGTGTTGCCGGTGTTAGGCGTGCCAGTTAAATCTAAGGCCTTGAAAGGGCTTGACTCATTGTTATCAATTGCACAAATGCCAGCGGGGATTCCGGTGGGGACATTAGCGATTGGTAAAGCTGGGGCTAAGAATGCAGCGTTATTAGCTGCTGCTATTTTGGGCACGAGTGATGCTGAGATTCAAGCAAAACTGAAAGCTTTTCGGGGTAAGCAAACGCAAACCATTTTGGATAACCCGGATCCTTCACTGTGAGGGTGGGGACGCTTGGCGGCGGTCAATTAGCACAAATGTTAGCTCAGGCAGCGAAGCCTTTAGATATTGAATTGGTCGCTTTAGTTGGCGATACCGATTGCCCAGCGCAACATGATGCTGAATTAGTGCAGGGTGATCAATCTAATCCTGCTGACGTTCAAGCATTTGTTAAAAACTTAGACGTTTTAACCTTTGAATTTGAAAACGTTGATTTTGAGACACTTGAACAATTAAGCCTACCCATTCATCCTAATTTAAATTCTTTGAAAACGGCTCAAGACCGTGAATTAGAAAAGAATTTTTTTGTTAGCGTCGAGGTTCCAACCACGGATTTTGTCATTGCCAGTAGCGCCTATGAGCTTGCTTTAGGTATTGAGACAATTGGATTGCCCTGTGTTATCAAAACCTGTCGAGATGGGTATGACGGTAAAGGCCAATATGTCTTGAGAGAGCCTATTGATGCTGATTCACTCTGGCATCAATTGGGTGGAAAACGATTAATTGTTGAAAATTGTGTCAACTTCGATCGTGAAGTCTCAATGATTGCTGCTCGTGGCCAAGATGGCAACATTGTCTATTATCCGCTCACAGAGAATCGACACGAAGACGGTATTTTGCGTGTTTCCAAAGTTGTGCTTGAGCAAGATAGCGTTTTAAAGAAAGCCAAACATTACATAAGGAATATCTTAGAAAATCTTGATTATATTGGTATTTTAGCTGTTGAGTTTTTCCAGGTTGGTGATGGTTTGATTGCCAACGAGATGGCGCCTCGCGTCCACAACTCTGGCCATTGGACTATTGAAGGCTGCAAAACCAGCCAATTCGAAAATCACATCCGTGCGGTCTGTGGCTTACCACTTGGTAGTGCTGAAGCATTAGGCCCGTGTGCGATGATTAACTTTATTGCTGAAATGCCAGCGCCAGAACAACTGGCTACCATCCAAAATGCTGAGCTTCATGATTATCACAAATCGGCTAGACCCGGGCGTAAGCTTGCTCATTTAACGCTGGGTGCTCCGACGCAAGCTGAGCTGGACGATAACATTCAAGCAGTTTTAAATTTAATCAGTTAGTTTGGATTTACGCGAAATATAATCTAGCCCACTTTTTTGCCTAAATCCAGATTATACTGGATCCAGCGGTCAAGCCGCGGGATGACGATATTCTGAACAAATTGAGGGATGAGCATAACCTCTGTCATTCCGCGGCTTGACCGCGGAATCCAGGAAACTAGCAAGGATCGTGTTTCGTGCAAGTCATGTTAGTGATAGAATGTGGCACAAATTTTACTAAGCCCTAAGACCTTAAGGAATATATTATGACAACCCCTATTACAGTCGCACACGGTAACGGCATTGGCCCTGAAATTATGGATGCGACATTGCGCATTTTGAAAGCATCAGGTGCGGATATCAAGATTGATGAAATCGAAGTCGGTGAAGCCGTCTATAAGCGTGGGATTAAAACCGGGATTGAAGATTCAGCCTGGGATTCATTACGTAAGAACAAAGTATTCTTGAAAGCACCTATTACCACTCCTCAAGGCGGTGGCTTTAAAAGTTTAAATGTAACGATTCGTACCGCGCTGGGTTTGTATGCCAATGTGCGACCTTGTGTCAGTTATGCGCCATTTGTTTCAACGAAGCATCCTTACATGAACACCGTGATTGTGCGTGAAAATGAAGAGGGTTTGTATTGTGGAATTGAATATCAAAATACGCCAGAAGTGCGTCAAGCATTGAAATTAGTTTCTGTGCCCGGCTGTGAGCGCATTGTGCGTTATGCTTTTGATTACGCGATGCAGAATAATCGTAAAAAAGTGTCGGCATTTACTAAAGACAACATCATGAAACAGACTGATGGTTTGTTCCGTAAAACATATGATGAAATTGGTGCAGAGTATAAAGACATCGAAAAAGATTTTATGATTATTGACATCGGTACTGCACGCTTGGCCAACAAGCCTGAGCAATATGATGTGATTGTGTTGCAAAATTTATATGGTGACATTTTATCGGATGTCGCGGCCGAAATTTCCGGTTCTGTAGGCTTGTGTGGTTCTGCAAATATTGGTGAAAGTTGCGCGATGTTTGAAGCGATTCATGGTTCTGCGCCTGATATAGCAGGGCAGGATATTGCCAACCCTTCCGGTTTGATTCACGGCGCTATCATGATGTTGGTGCACATTTGCCAAATCGAAGCGGCAGAGAAAGTGCATAATGCCTGGTTGAAAACGATTGAAGATGGCATTCACACGGGTGATATTTATAATGAAGAAAATAGTACGGAAAAAGTCGGCACAAAAGCCTTCGCTGATGCGGTGATTGCACGCTTAGGCCAGAAGCCTACCAAGTTTCACCCCGCTAATTACAATGAAGTTTGCGAAATCAAACATAGAACATTCGATCACAAAGCGGTGAAACAACCAAAGCGTGATTTGGTTGGTGTTGATGCATATGTATTTGAAGACCCGACGGTTGATATTCCAACCTTAGCGAAACATGCGCAAGCTGCAGCTAAAGGTGACTTTGAATTAGAGTTGATCATGAACCGCGGTACGCGTGTATGGCCTGATGGTCATGCGGAAACCTTGTGTGTGGATCAATGGCGTTTACGCTTTAAATTTACGGGTAAGCCTTCATATCATGCGATTGCAGATTTGATGAAACGTTGTGATGAAAATGGATTGGAAGTGGTGCAAACGGAAAATCTATATAACTTTGATGGTGAGCGGGTTTATAGTGTTTAAAGTCGTCATCGCGCGGCTTGATCGCGGGATCCAGAAACAGCGCCGACTAAAAATTCTTTCCTAGATCCCGCGGTCAAGCCGCGGGATGACGGTGTGCAGTCAGCCATCAGACTCAAATCTTAAAATTAGCCAGTTCATCCTGATTCTCAATACAACAATCCAAATCTCTCAACAACCCATCGCTCAATGCATAAATCCAACCATGGATATACAAAGGCTGATCACGCTCCCATGCTCGCTGCACAATTGTCGTGTTAGCCACATTTTTCACTTGATGTTTAACGTTCAATTCACCTAAGCGTGTTTCAACAGCATCCGGCTTTAACTGATCGAGTTCTTCCGCATGCGTGTCATAGACATCACGAATGTGTTGTAGCCAATTTTCAGCTAAGCCTAAATCTGGTTTATCAATAGCAGCTTTAATACCACCACAACCGTAGTGACCACAAATAATAATGTGTTCAACTTTAAGTACATCGATAGCATATTGAAGCACGGTCAAAACATTAAAGTCAGTATGGATCACTTGATTGGCAACATTCCGATGCACAAATACTTCACCTGGGGCGAGGCCTAATACCTCATTGGCAGGGATGCGGCTATCCGAGCAGCCAATCCATAAATATTTTGGTTTCTGAACATTTTCTAATCGTTTAAAAAATTCAGGATCTTGTTCAACCTGAGCATTCGCCCAAGCAGCATTTTTGTCTAAAAGCGGTTTTAAAGTTTTCATATGCTATAGTATAGGGATGCAACAGCATTTATTCAAATCCCTGCCGATATTATTACTCACCATGCTATTGAGTGCCTGTGTAGCCATGAATGCACCGCAGTATGATACGCAGTTTGACAAAGAATTAACTCAAATCCAGCGCCAAGTGGATACTCTGTTTGCCGAGATTAAAGTCCACTTGGGTAAGCCAGCCGCTAATTATCAGCATTATATTCTCGAATATCGCCAGATTGATGTGAGCCTACAATTATTGCTGACACGTGCTGATGCTACGGCTCATAATCAACATACTATTCATCAAGTTAAATTGTTGCAGTCAAGTATGGATAAACTCCAACAACGCCATAAACTCGGCTTTAAAAATGCGAAAGAATTAGCAAGCTTACACACCCTAATCAATAGTCAAATCCAATCGATTCTGACATTGGAATTAGCCAAGCCAAGATAAGTAGGGTGGATAAAAATTCGTGCGTTAGCTCGAATATATCCACCAGCGGTGCTGGCTTATAGCGCAACATTAATTCTAAAGAGTAAAATCATGAAACAAAATCTATCTGTCAAAACCTTAGTCCAAGATATGACATCTGCTTTTCTAGGCGAAGTAAAAGAAGGCGTGCCTGCCGCAAAAAAACATGTGCAAATTGAGCTGCAAAAAATCGCCAGCTGTATCGCAAACATCGAAGCGCTAGCCGCCAAAGGCAAAATCACAAAACAACAAGCCAAGCTTGACTTGCAAATAGCAGAAGATGCCGCACAGTCCACATTAATAGCGGCAACAGGTATATCAGAAATTACTGTGGCCAAAGGCTTAAAAGCAGCAATGGGTGTAGTAACGGGTTTGGTTAACACCGCACTCGGTTGGCGATTGATTTAAATAATTAAAACTGCAGGCAATATGACTTCACGTCTTTGCCAATACTTGCGAATAAGTATATTACCTCTCGATGTTTAGAAAGATAAAGAAAATAGATGGACGATGGGAAGGGTGCGCCTAAAATATTGTTATCTACCGCTTCTATCTCGAGAGGCAAAGCTGTTCTGTAAATGGTACAAACGTATGTGGTAAATACATTATTACAACTCACGGCAATTAAGTAGGTACCCTTCACATTCCGCTTCCCTGGCAGCTGAGGAATTTCTATTGTCGATATTGCACAGACCTTGGCTTCGTTCATGTCATCAAACAAGTCAGGCAGAAGCTTGACTTGTTTGATGATATTTTCTTCATCCAAATCATAAATAGTGAGTTCCGCTTGAGATGTGACGGTGAATAAAAGGTTATTAGATGCGATGCAATGCGCTTTATAAATACCCCGGGTAGCTAATTCCACAAAGTTATTGTTCTGGAGTGTTGCAATTGCTACGGATAAATCAATGTGAGATAAATAAATAAACTTTTTACTCAATATCAGTAGCTTGACTTTGCTTTTCTCCTCTTGGTAGATAAGCTCCATCCGTAAGCTGGGAAAACCATAATATTGAGGTGTACAAAATGTACTGATATTGTCCCACAACTGAGGCTGTAAGTCAGTGTAAGATGTTATGGGAGGGCTCGGGTTGATACCTGGTAGTGCGACAGGAACGTCATCAAGTTTTAGCTGAGCAGGCCTACCTAGAACCGTTGGCCTTGTTAATGCCGCTATAAAATGTCTATTATATATGGCGGCATTCTTGGGAACAATTATGATGCTGGCAATTATTGGGTGCACCAAGGGAGTTGGACTAAGCGCTAGCGGATCATAGTTAGGTAACTTTATTAGTGCTCTCTTTAGTTCATCGTTATTGTTTATTGAAGCAAATAACGTGGGTACTGGAAATGTAGGTATTCCTGGTAGGAGACAAGGGAATTTTTGATCAACCTTGACACACAAATTATTATTAACATTCGAAATATCAAATGTACAAATGAGCCAATCATCATCATCATTGGTTGCAGGATTATTATTTTGTGCATAATGAATAGTTACAGTGGGGGCAGTTCTGTATGCCGAACGATTCAAGAAATTATCGTTAACCATAATGATGTGATGGGTAGAGCATACTGATTATCAGCATCTAGAGTGGGCTCATGTGCGAGTGTAACACTAGTTGAACTTGTACTTATAATCCTCATATTGAGCAAAGAATATACTATATTGCGGTGAAATGCAACAAGCGCTGAAACCGCCAATAGAGAATCAAACCGGAGGCAGCAATGCCCAGGACTAAGCCGTACCACAAGCCACGGCCACCCATTCCGAATACAAATGCCATTAATCCACCACTAATTAGCCCCACCAACCAGTAGCTGCCTAAGCCTAGAAACATTGGTACTAAAGTATCTTTCATGCCTCGCAAACTACTTGTAGCAACAACTTGTAATACATCAAAAAATTGAAACACAATGGCAATTAAGAAAAATTGCTGCGTAAAAATTAATACAGCGGATTGATGTGGTACGTGAATATTGAGGAATACATCGGTTAATGTGTGCGGTATGCTGAAAAATAGGAGAGCAAAAATGCTGGCAATAACAAGCCCTATAATTAAACCTAGTTTGAAGACAAGATTAATATGTTGCGGCCGTTTTGCACCAATATGATAGGCAATGCGGATGCCACAGGCTTGCGCTAGGCCAAACACAAACATATAGCCGAGTGACGTCCACTGAATAACGATTTCATGAGCCGCGAGCACGGTGACACCTAAATATCCCATCATTATTGCGGTGACGGTGAACAATCCCATTTCAAAAATCCCCGCTACGCCAATGGGCCAACCTAATTTAAAAGTTTCATAAATCTCGCCCCAATTAGGTTTTTGTAATCGAGTGAAAATCGCGCCCCGCAATGGTTTTTTACAGTATACGTAAATCAGCATTGCGCTAAACATTAACCATTCAAGAATTGAAGTGGATAAACCAATCCCCATTAAGTGCAATGCGGGTAGCCCGAATTTACCATACATCAATATATAATTAAGGGCTGCATCCAGCGGCAGGGAGAGCAGGGTGATGATCATAATGATGCGAGGGTAATGCATGGAACTGCTGTAATCCCGCAGCAATAAAAAACCTAAGGTAGCGGGCATGCCGGGCAAGATGCCATTAATAAACGGTCGAGATTGTTCGACGACGGCTTGAGGCTGATGGATAAGATGGAAAAAATCGGGTAAAAAAAACATCGCTAACATTAAAGCTGGCGCTGTGATGGCCAGCAAATAAATGCCATCTTGAAAAAAAGAAGAAATATCTTCGTTTTTTTTTGCACCAACAGCTCCGGCAATATGCAGCGCAACAGCATTGCTTAGGCCGATGCAAAACATGAGTAATAAGATAAAGACTAGCCATGACAACGTGCCTGCAGCAAGTTGCGCCGTGCCTAACTCCCCCATCATGATGGTGTCCACAATATCTAAGCCCATAAAAGCAACGGATGACGCCATTAAGGGGACCGCCAGTTTTAAGAGGGGCTTGAATTCAGACATGACTAGGCCTGCAGCACGTTAATACAGTTGAGGATTTTTTTACGGCCAAAAATAATGTGAAATTTAGTGCCGCCGAGTTGACGCCATAGTACTGTCGCGCGAATGCCAGCTAATAATAAGCTGCGAATTTTGGCCAGCAAATCTTCTTGGTGTAGATATTGTTGGTTGCCGGTAACCATAATACGAAAGGCAAAGCTGCCAAGCGTTTCAACATAACTATCGGCTAAGTTCGCGACCACACTGGTATGTGTTGTGTCATCAAAATATTCAGCTTGCCTTTGCGCTTTATCAATGCGGTTGCCGATATCGGTTAACATGCCGGCTTTTTTGTTGAGCTTACGTTCCAGCACTAATAAGCCTAGAAAATAGCGCATGACTTCTTGTGAAGACTTGGCTTCTTTATCACTGCTGAGAATTTTTTGTAGTTCCGCGAAGCCGACGTGCAAATTTTCAATATCACCAAATACGCCAAGGGTTGAATCGGATTCTTGACGAAAAATAGATTCAATGCTGGCTTTGTAAGCCTGTTGGTTGCAATCACCATGCGAGGCAATTTCATGCACTAGTGTGGCTGCTTGAGCAATGCCAGCTAAAGCTAATGTGCGTTCTTCATCGGAATGTTTCATGATGCGATTATTCCACCACCTAGGCACACTTCATTGTGATAAAACACAATGGATTGGCCGGGTGTGACAGCACGTTGAGGTTTTTCAAACGTGACGGTTAATTGTTTATCGTTTAACTGTTCGATTGTACAGCTTTCATCGGTTTGGCGATAGCGTATTTTAGCCGTGCATGAGAAGGGTAATTGAGGGGATATATCGCTAATCCAATGGGCTTGCTCACAAACCAAGGTTTGTTTGAATAATCGCGGATCATTCTTGCCTTGTGTGACCAGCAATACGTTACGGTTTAAATCTTTATCCACCACATACCACGCCTCACCCGAACCGGCTTTCATACCACCAATATTCAAGCCTTGGCGCTGGCCATTGGTGTAATACATGAGGCCATCGTGCAAACCAATAACATCACCATCAACTGACTCTATGTTACCCGGTTGCGCAGGCAAGTATTCCTGTAAAAAGGTTTTAAATTTACGTTCGCCTATAAAACAAATGCCAGTGCTGTCTTTTTTGTCGTGCGTAATAAATCCATGCTCAAGCGCCATTTCACGCACGCGAGGTTTTTCTAAATCACCAATAGGGAAAAGGGCGGGTGCAAGTTGTGCTTGGCCTAGTTGATAGAGGAAGTAACTTTGATCTTTATTGTTATCGATGCCACGCAACAATTCGACTTTGTCGTCAACCTCTCGACTGCGAACATAATGCCCGGTTGCTATTTTGTCAGCACCAAGTTCCATTCGAGCATAATCTAAAAACGCCTTAAACTTAATTTCTTTGTTACACATCACATCCGGATTCGGTGTGCGTCCCGCTTTATATTCAGCCAGGAAATATTCAAACACATTATCCCAATAATCTTTGGCGAAGTTGACAGTATGCAAAGGGATACCAATCTTGCGACAAACCGCTTCAGCATCAGCCGCATCTTCAGCTGCTGGGCAGAAATCATCGGTGTCATCTTCTTCCCAATTCTTCATGAACAAGCCTTCGACTTGATAGCCTTGCTCATGCAATAGCAATGCCGCAACCGAAGAATCGACCCCGCCTGACATGCCGACAATGATTTTCGCTTTTTTATTCATCGCGCGATTATAGCATTAGGAAAAACAAGAGCATTAAGAAACGCCAATGCATATATGCATTAATTAAATAGTTGACAGCATTGTGTTGCGCGGATATAATATGCATCATTTTTAAATGCGATTAGTTTGATCCATGATTATAGGTGTTGAAATGTTTGCTCAGGTTTTACAAAATGATTGGCATGTGCTTGCTTTATCGGCTAAAGTAAACGAACCTTATAGCCATTCAGAGCATCAGGGAGGGGGAGTATGCACAGAGCTGAACCACCGACTATTCCTCCATTATCGAAAGAGAGAGAGCTGAAACTTGCAAAGCAGTTTTCCCATTACCGCCAAAATTTTCGTGTAGCGTTAAAAGTTGGTAAGCAAATATTCTCACAAAACCTTCGTGAAGCGCTTTGGTGGTTTGAGCAAATGTTGCGAGCATTCCCACACCATATTAAGAATCGCGAATTTGTATGGGAAGTGGCAGATATTTATCGACTACATGAGCAGTATGATAAAGCTAGTGAGTACATTGTTAATATTGTAGCAACATCAGCGCGCGAAAAATTTATTAAAGCTTCAATATGTTCTAATAATCCGGCGACAGCTGAAGCTGCTTTAGAGCTTTGCTATCAATTGAAAATGGAAGGTGAGTATGCTTCCAAATATCAGCTCTTAGTGGCGTTTGTTGAGGCAACAAGTTATTATGAGCTTAGTGATTATATTCGTGCGCGTGGGCTTATTGATAATGCTCTAAGGTTAATTGTTGATGCATCGAATAGTTTGCGATTAGATTTTTTATATCTGCGTGCATGGACATATTTAAAGCAAGGTAATATGCCTAGTGCGCGTATTGATTGCGTAGAAATTAAAAGACAGTCCCCTGGTGGCCATTATTCCAGTGATTTTCGTCAGCATTTAAATACCACACTTTTGCCACATGATTTAAAACAGCTACTCACCACCTAATATAATGATCTAATATTCAGAATAATTACTATGCATTCATTACACAACCGAACATACGAGTATAATACAATACTAATGGATATCTTATCTGTTACTGTCTATGAGTCAATCGATCGTACAATTTATGATATAGAAACACCGCCACCACCGCTGATAAATATTACACCCTGTATCAAATTGGTTGAATATAATAACGATATTTATGCGCAAATAGATACAGAACGATTAGTCGCAGACCCTAGTTTTGAATTGATCAATGGCAATTTAGTTAATGTTCAACAGTTATTCGGCTATTACGCGAGTTCAGCAAAAGCTGGTACGCCTATTGAGGTATCTCGGTACATAGTAGAAGAGAGTAATGGGATTTCATCCCATATTAAATATCACGGAGCATGTGAATCATTTATTGTCCCAATTGAATTGCCTAATAATATTTTTGCGATGATTTATTTTAATCCAACTAACGTTGGTATATCCGGTAGCAGTCATTATCATTACTTGCCACCCGTTGGTCGCAGTCCATTAAAAAGACGGAATCAAACATTAGAAAATAAAGCATATGAAAAACTTAATGTTGTAGTACAGCTATATTCAGGTGAGTCATTAAGACTTGGTTCACAAGAATATGATGTTTATAGCGAAAGCGATGCTAGTCTTTCAGGACCATTATTAATTTACTTAATGGAGCAAATATGCTTGGGTAATGATTTTTCTAAAGAGAACGTTATTAAAACACTTCCTGGAATAGTAACACTAAATGAGCTGCATGATTATGTGCGTGAACATTCATTATTTAAGCTTGCTAATTATCTGCAAGAAATTGATATGACGAAGATAAGACCATTTTGTAACCTTGAATATTTATTTCAACTAATGGCCTATTCATTGCCCATTGTTACAACACAAGAAAGTGCAGATTCAAGCTCAGCTATCTCCACTGCAAGCAGCATGACTGAACGTCGAAGCGATTTGGACGGGTTGGCTAATCTTATGTATGGCAGACTGATGACAGCTTTTTATGATGCATTGAACGCAAGCACAAGTAACATTACAGCACTTACCGAAATTAAGAGATGGTCATATAGCGGGGGGGTTGCAGGGAATAGTATGGCTGTTGTTGGTAACGGATTAAAATTATATTTTAGTCCCACCGAAGAAACAGATGAAGCGATAGTTAAATCTGAACGTGAAGTTGCAATCTTAGCACTGTTAGCGAATATTAGCGGAGTACTGGCTAATGGACTTGGTTTAATTAACAAAAATAGTCCTGCAATTAAAGTATTTATAGTGATTCAATTGGCTATTCAGCTTTTGGTGAATGTATGTCGTGTTCGCTCACTAAATACATATGGAGCATTAACCTCTGATTCAGCGTCAAGGAATAGTTACATATATAGCGGTTTTGCTTTGATACTGACTATTATTGCAACATTTGTCACTTCACCAACATTTAACGTTTATGTAACAGCATTGAACCTTGCTCCATTTATTCTTGAGTTTGTGGATGCCGTATATGAAACAAAAAATAAGCGAGAAGCAAAAAATAGACAACGTATTGCACATATCGCTCCGCATTAGTAATAAGGTCAGTTAAGATAATGTGTTGCAATTCTTGTATGGGCTAATATATGTTAATATTAGGCACCAGATTTACCTAGGTAGCATATGCGCTTTTTATTGTCAGTTTTACTATTTTTACCCATGCTTAGTTGGGCATTGGTGTTTCCTATTCCTAAATCGTCACCCGCCATCGTCGGTCATTGGCAAATTATCCATGTGCAGCCGGGTGACAATTTGAGCCAATTAGCGCGCGCCTACCACGTTAGCATTAACGAAATCATGCAGGCCAATAGTGACATTCCTTCTGCGCATATGATCAAGATTGGGCAGAAATTATTAATCCCAACGTGTTATGAATTGCCGAACTTGCCACGCAAAGGAATCGTGGTGAATATCGACGATCAAACCTTATATTATTATCCTAAAAATAAAGATGAAGTTTATGTGTTTCCTGTTACTGTGGGGACACCAGAAAACCCAACGCCTGTTGGTATTTTTAAAGTGATTAAAAAATCGATGAATCCACCTTGGTTTCCGCCTAAGAGTGTGAGAGCAACATTTGCGAAGCGAGGTATTGAACTGCCTGCAAAAGTGCCACCGGGGAAAACTAACCCCCTAGGTAAATATGTGCTTTATTTAAACACCCCGCAATATTGGATTCATACCACACCGAGTGTCGAAGCGCTGGGTGGTGAGCAAAGTTATGGCTGTGTACGCATGTATGAGGATGACGTTAGAGTGTTGTATGATAACGTTAACGTGAATACTCGCGTACACATCATTGAGCAACCCATAAATCATTTGGCACTTGCCAAATATTGCATGCCACAAAGTGTAAACTAGTCTACACTTTGTCCATAATCTATTAGGAGAATCCCATGTCTTACCAACACATCGCCGTACCGTCTGAAGGTGAAAAAATCAGTTTAAATAAAGATGGTTCCTTAAACGTACCGAACCATCCCGTTATCCCTTTTATTGAAGGTGATGGCATTGGTGTGGATATTAGTCCGGTGATGATGAAAGTCGTCAATGCTGCGGTTAAGAAAGCTTATGGTCAAGAACGAAAAATCAGTTGGATGGAAGTGTTCGCCGGTGAAAAAGCGACAAACGTTTATGACAAAGACACTTGGCTACCAGAAGAAACTTTGGATGCGATGCGTGAATACCATGTCGGTATTAAAGGGCCTCTGACAACACCCGTCGGTGGTGGTATCCGCTCATTGAATGTTGCCTTACGTCAAATTTTAGATTTATATGTTTGCTTACGTCCTGTGCGTTATTTTCAAGGCACGCCTAGCCCATTGAAAAATCCTGAGTTGACTGACATGGTTATCTTCCGTGAAAACTCTGAAGATATTTATGCCGGTATTGAATGGTTAGCGGATAGTGCTGAGGCTAAGAAAGTCATCAAATTTATGAAAGATGAAATGGGTGTGACGAAAATTCGTTTCCCTGATAACTGTGGTATTGGTGTGAAGCCAGTGTCTAAGCAAGGCACACAACGTTTAGTTGAACGTGCGATTCAATATGCCATTGATAATAACCGTCCATCCGTCACTTTGGTGCATAAAGGTAACATCATGAAGTTTACTGAAGGTGCGTTTAAGGAATGGGGTTATGAATTAGCGAAAGAAAAATTTGGCGCAACAGAAATTGACGGTGGTCCTTGGTGTTCTTTCAAGAACCCGAATACCGGTGAAGAAATTGTTGTGAAAGATGTGATTGCGGATGCTTTCTTACAACAAATCTTATTACGCCCGGCAGAATACGATGTAATCGCGACACTTAATTTGAATGGTGACTATGTGTCTGACGCATTGGCGGCTCAAGTGGGTGGTATCGGTATTGCACCAGGCGCTAATCTAGGTGATGACGTTGCTATTTTTGAAGCAACGCACGGTACTGCACCTAAATATGCGGGGCAAGATAAAGTGAATCCCGGTTCGTTAATCTTATCGGCTGAAATGATGTTGATTCATTTAGGTTGGACGGAAGCCGCTGAATATATTGTGCAAGCAATGGAGCGTACTATTAGCGCTAAAACAGTGACCTATGATTTCGAACGCTTGATGGATGGCGCAAAATTATTAAGTTGTTCTGAGTTTGGTGATGCACTTATTGCCAATATGGTTTAATTTGAACTCTAAAGTAGGGTGGGTAAACGTTCAAGCGTAGCTTGGACATATCCACCATCTAGAAAAGCCCCGGTGGATATGTCCGCACTGTGTGCGAACTTTTATCCACCCTACGTATAAAAGTATGAATGATTTACCCCCTATACCTTATCCTTGGCAGCAAACACTATGGAAGCGTTTGTTGTCGCTTTATGAAAAACAACAATTGCCCCACGCGTTGCTGTTTACCGGTGTAAAGGGATTTGGTCAGTTGGAATTGGCTCGCACATTCGCTCGTCATATCTTAGATCGTAAAAATTTATTCGATGCGGGTACACACCCTGACTATATCGAATTGCGACCTGAAGAAGGTAAGTCGACGATTAAAATCGATCAAGTAAGGCACTTAAGCGACCAATTTAAACAAACCTCGAGCCATTATCGTGTGGCTATTATCGAGCCGGCTGAAGGCATGAATAATGCCGCCAGTAATGCCTTGTTAAAAACGCTTGAAGAACCAACGCCAAATAGCTTACTGATCTTAATTGCTTATGAATCCAGCCGTTTACTCGCAACCACAAAAAGTCGCTGCCAAGCGATACGATTTGGCTTGGAGAATAAGCCGGATACGCTTAGTTGGTTAGCAGAGCATTTGCCTGATGATATTTCGACACCCTGGTTGTTGGATATGGCCGATAATGCACCATTGTTGGCGATAACATTAGCCGATGAAGATAACCGTAAGCTGCGTAAGGCGTTATTACGTGATTTTGTGCAGTTATGCCAACACAAGTTAGATCCCGTTACTATGGCAACAAATTGGGCGAAGCAAGATACAGATCGTGTTTTGCGCTGTTTGAGCCAATGGTTACACGATATGATGCGCATTGAGCAAGGTATTTTTATTGAGAATGCTGACGAACGTTATATTGATTTGTTCAAGAAATTACAGCAACAGTTTGCGAACAAAGATGTTTTTGCTATAGTGAAGCTAATTAATCAAACGCGATCTGAATTACAGCAATTTGCTGGGTTAAACAAACAATATCAATTGCAAGCCTTGTTTGTGCAGTTGATCGAAAAGGATGTCTGTCATGGCTGAGTCAAAAACAACAGCTTTAAAAGTTCATCTAAAGAATAGAGATGCACTTTATAAATCGTATATGTCATTTCTGCAAAATGGTGGCGTGTTTATTCCTAGTAATAAAAAATTCCATTTGAATGATAAAGTCTTACTTGAGTTACGTCTATTAGACGAGCTTGATGTGTTCGAAATTAATTGCTCAATCGCCTGGATTACCCCGACTTCAGCACAAGGCCGGTTTAAAGTAGGCATTGGTGTGATGTTTGATGCTGAAGAGGGCAAGAGTGCGCGTAATAAAATTGAAACCTTATTGGCCGGTTCCATTGAGTCTGATAAAGAAACGAACACAATGTAACCCCGTTATTAGGGGGCAGGGAATACAATGATAGATTCGCATTGCCATTTAAATTTATTGGATGTTACTGAACGACCCGGAGGCTTGGATGATGTCATTGAACAAGCTAAGCTTGCTGATGTCTCTCACATGCTCTGTATTGCTGTTGATTTAAAATCATTTCCTGATGTGTTGGCCTGTGCAGAGCGTTATGACAATGTTTGGGCGACAGTTGGACAACATCCGAATGATGCGGAAGAAGAGGGCTTAGCCTCTGTTGAGCAGTTAATTCAATTAGCCCATCACCCTAAAGTTATCGGTATCGGTGAGACTGGTTTGGATTATTTTCGAACACCCGAATCAGGTTACGCGCGCCAGCATGAATCGTTTCGTAACCATATTCAAGTCTCCAACAAAATTGAAAAAGCCTTAATTGTGCACACCCGTGATGCACGTGAAGATACTATCAACATTCTTCGTGAAGAAAATGCAAAAGCAGGTGTATTGCATTGTTTTACTGAGAGTTTAGCTATGGCTGAGCAAGCGATGGAGCTAGGTTTTTATATTTCATTCTCTGGCATTGTGACTTTTAAAAATGCGAAAGAACTGCAAGAAGTTGCTAAGCAAATTCCACTCGAGCGCATATTGATTGAAACCGATTCGCCTTATTTGGCGCCCGTGCCCAACCGGGGCAAGCCGAATGAGCCGGCTTATGTAACACATGTCGCTGAATTCTTAGCGAAGTTGCGGGATGAGCCAATCGAAAAAATTACAGAGCAAACCACAGAAAACTTTTATACTTTATTCAAGCATGCTAGTTGAGCATGAGCGGTATTGGCTGATCGTCATTCCGTGGCTTGACCACGGAATCTAGAGAATGATGACGGATTCAACGTTAGTCTGGATCCCGTGGTCAAGCCACGGGATGACGGTGGGCCATAGACAGTGTTGTCTTCATTGTTTAATCGCGCAGTATTGGAGATAAGTATGAGTGATTTACAGGACATTCCCGGGGTTGGGCCGAGTATAGAGCAAGATTTTGTTGATTTAGGTTATTTTTCAGTCGCTGAATTGCAAGGTGCTAATCCTGAGCAGCTTTATCAAGACCTATGTGATTTGCGTGGTGAGCATATCGACCGCTGCGTACTTTACGTTTTTCGTTGCGCAGTTTATTATGCTAATGTATCTGAACCAGAAGCTGAATTATTGAAATGGTGGAATTGGAAGGAGAAAGAAAATGTCTGATGATGCAAAACTAAAGGAAGCAAAGGAACATGTTGGCAAACTGAAACACTTTTACCAACATTTGATTTCATACGCTGTTGTTAATGTCGTGCTGATTATTATTAATTTAGTCACCAGCCCAACGCAACTATGGTTTTATTGGGTCACAATCTTTTGGGGCATTGGTATTGCGGTTCAAGCGTTCAAAACCTTTGGCCCCGGTGCTAAACTGAATAAAAATTGGGAAGATAAAAAAGTTAAAGAGTATATGGATAAAAACTGATGCAGCGTTTTGATTCGCTAAAAGATTTTTATCCTTTTTACTTGTCGCAACATCAGCATCCGATCAATAGGATGCTGCATTTTGTTGCTACCTCGTTAGTCATTTTTGTTGCCCTTTATACTCTTTTCAGTCAAGCATGGTGGTACTTATTACTTATGCCATTATTCGGTTATAGTTTTGCCTGGATAGGGCATTTCTTTTTTGAGCGCAATAAACCCGCTACTTTTCAATACCCGTTATACAGCTTAGCTTCTGATTTCATCATGTTTAAAGATATACTCTTTGGTAAAATAAAACTCAACACTTAACTAAAGTTGAATTACTTTCAGCCTTTGTCTCTTTACTTTTACGTCTTAATTTTGCTAGCATCCACGCAGCTCATTCAGGAAGGAGACCCGTTATGAAGCGTTGTTTACTTGTTTTAAGTATGCTTATTTTTTCAGCAGCCGCATTTGCCACCTCAAAGGATACAGTTTTACCTGCGGGCACCACAGGCCATTGGTTTGAAGGTGTGCATGCCGCTAAGCAATTTTATAATACTGATGCAACCAGCAACGTCAACATGGTGCCAGGCTATGCGCCCGATCAATACAACACGAGCAAAGCCGATGGTGGCTGGGGTGGCGGTTTATTTGTCGGTTATGCCTTGCAGCGCAAATCAAATTGGTTTCCATGGTTAGGTCTCTCAGTCGATTATCAGTATATTTCACCCACAAAGTTCAGTGGCGATATGCTCGTTAATTCACTACCTCAGGCTAAGAATTTTAATATCAGTTACAACGTTCAGACCAGCGACATTCTCGCTATCTTTAAAGTCGACATCTATGACTGGCATGGTTTACGTCCTTTTGTTCTTGAAGGGGCTGGTGTGGCCATCAACAGCGCAAGCAGTTATCAGGAATCACCGACCGCTGGGAATTCAGCAAGAACTAGCCCTGGTTTTGGTAGCAATAGCACCACCACGTTTGCTTATGAATTAGGCTTAGGTTTGGATTATGTCGTCAGTACGCATTGGGCGCTTAGTGCAACTTACGCTTACTTGAATAATGGGGTTGCTAAAACAAGTGCAGGGACTGCCTACAATGGCGCAGGAATAGCCCATTCTGTCGAGGGTTTGTCTCGCACCATGCAAGGCCAGCAAGTCGAATTAGGTGCGCGTTACCAATTTTAATCAGGGAGAGATGAGATGTTAAAGAAATATTTTGCTATTGTATTGTTGTTGGTGCTCGCGTCTTGCTCGTATGCGACGCCCATCGTGTCGTGTTCACGTTCTTCAGCGGAAGGAACCTCTATTCCCAGCGCGACATCGCTGAATCAAACGTATAGCCAAACATTTACTTGTACGTTAAATGTCACACAAGCTGCGCCGCAGATTGTGTATATTAATGGCGCACCTTCGACGGTCACCTTTCCAGCGGGGAATTCTTGTGTTGTTTACAATTCAACATCTGAAGCAACTAAAAGCTGCACCATCACAGGACAATTTACCCCCATTGTTGAAAGCACCCAAACATTTAATTTTTCATATAATACTGGCGGCAGTGAATATCCTTTTGCAGCCTTTTCAACGACCGTCGGGAATGCTGTTCCTTTCACTTGCGAGCGCTCAACGACAGTGGGCTCAACCATACCCGCCGAAACCTCAGTAGGCACGTCCTATGCCCAAACTTACACTTGCACACTGACTCATGCTATTGCCGGTGTCTTAACCTTAAGTGGTACTTACCCAAGTAGTTACACCTGGACGACAAATAGTTGTAGTTTATCCGGTGTGGGAGATGCTTGTACGCTAGCGGCAACATTCACGCCAATCAGTGATAATGTCGGGTCACAGGAGTTTGCTATTAATGGTTCTATTGATGACAAAGCATATGATGACATTTTAAGCTATAGCACCACCGTTTCTGAGAGCACGGCAACAGCTCCGACCATTGTTTTTGCAGGCGCACTCTATGAGCACCCGGAAGAGCCAGGAGGGGAGGTTATTCCCGGCGCGTTATATTCTAACACTTATGAAGACGGTAGTTGGGATGGCTGGGAAGCGCTAACAGCGCCAGGTATATTCCCAGATAGCTACTCTCTACAGTCTATTGCGACGGCTAAGGTTGGTGATAATTATGATGTGTTTGTGGCAATGACAGATGAGGGTTCAACCAATGCCCGTGTATTTCGACGTGAATACAATACATCTACTCAAACCTGGGGGGATTGGACATCTATGTTAGATGACCCAGGGTTTGGTCCAAGTTTAGATGTAGCGAAGTTGGTTGCCATTAGACACACTAATGGTGATGTTGAATTATTCGCTTCAGTACG
Organism: uncultured Gammaproteobacteria bacterium; assembly: GCA_963975985.1. GTDB lineage: Bacteria > Pseudomonadota > Gammaproteobacteria > JABDGN01 > JABDGN01 > CAXBIY01. The sequence goes on from CAXBIY010000003.1 coordinate 23,024, forward strand.
GGGCGGCGGTTTAAAAGAAAAAATTTATACCGCCTCGAGCGGGTGGAGTGACGATTGGGAAGAGGTTGCTGGACTGGATAACTCTCATTTTGTTTCATTTTTGCAGCCCGTCTCCTTAGCTGATGGTGAGATACAATTACTTATTGGTGGTCAGGTATCTCCGGCTGGAAACTTTGCTGAGTTATTAACAAGAAGTAATAGCGCCTGGTCAGAGTCCTCGTATGCTAGTGGTTTGGACGGGGATGCACCTATATTGCGTGGTGACAGTGCTAGTTATACCGTTGGTGATACAACCTACGTTATGGCCCTATCAGAGGATGATCTGTCTGACCCAATGGCGTATCGTCTTAATGTAACGAGTGTTAATACAGATACGGGCGTATGGAGTGGTTCTTGGAACCAGAGTGGCGGTCAAACTGGTGTATTGCCGCTAGGCTTTACTGAACGTGGTGCCAATGCGGTTTACGCTGTCACAACGCCGGCCGATACCGTTAAGTTGTTTTTAGGTGCTGATATTGCCGATGATCCTTATAACAACTCAGTATATTCAATTGATTATACTGACCCTATGTTGCTCTGGGCGCCTGATACCACAACTGATTCAGGCAGCTTGCCACAGCAATCATCAATAGTGTTGCAGTCTGTCACACAAACAGATAGCACCGTTGATTTATTTACGGCACTTGATGCCAATCATGAAAATAATGGTGGCATTTATATGAAAACATACAGCAGTAGTTGGGGTAATTGGCAACTTAGTTCTGTTACGCCAACATCGATGGGTGAAAAAAACTGGTCATCAATGGCGGCTATTAGCCCCGCGCTCGATGATAATTAAGCTTTAATGTTTTGCCATAGCAGGGATGCTGTGGCATATGTTATGGAAGATTTTATGCTCAACGTTAGTGTTATGTTTGTCACCTGCGTACAGCAGAGCAGGAAAAATTAATAAGGTGAGTACGGCTGATAATAAGGTTTTTCTTAATACTGCAAATTCCATCTTGCCTTCCTTGTCTTTAGTTTCAGAACAATCTGTTTTTTAAACTGAGACAGTATTATAGCAGTATTTTACAAAAGGTCAATAAATAAGCAGTCTTTGTTGTTGCTATCGTTAACCTGTTGAAATTTATTGTTTTTTCCAAGCAGCTACAGCACCGTCACCAAACAATTGTTGAGCTTCTTTAATTGAAGCGTTTGATTGTAAGGCTTTGACTAACTCTTTCAATTTCGGATTGTTTTTATTCTTTGTTTGTACCGCCAGCACATTAGCATAGGGTGAATCTGTGCTTTCAGCCAAAATTGCATCTTTCAATTTTAAGCCCGCTGATGTTGCATAAGTATTAGTAATAGCAGCCATCTCGACATCGCTTAGTGAGCGGGGTAATTGTGCCGCATCGAGTTCAATCAATTGTAAGTGTTTGGGGTTGCTGATGATGTCGTGTGGCGTCGCATTAACACCAACACCTTTACGTAATGTGATCAATTTAGCTTTCTGTAATAACAGCAAGGCTCTTGCTTCATTGCTGGGGTCATTAGGAATGCCAATTTTAGCATTATCAGGCAGCTGCTGAAGTGATGTGATTTTTTTCGAATATAAACCCATGGGGTAAATAAATCCTTTACCTATAGCTGCAATCTTGTAATCACGAGCTTTTATTTGTGCATCCAAATAGGGGATATGCTGAAAATAATTCGCATCGATATCGCCATCGTTTAGTGCCGTGTTGGGCATGGTGTAATCCGAAAATTCCACGAGCTTCACATTCAAGCCATAGCGTTGTTTTGCAACCTTAGCGACAGTTTGCATGAGCTGTGTTTCAGGGCCAGCAATACAACCTAGGGTGATGTCATTCTGCGTATGGCTTTCGACATCTTCAACAATATTGGGTGTGATGAAAATCACGCATAAGCCTAGCACGCCAAACAACGTCCACCATTTATTCCATTTGCTTTTGTGACTCGTGATGTTTTTGTTACATAGCTTTGCAAAGTAATCACCGATCATTTGAATAATTTGCACTAATACAATTAACACGGCAACCGTCGCTAACATAACGCCCACATCGAAACGTTGGTAACCATAACGAATACCTAAGTCACCAAGGCCACCACCGCCAACGGCACCTGCCATGGCTGAGAAGCTGACGATGGCGACAATGGTGACTGTTAGACCATTAATAATGCTGGGCAGTGCTTCGGGGAATAAAATTTTCCACATGATTTGACGTGGTTTTGCACCCATGCTTAAGCCGGCTTCAGTTAGACCATAAGGTACTTCGACTAACGCATTTTCCACAATGCGTGCGATAAATGGAATTGCCCCTAGGGTTAATGGCACGATGGCAGCGGCTGTACCAATCGTGGTGCCGATGATAAAACGTGTCAGCGGGATAATGGCAACTAACAATATAATAAAGGGGATAGATCGCACTGCATTGACGACGATGCCTAGTGTGCGATTAATCCATAAGTTTTCAATGATACCTTGCTTGCGTGTTGTGAAGAGCAATAAACCTAATGGGATACCGATAACGGCCGAGATTAAACTTGCAATAAAAACCATATAGAGCGTTTGCCACAGGGCAGGGAGTAGCAAATTAACGATTGTCATGACGAACGACCTCCACACGGATATCTTGTTGTTTTAAATAATCAATGCTGGATTTGACGTTGTCGGGTTCGCCCTGAGCCTCAAGCACCATGACACCAAACGTTTGCTCTTGCACGATTTCAATATTAGCTTGCAAAATATTACAGTGAACATTGTACTTACTGACCAATTGAGAAATGATGGGTTCCGACGCTGCTTCACCAATAAATTCTATACGTAAAACAGGTGGCTGTTGTTTGTTTTCATCTGCATGTAATGTGGTTTCAACTTCAGGTGCTAAATCTAAATGCAGTGCCGTACGAATAAAGCTTTTAGCAAGTTCGGATTTTGGTTGACTGAATACATCAAACACCGAACCCTCTTCAATTAGTTTACCTGCTTCGAGAATCACAACTTGATCACAGATCTGTTTTACGACATCAATTTCGTGGGTGATAATGAGTATGGTTAAGTTTAATTTTTTGTTAATATCTTTTAGTAATGTTAAAATAGATTGAGTAGTTTCAGGATCTAAAGCTGATGTAGCTTCATCACAAAGTAATACTTTTGGGTCGTTTGCTAGCGCTCGTGCAATAGCCACGCGTTGCTTTTGCCCCCCGCTGAGTTGGCTGGGGTAAGTATTACGTTTATCACTCAAACCGACTAGCTCAAGTAAAGCGCTTACCTTGTTTTCAATTTGTTCTTTCTTTTCGTGTATGAGTTCAAGTGGTAGCGCGATGTTTTCATATACAGTGCGTGATGATAACAAATTGAAATGTTGAAAAATCATGCCCATATGGCGGCGCGCTTCGCGTAAATCATTTTTAGCAAGCGAAAGCATATCAACGCCATCGACATGGAGGCTACCTTCACTTGGTTGCTCTAATAAGTTGACGCAACGAATGAGGGTGCTTTTACCTGCGCCACTTTTTCCGATGACACCACAGATATTCCCTTTGGCCACCGTTAAGTTAATATTATCTAAGGCATGTGTGCCATTAGGGTAAGTTTTCTTTAGCTGTTTTAGTTTGATCATCTTTCTATTTCTCTGGGTTATGGCAGAGCAAAAAACAAAAAAACCGCCAGCGAGGGCGGTTTTTCATATCCTTCCGCTTTAGCTGCATTTATAAAGCGCCCGCAATCTGTGCTCAAATCGGCGCTGTCTGTTCAATTTAATCAAGCTTGTGCAATTTGTCAACTACTTATTAGGTAATCGCACCACTAAAATATCGCAATCGGCTTTATGAAGAATGGAATCAGCCGTTGAGCCAAGCAATAAAGCTAACCCGTGGCGACTATGGCTACCTACAACAATTAAGTCCGAGCCGAGTTCTTTTGCTTTATCAGAAACTATAACAGCCGGTGGGCCAATTTCTATATAAGTATTGTCTTCAGTGACATTGAGTTCTTTGGCTAAAGCATTAAGTTGTGATTGGTGTTCATCACTGATTTGTTCTTCAACATTAGCAATTGCAGGATAGGCTGAAGCTGTACCATAAGTGTTAATGTGTTCCACGGCATGGATTAAGCAAACTTGCGCATTATTATCTTGCGCTAATTTCTTGGCTTTTGCGATGGTCAATTTGTCTTCAGCAGGGTTCAATTCTACCGCTACAAGTATTTTTTTATAGTCATTCATGAAGATTTCCTTATGTTTAACAGAGCTAATTTAAGTATAGCCCATGTTTTTAGTCTGTAAATACTTGAAATGAGGCTATTTTATCCCAATTTACGTTGTAATTGATGCATATAGCCGTCAATTTGGGTATAATTGCCCGCCGAAATTAGCGAAAGTGGCGGAATTGGTAGACGCACTGGATTTAGGTTCCAGCGGGGCAACCTGTGAGAGTTCGAGTCTCTCCTTTCGCACCATCATTTACACGAGAAAGGTCAAGTTCATGCAAGTATCAGTAGAAAAATTAGAAGGTTTAGAGCGCAGTTTAACTATCGAAGTACCGGTAGAGCAAATTGAAGATGAATGTGCGAAGCGTCTCAAAAATCTTAGCTCACGCGTAAAAATTGACGGTTTCCGTCCAGGTAAAGTACCTGCACATGTCATCAAACAGCGTTATGGTGATTCTGTTCATCAAGAGGTGATCGGCGAGATCATGCAACAAAATTTTTATAAAGCCGTTGTCGAAAAAGAGCTAAAACCTGCTGGTCCACCAACCTTAGATTTAGTCTCATCAGATCAAGGTAAACCCTTAACTTTTAAAGCAAAATTCGAGGTTTACCCGGATGTTGAATTGAAGCCATTTGATAAGTTAAAGATTGAAAAAACGACATCAGAGCTAACCGATGCTGATCTGGATAAAACCCTCGACGCTATTCGTAATCAGCATGCGGAATGGGTCGCTGTTGACCGTGCAGCGAAAGATGCCGATCAAGTGAAAATTGATTTCAAAGGTGTGCTAGATGGCGAACCACTTCCTGGTGGTGATGCTGAAGACTTTGACTTAATTATTGGTTCAAACAGCATGATCCCAGGTTTTGAAGACGGTATGTTAAAACACAAGGCCGGTGATACATTCAAGATTAAACCTAAATTTCCTGACGATTATCATGCCAAAGAATTAGCGGGTAAAACCGTTGAATTTACAATTACATTGAAAGCCGTTAATGAACCTAAATTACCTGAATTAGATGAAGCTTTCGCTAAGAAATTAGGCGTTGAAGGTGGCATTGAAAAATTGCGTGAAGAAATCAAACAAAATATGCAGCGTGAACTCGACAATGCAATTAAAACGCAAAGCAAACTTAGCGTGATGGATGCCTTATTCGAAGCGAATAAAATTGACGTGCCAACCGCATTGATTGACGGTGAAATCAAACAGATGCAAGAGCAAATGGCGAAGCAATATGGCGGTCAGGTTGATATTAATATGTTGATGGATAAAAGTAGCGGTGAAATGGAAGAGCAAGCTAAACGCCGAGTGAGTTTAGGCTTATTATTAGCTGAGATTGTCAAAAAAGATGACATGAAACCGGATACTGATAAAGTCAAAGCAGAAATTGAAAAAATGGCTGCGGCTTATGAAAAACCTGAAGAAGTTGTGAGCTGGTATTACGGCGATAAGCAACGTTTAGGTCAAGTAGAAGCCATGGTGTTAGAAGAGCAAGTCATCGATAAAATTTTAGCCGATGCTAAAGTGAAAGAAATCAGCAAAAAATTTGATGACATCATTAATCGTAAAGCTCAATAATATTAACGGAGAGAGATAATATGGAAATTCATGATAGTTTAGTGCCAATGGTCGTCGAACAAACCTCACGTGGTGAGCGTTCATACGATATTTACTCTCGTATGTTGAAAGACAGGGTTATCTTTTTAGTCGGTGAAGTAGAAGATCACATGGCGAACCTTGTGGTTGCACAATTGTTGTTTTTGGAATCTGAAAATCCAGACAAAGACATCAGTATTTATGTGAATTCACCGGGTGGTGTTGTTAGCGCTGGCTTAGCTATCTATGACACGATGAAATTCATCAAGCCTGATGTCAGTACTGTTTGTATTGGCCAAGCAGCCAGTATGGGCGCTATTATTTTATCAGCGGGAACGAAAGGTAAGCGTCACTGTTTACCTAATTCACGCGTCATGATTCACCAACCTTTAGGTGGTTTTCAAGGTCAAGCATCTGATTTTGATATCCATGCGAAAGAAATTTTGAAAACACGTGAAAAATTAAACCAAATTTTAGCAGATGCTAGTGGTAAAAAGTTAAGTGTTGTGGCAAAAGATACGGATCGCGATAATTTTTTAAGTGCACAAGAAGCCTTAGATTATGGCTTGATTGATTCTGTATTGGAAGATCGTGAGGCTGCCAAATAAATAAAGCTAGAGGCAATTATGAGCGAAGATAAAAATACATCCCCATTATTCTGCTCCTTCTGTGGCAAAAGCCAGCATGATGTGCGTAAACTCATCGCTGGTAATAGCGTGTATGTCTGCAATGAATGCGTTGATTTATGTAACGATATTATCCGCGAAGAGTTACAAGGTGTCGAAAAAGTTGAAAAGGTGGCTGACGATAAGTTGCCAACACCTGCTGTTATTAACAAAACACTAGATCAATATGTAATCGATCAAAACTACGCTAAACGTATTTTGTCTGTCGCCGTTTATAATCACTATAAGCGTTTAAGTGCCCGCGATACGGGTAAAGATGATGTTGAATTGCAAAAAAGTAATATTCTCCTAATTGGCCCAACGGGTAGTGGTAAAACATTATTAGCTGAAACTTTGGCGCGTATTTTAAATGTGCCATTTGCGATTGCTGATGCAACAACATTGACCGAAGCGGGTTATGTCGGTGAAGATGTTGAAAACATCATTCAAAAATTATTACAAAGCTGTGAATACGATGTAAAGAAAGCTGAAACTGGCATTATTTACATTGATGAAATCGATAAGATTTCTCGTAAATCAGACAATCCATCGGTGACGCGAGACGTTTCAGGTGAGGGCGTGCAGCAAGCGCTATTAAAGCTCGTTGAAGGTACCGTGGCCTCTATCCCACCTCAGGGTGGGCGTAAACATCCGCAACAAGAATTCTTGCAAGTTGATACCTCTAATATCTTGTTTATTTGTGGTGGTGCATTTGCAGGGCTAGATAAAGTGATTCGTGAACGTTCGGAAAAATCATCGATTGGTTTCCAAGGCAATGTTGTCAGTAAGGATGATACTAAGGTGGTAGGTGAGTTACTACGCGATGTTGAATCGGGTGATTTGGTTAAATACGGCTTAATTCCCGAGTTTATTGGCCGTTTGCCAGTAACTGCAACATTAGAAGAACTTGATGTGCCAGCATTAATTCGCGTGTTAAGTGAGCCTAAAAATTCTATTACTAAGCAATATAAAAAATTATTCAACATGGAACATGTCGAACTTGAGTTTCGAGAAGAGGCCTTAGTTGAAATTGCAGAACGTGCTATCGAACGTAAAGCTGGGGCTCGTGGTTTACGCACGATCATGGAACATGCGTTGTTAGATACTATGTATGAATTGCCTGATATGCAAAACGTGTCGAAAATCATTATTGATGCTGCAACTATTCGAGGTGATGGACAGCCTGTGCTGGTCTATGAAACTGCTGAACAGCCGCAGCGAAAGGAAGCAAGCTAGCCGGAGAAATTGGCATGGCGCAAAAATTTTCAGAATTTGATGTTACCCAAGAAATACCCGTGTTACCACTACGCGATGTCGTTGTGTTTCCTTATATGGTACTACCCTTATTTGTCGGTCGACAAAAATCAATTAAGTCTCTAAATCAATCCATGGCGAGTGATCAAAAAGTATTGTTGGTTGCACAAAAAGATCCAACAGCTGAGCAGCCGAGTATTGATGATTTATATACTACGGGTACGATAGCTAGTATTTTACAGTTATTAAAGTTACCGGATGGCACTAACAAAGTATTAGTGGAAGGTTGGCAGCGTTGTAAAGTCGAAAAGTTTCAAGTTAAAGACGAAGCGTTGTACGCGAATGTTAAGCTAATACCCAATGAGCCCTTTGATGAAGCTGAAACAGAAGGTTTAGTTCGTACTTTGTTGTCGCAGTTTGATCAATACGTGAAGCTTAACCCTAAAATCCCCGCAGAAGTTATTGCCTCTGTTGCTGGTATTGATGATATTGGCAGAGTGATTGACACCGTCGCTGCACATATTCAGTTACCTATCGAGAAGAAGCAAGCTATATTAGAAGCAAACAATTTGCCTAAGCGATTACAGCGCATGATTGAATTGCTTGAAGCTGAACTTGATCTCATGCAAGTTGAAAAACGTGTGCGTACGCGTGTGAAAGATCAAATGGAAGGCAATCATCGTGAGTATTATCTCAATGAGCAGATGAAAGCGATTCAGAAAGAACTCGGTGATTTAGGTGACGAAGATAAAACCAGTGATCTAGGCAAAATCGAAATACGTATCAAAGAAGCTGGCATGAGTAAAGATGCCGAAGAAAAAGCGATTACTGAATTGAGCAAGATGCGCATGATGTCGCCGATGTCGGCAGAAGCGACTGTGTCACGAAATTATTTAGATTGGTTGATCGATTTACCCTGGAAAAAGCGATCTAAAGTGAAGCATGACTTACAGCAGGCTGAACTAGTGTTAGATGCTGATCACTATGGATTAGATAAAGTTAAAGAGCGTATTTTAGAATATTTAGCCGTGACAAAACGCGTACGGAAATTAAAAGGGCCTATCCTTTGCTTAGTTGGGCCGCCCGGTGTTGGTAAAACGTCGTTGGGCAAATCGATTGCGAAAGCAACTGGTCGCAAGTTCGCTCGTTTTTCATTGGGTGGTGTCCGTGATGAAGCTGAAATTCGTGGCCATCGACGCACCTATATTGGTTCGATGCCCGGTAAAATTTTACAGAAATTATCTAAAGTGAAAACGCGAAATCCACTATTTTTGCTGGATGAAATTGATAAAATGGCAATGGATTCACGCGGCGATCCGGCGTCGGCTTTGCTAGAAGTCTTGGACCCTGAACAGAACCATAGTTTCAATGACCATTATTTAGAAGTTGATTATGATTTGTCGGACGTTATGTTCGTTGCGACGGCTAACACATTAAACATTCCAGAAGCATTGCTTGATCGTATGGAGGTTATCCGTTTACCGGGATATACCGAAGACGAGAAACTGCATATTGCGACAGAACACTTGCTCACGAAACAAATGGAAGCGAACGGACTAAAGAAAAGTGAACTGCAAATTTCCGAGTCAGCGATACGCGATATTATTCGTTACTATACCCGTGAAGCTGGTGTGCGTAATTTAGAACGTGAAATATCCAAGATCTGTCGTAAAGTGATTAAAGAATTAGTGAGTAAAAGTAACAAACGTGAGAAACATACTGTCAGCGCACGTAACTTAGAAAAATATTTAGGCGTGAAACGCTTCCGCTTCGGTACTGCTGAAGAAGAGAATCGCGTAGGCCAAGTGACGGGTTTAGCCTGGACGCAAGTCGGAGGGGAACTGCTAACGATCGAAGTCGCGACAGTACCTGGTAAAGGTGATGTTCAACGTACCGGTAATTTAGCCACCGTTATGAAGGAGTCCATTGATGCTGCGGTTACAGTGATACGTACACGTGCAGAACAGTTGGGACTCGATGTGAACTTTAATAAAAACATGGACATTCATTTCCATGTACCTGAAGGCGCAATTAAAAAGGATGGACCTAGCGCGGGTATTGCTATGTGTACCGCTCTGGCATCCAGCATTACAAACATACCCGTCTGTTCAGATGTTGCCATGACAGGGGAAATCACCCTCCGTGGGGAAATCTTGCCCATTGGGGGGCTGAAAGAAAAGCTATTAGCTGCTCATCGAGGCGGTATAAAGCGTGTTATTATCCCAGAAGAGAACAAAAGGGATTTACAAGAGATTCCAGATAATATAAAACGTAACTTGGATATTCGGCCTGTGCGCTGGATTGATGAAGTGTTAGCATTGGCGCTACAAGAAATGCCTGTGCCAAAACTGCACGATGAGGCAGAGTCTACACTCCCTAAACAATCTGGTACCGTGGTAGATGTAAAAGAAACTGATAATTCGAGTGATATTGCTTGATTTTATTGGTCAATGTTGGTATAAATCCGCCTTCTCTGTGAAGGCATTAACGAAAGGGGACAGTGAGTTGAATAAAGCAGAATTAGTTGAACATGTTGCTGGGTCAGTTGACTTATCAAAAGCTGATGCAACAAGAGCAGTAGATGCCGTTATTGAAGGTATCACTACTACATTAAAAAACCGTGACCAAGTTTCATTAGTTGGTTTTGGTACGTTTTTAACAAAAGAGCGCGCAGCTCGCGAAGGTCGCAACCCACAAACGGGCGAAACCATTCAAATCGCTGCTGCAACTGTGCCAGCTTTTAAACCTGGTAAAGGCTTGAAAGATATCGTTAACGCTAAGTCTTAAATAACAGTTTAAGACTTAACCGGAAAGGAGGGCCTTGCTCTCCTTTTCAAACACTCAATGTTAATGAGTGTAAAGAGTTTTCCCAGGCAGTTTCTACTGCCATGGGGAATTCTTAAGGGGGAGAAGCGTAGCTCTTCCCCTTGAGTTTCCAACTTGAATAACTTCAAGTTGGAAATATTTCGGGTGCTTAGCTCAGCTGGGAGAGCATCGCCCTTACAAGGCGAGGGTCGTAGGTTCGATCCCTACAGTACCCACCAATACGAAAACTAGGTAGTTAATCTACCTAGTTTTTTTATAACAATTCGGAGCGGTAGTTCAGTTGGTTAGAATGCTTGCCTGTCACGCAGGAGGTCGCGGGTTCGAGTCCCGTCCGCTCCGCCAACTACAAAAAACCACCTACCAGGTGGTTTTTTTATACCTACAAGCACGCTGGACTCGAATCCGCGAACGAGAGGTCGTGGGGCGAAGCGGAAATAGAAATTGCAAAGCAATTTCCCGCTGAGCGCCTGGCCAAGGAAGGCCAGGCCGGCAGACAGCCTCATGGATGGGCAGAATTCCACGTTAACCATATTACCTCATCGAAGATAACAGTACCCAAGTCCTGTCCGCCTACAAACAGTCGACAATCTAAAGCGCCCAACTTACAGTATCCAAGCACATCCCATTCAGTTAAAATACCCCCTAATTATCGACAGGATCCCCTATGAATTTCATCGACTTAAAAACCCAATACCAACGCATCAAACCTCAGGTTCAACAACGCATCAATGATGTCTTCGAACACGGTCAATTTATCATGGGCCCTGAAATTGCCGAGCTTGAAGCCGGCCTAGCCGACATGACTCAGGCAAAACATTGCATCTCAGTCAGCAATGGTACTGACGCATTAGTGATAGCCATGATGGCGCTAGGCATTAAGCCCGGTGATGAAATTATCACGCCAGCATTTACTTATTTCGCCACTGTCGAAACCATTATGTTATTAGGTGCTAAACCCGTTGTCGTCGATATCGATCCTAATACTTATAATATCAATCCTGACTTAATTGAAGCGAAAATTACAGATAAAACCAAAGCCATTATTCCTGTTAGTCTCTATGGACAATGTGCCGATTTCACACGTATCAATGCCATTGCTGAAAAACACGGGTTACCCGTGATTGAGGATGCGGCACAAAGCTTTGGGGCGACGCATCACGGTAAAGCATCTTGTAATCTATCAACGATTGCGACAACAAGCTTTTTCCCTGCGAAACCGTTGGGTGCATACGGCGATGCTGGTGCTTGTTTTACGAATGATGATGCTTTGGCCGCACTCATGAACAGCATTCGCTTACACGGCGAAGAAGGGCGTTATAATCATGCACGTTTAGGTTTGAACGGTCGAATGGATACCATGCAAGCCGCGATGATGTTACCTAAGCTAGATATCTATGCTGACGAAATGGAAAGACGTCAACAAGTCGCGACTTGTTACCGTGAGCATTTACTCGAGAGCATCACAACCCCCTTTATTGAAAGCTACAACTTGAGTGCTTATGCACAATTTACCATTCAAGTGGATAATCGTGAGGCCTTGCGTGAGTGCTTATCGGCAGAAGGGATTCCAACTGCCATTCATTACCCTAAACCTGTAACCGAACAGCCGGCTTTTCAAGCAGTAATGGGGAATGTGCATGGCGATATCCCGATATCTGAAGCGGTAGCTAAGCGTGTGATGAGTTTGCCATTTCATCCTTATCTCGAAGCTGATGATGTGAAAAAAATTGCTGATATTATCAATCAGTTCGTCAGCTAAAATCATTTTGCTATCGTAAGGTTTTATCGTTATCATAGCGCTATAAATAGTCTATTTTGGAGATTCTTAATGCTACAGTCGATGCGTGCCGGTATTCATGGTTGGATTGCATGGATAATTATTATTGCTTTGGTTGCCTCGATGTTACTTTGGGGCGTGAGTTCCTATTTAAATCAAGGCGCTAATGCACAGTTAGGTGCAGCAGATGTGAATGGTCAATTAATATCACTCCAAGATGTTACAAATTTATACAATCGTATTCGCATGCAAGAGCCGAATATGACGACAGCGAAAGAGCAGCAAACTAAAAAAGCCATTCTTGAAAATTTAGTGATGAAACAAGTGATGGTGACTGCCGCTAAAACGAATGGTTTTTCAATTAGCAAAACACAGCTAGAAGGCATCATTGCGCAAGATCCCATTTTCCAAGTTGACGGCCAATTTTCTCAAGAGCGTTTTCAAGCCGTTTTAAGCCGTATGATGATGTCACCTGATCAATTCATGGAAAGTATCCGAGCGAGTATTTTAATGGGCCAATTGCAGTCTGGTGTCGGTTTAACGACATTTAGCTTGCCGGAGAACGTGGTGTCTGCGTTGCAATTACAGCAACAGCAGCGCGATTTTCGTTACAGCATTATTCCAGCCAATATTTTTTCTAATAAAATCAATGTGTCAGCGCAAGATGTTCAAGAATATTATCAGAAGAATATCGAACAGTATCAATTGCCTGAAAAAGTTAAAATTCAATACGTCGATCTATCGCTCGATAATTTGATGTCTAAAATTAAGCCGACCGCCGCTGAGTTAAAGCAATTTTATCAAGACAATGTGAGTAATTATTCTATACCTGCAAGTTGGCAAGTAGCTCAGATCACACTACATAAAGATCCTAAATCACCAAAAGCGGTTGAAGCTAAATTACAAAAAGTTGAGCAAGCCTTAAAGTCAGGCAAATCGTTTGCCAGTGTTGCCAAAGAATATTCAGAAGATCCTTTCACAGCGAAAACAGGCGGTGACATGGGATGGTTAACATCGGCCAGTTTATCGCAAGCGGCTTTTGCTTCAGCTTTACCTAGCATGAAAATTGGCGAGATTTCAAAACCTATAGCCACCCCAACCGGTTATGACATTGTTAAGCTTGAAAATAAGAAAGCACAAAAAGTTAAACCTTATAGTGCTGTTGCTAGCACCGTGAAACGTGCCTACGTTCAACAACACGCAGAAAAGCAATTTACTGATTTAAATGATCAATTAGCCAATGTCACGTTCGAGAATCCTGATTCACTCGCACCAGCAGCAAAACAGCTGGGGTTAAAAGTACAGTCGACGGCTTGGTTCACCAAGTCAGGCTTGGCATCTGGTGTAAGTAAAAATATAGCCGTGCAAAATGCAGCTTTTAGTGACGATGTACTGTCAGGCAACAATAGTGATGTTGTTAATTTAAATAATAAAGATTCACTGGTATTACGTGTGCTTGCTCATCAAGCAGCGAAGCCGCAAGCATTAGCTAGTGTCAGTGCGAGTATCAAACAAAAGCTGGTGAAACAAATGGCTGCACAGAAAGCGCAATCGTTAGGTGAAAAAGCACAACAAGCCTTAACCTCTGATGCATCTTATGCGAAAGTGGCTCAACAGTATGGCCTTGTTTGGAAAAATGCTAGCAAGATTAAACGTCATAATCAATCTATTAATTCAACTGTACTGGCCGAGGCCTTTGCTTTACCACGCCCACAAAAAACAGCAGTGAGTGTTGGTGGCGTCGCTTTAGCTAATGGTGACTATGCTGTCGTGATGCTTAATAAGATTGTGAATGGCTCAAGTAAAGTGAGTCAGCAAAAGCAAACACTTTATAAGCAACAATTACAACAGACTTACGCTGAGCTACAAGTTGGTGAAGTCGCGAAGTATTATCGCCGCCAAGCGAAGATTAAGTATTTTAAGCATAATGAACGCTAGGTTTACGTGCAAGTTATAAGCTTCATTTAAGGTCACTAATAAAATATCACTCTTCTCCCTGCGAGGAGAGAAGATGCCTAAAAGACAGATGAGGGCTAATATTAATAAACGAGCGTACGTCGTCACATGTTATTCTGAACAAACTTAGCTAAATAGCTCTACATAGAAATAAGCTAGCTAAACAACCGCATATCAATACATCACTTCTGATAAACTGTAAGCTTCTGCCCTGGATGTAACAGTGACTTGTTAGTTAAACCATTCCAAGCCATAAGTTGTGAATGTTTTACGTCAAGCTTCTTTGATATAGTCCACAAGTTTTCACCTGGTTTTACTTTATATAACGTGCTTGTCACGGCTGTTTTTGAGCTATGTCCAGAGCCTAATTTGTGAATCATTGGTGGGATAACAAGACGTTGGCCAATGCGAATTGTCGAGCTTGTTAAGCGGTTTGCGGCTTGCAACTGTTTAACGGTTAGACCATAACGTTTAGCGATGAGTTGCAAGGAATCACCAGGTTCCACAGAGTAGTACATGAGATAAGGGCGAATAGTTGACGAGTAATGAATAACATCTCGCGTACCCATTGTCGTCCAGATAATAAGTTTTTTACCAGCATGAATTTCTTCTGGCCTACGCATGTGATTCCAGAACATGAGGTCACGAATAGACACATTATAGGCTTTTGCAATGGTCCACAAATTATCATTTTTTTGCACAGTATAGAGCACACGTCGTGGTCCTGGTAACACAGGGCCATTATGAATGTAATGTTTAACTGAGTTGATAACAGCGGTAGAAAGTGCTTCTGCATTAGCGGGAATCAATAGACCTTGGCCAACATGGATGACATTACTGCTCATGTCATTAATTTTTTTAACTAATGCGGAGTTAGTATCATGATGTTTAGCAATACTACCAATGTCATCACCAGGTTGAACGACATAGCGTCGCCACGTGACTTTTGGAGCGGTCGGTAATTTTTTTAATTGCTCTTTAAACAGCATCGTTTTATCAGAGGGTATGACAATGCGATGTGGCCCGTCAGGATCGCTCGCCCAGCGGTTGAAGCCAGGATTCAACTGATAAAACTCTTTTAAACTTATGCCCGCCATTTGAGCGGCAAGCGCCAAATTCATTTGTGAATGTACGGTGACAATTGTGAAATACGGCGCATTAGGTGTTGGCGGCCAATCAATGGGATATTTGTCAGGGTTACCGACGATGGTTGCTAAAGCTAAAAATTTCGGCACATAAACTTGTGTTTGTGCCGGAAGTTTTAAGTGCCAAAAATCAGTAGGCAAGCCGAGCTTTTCATTGTGTTTAATTGCGTTATCAACAGTGCCTTCACCTGAATTATAAGCCGCAATGGTTAACAGCCAGTCACCATTAAAGAATTGATTGAGATACGCCATATAATCCAGCGCCGCTTTCGTTGAGGCAAACACATCACGACGACCGTCATACCACCAATCTTGTCGAACACTAAACCCAGATGCCGTGCCTGGCATAAATTGCCACAAGCCTGCAGCACCAACACCTGAATAATTAAAGGGGTTATAAGCGCTTTCAATAATAGGTAGCAGGACTAACTCGCTAGGTAAATGGCGTTGTTTGACTTGTTGCTCAATGTAATAAATATAAGGTGCGCCGCGCTTGGCCACCAAAGCTAAATAGGCCTTGTGTGCCATATACCATTTAATTTGCTTTTGAACAGCGGGTTTGGTGCTGTAAGTATCGAGTTTGAAATTATGTCGTAGATTAGGCCAAACATTCGTTTGCGTTTTACCTTGTGCGTCTTGGTAATAATCGCCAGGTGCAGCACAGCCTGCCAGGCTAACGGCTAAGCAAAATAGGATAACAACGTGTTTAATTCTCTCTCTAAAAATCACCGAGCAATAGTACGGGGGAGGGGTGGTAGGGTCAAGCAGTATTTGGCGTCTATGATGTCGCGAAACCTGTTAGAAATTATCTTTACACTGACGAATAATTGTAAAGACATCCAGCGCGGTATCCAGTGACTGGTCAGTTTGTTGCTGTGCATATTGCATAAGCTCAGGCACTTCGCTGCGTAAAAAAGGATTGGTCAATTTTTCTATTCCGATATGACTCGGCAGACTGGGTTGATTGCTATCCCGTAATTGTTGTACGCCAATAATACGAGCCTGAATATCAGAATTGTTAGGCTCAACCGTCTGGGCAAACGCTAAGTTACTTAGCGTGTATTCATGTCCACAATATATCTTTGTAGTATCAGGTAGTTGAGACAGTTTGTTAAGAGCGTTTAGCATTTGCTCATGTGTGCCTTCAAAAACTCGGCCGCAACCGGCAGCAAATAACGTGTCACCACAAAAGACCATTTCAGCATTGGCATAAGCGATATGGTCTAAGGTATGGGCTGGAATTTCTAATACATCGAAGTGTAGGTCTAATTCTGGCAAATCAACACGGCTTGATTCTGAAACAGCTGTATCAATCATAGCAAGTGTAGGATTATTGGGGCCATAGACATGACAACCGTATATTTGTTTGAGCTTGGCAACCCCAGCCGTGTGATCGGCATGATGATGCGTAATTAAAATATTGTTTAATTCTAGACCATTGGTGTCGAGATAATCCACAACAGGCTGAGCCTCACCGGGATCAACCACGGTGGCATGCTGACCTTTGCGTAAGAGCCATATATAATTATCACTTAATGCAGGAATGGGTATAATGTCTGTCATACTCTCGATTATACCTCACGAGGCAATGCAATGGAATTACGTCAGAATAGTTACGATGCTTTTATCCGTTGGTTAGATACACCAACCGGTGCAGAATTTATGCAACGTGAAGCCACGGTATTACAAACCGTGTTGCAACAATTGCATGGCAGCCAGTTGTTATTAATCGGCGACGATAAATTTAGCAATGTGAATGACTTTGGTTATTTTTCACAATTTCATACGGCAAATTTCTCATCGTTAAATAAAAAATTACCTTATGATGACGGCAGTTTTGATTGCATCGTGATTCCACATTGTTTGGCATTCGTGATGCAAGCCGATCTTATCATTCAAGAACTAGCCAGAATCCTGCATGGCGAAGGTCATATTGTCGTCACGAGCTTTAATCCTTTTGGTTATATCGCCGCCGCCATGCATTGGCGCAAAAAAGCTTATCGTGACTTAGTCGGTATGAAACCTTTATCGTTAAGTAAATTTAAACACCATGTCAAACGAGCGGAATTAAGCGTGCAAGAAGTAAAGTACTTTAGTTATTCATGCTGGGTTGATAAACTAGCAAAACTAGGCCCGTATTTATGGCCAAGTTGTGCTGATGCCTATGCAGCGTTATTAACCAAGCGAGTTTATGCCGCAAAGCCTATTCACGTATCATGGCAAAAAAATAAAGCCAACGTCGTACCTAAAACGGGGATGGCATCTGAAGGAACACACGATTGAAATCAATTGAAATATTTACTGATGGCGCATGTCGAGGCAACCCCGGCCCTGGTGGTTGGGGCGCTCTTTTACGTTATTCCGGCATTGAAAAAGAATTATTTGGTGGCGAAACTGAAACAACAAATAACCGCATGGAACTCATGGCCGCTATCGAAGGATTAGCCGCACTTAAAGGAGAGTGTGTGGTTAACCTAACGACCGATTCAACCTACGTGATGAAAGGCATCACCGAATGGTTACCGCAATGGAAAAAACGTAACTGGAAAACAGCCGCTAAAAAGCCCGTAAAAAATGCCGATTTATGGCAGCGCTTAGAAGCTGAAACAGTCAAGCATCAAGTGCAATGGCATTGGGTGAAAGGCCACAGCGGCCACGCTGAAAATGATCGCGCGGACGAGCTCGCTAATCGCGGTATTGATAGTTTGGAGAATTAGATGTTACGTCAAATAGCACTTGATACCGAGACCACCGGGTTAAGCCCTCAACAAGGCCATCGCATTATTGAAATTGGTTGTGTCGAACTGATTAACCGACGCGTTACAGGTAAGACTTACCATGTTTACATCAATCCTGAACGTGACGTTGAAGCCGGTGCGATGCAAGTACATGGCATCACTGATGAATTTCTAAAAGACAAACCCTTGTTTGCTGACATCGCCGATGAATTTTTAGCATTCATTAAAGAATCCGAACTCATTATTCATAACGCACCCTTTGATACCGGATTCATTGATCACGAATTCGCAAAGCTACGCAGCAAAAAATTAAGCCGCGTATCCGAGTATTGCAAAATCACAGATACCCTCAAAATGGGTCGTGAAATGCACCCCGGCCAGCGAAACAGTTTAGACGCACTGTGCAAACGCTATGACATCGACAATTCTAAACGCGACTTACATGGCGCGTTAATCGATGCCGATTTATTGGCATCACTATTCCTACAAATGACATCAGGCCAAGACAGTTTATTCGCCGAAACTGATGCGACACAAACATCAAACCAACAAGCAACCAGCAATCAAACAACCAATAAAGAAATCAGTTACGATAAACTAGTGGTTGTGTCAGCCGATACCGACGAAACCACCGCCCATAATGCTTATTTAGAAAAAATGGAAACTTGTGTTTGGACGCAGGAATAGGAATTCTTTCTCTTCTCCCCGGCGGGGAGAAGATGCCCGAAGGGCAGATGAGGGGTGACCTAAACCAACGAGCGCAGCTCGCCACAAAAAACAAGACTATGGCAAGTAACACCTAGACAGCGGGTTATAGGTTAATATTTTGACAGAATAGAAACTTGTATTATGATTCAAGAATAAATGGCTAATGCCATTGCCAGCGACAGAGGGTTTTCAAGATGATATATCCAACAAATGCTAATGATTACAAGGCCGTGAGCCTAGATGAAGTTGTTGCGCAAGCACAACAAATGATTAAAAGCGAGAAGGGAAATCGTACAAAAAACTTGAATCAACTATTATTTAAAATGCGAAGAGCGGAAAGTGAACGTTACTGAATAAGTAGGCCATTATTCATTACCCTACATTCAATTATTCAATATCACTGCTAACAACCAGCTTGTCTCTTCTCCCCGGCGGGGAGAAGATGCCCGAAGGGCAGATGAGGGGTGACCTAAATCAACGAGCGCAGCTCGCCACAGATGGCTATTTCGATTCCTTAAACCGATCCACCAAAGCCAACGTAGAAGCATCACAATCACCCTTGACCATCCCACTCTGAATCGCCGCCAATATAGCAGGACTAAGCTGCTTACCCAACTCAACCCCCCATTGATCAAACGAATTAATCCCCCACAAAACCCCTTGCACAAATACCTTATGTTCATACAACGCAATCAACATACCTAACGCAAAAGGTGTGATTTCATCGAGCATAATTACCGTACTAGGTTTATTACCCGCAATCACTTTGTGCTTTGCTAGCCATTCAGCTTCCGTTTGATCAACCCCTGCATCCATCAATTCATCATAAGCTTGCTGCTCAGTCTTACCACACATTAGCGCTTGCGCTTGGGCAAAACAATTAGCCACTAAAATATCATGATGATGCTGCAAAGCATGATGAGGCTTTTTCGCAATAATAAAATCAATCGGCACTAATTCCGTACCTTGGTGCAACAATTGCAGACACGAATGTTGGCTATTAGAACCCACAGCCCCCCAAATAATTGGCGCTGTTTGGCCCGTGACTTTATCGCCATTCTGCTTAACCGACTTACCGTTACTCTCCATATCTAACTGCTGAATATAAGCCGGCAGCTGCGCTAAGGTTTCATCGTAAGGCATAATCGCATGTGTATCCGCACCACATTCATTAATATAGTAATGGCCGAGGAGGGCGAGAATAACTGGTAAATTCTTGTCAAACTCAGTTTGTTTAAAGTGTGCGTCCATTGCCGCTGCACCTTTTAAAAATTCGATAAAATTATCCATACCAATACTAATAGCAATAGGCAAGCCAATTGCGGACCACATAGAATAACGTCCGCCGACCCAATTCCATAACGGCAAAATATTCTTAGCTTCAATCCCATAAGCTTCTGCACGCTCAGGCTTTGCTGTGAGTGCTAGAAAATGTTTGCTCGTGGCATTGGCGTCTTTAGCAGATTTTAATAGCCATTGCTTACAACTATCCGCATTAGTTAACGTCTCTTGCGTCGTAAATGATTTTGACGCAATTAAAAACAACGTCGTTTCAGGATTAAGCTGGTTCAATAATTGTTCAGTACGATGACCATCAATGTTGGACAAGAAATGAACTTTAATATCACCCTGTAAATACATTAATGCCCGAGTCGCCACCACTGGCCCTAAATCCGACCCACCGATGCCGATATTCACGACATCCGTAATAGGTTTGTCTGAATAGCCTAACCATTCTTTAGCGCGAATCTTATCGCTAATCGCACGCATACGCTGCTGGACAGCTAGCACCTCTGGTTTGATATCACTCTGCGCACGTAAAGCGGTATGAAGAGCAGGGCGGTGCTCGGTAAAATTCAATTCTTTACCATCAAATAAATCATCAATGCGAGCACGCAAATCAACTTGCTTTGCGAGCGCAATTAAATCATTAAACTGAGCACCATCAAGATGACACTTAGAAAAATCACAATGCAACCCTTCAAGCGTCACACTAAATTCTTTTGCCCGATTCGGCTGCTGTTTAAATAATTCGACGAGTTTATGCTTTGGCATATCGTTGCACCAATTGTTTGAATGATTCATGAAGTTCAGGGTGTCTCACCCCATAGTCTAGTGTTGCCTCTAAGTAACCCAGCTTCGAGCCACAATCAAATCGCTTGCCTGTAAATGGCAAAGCAAAGGTATCATGTGTTTGCAACAGTTGGGCGATCGCATCCGTCAATTGAATCTCTTTACCCGCACCCGGTTGCGTTCGCTTAAGCAATTTAAAAATATCACTATGCAGAACATAACGTCCCACAACCCCTAGATTTGAAGGTGCATCCTTCGCTTGTGGTTTTTCAACAATCCCAGAAAGCTTGTGAGACTCTGCCGTTTTTACAATGCCATACTGCACCGTTTCTTCCGGCTTAACCGTTTGCACAGCAATATAATTCGCCGCATGTTGTTGATAAGCCTGCACCATCTGCTGCATACACGAGTGCTCACCACCATTGATCAAATCGTCAGCTAATATCACCGCGAAATGCTCATCCGTAATTAAATGCTGCGCACAAAGCACCGCATGCCCCAACCCCAACGCATGCTTTTGACGAATATAAACACACTGCACATCATCCGGAATAATATCGCGCACGGCTTTCAGCAACTCCGTTTTACCACGTTGCTCAAGCATGTACTCGAGCTCAAAGTTACTATCAAAGTGATCTTCAATCGCACGCTTACTGTAACTGGTGACGAAAATTAATTCTTTGATGCCAGCTGACAGGGCTTCTTCAACGGCATATTGGATAATCGGTTTATCGATAACGGGTAACATTTCTTTTGGGCTAGCCTTGGTGGCAGGTAAGAACCGTGTGCCGAGTCCGGCGACGGGGAAGATGGCTTTTGTGATGGTCATAAGTGTGTATCTCATAGCTTTAATTAACAATCGTGAGATTATAGCAGTAAATAAGCAAAGCAAAAAAAGTAGTTAATTGTCAGAATATCTTTGCAAAACAAACGGTTGCGAAAGCTGAGGAAATACAGTATTCTAGCAGCATAAAGATGCGTTTATTTTAACCAACGAGAGGGTGTCCTATGAGTATTAATGAACAGTCAGGTGATGTAAGCTTGGTAGATATGTTTGTTGTTATTCTTAGGGCTAAACGTTTATTTTTAGGTGTGTTTTGCTTCATTGTTTTGCTGGGTATCGTCTATGCTATTTTCCATAGGCCAACGTATGAATTTAGTAGAACCCTTTATTTGGCTTCATATATTTCAAATGGTAAAACTGAGTATGTCGATAATGCCACTGCTGTTGCTGGTAGAATAAAAAATATATCCATACCAAGCTTCGTTGCTCATTACAATGCTGCCCATACAAGCAACCGAGTAAGTGTTGATGAGTTAGATATAAAAATCTTGGCTAATAAATCAACAGCTGGGTTAGTTTATATTTCAACAAAAGGACACGATAATAAGCGTAGCATTTTTAACGCATTCAACAAATATATGCTAGCAGAAGTTAACCATACTGAAAAACCTTTGCTTCGCAATGTCAAAGAAAGCGCCGAGGCTAATTTGAAGAGTATGCAGCAAGAAATCTCACGGTTGGATACACTATTGAACGCAGCTAGTTCGATTTCAAGCTCAAACTCAAATGAAACTAGTGGTAACGAACAGTTACTGCGTGAATTATATGCTTCTTCACTTAACGCGGGCAATGGGCAAAACATGTTAATTGTCCTACAAGAGAAAGTCCAAAGCTATAAAAGCATTTTAAGTACGTTAACGCAGAGCCATTTTGTTGACGATATCATTAGCATTAAGAATAACATGATTAATGCTCAGTTTATTCTCATCTTGTCCATTATTCTTGGTTTGGTTTTGGCATTATTTTGCGTTTATTTACACTGTTTTTGGCAGCAAGTTCAACAACGAAAATCTCATTAATATGATGAAGGTTGATACTGATGTGATAACAAGCTGATGGTGATTTCAAGCAAACGCAAAGATATACGCAATTTACTTTCATTGATGTTAATTCAAGGTTCTAACGGTATTTTACCGATCTTTGTGTTTCCTTACGTCTTGATAAAAATTGGCGTTGATTTTTATTCGAGCATAGCTGTTTCGCAAGCTGTGGCATTAATTATCGTTACTATAGTTTTATATAGCTTTGATGTTAATGGTGTTTCTAAAGTTATTCAGCATCTGTCCAATAAAGATGACTTGTCTACAGTTTGCAGCAATATATTTTATGCAAGATCGACTATTTTATTAGCATGTATATTGGTAATACTCATTATCTCTCCATTCCTAAAATCGCAATTCTTTATCTTAACCTTATGCTGGATGATGGTGCCTCTTAGTTATATATTTCAATCGACTTATTTGTTTCTTGGATTGCAAAATACCTTACCGTTAGCTGTGTTTGTTTTAATCAGCAGAGCTGTCCTGGTTGGCTTGATCATTTGCTTTATTCATACTGCACATGATTTTTTCAAAGTGCCATTAATTGTTGGTGGTTGTTACTTAATCAGTAGTGTAGGTGCCTATTTCTATGCTATGGCTAAATTCAAGATACGTTTTAAAAAACCATCATTACGCGATATTTTAGATTATTTATATGACGGTAAAGAAATTTTCCTTGGCAGCGTATCGGTTATTTTATATCGAGATTGTAATATCATTATCTTAAGTTTGTTGACTCATAATGCTGTCGCAATTTCCGCTTATTCAATAGCCAACAAGCTAATTAATGCTTTGCAAGCAACTGCAAGACCACTAAACCAATTATTTTTCCCTAAAATATTAATCAAACTGCAGAAATTTACACGTCCCAATAAACAAGCATTTAAGTTGGTTGCTAAAATGACTTATCCTCAAATTATTATTTTAGCATTTTTCATTGTTAGTTTAGCTGTTGTATTTATTTTAGTTAGCGCTTTTTCTAATCTTCTTGTGCATATACCAAGCAAACAATTAATTGCTTTATCTTGTGTCATTATGTTTGTTGCTGTATTTATTGGCGTAGCTAATTTCATGTTTGGAACGGCTGGTTTAAACCAATTAGGCATGAAAAA
Organism: uncultured Gammaproteobacteria bacterium; assembly: GCA_963975985.1. Lineage (GTDB taxonomy): Bacteria > Pseudomonadota > Gammaproteobacteria > JABDGN01 > JABDGN01 > CAXBIY01. Next base: position 46,973 of record CAXBIY010000003.1, read on the forward strand.
ATATTATGCGATTTCAATGTTGAAAACTGGCATAATCACTATAGTTTCAGGCTGCATATTAGTACTTTTATTTGGTGGAATTGGCGCAGCTATGAATTTTGTTGTGGGAGAGGCCCTGCTTTTCTTATTTGTCGTTAATAAGTATTTACGAAGTTAAAATTAGGGGTTGAAATGTTGTTAACAGGAGAAAATCATTGTTAGCTCTAAATAAAATGCTCGCCATCTTGTTTAGCTTGATGATTTTCGCAAATGCTTACATGGTAAAATCTATTGTGAAAACCTGGCTTTTTCCGGCCTGCATCTTTGCCTTGTTTTGGTTTGCGTTCACTTTTTTTCCTTTAATTTTTTTAGCCACAGTGCCTATAGACCCAGTAGCAATTCTATTCATTCTTCTGTGTACGATTATGTTTTCAATATCCTCCGTTTTTTTTAATTGGCAAGAGGCATTTAATGTTAATAAATCTAAATTATCATCATCGGAGGCTTGCTATAATACAAGGTTTTTAATGACAGTATTTATATCCTCGCAATTGATTGTGCTTGTAACCATTGCCATTAATGTTTCACTCCAAGGTTTTAGCTTGTATGACTTTGTTTTCAACTATTTTCATAGCGCTAATACCTATCTAGCTATGCGTTACAATGGTCAGATTATTGAAACTATCTATTTCAAATTAGGTACAGTATTAAATTATTTAGGTGTAATGATAGGTGGATTACTATTACCTAATTATAAAAAAATAAAATCTATAGCTGTGATTATAGTTATAGCGCTCCTTCCATCAATATTGTTTATGCTCGTTTATGCAGATAAAGGAACGTTGTTTCTAGTGTTGGTATTTTTTTATAGTGGTATTTTAATCAATAGAATTACGCGGAATGATTTTTCATTGACGAACAAAAAAACTAACAGTGTTTTTCTAGTCTGTATAATTATTCTTATTCCAGCACTCATTATTTCGTTTATGGCACGTGGTATATATATGCTACAAAGTGAGGCGTTATTACATAAATTGGTGTGGTATTTTAGTTCATATGCATTTGGCCACATCTACGCATTTGCAGATTGGTTTTCTCATTACTTGTTTAATCATTCGCTTTACGTTTACCACGATATTTCTGCCCCTATTGGATATTATACTTTTATGTCTGTATTTAAGTGGTTTGGAAAATCTGTCAGTTTACCCCCGGGTATTTATAGTGAATATTTCTCATACCATCAATTGTTTACTACCAATATATATACAATATTTCGTGGTTTGATAATGGATGTGGGGATCTTGGGCTCATTGATTTTTATGTGTATAATGGGGTTTGTTTTCCATTCTTCATTTTATCTAATGCTGCGAATGAAAAGACCGGTGATCTCAGTGGCAGTTTTTATTTTGATGATGGGTTTTTTTTACACATCCTTTATCATTAGTTTGATGATTTGGAACAGTATATATATGGCGTTTATTTTGCTCTGTATTTGTTTGTTTTTAAATAAGATTAGAACTCAATCATTATAAGTAAGGTTAGAGTATGAAAATAGCATTCGTTGTTACAAATTATAACAATACCCAATTCACAGAAGATGCAGTCGATTCTATTCATCGTTTCGACAAAGCAAAAAATAAGATCATCATAGTCGATAACAAGTCAACTACTAACGAAGTGGACTTATTAAAATCTGTTGATGCTAAACATCCTAATGTTGATGTGATTTATAATGAAACTAATGTTGGTTATTTTGGCGGCTTAAATTTGGGCATTAAATATCTACGTCAACATTATCCTGAGTGTGAATATGTTGTTATCGGCAACAATGATGTGTTATTTCCGGTAGACTTTCCCAATATGATTGAAAAGAAATTAGATCTTTTTACAAAATATCCTATTGTTTCGCCTGATATTGTGACGAGTGATGGTTTCCACCAAAACCCACATGTCATAAACAAGATTAGTAAAAAACGCGAGTTTATTTATGATTTATATCATCTAAACTATTACTTAGCGTGTGGTATTACTAAGTTAGCTAAATATACACATTCAATCACCGATAGAAAAGATGAAGAGCAGTATGAAATTGCTCAAGAAATCTACCAGGGATATGGGGCCTGTTATATTTTAGGACCATTATTTTTTGAATATTTTGATGAATTGTGGGCGCCCACATTTCTTATGTATGAAGAATTTTTTCTCAGTAAACAGTTATCAGATAAAGGTTTCAATATATTTTATGAGCCATCAATTAGCTTAACTCATTTGCTACATGCAAGCACAAGCCAATTGCCGGCCAAACAAAAATGGAAATTTTCTCAACAGGCGCACAAAGAATATAGAAAATATATTAAAGTATTTTCCAAAAATGGAGATTAAATATGAGAGAGTATCAGCAGTGTACGACTTGTGTAATGGATACGACGGATAGCAAAATCATCTTTGATGAAAATGGCGTTTGTGATCATTGCAATGGTTACTATAAAAATATTTTGCCTTATTGGGATACTGGTGAAGTAGGGCACAAAAATTTGATGGCTCTTGCAGATAAGATTAAGCACGATGGCAAAGGTAAACCATTTGATTGTATTATGGGTATGAGTGGTGGCGTTGATAGCTCTTATTTGCTATATATCGCAAAAGTAAAAATGGGCTTGCGACCTTTAGTCTTTCATGTGGACTGTGGATGGAACTCACAATTAGCGGTTAATAATATAGAAATGCTGATTGATAAGTTGGGTGTTGATCTTTATACCGAGGTCATTGATTGGGAAGAGATGAAAGATTTACAGTTAGCTTTCTTTAAAGCTAGTATTCCACATATCGACTGGCCACAAGATCATGCGATTTTCGCAAGTTTATATAAGTTTGCAGAAAAGCATAATGTAAAACATATATTGACTGGGGCAAATTTTTCAACGGAATGTGTGAAAAATCCAATGGAATGGACTTATATGGGGAGCGACTTAGTCCAACTAAAAGATATCCACCGTAAATATGGTCAACGCCCGTTAACTAATTTTCCAACTACAAGTATTTTAAGGCACAAAGTTTATTTACGTTACTTAAAGTCCATTAAAGTTCACAAACCATTAAATTATGCCCCATTTATTAAAAACGAAGCCATGGAATTCATGATGAACGAATATGGTTGGATTAAATATCCACAAAAACACTTTGAATCACGTTTCACACGCTTTTATGAAGGCTATTGGATGCCGAAAAAGTTTGGCTTCGATACGCGCAGAGTGCAATTGTCTAGCTTGATTTTAACCAAGCAAACGACCCGTGATGAAGCATTGGAAGTACTAAAAAAGTTACCATACGATGAAGAAACCATAGCTCAGGACTTTGAGTACATCGGGAATAAACTGGATGTATCAGTTGATGAGTTACAGAGTTATATGGATTTGCCTAATAAATTTTATTGGGACTATAAAAATCAAGTGGCCAAGTTTGTCTGGGGTACAAAAGTAATGAAATTATTAGGGTTAGAACGTAGGACTATAAGATGATAACTATAGTCGATTATGGTTTAGGCAATATTAAAGCTTTTGCTAATATATACAAAAATTTGAACATTCCTTACACTATAGCAAACACAGCAAATGAGCTAGCTACAGCAAACAAGATTATTTTGCCCGGTGTTGGCGCATTTGATTACGCAATGCTTTCATTAAATCGTTCTGGTATGAGAGAGCAATTAGATGAGCTCGTTTTGGAGAAAAAAATTCCGGTATTAGGTATTTGTGTGGGTATGCAGATGATGGCTTTGTCGAGTGAAGAAGGTACGCTACCCGGTTTGGGCTGGATGAATGCTACAGTAAAAAAACTCCGAACCAATGGTGATGCTGGACATACTCCTTTACCGCATATGGGTTGGAATACTGTTAAACAAACCAAACGTAACATATTGTTTGATAGTTTAGAGCAAAACGCTAAGTTTTATTTCTTACACACCTATTATTTTTCATGTAATGAAGATGATACGATTGCAACATCAATTTATGCTGATCAGTTTACCTCCATAATTAATCACGATAATGTGTACGGTATTCAATGCCACCCTGAAAAAAGCCATCAAAATGGCATTGCTTTATTAAAAAATTTTGAAGAGTTGTAATCATGTTGTATCCAAGAATAATTCCTTGTTTATTGATTCATAATAAAGGGCTAGTAAAAACTGTTAAATTTAAATCACCTAAATACGTAGGTGATCCTTTGAATGCTGTTAAAATCTTTAATGAAAAAGAAGTCGATGAGTTAATGATTTTGGATATTGATGCTACGATTAATGATGTAGAACCGAATTATCGTTTAATAGCAAAAATCGCGGCAGAATGCAGAATGCCGTTGTCTTATGGGGGTGGTATAAAAACCTCAGAACAAGCAAAAACTATTTTATCGTTAGGGGTAGAAAAAATAGCCTTAAGCTCAGCCTTAATCGAACAACCCACATTAGCAACAAAAATTGCTGCTCAAGTTGGTGCTCAAAGTGTTGTTGCTGTATTAGATGTAAGAAAAAAACGCTTTGGCCATAAGTATGATATATACACGCACAATGGTAAAAATAAAGACACGCATGAGTTGGTTAAGTTAATCAAACAATTAGAGCAAAACGGTATTGGTGAGTTGGTTATTAATTCAATCGATCACGACGGCGTGATGAAAGGTTTCGATCTAGAGTTAATTCGCATAGCCAAATCAGCTGTTGATATTCCTGTGACAGTATTAGGTGGCGCAGGAAGTTTAGACGATATTGGCAAAGTGATACAAGAGCATAAAATTATTGGTGTGGCTGCAGGGAGCCTTTTTGTGTTCAAAGGTCCGTATAAAGCCGTGTTAATTAACTATCCATCTCAGAATGAAAAATTACAATTAATTAATCAAAGTTTGCCAAAAAACGAGCAACAATAGGACTTTTAAAATGAAACAAATTCTACAATCATTAAAAACAGGGGAAACTTACATTGAAGAAATACCTTGTCCTAATGATGATAAACGTTCGTTGTTGATTGAAAGCAGCAAGTCTTTAGTATCTGCTGGTACTGAGCGCATGCTATTAGAATTTGGTAAGGCTAGCTTGCTAGGGAAAATCAAACAGCAACCTGATAAATTAAAAATGGTGCTCGACAAAGTTAAAACGGATGGATTGTCAACCACACTAAATGCTATTAAGGATAAGCTAGATCAACCTATCCCGTTAGGATATTGTAACGTTGGCAAAGTGTTATCGGTGGGTAGTGATGTTGATGGTTTCAATATAAATGACAGAGTTGTTTCTAATGGTGCCCATGCTGAAGTTGTAAGAGTTGGGAGAAATTTATGTGCGAAAATTCCTGATAATGTTTCTGAGGAGACGGCAGTGTTTACTGTTCTGGCTGCGATAGGTTTACAAGGAATACGCTTATCTGAGCCGACGATTGGTGAAAATTATGTGGTCATAGGGCTTGGGATTATTGGTTTAATTACGGTGCAATTATTACTAGCGAATGGTTGTCGTGTTTTAGGCGTAGACTTAGATGGATCACGTTGTCAATTAGCACAACAATTTGGTGCCGATACCGTTAATTTAGGAAAAGGTGAGGATCTTTACTCTTACGCTGATACATTTTCACGAGGAAAAGGTGTAGATGCTGTGCTAATTACTGCCTCAACGAAAAGCAACGAACCTTTGCACCAAGCAGCCACAATATGTCGTAAGCGTGGACGTATTGTATTGATTGGCGTTGTAGGGAATGAATATTCACGAGCCGATTTTTTTGAAAAAGAATTAAGCTTTCAAGTGTCATGCTCGTATGGTCCTGGCCGATATGATGCTAATTATGAAGATAAAGGACAAGATTACCCACTTGGTTTTGTGCGTTGGACTGAACAAAGAAATTTTGAAGCTGTGCTTGACTTAATGTCCTCAGGCGCCTTAAATTTAGAATCATTGATTACGCATCGATATAAAATTGAGCAAGCAATCGACGCGTACAAAACATTAGAAGAAAGTAAACAAGCCTTGGGGATTGTATTAAGCTATGATAGCAAAGAGCGTGCAGCTAAAACTTTAACTTCGATACAAGTTAACCATCAAGCCAATGCTACTGAACAATTAAATATTAGTTTCATTGGCGCAGGAAATTATGCATCGCGAATGTTAGCTCCTGCATTTAAGAATGCTGGGGTGAATTTATATAATATCGTCTCGAGTAAAGGTATTAGTGGTAAATTAACCGCTAAAAAATTAGGTTTTACTCAAACTTCGACAGATGAAACTAGTGTATATGCTAATTCGGCTAATGATGTAACCGTCATAGCAACTAGACATAATCTACATGCCAGCCAAGTTGTTAAAGCGCTGAATGCTAAACAGCATACTTTTGTTGAAAAACCATTAGCAGTTAAATTGTCTGAACTTAAACTAATTGAGCAAGCTTACAAAATAGCCACTGATAGCTTATTGATGGTTGGTTTTAATCGCCGTTTTGCCCCTCAAATTCAAACCATCAAAAGCTTGCTTGATACAGAATGCGTACCTAAAGCTTTTATCATGACAGTTAATGCTGGTAATATTCCAATGAACCATTGGACACAAGATATTGAAATAGGTGGCGGTCGAATTATTGGTGAAGCATGTCATTTTATTGATTTATTACGTTATTTGGCTGCCTGCAAGATTGTTAATTGGCAAGTTACATCTTTAAAAACCTCGGACGCATTGAATGACGATAAAGCGACTATTTTGTTGACTTTTGCTGATGGCTCTACAGGCACTATTCACTATTTGGCTAACGGCCACAACGCATTCCCCAAAGAACGTTTGGAAATTATTTGTAATGGTAAAATGTTGATGTTGGATAATTTCCGTAAGCTCAAAGGGCTTGGCTGGAAATCATTTAAAAAGCAAAACTTACGTAAGCAAAACAAAGGCCAAAACGAATGTGTACAAGCTTTTGTCAATGCTATTAAAGAAGGAAAGGCATCACCTATAGCATATGAAGAATTATTTGAAGTCAGCCAGATTACCATTGAAATAGCTGAGTATTTACGACAATAAAATTTAGAACCTAGAGGATTTAATGTGAACAAAATTAATGTATATGGGCTAGGCTATATTGGCTTACCGACAGCATCGTTATTGGCTAGTAAAGGTTATGAAGTTTTAGGGATTGATGTTTCTGCTAAAGTAGTTGATACCATCAATGAAGGTAACGTTCATATAGTTGAGCCAGATTTAGACGTGCTAGTCCGCTCAGTCGTTAATTCAAAGAAGCTTTCTGCTGCTTTACAGCCAACGCCTGCTGACGTACATATTATTGCCGTTCCAACTCCTTTTAAAGATAACCACGAGCCTGATGTGAGCTATGTAGAAGCTGCAGCAAATACGATTTGTGATGTATTGGAAGTAGGTAATCTTGTTATCCTTGAGTCAACATCGCCAGTTGGTAGCACCGAGATGATAAGTGACATCATTAAAAAGCGTTTACCTAATGTTTCGCCAATTTATGTTGCTCATTCGCCTGAACGTGTGATTCCTGGGCGTGTTTTACATGAATTAATAGAGAATGATAGGGTGATCGGTGGGGTTGATGATCAGTCAACAAATGTTGCGATCGAATTTTACCAGAGTTTTGTTAATGGTGAAGTAATAGCAACTAATGCACGAACAGCTGAAATGTGTAAGTTAACAGAAAATTCATTTCGTGATGTGAATATTGCTTTTGCAAATGAGTTGTCTCTAATTTGCGACAAATTAGATATTAATGTCTGGGAACTTGTTAAACTAGCGAATCACCATCCACGAGTCAACATATTGCAACCCGGCCCTGGTGTCGGTGGACATTGTATTGCTGTAGACCCTTGGTTTATAGTTAGTGCTGATCCTGAGCACGCGAAATTGATCCATCAAGCTAGGTTAGTTAATGATGCAAAACCACAATGGGTAATAGAAAAGATACTCACTTGTGCAAAACAATTTACTCAGCCAACAATAGCATGTTTGGGCGCCGCATTTAAAGCAGATATTGATGATTTAAGAGAGTCTCCGTCTTTAAATATTATCAAGCAATTACAGCAAAAAAATGCAGGGGATTTAGTGGTTGTTGAACCTAACGTTAAAGCGATTGAAGGGTTAAAATTAATTAGCTTGGAGCAAGCCATAAATGAAGCTGACATTATCGTGATTTTAGTTGATCACAAAGAGTTCAAAAAATTAACTGCCGCGCAATTGCAAGATAAGTATGTTATCGACACCAAAGGGATCTTAAACTAATGGGTAAAATTAAAGTTATTTCAGTCATTGGTACACGACCGGAAGCAATTAAAATGGCGCCAGTAATTAAAGCGTTAGAACGCAGCGAGCAACATGAATCCATTCTTTGTTCAACTGGACAGCATCGTGAAATGTTAGATCAAATGATCAAATTATTTGAGCTGAAAGTTGATTATAGTCTAAACATTATGAAAGCAAACCAAACGCTAGCTGAAATAACCAGCAAAGTAATAGCTGAGCTGGACAAAATCATTGCCAAAGAAAAACCTGACTGGTTGTTAGTTCAGGGTGATACATCTACCTGTTTTGCCGCAGCATTAACAGCATTTTATTGTGGCGTAAAAGTAGGCCATGTAGAAGCTGGATTACGTACGTACAACTTACAATCGCCTTTTCCAGAAGAAGCAAATCGACAATTAGTTAGTCGCATATCAACGTTAAATTTTTCACCAACAGATGTTTCAGAAAATAATTTACTTACCGAAGGTACTAATAAAAACGCCATTGTAGTTACTGGGAATACCGTAGTTGATGCTTTACTATGGATCAATAAAAAGGTTCGCTGGCAAGATAGTTGGTGCCATAATTTTTCTACGGCTGCAGATGTAGTTAAGAATAACAAAAATTATGTATTGGTTACTGGTCATCGAAGAGAAAATCATGGTCATGGCATGGAAAACATATGTCAAGCCTTGTTAACCTTAGCCCACAAATATCCTGATTGGCATTTCATTTATCCCGTTCATTTAAACCCAAATGTACAAACACCTGTGTTACATAATTTATCAGATGTGGTGAATATCCATTTGATTGCTCCTCAAGACTACGAGCCATTTATATTCTTGTTACGTTCTTGTCGTATTGTATTAACCGATTCCGGTGGTGTACAGGAAGAGGCGCCATCATTGGGTAAGCCAGTTTTAGTTATGCGGGATACTACAGAAAGACCAGAAGGTGTTACTGCCGGTACCTCTGTTTTAGTTGGTACAGATAAAGAAAAAATAACCGCATATGTTAGTAGTTTAATTGATGACCCCAAGGTTTATGGGGAAATGGCAAATGCCGTCAATCCTTACGGTGATGGTACTGCAGCGGAGAAAATTATAGCGGAGCTTTATTAGTGAGTGCAACAGGCATAAAACTGATAACTCTATTTAAGCTCGGGTTGCTTAATGTGTTGAGAGTGCTGATTTATCGCTTAAAATGTAAGCTTGGTATCTACCGTGTTCTAAATCCAATATCTACTTGGCCTATTGCAGATAACGTACACTTTAAGCAAAAGCAGTTTGTAAACCACATAGCGCCGATTCCTATTTCTTATCATGCTGAAGTTTATGAGAAAGCATCACAAAATCAATTTTGTTGGTATTTTTTTCACTGGTATCCTTTGCCTAAAACGAAGCCCTGGCATTATGATCCATTTAATCATGTGTCAGTCATAGGCAATAACCATTGGAGTTGCTGCGAGCATTTTTCAGAACCAGGGCACGACATTAAAAACATATGGGAACAATCTAGATTTTATTGGTTACCGAATTTAGTTGCTGCTTGTTACTACCAGCATAAAGACCTAGAGCTAGTTAACAAACTATTGCAGACCTGGCGTGATGATAACTTGCCTAACCAAGGTGTCAATTGGGTGTGTGCGCAAGAAACATCCATACGTTTAATAAATTACATTTTAGCTTTGCAATTTTTAAAACAATTAGATGTCTATCACGTAAATTTTATGTTAGTTCATTTGAAACGGATTACTAAAACTTTTAGTTATGCCATTGCACAGCAAAATAATCATGCAACAACAGAAGCTTGTGCGGTAATCATTGCTGGCTGTTGCTTAATTGAAATTAATCATAAAGTGGGCTTGTCGTACATTAAACGCGGTTTAAGGTTATTAACTAAAGCTGTAAAACGCTTAGTTATGCCTGACGGTGGATTCGCTCAATACTCAACAACCTATCATCGTCTGCTCCTTGATTCTTTAAGTTTAACTCTGTTATATTTAAAAAAAGCACATATCAACATTCCATCGATAATATCAATAGGCCATCAAAAAGCAGCTAACTGGCTACGCATTATGAAAATGCCTGAAACAGATGATTTGATTAATTTGGGCTCTAATGATGGAGCATTATTATTTAATGTTGTCGGGCATGATTACCGTGACTTCTCCTATAGTATTGATTTAGCATATCGTGTCATTCAATTAACCACCGACAATTCGCGCATGAAAACATCTATCTTCGAATTTTTGACGTCAAAAAATAAGTTGGTAATTGATAATACGGAACAATATGATGCCGCTAGCTTTGGTTTAGTGAAAATGCATAATCAAGCCTCGCAATCTTACGGTTTTTTACGCTACCCAAATTTTAACCGTGCATTTCGTCCCTGCCAAAGTGATTTATTACATTTTGATTTGTGGCATAAAGGCCAAAATGTATTAATTGATTCAGGCACGTTTTCTTACAACCCAAATACTCTTAATGAAAACTTAAAGTCGGTGACACACCATAACTCTGTTAGTTTTAACCATAAAGAACAAATGCCAATATTGGGAAGATTTTTATATGGTGCATGGCCTGTTGCAAACGTTAAAGCCATAGATTTATTGAGGCAACATGTAGAAATAGGCTATAAGGATTATTGCAACAACAAACACATTCGTAAAATTTACTATAATGATTCAAGTTGGCTGGTAATAGATGAGCTCAGCACGAACGCTCAATTATATTTTCATTTGGCTAATTTAAATTGGCGACAAGAACATCATAAACTAATTGCTGATGGAATTAGCATTGAAGTTGACGTAAGCCATGCCACTCTAGCCATGGAAGTTGGCACCAATGTACATTCATTATACTATAGTGCTCTTCAAGAGCATGTTTTCTGTGTTTGTACACTTACTAGCACCAATAAAGGTGCTAAAATCATTTGTAAAACCAAGATAAATTTTGAATAACTTATGAAAATTCTTTATATTCACCAATATTTTTCTACACCTAGTGGTGCTACAGGAACAAGGTCATATGAGTTTGCCCGTCGTTTATGCGAAGCGGGGCACGATGTAACGATGTTATGTGGCTCTAGCCAATTGAGTAAAACGACTTTGAGAACCAACTTTCATAAGGGTATGCGCAGCGGGGAAGTTGATGGAATTAATGTTATAGAATTAGAATTAGCTTATTCAAATCATGATGGCTTTATTAAACGAGCTTTCAAATTTCTTACATTTTCACTGAAAACCATTAAATACACACAAAAAATTGATTACGACATATTATTTGCAACGTCTACACCACTAACGGTTGCAATACCTGGCATTGTGATGAAAATGTTTAGGTTAAAAAAGCGAAAAATTTTTATTCTCGAAGTTAGAGATTTATGGCCAGAGTTACCAAAAGCCATGGGGGTTATTAATAATAAACTTGTTTTGCGTTTGTTGGGTAGGCTTGAGAAAATGGCATACAAATCTGCCGATTATGGCGTCGCGTTATCACCAGGCATTGCAAAAGGTATGAAACGTTTTGGCAGTTTGAATGATTCTACTGTCACATTAATACCCAATGGTTGTGATAATAAATTATTTAATACTTCAACAGGGCCTACCTCTAATGAAGAGTTAAACGCAGCACTAACACGCTACAAAACAGCTATATTTACAGGTGCTCATGGGCTTGCAAATGGCTTAGAAGCTATTCTTCATGCAGCTCAGGAAGTGCAAGTGTTAGGCCGAGACGATATTAAATTTATTTTCGTCGGTGATGGAAAGATGAAGCCTAAAATCATTCAAGAAGCTCAAAGATTGAACTTGAATAATTGTTTGTTTTTTGAACCTTTGCCAAAAACGGAAATTAGTTATGTAATGCAACAAGCTACTCTAGGATTAATGACATTGAAAAACATAGAAGCTTTTTATTACGGCACCTCTCCTAATAAATTCTTTGATTATATCGCTGCTGGGTTACCTGTAGTGAATAACTATCCTGGATGGCTTGCTGATTTAATACAAGATTATGAGTGTGGGATAACGTGTCCTCCTGATGATGCTTCGGCATTTGCCCATGCCATTATAGAGTTGATTGATGATAACAACCATCAACACCGTGCAAGTCAAGCGCTTATTCTAGCTCGTGAATTTGATCGAGATAAATTAGCCAGTAACTTTGTTGAACTATGTGAAAAAGTTAATGCTTAAACAGATTTTTGATTACAGCGTCGCTATATGTTTGTTGATTGTACTTTCACCGCTTATGTTGGTGTTATATGCATTAATAATGATCTTTATTGGCAAGCCTGTTATATTTAAGCAAATACGTCCAGGTAGAAATGCTAAGCCATTCATGCTCTACAAGTTTCGTACAATGTCTAATGTGCAGGACGAATCAGGAAATTTATTACCTGATTCAGATAGAATGACAAAATTTGGTAATTTTTTACGCTCAGCCAGCTTAGATGAATTGCCCCAGCTATTTAATGTGCTAAACGGCGATATTAGCCTGGTAGGCCCTCGTGCATTATTACCGGAATATCTATCATTATATTCTACAAAGCAGGCAAGACGTCATGAAGTAAAACCAGGCATAACTGGCTGGGCACAAGTTAATGGCCGCAATGCAATTAGCTGGGAAGATAAATTTAAGCTTGATGTATGGTATGTTGATCATCAGTCGTTTTCTGTGGACATCAAAATCTTATGCTTAACATTTATTAAAGTGTTCAATCGTGAAGGGGTTTCAAATCAAGAACACGTCACTATGCCAAAATTTACTGGCAGCAAACTGGATGAAAAAAATGAATAAAGAACTCATTATCATCGGTGCTTCTGGGCATGCGAAAGTTGTTGCTAGCACGGCGTTAAGCATGGGCTTCAAACAACTCTATTTTTATGATGATAATCCAACTATTCAAGGTGAAGATTTTTTCACTGCTTATTCTATTGTTGGCACAACAGATGATTTGCTTACAAGTAAATCTAATATTCCGATAGTAATTGCAATCGGTGACAATTATGTTCGAGCAGAATTAAGTCACAAATTAAGCCACTGCAATTGGGCAACGTTGATTCATCCTCGCGCAATAGTAGATACCAGTGTTTCTATTGGCCAAGGAACCGTTGTATTTGCGGGAGCAGTGATTCAGCCAGACACGAAAATAGGTAAGCATTGTATAATCAATACCGCCGCAACCATTGATCACGACAATGTTTTAGATGACTATTCTCACATAGCCCCCGGGGCCCATTTAACAGGCAACATTCAGCTTGGCCAGAATAGCTTTATTGGCGCTGGAGCAGCCGTCATCCCCAATATCACAATGGGGAAAAATGTTGTCATTGGCGCTGGTAGCGTGGTTATTCGAAATGTACCTGATAACACTAAACTTGCAGGCAACCCGGCTACTGTAATTTAGCTACTTAACTCCTATATTTCTGCTACAATTCCATCAATAATTGATATATGAGATTACTCAATGTTTGCTCCTTGGCCATATTTTGAAGAAGATGAAATGACTGCTGTCACTGATGTACTACGCTCCGGCAAGGTCAATTATTGGACAGGAAAAGAAGGTAAGCTGTTTGAGCAAGAATTTTCTAACTATCACAATATTAAACATGGCATAGTAATCGCCAATGGTACTTTGACTCTAGAACTTGCTCTGTATGCCCTTAATATCTGCGCCGGTGATGACGTTATAGTTCCATCCCATACGTTTTTAGCAACGGCCAGCGCTGTTGTTGCACGTGGCGCAAAACCTGTTATCGCTGATATTCACCCTGATTCAAACTGTGTAACGGCTGAAACAATTCTTGCTGCTCTTACTCCACAAACCAAAGCTGTTATTGTCGTTCATCTTGCAGGCTGGCCTTGTGAAATGGATGAAATTATTGCTTTATGCCAACAACATAATTTAAAGCTAATTGAGGATTGTGCTCAAGCCCATGGCGCTGAGTACAAGGGCCATAAAGTAGGTAGCCTTGGCGATATTGCGAGCTTTTCATTTTGCCAAGATAAAATTATGACAACCGGTGGCGAAGGTGGGATGGTGTTAACGAATGATGACGCATTATGGGAAAAAATGTGGTCTTACAAAGATCATGGTAAAGATTACGATACTGTTTTCAATACTGAACATCCAGCAGGCTTTCGATGGTTGCATAAAAAATTTGGTACTAATTGGCGCTTGACTGAGATGCAATCCGCCATTGGGCGCAAGCAATTACAGAAGCTGCCACAATGGCTTAAACTTCGCCAGCGAAATGCTAACATATTAACAGACGCCTTTTCAAACATTAAAGCCTTGCGCGTTCCACATGTGCCAAAACATATGAAGCATGCAAATTATAAATATTATACTTACGTTAGACCCGAAATGTTAAAAGCTGATTGGAGTCGAGATCGAATTATGCAAGCTATTACAGAAAAAGGCATACCTTGCTTTAGTGGTGGTTGCAGTGAGATTTACCTTGAAGATGCATTTAAGACAGCAGGCTATGCACCTGTCAAGCGCCTACCGAATGCCAAAGCTAATGGAGAAAATAGCTTAATGTTTTTAGTTCACCCAACCTTATCTAAACAAAATATGCTTGATGTCGTGATAGCTGTCGAGGATGTATTATGCGAGGCAAGTCTATGACTCGGGCAATTCGCAACAAGGCTATTATTTGGGCTTATGACCTTTGCACCATTCCGATCGCTTGGTTGTTTGCTTACTGGGTGCGAGATAACCTTTCATCGATATCATCTCATCTGTTTCATGATGCTGTGAATTTATTACCACTTGTTATTATCGTACAAGCAGTCACTTTCTGGATGTTTGGCCTTTATCGTGGCGAATGGCGGTTTGCTTCAATTCCTGATTTAATACGGATACTAAAATCGGTAATTGTTGCAGCTGTATCTGTGTTAACCATCTTATATTTTACACATAATATATTACATTTTGCTCATACCTTACCACCTCGCTCCATTATGCCGCTCTATATTTTAACGTTAATGTTTCTACTCGGTGGCGCGCGATTGCTATACCGCTGGCGTCGTGAATATCATGGATTTCATAAGTCAGGCCAGCGAACGCTGATCATTGGTGCTGGTTCTGCAGGAGAGGGCTTAATTCGTGATTTATTTCGAGATGTAAAAAAACGTTATTTGCCTGTCGGCCTTATTGATGACAATCCACGGAAAATGGGGGCTGAAATTTTAGGTGTAAGGGTTTTGGGGCAAACCACATCCTTACATGAAATTGCAAAGCGCTTGAAAATCGACCTCGTGTTGATAGCTATGCCAAGTGTCGATGGTAAAACCATGCGTGGAATTGTAGAAGAGTGCAATAAAGCAAAAATAGAATATCGTACATTACCAGGCTTAAGCTCACTAGCTTCAGGCGAAGTCACAGTAAATGATTTACGACCAGTATCATTAGAAGATTTATTAGGCAGAGAACCGATTGACCTTCACGAGCCACGTTTAACACAAGCTTTTCACAATAAAAAAGTTTTGGTTACCGGCGGTGGCGGCTCCATTGGTTCGGAACTATGTCGTCAATTAACTGAATTTGAACTTGCTGAACTCATTATCTTTGAGCATTCGGAATACAACCTATATGCCATTGAACATGAACTAATGCAACGGCATAACGATTTGAACTTAACCGTTTATTTACAAGATGTCACTGAGAAACATGGCGTTGAAAACCTTATTAATCAACATAAGCCAGATATTATTTTTCATGCGGCAGCTTACAAACATGTACCTCTACTTGAAACACAGGCCTGCGTAGCAGCAATGAATAATGTTATTGGCACGAAAATCGTCGCCGAAGCTGCTGTTGCTAACAATGTAGAAGAATTCGTACTAATTTCCACAGATAAGGCAGTCAATCCTAGCAACGTTATGGGCACGACAAAACGTATAGCAGAAATCTTTTGTCAAAACCTGAACGACCAATCAAACACGCGTTTTATTACTGTACGTTTTGGCAATGTGTTAGGTTCAGCGGGCAGTGTTGTACCATTATTTCAAAAGCAGTTAGAGCAGGGCGGACCTATTACCGTGACTCATCCTGACATTACACGTTATTTCATGACCATTCCTGAAGCTAGTCAATTAATTTTACATGCGAGCAGTATGGGGCATGGCGGAGAGATTTATGTGTTTGATATGGGTGAACCCATAAAAATCACCTATTTAGCCGAACAGATGATTAAATTGTCCGGTAAAACACTTCATGAAGATATTGAAATTGCTTATACCGGCTTACGGCCAGGTGAAAAACTTTATGAAGAGTTGTTTCACGATAGCGAAAATTTGACTAAAACTAAACATGAAAAACTGTTACAGGCAGCCTCACGTAAATATAATTGGGACAAATTAGTCGAACAAATTAATCTCATAGAACAACGCTGCTATGATAATAAATCGTCTGAAGTCCTGGTCTTATTAAAAGAACTTGTGCCTGAGAATCAAATTCAAGCATCAAGCAACGTATAGACCTATAACGATGGTTTTGAATGTTATCTTGCCAATTTCAATCGGCAGGACGATGTGCTAAAATTATCTCCAATTTAAGAATGGAACATGATATGAAAGGTATTATTCTCGCTGGCGGTAGTGGTTCACGCTTATACCCTCTCACCATGGTTGTCTCTAAACAATTGCTCCCTATTTATGACAAACCACTGATTTATTATCCGTTGTCAACGTTATTGTTGGCGGGCATTCGTGAAGTATTAATTATCACAACACCGAATGATCAATCACAATATCAAAAGCTCCTGGGTGACGGTAGCCAATGGGGCATTCAAATTAAATATGTTGAGCAACCCGAACCTAATGGCTTAGCTCAAGCATTTATTTTAGGTGAACCCTTTATTGGTGATGATAATGTCTGCTTGGTGTTAGGCGATAATATATTTTATGGTCAAGGATTAAGTTCAGTCCTTCAACAAGCGGCATCATTAGAAGAGGGTGCAACTGTGTTTGGCTATTCTGTTAACGACCCTGAAAGATATGGCGTGGTTGAATTTAATGACGACGGTAAAGTTTTGTCACTAGAAGAAAAACCCGAAACACCCAAATCTAATTTTGCAGTAACCGGTTTATATTTTTATGATAACCAAGTAGTCGATATTGCCAAATCATTAAAGCCATCACCTCGTGGCGAGCTTGAAATTACGGATGTGAATAAAGCCTACCTGGCTAAGTCACAATTGAATGTTGAACTGTTGAGTCGTGGCTTTGCGTGGTTAGATACCGGTACCCACGAATCACTATTGCAAGCGGGTCAATTTATTGAAATGGTTGAAGCCAGGCAAGGCTTAAAAATTGGTAGTCCTGATGAAATTGCTTGGCGCATGAAATATATTGACGATACACAACTAGAAACAAATGCTGCTGTATCAGCTAAATCGACTTATGGACAATATTTATTAAAATTACTTAAGGCCTAAATGAATATCATAACAACCCCGATTCCTGATTTGCTAGTCATTGAACCTAAAGTGTTTGGTGATGAGCGTGGCTTCTTTTACGAATCATTTCAAACCCAACGTTATCAAGATGCGGGAATCACTTGCGACTTTGTTCAAGATAATATTTCTCGTTCAGCCAAAGGTGTATTGCGAGGGCTACATTTTCAAGAGCCTAATGCACAAGATAAATTAGTCACTGTGTTGCATGGCGTGGTTTATGACGTTGCTGTCGATGTACGTTATGGCTCGCCGACATTTGGACAATGGTATGGTGTTGAACTTAGCGACACCAATCGCCATCAATTTTTTGTTCCCAAAGGGTTTGCTCATGGCTTTGTCGTCCTATCCGACACCGCTGATTTTTATTACAAATGCAGCGACTATTACCACCCAGAAACTGAAGCCTCTATTTTATGGAATGACCCGGACATTGGCATTGAATGGCCCACGACCGATGTGCAACTCTCAGGCAAAGATAAAGATGCTGTCAGGCTCAAAGATTTCCCAACAGATAAACTGCCACAATATGAAAACTAATATCTTAATCACCGGTGCTAATGGTCAGGTGGGGTATGAATTTTCACAGCTTGACAGTGCTTACGCATTACATTCATTCAGTCGCCAAGAACTTGATATCACAGATGCTGAGCAAGTTGCTAACCGTATCCAACAAACCAAAGCTGATATTGTCATCAATTGTGCGGCTTATACGGCTGTTGATAAGGCTGAATCCCATCCAGAGCAGGCGAAAGCCATTAATGTAGCGGGCTGTGAGAACTTAGCCCAAGCTTGCCAGCAGTTGGATATTCCCTTCATCCATATTTCCACAGATTATGTTTATGATGGTGAAAAGACATCCGCTTATATAGAGACTGATGCAACGAATCCTAAAAGTGTTTATGGGCAAACTAAATTACAGGGTGAAAGCACTATTCAAGCGGTAGGTGGTAAACATATCATCCTACGTACAAGCTGGGTATTTGGTCGCCATGGTAATAATTTTGTTAAGACGATGTTACGGTTGATGGCTGAAAAAACCGAATTGAATATTGTCGACGATCAAACCGGTTGCCCGACCAGTGCCAACAGCATTGCCCGCACAATTCTTGATATGGTACCAACACTACTCGATAAATCATTTCATGATTGGGGTATTTACCATTACAGCAATGGCCCTAGCACTAGCTGGTATCAATTTGCCGATGCCATTCAAGCAACAGCTAATCAATTGGGTGCTGAATTAACCTGTCAGCTAAGCCCCATTACTACAGCGCAATATCCGACACCGGCAAAACGCCCGATGCATTCTGAAATGAGCAATGATAAAATCAACCACATTTTTAATATTCAACCCACACCTTGGCAACAAGAATTAACGAAAATAATAGAGGCAACTTATGAGTAACTACCAACCTAAAAACATTCTTATTACAGGCGGTTCTGGTTTTATTGGCAGCCATCATATTCTTTATACGCTAGAAAAATATAATGATGTCAAAATCGTCAATCTTGATTTGCTGACGTATGCGGCTATCCCAGAAAATTTAAGCGCGATTGAATCTGACCCTCGCTATTGCTTTCAGCAAGGTGATATTAGAGACCAAGGATTAGTTGTTTCACTATTAAAAGAACACAACATTGATACCGTGATCCATTTTGCGGCAGAAAGTCATGTTGATCGTTCTATAACAGGGCCAGAAGCGTTTATTGATACCAATGTGAAGGGTACTTTTCATTTGTTAGAAGCTGTGCGTCAAGTTTGGTTAACTGAAAAATCATTTGATGATACGCAATGTCGTTTCCATCATGTTTCGACTGATGAAGTCTTTGGTACGCTGGATGCAACCGAGCCTGCATTTACTGAAAAGCATCAGTACCAACCCAACTCACCTTATTCGGCCTCTAAAGCGGCGTCTGATCATTTAGTGCGTTCGTATTACCATACGTTTGGCTTGCCGGTTAGCGTTTCTAATTGTTCGAATAACTATGGTCCACATCAACATTCTGAAAAATTTATCCCAACGGTTATTCGCAGTTGTGCAGAGCAAAAAGCAATTCCGGTTTACGGCAATGGTTCTAACATTCGTGATTGGCTCTTTGTGAAAGATCACTGTTCAGGTGTTGATGCGATTATTCGCCAAGGCAAGCCTGGCGAACAGTATAATCTTGGTGGTGAAAATGAAGTTGATAATTTAGCACTCGCTAAGCACATTTGCCAAGCCATGGATAAAGCGAACCCACAAACTGCCCCACATGAAAAGTTGATTGAATTTGTGACTGACAGAGCAGGGCATGATTGGCGCTATGCTATCGACATTAGTAAAGCCAAAGCAGAGTTGAATTGGCAGCCTGAGACCACTTTTGCTGATGGGCTTAAAAAGACGATTGAATATTATACTTAGATGTAAGATTTGTGGCGAGCTGCGCTCACTGATTAATATCACCCCTCATCCGCCCCTTCGGGGCACCTTCTCCCCTCGCGGGGAGAAGGGATTAAGTCGTAAAACTAGAGATTATTTTTTCTTCGCCCAGACACATTACACACAGTTAAAAACCATCAACAACTTTAACACAAAACTATTGATGGGCATCTGCATAAAGCAGGGTGTGTTGATTGCGTAGCGTAATCGAGGTAGTAGGCTGCTCTTGCTCGAATCAATCAATGCTTCAATTTGGTCACATTGCTCAGAACTTAAATCAGCTTGATACCGCTTCAATAATAATCCCGCCAACTTAGCTCGCCTGTGTTGATGTCGATACAAAACGACATCCCTCAATTTTTGCCAATATTTTGCGACCAATGACTCATGTCCGACGGTATTGCCGACATGGCGACGGTATTCCATATGGGGCTTTGCATCGTAAATCACAGCGCCTAATGCTGTTGCGACTTGATACAACCACCAGTCGTGCATGGGAATAGCCGTGACATCGTCAGGCAAAGGCCGCAACTTATCCAGTAATGCACGATTGAACACAGCCGTACAACCTGTTACGACATTTTCCACTAAGGCATTTGGCAAGTTCATTTTCCGAATACGCTCATGATATTCGCCGATGACTTGGTCATTCGCATCAATTAATGTCATTGCACTATGAAACAAGCAAGGCTGAGTTGTCGATTGCAATGCGGCTACCGCTGCACGCAATTTATCGCTATGCCAATTATCATCTTGGTCACATAACGCGATATATTGCGCATCATCAGGCACTGCAGTCAGCAAGTTAAAGAAGCTTTTAACGACACCTACGTTAGATTCTAGTTGCAGAGTCATATTACTGTGCTGCAGCTGATAATCTTGCAAAATCTTCACCGTACCATCCGTTGAACCGTCGTCACGAATAATCAGATGAAAATGCTTATAGTCTTGCGCAAACAAACTGTCCAATTGTTTAGCAAGAAATGGCTCGCCATTGTAGGTCGAAAGTAATATATATAGCATTAGCGACATCAATCATAAACTTGCTATAATTATATCAATGAAACTCACTATCTCTATCGTTATTTACAACACACCTCAACAAATCTGGCAAAACTGCTTAAATACTTTACGCACAGCAATTAATACATTGCAAAAAGAGCAGGGCATCAAGACAGCCGTTTATATTGTCGACAACTCTCCTAATAGCAGTTATCAATCAACTATCAATGACGACTATCACTACATCGCCAACCCTAGCAATAAAGGCTATGGACATGGTAATAATTTAGCCCTACAGGAAATCGATTCGGATTATCACCTCGTAATGAATCCCGATGTCTATCTAGCTAAAAACACGCTGTGTCAGGCCATTAACTTTATCCAAGCTCATCAAGATGTCGGTTTGTTAGCACCTTTTATTACAACACCTGATGGTGAGTGGCAAAATGCCTTTAAGCAGCACCCCACGCTATGGGATCATTTTTTACGACAGTTCGCACCTGGTTGGTTAAAACGTCGCAATCAAGCGCGTATGCAGCGCTTTGCGGGGGTTAATATCGATCCTGAGCAAAGCCATTTTGATATCCCGAGCGTAATGGGATCGTTTATGTTTTTTCGCAGCTCATTCTTAAAGTTAATCCACGGTTTTGATAATCGCTTCTTTCTCTATTTTGAAGACGATGATATTTCCAGACGCTTAGCACAACATGCACGAACAGCTTACACACCAACTGTTAAAATCATCCATGAACATGCGCATCAAACGCAACGATCATGGAAACATAAATTTTATTTTGCGGCATCTTTATTAAGATACTGGCGTAAATGGGGAGGGCTCTGGTGACCGTACTAACAAGTTATTTAGGCTTGACCTTAATTTGTTTATTTTTCATTTCTTTCATCTTGATAGGAATTTATAAAACTATTGCCTTAAAATTCGGCTTAGTCTCCAACAGTTTGGTTAATGAAGAACATACCTCTCATAAACCGATTGGTGCGGGTATAGTGTTTATGCTTATCTGGCTAGCCTATGTCTGCTACGCTTATTTTAACCAACATATGTTCGATCAACACATATTTTTTATTTTAGTAATGCCTGTCGTATTAATTGCTATTGTAAGTTTTTGTGATGACCTATTCACCATCAAGCCTCGCTGGCGATTCCTCGCGCAATTCATAGCCGCCATTACCGTCATCATCTTGCTAAATGGCATCCCGTATTTAGACTTCGGCTTGTTTCATTCACACATCCTGTGGATCAACATTATTCTCGCGTTACTCGCTTTAATCTGGTCGACTAATTTATTTAATTTTATGGATGGCATCGATGGTTTAGCCGCATTACAAGCGTGCTTTATGTTTACCGCTGGTGGCATATTATTGTATTTACACGGTGATTACCCGCTAAGCTTACAAGCACTTGTCCTGGCAGCCACTGTGTTTGGTTTTTTACTTTGGAATTGGCCCATCGCTAAGATATTTATGGGAGATGTGGGCAGCACGTGTTTAGGTTTTTTATTCATTGTCTTTTGTTTGATAGCACAAACCAAAGGCATTTCGATTTTATTGTGGTTCATGTTGTATGAAATATTTGTTATCGACACCACTTTAACCTTAATCAGGCGAGTGCTGCGCAAAGAAAGTGTTCATGAAGGTCACACCACATTTGCTTTCCATCGTCTGCATCAAACAGGTTGGTCCAATCGGAAGATATTGTATGGGATTATTAGTTTAGACTTGATTATCGCAGGGCTGACCTTTACGGCTTTTATTTTTCCAAGCACAATGTTCGCATTGATTGTTGTGGAAACGGCTTTGTTATTGGCTGTATATCTCTGGATTGAGCGCCGTAAGCCAATGTTTGGCTAGTTTGGTGAGACAGGTCTTCCCGCGGTTTAACCGCGAGAGCCAAAGTACCGATTACTATCATTTGGATTGGTGGTCAAGTTACACAATGACAGCGCATCTAACGCTTACTCAACTCAACTAATGGCTTAATCGTTAACCCTTGAATGATAATGCTAAACGCTACAACCGCATAGGTCATAATAAGAATCAAATCACGATAGGGGCTTTGCGGGGTAGACAATGCTAAGGCAACAGCCAAGCCCCCACGCAAACCACCCCAAATTAAAATATTAACCGTATGAGGTTTATATTGCTTACGTAACTTAAAAATGGCCATAGGAAACACCACGGTAATCGCTCGCACAATTAAAACTAGTGGAATCATGACCAGCGCAGCAATCAATACGCCATGGCTCAAATGCAAGGTGAGCAATTCAAAGCCCATTAATAAAAATAATACGGCATTCAATAACTCATCGATGATTTCCCAAAAACTATCTAAATGTCGTTGCGCTGTACGCGACAGTGATTTAGCACGACCATAATTCCCAATCCAAATGCCCGCCACGACCATCGCCAAGGGGCCCGAAATATTTAGTGATTGCGCCAAGGCATAACCACCCGTTGCAATCACTAGCGTGATCATGATTTCTAATTTAGCATCATCAATCGGTTTAATTAATGCTGAACCGATGAAGCCGAGTGCCGCGCCATAAAAAATACCGCCAGCCGCTTGCTGCATAAACAAGCCAATAACGCTGCCAACACTGGTGCCACCACCGGTTTCAATGACATGTAGCACCGTTAAAAAAATCACAATACCAACACCGTCATTAAACAACGATTCACCGGCGATGGTCACTTCTAATGATTTAGGTGCTTTGATTTCTTTGCACATCGCTAAGGTAGCAATGGGGTCCGTTGGCGAAATTAAGGCGCCAAACAACATACAGTAGATGAAAGGAACAGGGTAGTTAATCACATCTAGCAATAAATAAGCTAAGCCAGCTACGATAAACGCTGACGCAATAGTACTCATAGATGCCAACACGCTCACTTCCAAAATTTGTGGGCGTAAATCTTTGAGCCGAATGGTTAATCCACCTGCGAATAGTAAGAAGCTCAACATACCATTGATCAAGATATCGTGAAAATGTAAATCCTGAATCATCAACGCAGTATGCTGTTCAAAATTCGTCGCGAAACCTAATTGGCCCAACACAATCAATATAAATGAAATCAATAATGAGCCCGCCATAATAGCAATGGTGGTTTGTATCTTGATGAAATGATGGTTCACATAAGCGATCGCAATAGCCAGTGTGAATAAAACAGAAATCAATGTATATAAGTTCATAGAGCCATTATATACAAATGAAGGCTTAGGTGTTAGGTCTTAGGACTTAGTAGGTTTTTTTTATAATTCTGGTAGAATAGGGCAATGTTCAAACCCTTATCACTCTACATCGGCCTTCGCTATACACGCGCCAAACGCAGCAATGGATTTATCTCATTCATTTCACTCATGTCGATGCTTGGCATCGCATTAGGGGTCGCTGTGTTAATCACTGTGTTATCGGTCATGAATGGCTTCGACATTAACATCAAACAACGTGTTTTTAGTTTAGCGCCACAGGTTACGGTTAACGGCATTGGTGGCAATTTACAAAGCTGGCAAACAATTGAGAAAAAATTACTCACCGTCCCTCATGTGCAGGCTGCTGCACCGATGGTGCAAGGGCAGGGGCTGATGCGATTTATGGGTTCAGTTGCCCCTGGCATGGTGATGGGGATTGTGCCCAAGCAAGAAGCTAAAATTAATGAACTCTCGACGCTAATGATCAGCGGCAAACTCAGTGATTTAAAACCCGGCAAATTCGGTATTGTCCTCGGTGAAACCATGGCCGACAACCTCGGCATTATGCCAGGCAATAAAGTGATGGTCATCGTGCCCAAACTCAACGTGACCCCATTAGGCATCAGCCCACAGTTTAAACGCTTCACCGTCGTGGGTATATTCCATGCGGGCAATGGTTTTGGGTTTGATAATCGTCTAGCCTACATCAACATGCAGGATGCACAAAAACTTTATGCGCTGGGCAGCCACATCAATGGTATTAATTTAAAACTCAGCAATCCTTACTTGGCACCGATGGTCACTCAATCCGTGCAAAAAATATTACCTGACACCTACGTATCGGATTGGAGCCAACAATTTGGTGCTTTCTTTAACGCCGTGCAGCTAGAAAAAACCATGATGTTTTTAATCCTCATGCTAATTATTGCCGTTGCCGCCTTTAATTTAGTGTCAACCTTGGTGATGGCGGTGCAAGACAAACAAGCCGACATCGCGATTTTGCGCACACTTGGTGCCACACCACGCACCATCATGATGACCTTCATGGTGCAAGGTTGTGTTGTCGGATTAATCGGTATTGTATTAGGGTTGATTGGCGGAGTATTACTCGCACTCAATGTCACTAGCCTTGTGACATGGTTGCAAAACACCTTCCATTTACAATTGTTTTCATCATCGGTTTATTTCTTAGATTATTTACCGTCAAAACTTAACCCCACGGATGTTTGGCATATCTGCATCGTTGCCTTCATTTTAAGTTTACTCGCGACTATCTATCCTGCATGGAAAGCGTCACGCGTTCAACCAGCGGAGGCATTGCGTTATGAATGATGTAGTAGTCTGTCGCAATTTAAGCAAACACTTTCGTGAAGGCCGTGATAGCTTAACCGTGTTAGATGACGTTAACTTAACGATTGAACGCGGTCAAACTGTTGCGATATTAGGTCGCTCTGGCTCAGGAAAAAGCACCTTATTGCATTTGCTCGGCGGTTTAGATAAACCTTCAAACGGTGAAGTTTTAATTAACGATATCAATATAGCCGAACTATCAGAACCTCAGCTCTGTCGTTTACGTAACAAAACGCTTGGTTTTATTTATCAATTCCATCACTTGTTACCCGAATTTACTGCGCTAGAAAACGTTGCCATGCCACTACTGATAGGCCAACACAAAAGTGAAGAAGCCCGCGAAACAGCCAAAGCCTTACTCGAAAAAGTAGGGTTAGCCGAGCGTATACAGCACAAGCCTTCAGAATTATCAGGCGGTGAACGCCAACGTGTCGCGATTGCACGCGCCTTGGTGTCACAACCCCATTGTGTATTAGCCGATGAACCCACCGGTAATTTAGATAAACAAACGGCCGATCATGTCTTCAACATGATGCTTGATATCAACCGTGATTTAAACACCAGCCTCGTTATCGTCACCCACGACGAATCACTCGCGGCTAAGCTTGATGTGACGTATGTATTGGAAGATGGAAAGTTAAGAGCGGCATAAAGCCCATATAAAAATATTGCTATTTCTATGGTTTAATCTATAATTACCCAAATGAAACCTGTATTCGAATGGGATAATTTTAAAAATTCAATTAACAATAAAAAACATGGCGTTAGTTTTACTGAAGCGCAATATGCCTTTACTGATCCTAACAGGGTAATATTAATTGATGATAAACATAGCGATGTAGAGAAGCGTTATTTCTGCATTGGTAAAATTGATAAAGGAATTGTAACTGTTCGCTTCACATACCGAGATTCAAAAATACGAATGATAGGAGCTGGGTTTTGGCGACAATAGAAGAAATTATATGAACAAGAAAACGGTTAAATACACAGATATGCCTTTAGGGAATGCAAAAATTGTAGAAGACTTTTTGCCTGCTCCTAAAGATTTGGTCTTTAAAGACGAGCCGGTAAAGATTACCTTATCGTTATCAAAATCAAGCGTTAACTTTTTTAAAATGAGTGCTAAAAAGCATCACACGCAATATCAAAAAATGATTCGTAGTGTACTGGATCATTACGTAGAACGTTTTCAATAGCTCAAACTGTTTTAACGCACTGAATGCCGAAGGCGCCATGCTTTCACAATATGTCGTCGCCATAACCATTTGATCACAAAAAATCCTACAATCGCAGAGACTAGTCCCACGGCTATCGATCCTAAATAAAGCGGCAGCCAGATTTGTCCAATTTTATCAACAATCCAATGCCACGATAGCTCGCCACCGAGTGAACTGATCGGCTTACCTAACATCAAAATGCCAATTTTATAATTGAAATAGAAAATAGGTGGCATAGTGAAGGGATTGCTCACCCAAACTAAGGCCATGGATAAAGGCAAATTCGCGCGGAACATTATCGCAAAGGCAGCAGCGGGCAACATCTGAAAAGGTATAGGGATCATGGCCCAAAATAGACCAATCGCAAAGGCTCTAGCAACACAATGGCGGTTGAAGTGCCACAAATAATGGTTATGCACAAAAGGCCCGAATATCTTTAAATAACGATTATTCTTTATGGCCTCCGGTTTCGGCATCCATTTCTTCAACCATTTTTTAGCCATATTGAGTTATTCCCGTGTTTCGGTATACTTGCGTCCAGCCCGCAATATAGCGAGCATAACATTCAAATCATCAGCGCCCAACAATAAAATGAGAAAAACATGCGGCTATTCGCTGTTTGTATGTTATTGGGCGCATGCAGCATTCTATTTTTACCCAGCATTCCAACGCTATGGCCGTTGACGTTAATACTATTGAGCGCATTGCCCGTATTATATTGGCAGCGCCATCAACGTTGGTTCTGGCTTTACCGCTGCTTATTCGCATTACTGTTTGGTGCCTGTTGGGCATTATGGCACTGTCAATTATTACTCGCGTGGCAATTACCGACTGATTGGCAAGGGCAGAATCTAGAAGTGCAGGGGCAAATTATTAGTTTGCCACAGCAGAAACCACGTTACGTTAGCTTCACATTCGCCACCACGTCGATTAACCATCAAGCCATTCACACCAAGCTCAAATTAAACTGGTATGTACAACGTCATGCAACGCCTATTAAAATTGGACAACAATGGCAAATGACGCTACGCCTAAAGCGTCCCCATAGTTTATCCAACCCGGGCAGTTTTGAGTATGAGAAGTGGTTATTTGAACAGGGCATACGTGCAACAGGTTATGTGAAGAGCGCTAAACTCACACGAGCAAACCAACCCAGCCCATTTGACCATATGATGGGCACACTACGCCAAGACCTCCAGAAAGATTTTGAGACGAGTTTAGGAGACAAGCCGCTTGGCGGGATGATAACGGCTTTAAGCATCGGCGATAAAAGTCACATTACCCAACCACAATGGCAAGTGTTGCAACACACCGGCACCAGTCATTTAATGGCTATATCGGGTTTACACATTGGCTTGATAGCAGGTTTAGCCTTCGGGCTGATAGGTTTTATCTGGCGTCGCATTCCAAGAGCCGCATTGTTCTGCGCAACACCTCGCGTGGCGGCAATCGGTGGGTTATGCGCGGCATTCATTTACAGTGCCATGGCCGGGTTTTCTGTGTCGACACAACGTGCGCTAATCATGTTGCTCGTGTTTATGGGCGCAATCATTTTACGCCGTCGAATATTACCTTGGTCAAGCTTAGCACTCGCAATGTTAGTTATTTTATTGATCCATCCACTGTCGGTATTATCAACCAGCTTTTGGCTCTCGTTTACCGCTGTCGCATTATTAATCTTTGGCTTATCCGGTCGCGTCAGCCCAACCGGTTGGTGGTGGAAAATAGGGCGCACGCAATGGGTTGCAAGCATTGGTTTAATTCCGTTAACCTTATGGTATTTTCAAAATGCTTCCATCATTTCACCATTAGCTAATGTTATCGCGATACCTTGGGTGGGTTTTATTACCGTGCCGCTCACCTTAATCGCAAGTGGGTTATTTTTTATTTCGACAACCCTCGCGCATGCCGTTTTATGGCTAGCCTATTACAGCTTAGTCGCCGCATGGTATTTCTTGCAACATTTAGCCGCTTGGCATTATGCCAGTTTGCAACACACCATTACGCCATTAGCCCTGTTATCTGCCTACTTAGGTTTAGCGCTCGTGCTCGCACCACGCGGCTGGCCAAACCGCTATTTGTGTGTTTTGTTCTTTCTTCCCGCACTGTTAAACATCAGGCCTGACATACCCCAACAATCCGTGCAGATCACTTTGTTAGATGTCGGCCAAGGTTTAGCAACTGTCGTGCAAACCCAACATCACGTCTTAATTTACGACACAGGCGCCAAATTCAGCCCGACATTTGATATGGGGCAAGCCGTCGTACTGCCATTTCTCAAGCAGCAACACATCAATCATATTAACCGTATGGTTATCAGCCATGGTGATAACGATCACATCGGCGGCGCATTTTCAATATTACAA
Source organism: uncultured Gammaproteobacteria bacterium (assembly GCA_963975985.1). Lineage (GTDB taxonomy): Bacteria > Pseudomonadota > Gammaproteobacteria > JABDGN01 > JABDGN01 > CAXBIY01. The sequence goes on from CAXBIY010000003.1 coordinate 76,244, forward strand.
ACACTCCCCGTCGATAGCATTGACACCAGCGTCCCCAAGCGTTTTAAACGACCCGCCAACTTATGCTTACGTGGGCAACATTGGCAATGGGATGGTGTGCAATTTGAATTCCTTTACCCCACACCGAAACATTTAGGATTAGATAATGATAGCTCTTGTGTATTGCGAATTTCGACAGGGCAACACCATGTGTTATTCACTGGCGACATAGAACGCTTAGCGGAAACCTATTTAGTAACACATGAAAGAAAACAATTACCGGCGGATATCTTAATCGCGCCTCATCATGGCAGTAGTACATCATCGACTTGGCCATTTATTAAAGCGGTGAATCCAAAAGCGGTGTTATTCCCTACCGGATACAATAATCGCTTCCATTTCCCCAAACCTAATATTGTGAAGCGTTACCAGCAATTAGGCGTTCAAATGTTCAACACGGCAACTGATGGTGCAATTAGTTTTACGTTAGATGAGCAAGGCATTTCGAAGCTATCTCAATATCGCATAAATAATAAGCATATCTGGACAGGCTGAGCCAAAAACTATAGCTCAGCCAATAATTTAGGTATAATGCTTCAAATTATATCAAGGCCACTCATGAAAGAATCTAGCAAAGGCGTTTACCGTCGTTTACTGCGTTATATCGTACCGTACCGTTTCGCATTTTTCTTAGGCATCTTAGGCAGTGTTGTGTACTCGGGTGTGGATGCTTATTTTACACATTTGATAAACCCACTGATCCAAAAAGGTTTTATCCATCAAGACCCGCACTTTATTATGTACCTGCCCATTGTCATCGTGGGTATTTTTCTTTTGCGTGGGATAGCCAGTTTTGCGGCCAGTTATTTTATGGCGAAAGTGGGGCGTGATGTAGTGTTAACCCTTCGCAATCAAATGTTCAAACACTTAAATAAAATCCCGGCAAATTTTTATGACACCAGCACATCAGGGCAATTGCTGAGTAAAATTATTTATAACGTTGACCAAGTAGCAGAAGCCTCAACCAATGCAGTGACTACGGCTGTGCAAGCGGTTGTATTAATTGTCGGTTTATTGATTGTAATGTTTATGACAAATTGGCGCATGACGTTACTGTATTTTGTGGCGATACCTTTAATTGCCATTATCGTACGCTGGTCAAGCAAACGTATGCGTCGTGTGAGCGGTCGCGTGCAAGACTCACTAGGCTCCGTTACGCATGTTGCCGAAGAGACAATTGAAGGTTACCGTGAAGTGCGAACCTATGGTGGCCAAGCCTATGAAACGAAAAAATTCGCGGGCACCAATCGAGACAATCGTAATCAAGCATTGAAAGTGGTGATAACAAAGTCAATCAGTACGGCATCCGTGCAATTACTTGGTGCGGCGGTATTAGCCTTCACTATTTTTCTTGCGACAAAGCTGGCCAGCCAGCAAGGTATTACTGCGGGTGACTTTGTCTCGCTGTTATTTGCCATGGTCATGCTATTAAAACCATTGAAAGATATTACCAATGTTAACAACATTATTCAGCAGGGTATTGCAGGGGCTAAAAGTGTGTTTGATTTACTTGACCACCCAGCAGAACCGGATACTGGCACAATCCAACTGCCACGCACAAAGGGTAAAATCGCTTACGAAAATGTTTGCTTTAGCTATGACTCATCAAGCAAGGCGACACTCAATAATATTAACTTTACAGTGGAGCCGGGTAAAACCGTTGCTTTAGTTGGGCGCTCTGGCGGCGGCAAATCAACTTTAATTAGTTTGTTACCGCGCTTCTATGATATTGACTCGGGTAGCATTACGATTGATGACATCAGCATTCATGATGCCACGCTGACCAGTTTACGTAATCAATTCGCGATTGTGTCACAACACGTAACGTTGTTTAACGACACCATTGCGCATAACGTCGCTTATGGTAATTTAGAAAAAGCCACCGAAGCTGAAATTTGGCAGGCCATCGATGGCGCACACGCAAGAACCTTCGTTGAATCACTGCCTGATGGATTAAATACGATTGTCGGACAAAACGGCGTCTTGTTATCAGGCGGTCAACGTCAACGCATCGCCATCGCACGAGCGATATTAAAAGATGCACCAATATTAATTCTGGATGAAGCCACATCTGCTTTAGACACTGAAGCTGAGCGTCATATTCAAGCAGCTTTCGATGAGCTGATGAAAACTCGGACAACCCTAGTGATTGCGCATCGTTTGTCGACCATTGAGAATGCCGACAACATCATGGTGATCAATGGTGGTGAAATTGCAGAAATGGGCACTCACGATGAACTGCTAGCCAAAGCAGGGCACTATGCCAAGCTTTATAATATTCAATTTGGTGAGTCGAATGAGTAAACTCACTGACAATTGGTATCGTACGAACAGCTTGACTGTGTTATTGATACCGTTGTCCTGGCTGTTTTACATAGTGATTTTATTGCGTCGTTTTTGCTATCGCATCAGCCTTTGTCGTAGCCAATCATTCCCTGTGCCCATCATTGTGATTGGTAACATCACGGTGGGTGGAACCGGCAAAACTCCGATGATCATTGCATTAGCCAATCATTTGCAACAACAAGGTTTTAAACCTGCCATTGTTAGTCGGGGTTATGGTGGCCACAATCAAAAGCCTCGTATCGTCACACCAAACAGCCAACCCAGTTTAGTGGGGGATGAGCCTATACTCATCGCTCGACACACGAACTGTCCGATGGTGATTTGTCGTAACCGCCCGGCAGCGGTGCAAGCATTATTAAACGAACATGATTGCGATGTTATTCTTAGCGATGATGGTCTGCAGCATTACGCATTAAAGCGTGACATTGAAGTTGTGATGGTCGATGGCAGTCGTCGCTTTGGTAATCAACATTTATTGCCCGCCGGCCCCTTGCGTGAACCGGTTTCGCGCTTAGCGAAGAGTGACTTTACCGTCGTCAATGGCAAAGCGGAACAATCAGAAGAGTTCAGTATGCGTATCATTGTTGGCAATGCTTATTGTTTAACGAATCCTCGCTGCCAACGTCCATTGTTAGGGTTTGCAAATCGAACCGTTCACGCGGTGGCGGGCATCGGCAATCCTGATAAATTTTTTGCGAGCTTGAGGGCGGAAAATATTAATGTAATTGAGCATGCTTTTCCCGATCATTATGACTACCAAGCGAATGACTTAAACTTCGGTGACGATCTACCGATTATCATGACAGAAAAAGATGCTGTTAAATGTCATGAGTTTGTGAATAGCAAAACTTGGTGTCTACCAATTATTGCCTTGCCCGAAGAGAATTTTTTACAAGCCTTATTGAGCAAACTAAAGGAGCTCTCATGATTAAGACGATGACTTATTGGTACAAACGTTATTTCACCGATCCGGGAGCAGGGCAGCTTGCCATCGCTCTGATATTGTTTTTTGTTATCGTAACATGCTTAAGTAATATGTTAGCTCCCGTTTTTTTTAGTATTGTGATTGCTTACCTATTAGAGTGGGGCGTCTCATGGTTAATCAAGTGCAAATTTCCACGATGGCTAGCCGTTGTTGTTATGTTCATCTTATTTGTTGGAATTGTCGTATTACTGTTATTCGGTTTAATGCCGTTAATTGTGCAACAACTCAATAGTTTCATCAAAGAACTGCCACAATTGACTGCTAAGTTTCAAACCAGCGTTCACGATTGGATTAATCATTCGACGTATATTTCGCCTGAACAAGTGCAAAAAGCCATCATCAGTGCAAAATCACAAGTAGCTAAAAGTGCACAAGACATTGTGACGCACTCCATATCCTTTATACCTAGCTTAATCACTTTCATCGTTTATTTCGTGATGGTGCCATTGTTAGTATATTTTTTCCTCATGGATAAAAAAAGCGTATTGCAATGGTCTAAACGATTTATCCCTCAACGACAACATGTGTTGACAGATGTTTGGAATGAAGTGCATAAACAGATTGGTAACTATGTCCGAGGCAAAGTATTAGAAGCCTTTATTGTCGCAGTGATGGCTTATATCGCTTTCATGCTCTTTGGCTTACAGTATGCCTTGTTATTAGCCGCCGCCGTTGGTATTTCCGTTTTTGTTCCTTACATTGGCGCCGTTGTTGTCACCATTCCTGTCGCTATTATTGCCATGATTCAATTTGGTTTTTCAGCGCATTTTTTATGGCTGGCCATTGTTTACGGGATTATATTAGCGCTCGATGGTACGGTGATCGTTGCGGTGCTTTTCTCAGGCACCAATAATTTGCATCCGATTATTATTATTGTTGCGACATTAGTGTTTGGTGGACTATGGGGTTTCTGGGGCGTATTTTTTGCTATCCCATTAGCATCGCTATTCAAAGCTGTAATGGAAGTTTGGCCGCGGACATAGGCCTCAAACTTGTCAAAACCCAGTAACTTAGGCACAATGCGGATACTTTTGTGATAGGAATAACTCATGTTTAAAGGTTCGATGGCCGCACTGGTCACACCAATGCAAGATGATGGCAAGGTAGACTTCGATGCACTTGAAGAGCTAGTGTTTTTTCACATTAAGAATCAAACAGATGCATTGGTATTGTTAGGTACTACTGCTGAGTCACCCACTTTAACTAAAATCGAAAAACAACAAATTGTCACAAATACTCTTAATCAAGTCGCTGGCAAAATGCCCATAATGGTGGGTGTTGGCACAAATGCTACTACCACCACCGTTGATAATGTCAAACAAATGACCAGCCTTGGTGTTGATGGATTACTTATTATTTCCCCATACTATAATAAGCCAACTCAAGAAGGTTTGTATCAGCATTTTATGATGGCAGCTGATGCAACCCATTTACCTGTGATTCTCTACAACCATGTGGGTAGAACTGGTGTTGATATTCAGCCTACAACAGCCGCACGTTTAGCTAAAGCATCCAATATTACGGGTTTAAAAGAAACAGTCAGTGTTGAGCGAGCTCAAGAAGTATTGCAACTCACCAATAAACTGGATATTTTCTGTGGTGATGATCCTGTCAATTTGCAAATGTTACAAGCTGGCGCAAAAGGTATTATCTCGGTGACAGCGAATGTCACTCCCAAAGCGCTGCACGACATGTGTGCCGCTTATGCCAATGGCGATCATTCAACAGCTGAAGCAATTCATAAACAACTATCTCCATTACACAAAGAGTTAGGCTTAGAAACAAACCCCATTCCTGTTAAATGGGCACTCAATTATTTGGACTTGATTCCACCTGGCATACGTTTGCCATTAACACCCTTGAGTGAAGAATATCATCAAAACATTATCAACGCTTTGCAAATGGCTGGCGTGCTAGGAGAATAACGTGAAGAAAATAATATTAGTCGTCATGACAATTTTAGTGACATGCAGTTTAAGTAGCTGTATTCATAACCGTGAAAATAATTATTTACAAAGCTATTCTGAATCATCAATCTCCATACCCAAGAAATATTCTGATGCCGCCATGAAAGATGCTTACGCTATTCCTGAGGGACCAGCATGGAGCGCTGTCAATGTAGCGAGCTATGGACCTCCCGGTAGCTTAGTTGAAAAGCAAGCCTTAGCAAAAACTGATAAGGTTAAACCGACACTAACACAATTAGGTGTTGGCAACCAAGAGCAACCCGCACTATTGGTACGCGAACCATTCAATACTGTTTGGCCTAAAATGAATGCTACACTCAAAACATTGAAATATACCTTTGTCGGCACAGATAAAGCTGTCGGCTTATATGTTGTTAAATCAGGGTTACACGCCTACCAATTTAATGTGCAACAAATCCACCAAGGCACGGTCATCACTGTGAAAAGCTATGAGCAAGGTTTGTTAACGTCGCAAATCGCGAAACAATTATTAACCCAAGTCCAAAAGCAAATACAACCCAAGAAAAAAGGATAACAATATGGAAAAACAAGCATTACTGTATTCAGGGAAAGCCAAATCCATCTACAAAACGAACGATGAAAACTTGTTTGTAATGGAATATCGCAATGACGCCACCGCATTCAACGGTGTCAAAAAAGCCGAGCTCTCACGAAAAGGTTTAGTGAACAATTATTTCAACGCTTTTATCATGGAAAAGCTTGAGCAAGCAGGTATAAAAACGCACTTCGAAAAACGTTTATCCGACAATGAGTCATTAGTTAAAAACCTAACTATGTTGCCGGTTGAGTGCGTAGTGCGAAATATCGCGGCAGGCGGCATGAGTAAACGCTTGGGCATTGAAGAGGGTACTGAGCTTCCCGAACCTGTATTTGAATTCTTTCTAAAAAATGATGAGCTCGATGATCCTATGGTCAATGATTCACATATCACTGTGTTTGGTTGGGCCACGGAAGTTGATATTGCAGCCATGAAACGTTTAACATTTGCCATTAATGACATTTTAAAGCCTTTATTTGCTGATGCTGATTTTTTATTGGTAGATTACAAGCTTGAATTTGGCCTCTGTAATGGTGAATTGTTATTAGGCGATGAATTTACACCTGATGGTTGCCGTTTATGGGATGCTAAAACTAAAGAAAAGTTTGATAAAGATCGTTTCCGTCGAGACTTAGGTGATGTTATTGGGCATTATGAACAAGCGGCCGCTCGTCTAGGCATTCAATTACCTGAGGTAGGCGCATGAGTAAAGATGTCGTTATTTCTGGCACTGGATTATTCACGCCAACGGATTGTATTACCAATGACGAACTCATTGACAGTTACAACTGTTATGTTGAGCAATTCAACCAACAACAAGCTGATGAAATCAAACAAGGTAATGTGAAAGCCTTAAAACCATCAACTGCTGAATTTGTCGAAAAAGCATCGGGGATTAAACAACGCTATGTCTTAAGTAAAGATAGCATTTTAGATATTAACACCATGGCGCCACGTATTCCTGAGCGTTCAGATGATGAATTATCTGTGCAAGCTGAAATGGCCGTCATCGCCGCTAAGCAAGCCATGAAAACAGCGAATAAAACGGCTGCTGATTTTGATGCCGTCATTGTTGCTTGCTCAAATTTACAACGACCTTATCCCGCTGTTGCTATTGAAGTGCAAGCGGCCTTAGGGATAGAAGGTTTCGCCTACGATTTAAACGTTGCGTGTTCATCCGCCACATTTGGCATTCAAGCCGCCACCAACATGGTTAAAATGGGTCAGACTAGAGCTGTATTGATGGTCAATCCAGAAATTTGTAGTGCACACTTGAATTTTTGCGATCGCAACGGTCACTTTATTTTTGGTGATGCATGTACGGCTGTGGTGATTGAAGCAGCTGAAACTGCAACTTCGAACACACAATTTTTAGTGAAAGATTGCAAATTGAAAACCATATATTCTAATAATATTCGCAATAACTTTGGCTTTTTAAATAACACCGCACCGGAAGGTATTGGCGCTAGTGATAAGTTGTTTATGCAGCAAGGCCGAAAGGTTTTTAAAGATGTTGTGCCAATGGCAATAGAATTTCTCGATCAACAATTACAAGACAACAATATCCCTATTCAAGAAATCAAACGCCTCTGGTTCCATCAAGCTAATTTAAAAATGGATCTATTAATTGCATGTCAATTATTAGGCCGCGACACAACAGCGGAAGAATTACCCATCATTCTTGATAAATATGCCAACACTAGCTCAGCCGGTTGTATTATTGCCTTACACCTTCATCATGATGATTTGCAAGCTGGCGACATTGGCTTGCTTAGCTCTTTCGGTGCAGGTTACTCCATTGGCAGCATTGTTTTGGAGAAACTTTAATGCTTAGCATTGATATTCAAGATGGCATTGCCACGATTAGCTTTAACAATCCTAACAATATGAATGCGTATGAGCCTGAAATGGCACAAGCGTTGCTTCAAGCGACGGAGGATGTTAAAAACAATGATGACATCAGAGCCGTTTGCTTGCGTGGTGAAGGAAAACTCTTTTGTACCGGTGGCGACATTCAATATTTTTCAAAACACCGTGAACAACTGCCTGAATTAATCCCCCCATCAATGCACATCTTAAAAGCCACCATCAATAATATCTTAACCATGAATAAGCCAGTCTTAGCATCCATTCATGGCGCAACTGCTGGCGTGGGTTTGAGCTTCGTTCTCGCCTGTGATTTAGCTATCAGCAGCAATGATTGTAAATTCAACATGGCTTATTCGAACCTTGGCTTGGTCCCCGATGGTGGCGCCACGTATTTTTTACCGCGTATTATCGGGCAAAAGCGTGCGATGCAGCTCGCCATGCTATCCGAAGTCATTAGCGCTGAACAAGCATTGGACTTGGGTTTAATTAATTGGACGGTTGATGCGCAAGAATTACAAGCTGCGACGCAAAAACATTTAAATCGTTTAGCAAAGGCGCCAACACAAGCATATGCCAAAATCAAAAATTTAATTAATAGCAGTTGGGAACGTGATTTAAGTGCGCAATTAGATGCCGAAGAAAAAGCATTTATCGCTTGCACTCAAACTGACGATTTTGCTGAAGGCCTATCAGCATTCTTAAATAAACAGCGAGCAAATTTTACGGGACAGTAAGTGTTAGGATTGAGGATTGAGGATTGGGATCTTTTTATTTAGTCAATATTTATTTTGGACAAGCTACGCCTTCATTATGCAGCATGCTCACTAGCTTAATCAACGGTAAGCCAATTATTGCATTGGGATCGTTAACCTTCATATCGGAGAATAGGGCGATCGCTAAACCTTCGGCTTTAACACTGCCGGCAGAAGAATAGGGTTTTTCATGTTGTAGATAAGCTTCAATCACTTCATCACTTAACTCACGAAACTGCACATGCCCCGTTTCAACTTCAACTTGCGTGCGACCCGATTCAGCATCTAACAAACATAAGCCGGTATAAAACGCCATGGTCTTGCCACTAGCTGCTCGCAACTGTGCCGTCGCATTTTCATGCGTATGTGGCTTTCCTAAAATTTTGTCGTCTAATACTGCGACTTCATCAGAGCCGATGATCAACGCATCAGGAAAATCCATCACTAGCGCCTTAGCTTTTTTGATAGACAAACGCTGTACGAGCTGAGAGGGTGATTCATCAACTAATGCAGTTTCATCTACATCAGCAGCTTGCTGATGAAATGAAATAGCTAATTTGCTAAGTATCTCGCGGCGAAACTCCGATCCAGAGGCAAGAATAATTTCTTTCATAACAATAACTTAAAGCTCTTTTTGATAAAATAATCAAGGTTAAAACAATGTGGCAGATTTTACCCTTAAACACTTTTAAAAACAACAAGTTAAGCAATAGAATTGTCCAGAAGGCAGGTGCATATTGTAAATTAATATGCTACTATTCATCGGCTATGAGTATGTCTACCTTACCAAAGCAAGTTGAACCTCGGCGATTAGCTGAGCAAGCAGGAAGTCTGCAGGGCACATTGCCGGTTGCAGGCATGGAACGTTTAGTTTCATTACTGCAAACTGATGCGGGAGAGGTACGCTGCCAACTGGATTTTACTCGTGATGTTGAAGGGTTAGTTACGATTACGACTGATCTGTCAACGAGTGTGCAATTGCAGTGCCAACGTTGTTTAAGCAATGTGGATGTTGCGATTGAAGCTAATGCTGTTTTATCACCTGTTTCGACGGATGATGAAGCGGCTAATCTCCCAGAGCGGTATGAAGCACTCATGCTGGAAGGAGATACTGTCACCTTGAGTGATATGATTGAGGATGAAATAATTTTGCAATTGCCCATTATTGCCATGCACGAAGAACAAGAGTGTTCAGTGAAAATCGCAAACAATGAGCAATCTAGTGAAGAAAAACCCAACCCTTTTCAAGTGTTGGCAGATTTAAAATTATCGCAAACTAATGTGGTAGAAACAAAAAAACCAGGAGCTAATAATGGCTGTACAACAAAATAGAAAAACTCGTTCAAAACGTGACATGCGTCGTTCACATGATGCCTTAACGGGTGCTACTTTATCAACTGATGCGACGACAGGTGAAACACACCGTCGCCACCACATCAGCGCTGACGGTTATTACCGCGGTCGCCAAGTGGTAGAGAAAAAAGAATCAGCAGACGAAGAGTAAACCTTGAATAAGGTTACCATTAGCTTGGATGTCATGGGTGGCGATAACGGCGCACAGGTTGTTTTACCTGCTGCGAAGAACGCCCTCAATAAACATGACAACTTACACTTGATATTGGTTGGCAAAGAAGAAGTTATTCATGCTGGTATTAAGCGCTACAACATTGACGCTAAACGCGTCACTGTTCAACATGCTTCGGAAGAAGTCGCAATGGATGAACGTCCATCGCTAGCCTTGCGCAACAAAAAAGATTCTTCCATGCGCGTCGCCATCAACTGCGTTAAAGAAGGCCTGGCTGATGCTTGCGTCAGTGCCGGTAACACCGGTGCATTAATGGCAACAGCAAAATTCGTATTAAAGACATTGCCCGGCGTTGACCGTCCGGCGATTATTTCTGCCTTGCCGACAACTGATCCAGATAAATTTGTCTACATGCTAGATCTGGGTGCTAATATTGACGCAACACCAGAACAATTATTTCAATTCGCAGTCATGGGGTCGGTTGTTGCTGAATCAGTTGAAAATATTGAAAATCCAACAATCGGCTTGCTCAATATTGGTGAAGAAGAAATTAAAGGTAATTTGCAAGTTAAAGAAACTGCTGAATTACTGAGCCAAGTGAAAGAAATCAATTATTTTGGTTATGTTGAAGGTGATGACATTTTTCGTGGCAAAGTCGATGTTGTCGTCTGTGATGGTTTTGTCGGAAACATTGCTTTAAAAACCAGTGAAGGTTTAGCCAAGATGTTATTAGGCCAGATTCGCCAAGCTTTTTTTGCAAACACCTTTTCAAAAATTTGTGCTTTCTTTGCAATGCCCGTATTACGCAGAATCAAACACGAACTTGATCCTGCTCGCTACAATGGCGCAAGCTTTATTGGTTTGCAAGGCACGGTTATCAAAAGTCATGGCGGCACAAACGTTCGTGGTTTTGGGCATGCCATTGATGAAGCTATCATCGAAGTTGAACGCGATGTCCCCAGCAAAATTCGTCATAAAGTCAGCCTATTACTTGAGGAAATTATCTAATGTCTGCTCAACGTATCTACTCACGTTTACTAGCGACGGGTAGTTACTTACCTGAACGTGTTGTTACCAATCAAGAATTAGAATCGATGGTGGATACCTCTGATGAATGGATTACATCACGAACCGGTATTCAAAAACGTCATATCGCAGCTGAAAATGAATCAACGGCTAGTATGGCTAAGCAAGCTGCAGCAAAAGCCATTGAACAAGCTGACATCGACCCTAATACTATCGACATGATCATTGTCGGTTCCTGTACTAACGACAAAGTTTTTCCCAGCATAGCTTGTTACCTGCAACAAGAATTTGGCATCACTAATCATACGCCTGCATTTGATATTGCTGCTGCTTGCTCAGGCTTTATTTATAGTTTAAGTATAGCGGATCAATATATCCGTACAGGTGCGGCTAAGCGTATTTTAACCGTTGGTGTCGAACAAATTTCAAGGGTTGTCGATTGGAAAGATCGAGACACTTGCGTGTTATTTGGTGACGGTGCGGGTGCAGCTATTTTTGAAGCCAGTGAAGAGGCTGGTATTTTATCCACCCACATTCATGCCGATGGTGCACACACAGAATCACTATATGCTGACCATCCACTTGCCAATCCAACCGATAATTATATTCATATGGATGGTAATACCATTTTCAAATACGCGGTTAATCACATGGGTGAAATTGTGGCGGACGCATTAAAGGCCAATAACTTAGAGCAAGATCAAATCGATTGGCTGATCCCGCACCAAGCCAATTCACGCATCATCGAAGCCATCGCTAAAAAACTGCATATGCCGATGGAAAAAGTTATTATGACGGTTAATAAACATGCGAATACATCAGCAGCGTCTGTGCCACTCGCATTAGACTGTGCTATTCGTGAAAACAACATTAAACGTGGCGATACTATTCTACTTGAAGCCTTTGGCGCAGGTCTTACTTGGGGCTCAGTCCTACTTAAATATTAACATCAACATAATTCGATATCCTTATGACTAAAAAAACTAAATTTTCTTTTGTGTTCCCAGGTCAAGGCTCTCAAAGCATTGGCATGATGGATGATTTGGCGCAACATTTTAACAGAGTTAAAGAAACCTTTGCTCAAGCTTCAGATGCTCTAGGCTACGATTTATGGCAAATCACTTGCCAAGATTCAGACGGCCAATTAAACCAAACTCAATACACCCAACCCGCCTTACTGGCAGCCGGCATTGCGACATGGCGCATCTGGCAAGAGCAGGGTGGAGCGCAACCTAGTTGTTTTGCCGGGCATAGTCTTGGTGAGTACACAGCCCTAGTTGCCGCTGACTGCATTAGTTTTGAGGATGCCATTCGTTTGGTGAGTAAGCGAGGCGAATTCATGCAAGCCGCTGTACCGAATGGCCAAGGTGCAATGGCTGCTATCATCGGCTTGAGTAATGCTGACGTTGCCGAACTCTGTATTGAAGCGGCTAAAGATGACATCCTTTCACCTGCAAATTTTAATTCACCCGGACAAGTCGTGATAGCAGGCACACAACTTGCCGTTAAGCGTGCCTGTGAACTAGCAAAACCGAAAGGTGCCAAAATGGCCATCGTCCTGCCGGTTAGCGTGCCATCGCATTGCGCCTTGATGCAACCCGCAGCTAAGCACATGCAAGCGCTATTAGAGCGGACAACCTTTAGTGCTCCATCTATCGATGTGTATCAAAATGTGGATGCCAAAAATCATCAAGATGTCACTGTGATACGTGAAAATTTAGTCGCTCAACTCTGCTCCCCGGTGCAATGGACAGATACCATCAATAACATAATTCACACGGGTGTTGAACGTATTGTGGAATGCGGACCCGGAAAAATATTAGCAGGATTAAACAAACGGATTAGCAAGCAAGTAACACACACAGCAATGTACAACACGGTAACATTGCAAGATGAACTGAAGCATGGAGTAGAGCATGAGTGATTTATTTTCGTTAGCAGGTAAAACTGCATTGGTCACAGGTGCAAGCCGCGGTATTGGCCAAGCCATAGCAAGCGCACTTGCGCAGCAAGGTGCAACAGTCATTGGTACTGCAACCAGCGAGAGCGGTGCTAATAAGATCACAGAGCACTTTGCAAATTTAAAGCTTAATGTATCGGGAAAAATACTCAATGTCGCGCAACAAGACTCTATCGATGCCTTATTTGCTGATTTAAAAGCGAATGACCAAATGCCAGATATCGTTGTGAATAACGCAGGAATCACACGTGACAACATCATGCTGCGCATGAAGGAAGACGAATGGGATGATGTTATCGAAACCAATTTAAAAAGTGTTTACCGCATGACAAAAGCTTGCTTAAAACACATGGTCAAAAATCGTTGGGGCCGCATTGTTAACATCAGTTCTGTCTCAGGTACTGCCGGCTCATTGGGCCAAGCGAATTATGCAGCAGCGAAAGCAGGGCTTATCGGTTTCAGTAAAACACTAGCCAAAGAAATTGCGACGCGCGGCATTACCGTTAACTGCATTACACCTGGTTTCATTAATAGTGATATGACAGAAGCATTACCCGACAATGTTCGCACGGTTATCCTCAGTGAAATTCCGATGGGGCGCATCGGTGAACCAGAAGAAATTGCCAGTACCGTTGCGTTTTTAGCATCGCCTGTTGCCAGTTACATAACCGGTGATACCATTAACGTAAATGGTGGCATGTACATGGTCTAATGAATTGAACAAAATAGGAGCAAAGGCAAGCAGTTCCATGCTTAATTTAAGATATTTACTTGCATAATCCACACAATTCAATAAACTAACGCTTAATCAAATTAACTAGTATTTAAAAGGGAGAGTCACACAATGGCAACTATACCAACAGAAGAAAAGGTCAAAGAAATCATCGCTGAACAACTTGGTGTTGAGCAAGATAAAGTTATTGATGAAGCATCATTTATTGATGATTTAGGCGCAGATTCACTCGACACAGTTGAATTAGTGATGGCTTTTGAAGAAGAATTCGATATCGAAATTCCTGACGAAGAAGCTGAGAAAATCGCAACAGTAAAAAATGCTGTCGATTATTTAAATACTCGCAAAGCTGACGCTGCGTAAGCATAATATTTAAAAGAAAGGTGTGCTTTGACTAAACGTCGTGTCGTCGTAACAGGTATGGGGGCCTTGTGCTCATCGGGTATTAACGTTCCCGAGATATGGCAAAATGTTCTCGCTGGCAACAGTGGCGCACATAGTGTCACGCCTTTTGATACCTCAGATTTCAGCACGAAATTTGCAGCAACCACTATAAACTTTGATATCACCCCATACATGTCGCTTAAAAACGCGCGTAAGGTTGATATCTTTGTGCAATATGCGGTTGCCGCTGCTCAACAAGCACTTGAAGATTCCGGTTTAACCATCGACGATAATAATGCTGAACGTATTGGTGTTGCGATCGGTTCAGGTATTGGCGGCTTACCGAGTATCGTTAAAAACGAACAAGCACTCGAAAGCAAAGGGCCACGCAAAATATCGCCTTTCTTTATCCCGGGCAGTATTGTCAACATGGCCGCTGGTTATGTTGCAATTCAATTTGGCTGTAAAGGCCCTAATTTTTCTATTGTAACAGCCTGTACCACGGGTAGTCATAACATTGGTAATGCCGCACGAACAATCGCCTATGGTGATGCCGACATGATGTTAGCTGGTGGTGCTGAGATGGCCACAACACCTTTAGGCTTAGGTGGTTTTAGTGCATTACGTGCACTATCAACACGTAATGATGAGCCCACTAAAGCGAGTCGTCCGTGGGATAAAGATCGTGATGGATTTGTATTAGCTGATGGTGCTGGTGTTCTTATGCTTGAAGAATACGAACATGCAAAAGCGCGCGGTGCAACTATTTATGCAGAAGTCGCGGGCCTTGGTATGAGCGCTGACGCGCATCACTTGACGATGCCCAGCCAAAACGGCATGGAACGCAGCATGAACAATGCGCTCAACGATGCAGGCCTTAATCCTGATGAAGTTGACTATATCAATGCACATGCCACATCGACACCGGCAGGTGATCCCATCGAAGCTATGGCAGTAAAAGAAGCTTTCGGTGATCATGCAACTAAACTTTGTATGAGTTCAACTAAATCGATGACCGGCCACTTACTCGGTGCTGCAGGTTCTATCGAAGCCATTTTTTCTATTTTAGCTATCCGTGATAATGTCGCTCCACCGACAATTAACTTAGATAATCCTGATGATATTTATGCAGACTTAAACTTAGTCCCACACACCGCACAACAACGTCCTATCAACATTACCCTATCAAATTCGTTTGGTTTCGGTGGCACCAACGGTTCACTTATCTTTAAAGCTGTATGAGCATGATCGCTTCTCTTGTTAACGGTGTTAGCAGCACTCAGATTGATATTTGCGATCGCGGTTTACAATATGGCGATGGTGTTTTTGAAACAATTGCCATCAAACGAAGGCAATTACTTAATTTCCCCGCGCATTTACAACGTTTAACCAACGGTTGTTCCGCTCTGCACTTCACACCCATTGACCTCGAAACACTAGAAATTGAAGCCCAGGAATTAACACAATCAATAGAGCAGGGCGTATTAAAAATCACACTGACACGCGGCAATAGCAATCGAGGTTACTCAACATCACCTGATACAGAAATAACACGCATCCTCACCCTAAATACCTGGCCAGATATGCTTGAATACGACAAGGAAGGTGTAGAGCTTGGCCTATCAAGCATTCCTTTAGCACGCAATCCTCATTTAGCAGGCATAAAACACTTAAACCGTTTAGAACAAGTATTGGCGAGTCGCGAGCTCAATGACAAAGCTGAGTTACTGATGCTCGATACGGAAGAAAATGTCATTGGCGGCATCAAAAGCAATCTATTTATCCGTCAAGACAAGACTTGGCTAACACCGGATATACATTATGCCGGCATTGCCGGTACTATGCGCAGTGTCATCATTGATCGACTCAATGTGCGAATCGCACAACTAACTTTAGCTGATATCGATCAAGCTGATGAAATTTTACTTTGTAATAGCATCATCGGCATTTGGCCTGTGACACAGTTTCACGGTACAATGTTTGCCATCGGCAACACAAGCTTGGCACTACGTGCGGCGTTACAAAAGGATATGATCATTGCGTAAATGTCTGGCTGCTTTTATTACACTACTAGCAATTACTGCCCTAGTATTCAGTTTTTATTATTACCAGTTTGTCAGTGTACCTGTTATCAATAATAACCAATGTGTGCACTACTTGATACAAGATGGTATGACCAATCGGCAATTGGCCAATGGCTTACACCAACAAGGTCTCGTTCGCCACCCTAAATTTTTTGAATTGATTTCACGTGTGGAAGGTAAGTCACGTCACTTACAAGCGGGGGAATATCAATTTTCACCGGGCGCCACTGAGCAAATGATTTTAAATAACATCGCTAGTGGTGATGTCGTCAAACATCTTATTACTATCATTGAAGGTTGGACCGTCCAACAAATGCTAACTGCCATAAAAAATGATCCTGACATCGTCCACACACTAAATGAGACAACACTAAAAACCTTAGCTCAACAACTCGATATTAAACAAAACAACCCTGAAGGTTGGTTCTTTCCCGATACCTATCAATTTGTACGCGGGACAACTGATAAGGACATTTTGGAACGAGCCTATCATCGCATGCAAGCTGAGTTAGATAGCCAATGGCAACAACGGGCACCTAATTTAGGCTATCACGATGCCTATCAAGCTCTCATTGTGGCCTCCATGATTGTTAAAGAAGCGAAAGTTGCAAGTGAGCGTCCACAGATTGCAGGCGTTATCTTGCAACGTTTAAAGAAACGTATGCGCTTACAAATTGATCCCACCGTCATTTACGGTATGGGTAGCGCCTACACGGGTAAAATCACGCGGCGTGACTTACGCAAAAAAACACCTTACAACACCTATGTGCATTATGGGTTACCGCCTACACCCATCGCATTGCCTGGCAAAGCTTCACTGCACGCAGCCTTGCATCCTGATATGACACAAGCATTATATTTTGTTGCCAGAGGTGACGGCAGCCACGTATTTTCTGATAATTTGAAGGCCCAAAATCAAGCTGTCAAACGTTATATATTAAATAAGCCGAACTCAACCCCCTAAGGAATCTCTATGTTCATTACGATTGAAGGAATAGAAGGTGTTGGTAAAACCACCAACTTAAAGCATATCGCTGAATATCTACACCATAAAGAACTACCTGTGTTGATTACACGTGAACCTGGTGGCACACCATTAGCTAATGACATCCGGTCTTTTCTATTGAATGAGCATAACGAGAAGATCCATCCAGATACTGAGTTATTGCTGATGTTCGCAGCACGTTCGCAGCACGTTCAACGCATTATCAAGCCAGCATTGGAAGCTGAAAAGTGGGTAATTTGTGATCGCTTCACTGATGCCAGTTATGCGTACCAAGGGGCAGGTCGTGGTATTGATATGGACCGTATAGCTGCATTAGAAAGCTGGGTGCAAGGTCAATTACGCCCTGATCTCACTATTTTATTGGATGCTCCCTTAGAAATCGCATTACAGCGCATCAAAAAACGCGGCAAATTAGATCGCTTTGAATCAGAAGAGATAAGTTTTTTTCGCCGTGTACGTCAATGCTATTTAGACCGCGCACAAGCAGAACCTGATCGTTTTATTATCATCAATACGGACAGAGATTTACCTGAAATACAGAAAGAAATAGATGAAAAGCTTGATGAAACACTTTTAAAATCAGCTTGCTAGCAGTTTATTTTAAAGCTTAACCAGAGGCTGAGTTAATTGAGGAGACAATCACTTAACTCAGCATAATTGTGGCTACTAGGAAGCAGGACCTCCACTTTGTTTGATAGATTGTAATTTCACTTTTTGCTCGGGTGTCAACACATTGAACATTTTATGCATGCTTGCAGCTCGGACCGAAATCATTTGAGCAATGGTGTGACCTTGTTGCTTGGCTAACTTATCAACGGCTGATTGTTTATAATTTTCATTATGGATCTGTTTTGCCAAACCTTCTTGAGACTGAACAACAACCTCCATCAGTGGCTTCAATTTTGTACGTGTATCTTCTGTGATAGTTTTCAATTGTTGCTGTTGAGCTACCGTTAAATCTAACGACTGTAAGTCCTTTTTCATTGCCATCATATGATGAGGTGGTGGTGCTTTATTAGCACTCGGTTGACCAGGTGGTTGTGCAACGGCTGATGACATCATTGCCATGGATAAACCTGCTGCTAGAATAATGGCTGATGTAGCGCCTGCTATACGATTTTTCATGATTTAAGCTCCTTATGCTTTGATTCCACTGAATAATAGACGATAATATCCAGACTATGGGTCAAGCTTGTGCAAATAGCCTGTAAATAAACCGTAAAGCTATTTTTTTCCTATAAATCACACAGTAGAATGCGAGCAAGTCACACACTTGGAGAAAAGAATGTCCAACATTTTATTGGTCGATGACGATATTGAATTAAGCGAATTATTACTGGAATATCTAGAAGCAGAAGGCTTCGAACTTGACGTTTTACATGATGGCGATGCTGTTCTACCTAAAGTGAACGAAAACAATTATGAACTCATTATTTTAGATGTGATGTTACCAGGCAAGAATGGTTTTGAAATTTTACGTGAGCTGCGCAACAACCATAACGTACCCGTGTTAATGCTAACCGCCAAAGGCGACGATGTCGATCGTATTGTCGGCTTAGAAATGGGCGCTGATGATTACCTACCAAAACCTTGTAACCCTCGTGAATTAGTCGCACGCATTAAAGCTATTTTACGTCGTAGTGAAAATATTGAAGACAAAGTAAATGACGGTATCATTAATAAAGATCAAATCGCCGTACACACACATTCACGCGATGTTTATTTAGCAGAAGATAAAGTCAAACTCACCAGTTCTGAATACAACATCCTCGAATGTTTGATCGGCCACGCAGGAAAAGTGGTAACCAAATCTGAATTAACCAAGCAAGCATTAAACAAATCACTGACAGCCTATGATCGTAGTCTTGATATGCATGTCAGCAATTTACGTAACAAACTGGGGTCATCTCCCAGCGGCGAGCAATATGTTAAAACCATCCGCGGTGTAGGCTATATGTTTATCGACTAGGAATAGAATGCGCAGTATTTATTGGAAAATATTTTTATGGTTCTGGGTAACGATGATTCTCACCGTTATCGGTATTGCTTGGTTTAGTTTTCAATTTGCCAACCAACATTATCTGCCGTTAAGTAAGCGAGCATTGATTACTAACTATGGTGTCATGGCTGTAATCACATATCAAACAGGTGACAAACCAGCGTTGCAACGTTGGCTTGATGAATTAGCTCACCGCAGTAATACCAAAGCCTACCTTATCGATGATAAAGGGCAAGACGTATTAGCGCGCAAATTACCTGAAAAAATAAAAGATGTCGTTCAAGATATGCTTGAAGGTGAAATATCACCACAAGCCACGCGTTACGGCAACATTGTCATCAGCCCTATTATTACCGCCAAAAATGGTAAAGAATTTCGCTTTGTGTCACAAAAACCAGTTTCTATCCAGCCATTACAGTATATTCACTTTTCTGGTTTTTTATACGGTTTCGTTATCGCTTTAGTCATCACAGGAATTGTTTGCTACCTACTATCAATCTATTTAATGCGTCCCATCGCCTTGTTAAAAATTGCCGCCCGAAAATTAGGGCAAGGGAATCTCGATGTCCGAGTCGGCAACACTTTATTTAAACGCCGAGACGAAATTGGCGAATTAGCCGAAGAATTCGATGGAATGGCAGACAAAATTCAAGCCATGATGGCAGCACAGCGGCGATTATTACAAGACATGTCTCATGAATTACGCACGCCATTAGCACGCCTGCAAATTGCACTCGAACTGGCTCGTAAACAAGTTGGCAATCAAGCCGAACGAGAACTTAATCGTATTGAACTTGAATCAGAACGCTTAAATGAACTCATCGGTCAAATATTATCATTAGCACGCATGTCATCTGCCGAATATAAAATGTTATTCGACATTTTTGATTTAGTTGGTGAGATTAATAGCATTATTAATGATATCGAATATGAAAACCCAGATGAAGCCAACCGTATTGAATTACACATGGATAACAATTGTCAATTTTATGGAGACCGAAAGCTCATCCGCAGCGCCATTGAAAATATTATCCGCAATGCGTTACGTTACACACCCAAACCAAAATCAATTGAAGTATATCTCAACCACAGCGACGATGATGTCAATATCACCATTCGCGACCATGGACCAGGTGTCTCTGATGAAAAACTTGAGCAATTATTCAAAGCCTTTTATCGAGTAGATGATGCCCGTACTAAACAACAAGGCGGCTATGGATTAGGTTTAGCCATTGCAAAACGTGCGATAGCGCTACATGAAGGCAGTATAAGTGCCTCAAATGCTGATGATAGCGGGCTAATCATCAACATAGACCTATCAAAAAACCGTTAATTTTGTTAAAGTAGCGCTCCCTATAATTACGCGAGCCTACGCATATGTTAACCGCAGCCAATATCACCGTCCAATTCGGTAAAAAACCGTTATTTGAAAACGTCAATGCTAAATTCAGCGATGGAAATCGCTATGGTTTAATCGGTGCAAATGGTGCGGGTAAATCAACGCTGGTTAAAGTTTTTGGCGGCACCGTTAAACCCAATGCTGGCTCAGTCTCATTATCTAGTGGTGAGCGAATGGGGACCTTAAGCCAAGACCAATTTGCTTTTGAAGATGAACGTGTCATTGATACCGTTATCATGGGTCACAGCGAATTATGGGACATTTACAAAGAACGTAATGAAATTTACAGTAAAACTGACATGACAGAAGCCGATGGTGTTCGCGTTGCTGATCTTGAAATGCAATTTGCTGAATTAGATGGCTACAGTGCAGAACCTCGCGCTGGTGAATTATTATTAGGCCTGGATATTCCTGAAGCTTCGCATACCGAATTAATGAGCACTTTAGCACCCGCATTAAAGCTGCGTGTATTACTAGCCCAAGTCTTATTTGCAGATCCACAAGTGTTACTGCTCGATGAGCCAACCAATAATTTAGATATCGGCACCATCCATTGGCTGGAAGATACTTTAAACCAAAGTAAAGCTACAATGATCATCATTTCGCATGACCGCCATTTCTTAAATAGTGTTTGTACCCATATTGCTGATCTTGATTACGGTGCACTTAAACTTTACCCTGGCAATTATGATGAATTCACCATGGCATCCATGCAAGCTCGCCAATTACAACAAGCCGATGTTGACAAGAAAAAAGCACAGGTTGAACAGCTACAAGCCTTCGTCCGTCGCTTCTCAGCTAATGCATCAAAAGCCAAACAAGCCACTTCACGTGCTCGCTTAATCGAAAAAATCAACATTGATGAAATACGTCCATCAAGTCGTCGCAGCCCTTATATTAAGCTGATTCAAGGCCAAAAACTTTTCCGTCAAGCATTATCCGTTAAGAAACTCAGCAAAAGCTATGGCGAGCATCAAATCTTTAAGAATGTCAGCTTTAACATTGCGGCAGGTGAAAAAGTAGCAATCATCGGTACCACCGGTATTGGTAAAACCACCATGATGCGCTGCATCGTCGGTGATCTCGAATGCGACAACAGTGATGCAACGATTAAATTTGCAGAGCAAGCTCAAATTGCTTATTACGCACAAGATAATTCAGACATGTTTGCGAATGACATTAGCTTGTATGATTTCTTATATCAATTTAAAAAACCATCTGACGATGAACCCGCGGTTCGTGGTGCACTCGGGCGCATGTTATTTTCAGGTGATGATTCATCGAAAAAAATCAGCGCACTATCTGGTGGGGAAAAAGCACGCTTAATGTTCGCTAAATTCACACTAGAAATGCCTAATGTATTGTTACTCGATGAACCTACCAATCACTTGGATATGGAATCTATCGAAGCCTTGAATACGGCGTTAGAAGCCTATGAAGGTACAGTATTATTCGTCAGCCACGATAGAGAATTTGTGTCATCAATTGCTACACGTATTATTGAAATCACGACGAATGATGTCAGAGATTATCACGGCGCTTACGATAGCTATTTAGAAAAATATAATCAAAAGTAACCCATTATGATGGCTATAACTATACCCATTGCACTTTAAAGCAAAAAATCATAGCATCCGATTTTTTGACTGTTACATATTTTCCCTAAAACCGCAGTAATTTGAAGTGTTTTTCACATTCTGTTACCATGTTTAGTCATGAAAGCAAGCAATCTGACCATCTGTAATGAAACCATCCACCCCGGCGAAGATATTTCTTTAGCACTACCGCTACCAGAATTATTTAGCTGTGCGCCTATGTATATGCCGATTAAAGTTATACATGGTAAAGAGGCTGGCCCTTGTTTATTACTCACCGCGGCTATGCATGGTAATGAAATTAATGGTACGGCCATTATTAATAAATTACTCGAAGTACCTGCAATCAAACGGCTCAAAGGCACGGTAATTGCTGTGCCCATTTTGAATGTATACGCTTTTATTAATAAGGCGAGAACAATGCCGGGTGGTGTGATGCTTAACCAATCATTTCCCGGCTCAGAACATGGTACTTATGCTTCACGCACCGCGTACTTATTTAATCAAGAAATTTTAAATTTAGCTGATTACAGTATCGATTTACAAACAGGTTTTGTTAACCATAGCAATCTACCACAAATTTTTATTAATCCTGACAATGAAGAACAACTCGCATTAGCCGAAGCTTTTTCAGCACCGGTTATTTCAAGCATTAAAACAGATGCAGGTTCTTTACGAGAAGCTGCAGATAAACGTAACATCCCTCACATTGTTTATGAAGCAGGTGAAGCATTACGTTTTGATGAACAAGCTATCAAAACTGGTGTCAGAGGTATTTTAAATGTGATGCAACATCTCAACATGATAACAGCCAAAACGAAAAAATTAGGCTCACCATCATTTCAAGTAAAAGGAACTCGCTGGGTTCGCGCATCGAATAGTGGTATGCATCACTCAAAATTAAAGCTTGGGCAAGAAGTAAAAAAAGGCCAAAAAACAAGTGTTATTAAAGATCCTTTTTCTGCCGGTGAGGATAGGGATGTGATCGCACCTTTTAGTGGGGTTGTTGTGAGTATCAATAAGTTACCCCTGGTACGTGAAGGTGAAACCTTATTTAAGATTGCGGTGTTCGAAGAAATGGAATTAGCCACCACTCATTTTGAAGACTGGCAACCCAATACAACTATTCCCAACCATACAGCCGAATAAATTATGCATCGCGCCGATCAAAACATAAGCCTATTAGGCGTTTTCATTTGGTCAATAGCCGCGTTGTTTTTTCTCTATGAGTTCTTCTTAAGAACCTTTGTCGGCTCAATCGCCCACCAAATCATTCCGGATCTACACTTAACCATAGAACAATTCACATTCATTGGTAGTGCCTATTACATCGCCTACGGCATGATGCAAATCCCTGTTGGTATACTCGCTGATAAATTCGGCGTGAAAAATATTATGATTTTTGCGACACTTTGCTGTGCGCTAGCAACCTTCTTATTCGCACATGCCACGAGCTTCCCAACCGCCTTCATTGGCCGATTTTTGATGGGCTTTGGCTCCGCATTTGCATTCATCAGCTTGCTAGTGATTGCGTCAACCTGGTTCCCGCATAAATACTTTGGTTTCTTTGCGGGTATGTCACAGTTTATCGGCACCATGGGGCCTGTTCTGGCAGGCGGACCTCTCGTTTCATTTCTTAATGATAGTCATGTCAGCTGGCGTTTAGCCATGTCCGAGGTTGCCATATTTGGCGTCGTATTAGCTGTTTTAGCGTTTCTATTTATAAAGAATAAACCCAGAGGTGGCGAACAATCGCTTATGTATCTCACTCGAGAAGAGGGCTTAATGATACGTTTAAAACGATTGCTTAAAAACAAACAAGCTTGGGTGGTGGCTAGCTATTCAGGCACCGTCTATGTTGCTATTGCTGTCATGGCGGCCGTTTGGGGCACGGAATACTTGCAAACACGTGGACTCACACAAAGTACCGCCGCTTATATGATATCGCTATCTTGGATAGCTTATGCCATCGGTTGCCCCTTGTTAGGTGTAATATCGGATATCACTAAGCGCAGAAAACCCGCTATGTTAATAGCAGCAATATTAGGCGTGATATCTACCCTGTGTATCGTCTATATCGACATCCAACAAACGTGGATCTATGGCGTATTGTTTGCGCTATTAGGCTTAGCCGCCGCCGGCCAAAATGTCGGTTTCGCCGCAATTGCCGAACATACCAGTTTTTCCGTTAAAGCCACCGCACTTGGCCTCAATAATGGCTTTATTACACTCTCTACTGCCATACTACCCATTATCATTGGTCTATTCATCAGCCATGCGTCTCATGGGCACGCCACTAGCGCATTAGTCAGCAGCGACTTCACTCTGGGCTTATCTTTTTTACCGCTAATGTATGTTCTCGCGACGTTAATTTGCCTATTCGGATTTCGAGAAACCTACTGTAAACCACAAAAAAATATTATTATTCTTAAGACATCTAATCAGGCTTAATTAATTTTTTTCGTCCGGAAGCATGACGTTCGCGAAGCTCAACATCAATATAACGATCAGTAATAGCACTGGAACCATGCCCAGCGTCATCACGTACATGCTCGCGGGGTCGTGTTTTCACATCATCAGAGATACCCGTGTGGCGCAGCCAATGGACTGTCGCAGCGCGTAATTGATCAGCATCTTCTTTGAACCCATCATTGATCATCCGTTCAACACCTTTATCAAAACATTCTTGCACTAACATACGAATATGCCGCGTGCTGGATACAGGCCCATGGCCACGTGTTTTAAAAATTAATGGTGTTGTTTCACCGGGTGAGGGCAGAGGTGTGTAATCCAATGCTTGGCGATAACGTTTGAGTGCTTTTAGCATCGCATCACTGACCGTGATATCGCGCTCTTTGTTACCTTTACCGACTGTTTTAAACCACCAATTGCCATCCATATCGCGGTGAAAATCACCCATCTGAGGTTGCCAACGTTCACTGGCCGCTAATTCAGAAATACGCAAATACATGCCGTACAGCGCATTCATCATAAACAAACTGCGTTCATATTTTTCAGGTTCGGCATCCGCCATTTTTTCAACGGTCTCAATCACGTACGCCCATTGCAATTCCGACAAACGTCTTATCGGTGTTTGCCCTTGTTGCTTACGAATAAATTTACTTTTTTGGCGAATTTGCGCAACCGGATTAAATTCAGCATATTCTTCTTGAATCAAATAATTAAAAAAGCTACCGAGCACAGCAAAAATAGCCTGCAACGCTTTTTGCGATAGGGCATAGTTTTTAACAGATGGTAACTTACCTGCCTGACGTTCAACCTTACTCACTGTCACAACGAAAGGGCGCCATTCAGGATTAGGCATGCGCAATCCTTCTTTATTCACAAATCGATCACATTTTTTTAACGCTATCCAATCATCAAAGGGGCGTTGGCAAAAATAAATGTAGTTTTCAATATCTTGACGCTTAAGTTGCTTCAAAGATTTTTTGGCCACATGCACGCACCATTGTAATAATCGTTCTATTTCACGCCGATAGGAATTAAACGTCGCTTCACTGCCACGGTAACTATAAATAAATTCAGCCGCATGCAAGAGATCATCTTGATACGGAAACGCCTTAGGCAGAACATGTGGATCGTGATGATCAAGCGTATCAAATAGTGCGGTTATAGTTTTTTCTTTACTCATGTATCAATTGTTACATGAATACTGGAAAATGCAACATTAACTCGATATCATACTAACTTAATATTAATAATACCTTTTTACAAAAGGCTGATTACGGATTTAAAACGTCATGTAGCCATTTAATTCACCTTATCACAGCTCTCATATTAGTCTAGACGGGAAATATCTTACTACATGCAACAAAAACAGTGGCTAACAGCCCAACTGTTACATTGAAAATTGTTAACCAACGAACCAATGGTGTTAATTTCATATTAAAAAATCGCGATTTATTTAGGGCTAATAATTACTTTTTGGAATCAACCAAACCAACACGGTCGTAAGAACAACTGCAATCATCAACAGAACCATCACACCATGAAAACCACTGAGAAATGCATGCACTAAATTGGTTTGCGCTAATTCCGCAGCTTTAATATGATAAAACACGACTCCTGAAATAGCTAAGCCACTAGCGCCACCAAAATTCCGAACCGTTAAAAACATACCAGAGGCAACACCTGCAGCATTTCCAGGCACTGATGACATCGCATAGGCTGTTGCAGTGGAATACATTAAGCCCCAGCCAATGCCAAACAAAACAAACGCCGTAATCCGAAAGGTGACCTCACGCTCAGTACCAAAATGGAACTGCATGATCGTCGAGGCCAACAAAATTGCTAATTGGATGCTTAGCAGCCATTGCATCGACATTAATCTCGTAAGAAAGCCAACACAGTAAGCACTAGCGGCAACACACAGCATAATTGGCAAGAGCATAAACCCAACACCTAACGCAGAATAATGCAATACACCATGTAGATACAGCGGCAAGATAAAAAAGCTCGCATACATATAGAATCCGTTTAAACCTGTGACACAACTCGCACGCAAGTAATCAGGGTGTGAAAATAATTTAACATCAATAATCGGATAGGCGATTTTTTCACCATGGACAAACACCAAGGCAATTGAAGACAGCCCAACAAAAAACAAACTGATCACCCACGGTGACTGCCAACCCCAAGCGGGGATTTGTAATATCGAACCAATTAAACAACTCACACCAATAGCCAAGAAAACAAACCCAAACCCATCAATATGCATTGCTTGTTTTTCAATATGACGAAGACGTAAAGTAAAAACACATATCAGCAAAGCGACAATAGTGGTTGGCACATTAATGAGGAATATCCAACGCCAAGATGAAAAATGCACAATAAAACCACCCAGCGCAGGCCCAAGCGCTAAACCAATACCACTAGCACCACTCCATAATGATACTGCCAAGTGTTTATGCTCTTTAGGGAAAATATGTGTCACGATGGCTAGCGAACTCGGGAATAAACCTGCAATGGCTAACCCTTGAAAGCCACGTGCAATAATCAAACTTTCAACATTAGATGCCATACCTGCAAGTAAAGAGGCCAACACAAATATGGCCATTGAAGCATACAAAATTTTTGTTTCCCCAATGACATCCGCTATACGTCCTAACGTGATTAAGAAAGCACATAACACAATGGCGAACGCATCGATCACCCAGCGTAACTCCACCAAGCTAGTTGAAAATGATTTTTGAATCGCCGGTAATGCCGTGTTAACAATAGAAAAATCGATAGCGAAAAGGGCAGTGGCAAGACTAATGCCGATAAGCGCAAACCAATCGCGCAATGTGATAGTCCCTTTGGCCATGTCTGATTCCTTATGACTGAGCTTAGACAATCAGTTTAGCACAGACACCTAATTCTGATTTACGTCTTCCGCATTCAGATATGGTCATTAAATTAACAGTCACATGAGGCGCTAACTTGAACTCTAGGGATTATCTGCTATTTTTGTAGCTCACACATAAACATAACACTCAACGGAGAGAGATCATGAAGCTTATCAAGCTACTCACTATTTTAGTGCTTGCCACATTTATTTCAGCCTGCACAACGACAACCCAACCGGTTCAACTCAAGCCTACATTGAAAGCAACTAAACAACAAAACATTGGTCAAGGTAAAGAAGTCGCTGTCACTATCGATGATGCCAGAAAATTTAAGTCCATTGGCAAGAGCATCACCAACACTCGCACCAACCCTACAGTGCCCGTCAATATTTCAGGTGATGTGGCAGACACTTTACAAAAAGTCGTCGATCAAGGCTTGTCACAATATGGTTTCAAATCTAGTGAAAAAGGCGCAACCAAACTGAAAGTCGACTTATCAACATTTAGCTACAAAGCCACAGAAGGCACATTCAAAACATCCGTTATCATTAACACAGTGATTAATGTCACTGCCACTAATGGCAACAAAACCTATCATTCCAGCTACGAAGCCAACCGAAGCTTCAGTGGTGTATTCACTCCGTCAAATAAGGACAATGCGAAAAACATCAATCTTGCTTTTTCTGATGTGATTAATAAAATGATGGATGATAAGAGTTTAATGAACTTTTTAGCAAAATAATAATTGATTCCTTCTCCCGCCATGCGGGAGAAGATGCTCAGAAGGGCAGAACAAGGTATTATTAAGCTAGCTCCAGACAGCCACAACTGCCATTACGGCAAACCCAACAATCACGAAGCTAAAGTTTCGCAAATTACAGCACTTTTGCACCATAATGGCATTGGATAAGCCATGCAAAGTCCCAAGATATAAAAACGTACCTGCGGCTAACGCGCTAAAAATAGGCTCAAGCAATGGCATATGTTGCGTGCCCTGGTTGATTACCGAACCGACTAAAATTCCGAATGGTGTCATCAAAGCAAACACTAAAAACATTAACATACCGACTTTATTCGACATCGTTGTTTTGGTGATTTGAACTGCCAATGCAAAACTTGCGGCCCATTTGTGCGCAAGTATCGCCAAGAAAATCACAATAAATACCGACCAAGTCGCACTTAACCCCAATGCCGCACCGGCTAAAAATGAATGAATCGATAACATCACAAAAGCCAACACCGCAAACCCCGGATGCCCAGCTCCTTTGTGTTCTTGCATTTCACGCCCTAAATGCTCAAGCCAAAGTAAAAACAAAAACATAATTCCCGCTAATAAAAAAGGAATAGGGTAATGATAACCCAGCTGATTAAATTCTTGGGCCGAATCACCTAACATATGCAATAAGCCAGCGCCTAAAAACACACCCGCAGCTAATGATTCACCTATGGGGAATTCTCGCCCACGCTCACTACCCAAACGCTTCAGAAACGGATAACTGCCTGCAATGATGGCAACTAAGAAAATGATTAGCATACTGATTAACTTCACAAGGCACCTCTGGTAACATATCATCATGATATTATGTGTATTATTGCCCACAATCTCCTCCCACTCAAGAAAATCATTATATTTAGCAATAATCATCAAACAAACGTACATGAACTCCCGTAACCTTCACAAGGTAAATGAACATGAACTACCAACATCAATTAGACAACGTCATCGAGTATATCGGCAAGCATTTTGATGAGCCACTCACATTGACCCAACTCAGCGATGTCGCGTGTTTTTCGAAATACCATTTTCATCGTTTATTTACAGCATACACGGGTATGTCTTTGCAGCAATATATACGGTGGCTACGTTTAAAACGCGCAGCTCATCAACTGATTGTGAATAAAGACACACCTATTATTGATATTGCAGTCAGTGCAGGGTTTGAATCGCATGAAGCATTCACGCGAGCCTTTAAGCAAGCATGCCAGCTAAATCCGAGTGAGTTTCGCTCGCGCTCTAGTTTTGCGGCTTGGGCGACACCACCGTACTGTCTGCCTAAACAACAAGGTGAAATAATGATGAATGTAACAATCAAAGAGCAGCCAGAAAGACGCTTAGCGGTATTAGAACACCGCGGCAACCCAGAAAAATTTGGCGAAACGGTTAACGCACTAACCACATGGGCCAAAGCGCAAACAATAGATCTCAAGCCCAAACCAGGTGAAGCCTTTGGCTTTGCCTATGATGATCCCAAGACAACCGAACCTGAAGCATTTCGGTTTGACCTTGGCATCACCATTCCTAAGCAATTGAAGCTCGAAGAAGGTGACGTTATTGAAAAATACTTACCTGCTGGCCGCTATGCTACTGTCATGCATAAAGGCTCAAGGGATACCATTGATGAAATCGTATACGGTTTATTTCGTGACTGGTTACCTGATTCTGGTGAAGAGCTAGGTGATTTACCTTGCCTATTCGTTTATTATAACTTTGAACATGAAGTCGCAGACACAGAACTGCTGACGGAATGTTGGTTATACTTAAAGTAGAAGACTATGATTAACGCCATAAAAAACTTACTGTCCATTGCGGTTGGCATGATGACCATCCGCTTTGCACAGACCTTAACAACTTTCATCATGATGGTGATACTTGCGCAGCTAGGGCATACCGCTTTAGCTGCAAGTTTTACGATCGGCATGTTACGGGTTGTAATTATGTTAATTTTTATGGCGCCATTGTTTTCACTCGGTGCAATTGTCGGGCGCCAATTTGCCAGCAATCAACAACAGGTTCTACCCAGTGTATTGCGTCAAGCATGGTTAGTTGCATTGGCTATTGGCATTCCTGCCACAATAGTTGTTGCATGCATCAAGCCTATTTTAATCGCAACGCATCAACCACCTGCGGTTACCCCTTTAGTCTGGGATTATTTTAAATATTTTTTGATTGCCATGCCCATTTTTTATTTGAACATTGCTAACCAACAATTTTTAGCTGGCTCAAAACGCCAAAATATTGTTGCGATAATTTCACTGCTGACCATTGTGATTGCTACCATTTTAAATTTAGGTTTCGTGCTGGGTTATTTTGGTTTCCCGCAATATGGCGTAGAAGGTGCGGGTATTGCCACATTGCTTGGGGCAAGCATTAGCTTCATCATTACCAGCTACGTTGTGATCAAGCATGTCGGGAAACCACTGTTCAAGCAACCTCACTTAGATTTCACATGGTTTAAATTGATTTTAAAAGTTGGCATGCCCATTTGCTTTAAAATCAGTGGCGACATGTTAATGAAGCTGGCTTTCACGATTCTAGTCGGCTGGCTAGGCGTGACGGCCATGGCTGCAAGCCAAATCTCCAATGAATATATGTTGTTATTAATTGTGCCGGTATTTGGCTTAAGTGAAGCCTGTGCCATCGCCATTAGCCATGTCAACGGCGAACACAAGCAAGAACGTATGCGACAATTAGGTAATGCATCAATGCTAACGGCAACCGTCCTCACTATTGGTGCCGGCATTTTGTTTGCTATTTTTCATCGCCCATTGGCCAGCGTGTTTATTCATTTTAATAGCAGCGGGGCAGAAGCCATCTACGTACTCGCCATGTGGCTATTAGTTATCCGCGTGCTCACTATGTTTTTTGATGGCATCGAAATGAGCTTAATCGGCTGCCTACGCGGCCTCTACGACACGCAATTCCCCATGTGGTTGGCCATCGGTATGAATTGGTTAATCACCGTGCCATTGGCCTACATACTTGGCTTTACACTACACATGGGTGTCATCGGTATCGCCTTATCCATTGTCATCGCACGTTGTTTCTCAACCACGGCAATTGTGCTACGCTGGCGCTGGCAATTACACCGATGTCAATAATCCAAAAGGAGCACCAGCATGAAATCAGTATTATTTAGCATGGCCGTTAAGCCCGGAAAGCTTGAAGAATATAAAGCCTTTGCGAAAGAAACCCTAGCTAGGATGGATGAATACAGTGACATGATGAAACGTTACGACATACACAGCGCCAAGGTCTGGCTAAAACAAATTGCTGGCACTGACTATGTCTTTGTTTATCACGATGTTGGCCCTAACTTTGAAGAAAAAATGCAAGGTTGGGAATCATCCGATCATCCATTCGACAAATGGTTCAATGAGGCATTAATGGACTCTTACGACATTGAAAACATTGCAGCTATGGAAGCACCAGAGCAACTGTTTGATGTGAAAGTGTAAATAACCACTCATGAAAATTAATGGCATTAATCACATCACCTTCGCTACGGCTAATTTAGAAACATCAATTGCTTTTTATCAAAACATTCTCGGCTTTGAATTAGCGGCAACTTGGGACTCGGGAGCTTATCTACAATCAGGTGAATTATGGTTGTGCTTGAGTTTTGATGAAGCAACTAAAACTGAACCCACAAAAGACTACAGCCATATTGCATTGAACATTGATGAAGCCGACTTCCCTCAATTTGAACAACTCATTTCAACACACGATATTCCCATCTGGAAAACTAACAGCAGTGAAGGGCAGTCCCTATACATTTTAGATCCCGATCACAACAAGCTGGAATTACACAGTTCCACATTAAAGAGTCGACTTCAACACATGCAACAACATCCTTATCCTGGGATGAAATTCCACTAGCTCATTAATTGTTTAATTGTCGTTACAATGTGCCTGTCAACTTTATTCATCATGGCTATAGGCATTGGCAATTCTTGCTTTATCGCTTGCCATTGTGAAGTGGTAGCTTCCATAGTTTGCTGTAATGTTTTAATTAGCAAGGCTTTCGAGAAATTCACCTTGTTCGCCATCCGTATAAAATGATCGCGTGATAATTTCGTCATGTTTTTTTCACCAGCGACACTCAACGCTAAGGTTTCATTCGGAAGATAAACTTGTGTGGACACATAATCATAAGCCGGTGCCAAAGTAGGGTGTATGCCATCACGATAAATCAATGCCCAATTTTTTAAGTGCATATCACCATTACCCATCAACACACTGAATATTAAACGCTTAATAAATTCTTTCGCCTGAACCTCACCCATCACCACATTTATTTTTCCAAGCATATTTCCGCAACTGACTTTCTGATACTTTTTGTTGGGATAGAGTCCATAAACTTGTGCGAAATCTTCAACATGAATACGTTTTTCAGCTTCACGATCAAAACGTTTCACCGCGAGTGCTTTGCCTTTTTGTTGATAAGCGATGTCAGGCAAATGAGTAATATCTTCAATATTGATTAACTGTGTGTCTGGCACGTCAATACCAATCGCTTTTGCTAGTTGCAACATGGAATATTCGTTTTCAGGTACATGCTGAAACTGAGCTGAAGGCAACTTAACAATCCAATCACCTTCATAACCGTGAGCGGGGATTGTTAAACCGCCATGGGCTTCTTGCAATGCAGAAAATTTCAATTGCACACCGGCTAATGAAAACTTTAAAATGCCTGGATCAGCTTTATCCGTTTCAATCAAACTTAATTCAGCATTTTGTGTTTGATCAATATTATCCGCCGGTTTTAAAATCACAGCACCCGGCAAATCATGCCCTAGTAACTGCAATAAGCTAAAATCTCTAGCTGATTTAATACCCGCTTTACTCGCAAGGTATTCGCGCAAATGTCCTTCAGGTAATAAATTCGCAAAAAAACTAGGCGCCTTAGTCTGTGAAGCAGCACCGCCAGTCATTACATCACCGGTTATATTAATAAATGATTGGCTAAGCGTCGGGCGATCGGGTTGCGCTAAATAACTATCAGCAAAATCGAAACTAATACGTTCACCTGGCAAGCGCGTCAACTGTCCTACCAAGCTTGTATTCAAATAAACGTTTAATACAGCAATATCACTCATCATCATCTTCTTCATTAATTTGCCACAAAGGCTCATCCATTGACTTACCTTCAACCATGGCTTGCACGGCCGAACGAAAATACTTTGGCACTAACATCACCTCATGCTCCAAAGCATCAGCAAACTTAATTACATTTGACAATTGTAGATCAACCTTGCCCGCTTCCACTTCTGAAACTCGACCTTGCTTAATGCCTAACTTGTTAGCCAATGCCAATTGTGAGAGACTCTTAGCTCTGCGAAGCTGGCTTAATTTTTGATATATACTGCTCATATATCTATCATAGCATATATTAGAGCTTTTAATATCTATAATTAAAGATATTTCTACTTTTAAGCATAAAATTCGTTGAACACAAAGGATACGGTGCGACAGTAGCAAGGTAGGCTAATCATATTAATCAGGAGAGTAACATGACAGCACAAACGATTTACCATGAATGGGATAGGGCACTAGCCAATAACGATAAACCCGCTTTATTAGCACTCTATGATGAAAACGCCACAATAGAAAGTCCATTAATCCCCCACTTGCTTAAGCAACCTACCGGTATATGCCAGGGAAAAACTGCTATTGCTGAGCTCATTAATGAGGTGTCCAAACACAAACCTAAATTACGACGATATCACCGCACGCCTTGTTTGCAACATGACAATTTAATCATGTGGGAATACCCCCGGCAGACACCTGAAGGTGAGCAAATGGACTTTGTTGAAGTGATGGAATTAAATGATAAAGGCTTGATCCAAAAACATCGCGTGTATTGGGGATGGCGAGGCTTCCAAGTGTTAATGGAAGATGAGTATCATGCCTAGAGCAGTGCATAGACATTGGCAAAATTACTTGATAAACACACCAGCAGGCTGTATAACAATCACACACAACCATAGCTGTTCAATAACTAAAATAGTTCACGGCTAATTAATCCTGAGGAAGCTCTGTTATGACAATTTATCTTAAGAAAATTGTTCTTGCCCTAATTTTGAATTGTTTTCTGTTAGGCGCTTATGCAAACACATCAAGCATCCAATGGGCAACCTGCCCGACGAAAGATCAACTAGGCAACGTCATAACAAGCATTCCGGGGTTCAAGTGCGGTTACTTTCAAGTTCCACTTGATTACCAACATCCTAACCAGGGAAGAACATCCTTATTCATGACCCTACATAAAGCAACAGGCACTAAGCTAGGTACCATTATTTATAACTTTGGTGGCCCTTGGAATGATAATGTGACTTATCTACGATCAATCGGAGGCAACTTACCACCGGCTGACATTCTGGCACATTATGATGTCGCGACATTTTTAAATCGTGGCGTCTCTGATGGCACACAGTTTACCTGCCATACCAACAACCCTGAACAATTAAAATTTGTCGAAGAACAAATTGCACAAATCAACATTAGCACCCCAGCGAACACAGACAAGCTTTATCAACTTTCAAAAGAAAAAGCTGCACTATGTCAATATCCGAACATAATTCATTATGCCGATACTCATCAAACGGTTAATGATTTAGAAGAATTCCGCAAAGCCTTAAACATTAAGCAATTTGATTATTACGGTGGTTCTTATGGCACACGTCTTGGGCTGGCTTACATGATGACTTATCCCAATAGCATGAGAAATGCTGTGCTAGATGGCAATATGGCACCAAATAATGATGCCATGGTAGTATTTAATGATTGGGCAGCAACCAATGAGCAAACCATTAAATTTCTGTTTCAATCTTGTGTCGATGCCAAATCACAATGTCCGCTTTATGATCCAACCGCAGGTTTGAGTACAGCACAGGAAATGCAAAATGCGTACCTCAACTTACTGCAAACGCTGAGTGCAAATGATAATGACACGCATAAAATCAATGCGGGTGAATTAAATGCACTAACTTTTCAAATAGTATCTGATAACGCAACATATCCAACACTGATGACTGCATTAAAGCCTGCTATCGTCAATCATCAGTTCGCTGAGCTAACAAAGGCCTATAGTGCAGCAATGAGTTATGATTTCAAATCAGGCACTTACGCTGCAAATTTTTGGCCAATCTATCAAACAGCATTAGAAGTCCCTAGTACAGTATTTCCCGCTGATTATACTAATTACCGACAATTAGCTGACGAACAAAATTGGCAAGACTTTATTAGCGAAAAACTTGCTGCATACCCATTGTTAGGCGGATATATGGCCGCGACACAAGCAAGTTTGTATATTGCGCCACCTGCAAAATCTAACCCTTTACTCCCGGCCGATGGCGGAAAACTCCCTGAATTTAAAGGGCAAGTGCTATTACTAGGTAATCGCTACGATCCCAGAACCCCTTACCCATGGACACAGCAGGTTTATCAACTACTACAAAAAAACCATATCACATCGAGTCTCACCACATGGACCGGAGCAGGGCATGAAGCTTATCAAATCAACACACCTGATGGTGGTTGCGCTGACACGACCGTCAATGACTTCTTCATTTCGAAAACATTACCACCAAGTAAAACTTGCACTGATGGCACCAACCCATTTTTAAATACCACTAACAAAGCGTTACTTTCCAGCAAATCAGTGCAATCAAATATTATGAACGTGAAAAAATAAAA
This sequence comes from uncultured Gammaproteobacteria bacterium, assembly GCA_963975985.1. Lineage (GTDB taxonomy): Bacteria > Pseudomonadota > Gammaproteobacteria > JABDGN01 > JABDGN01 > CAXBIY01. The sequence continues at coordinate 112,296 of CAXBIY010000003.1, forward strand.
ATGCTTGTCGCGGTAATATCGTATAGTGAGCAACTATGAATACTGAAAAACTATTCTCCTACGGCACATTACAATCTAAAAATGTACAGCTAACCAATTATGGCCGTTTACTTCATGGTCATGCTGATTGCTTGCCAGGCTATATTTTAAAAAATTTAACCATTAAGGCTGGAAATTGAATGATAAAGAAAATAGGGCAGCAGGCATAGCCAATATTCTCGCTAAACCCAGTTGGTTAGAGTCGATGAGGTAGCGACCCCATTCGTGTCAAGATTTACGATTTAGACTTAGTCATTCAACCTGAATGATATCAGTAACACAAGCCCACTCCGCATTTTTTAACAAAACGAACTCTCACACTGCAACCAAAATGGCGGTGCATAAAAAAAGCAAGCCTACAGTATATAATGGAAGCGGTTTAAAGAGAAAAACTGAAAGTAGCCAAATTAAACTCAAAATAACTGGATAGATGAAGGATTGAACTATCCCGCACCCTATAAAATTAAACGACAAAATTAACAATTCAGACAACACTGCACCTAAAAACCAGAGGATATCACTAGCTTGTGAAAAGCGAATACCTTCTCCAGATTCAACACGCATCTTAATGCCTATGAGGATACGCCTTTCCATAAGGTAATGAAGGGCAACCATTATGTAACTAAACACTTTTGAAAATATGTTTGACGCTTTATTCTCTCGTGTTCGAATAACTAAGCGAGTTTCTTGGTTACTTATTTCTTTAAGCAAGAATGTACCCCAGTTTTCCAGGATAAGAGTTTTTTCCAGCTGAACTTCAAGTACGCGAAAATTATATGGGATAATGCTGCTCTTTTCATCAACTGAACCACGAACTATATCACCCACATTGATTTCTTGGAATTCTGGACGAATAAAATTCTGGTGTCGTGTTTTATACCCTAATAGATTTTCAATAAAGCTATAACTATAAAACCCACACCTATCAGCACCCAATTGTATTAACCATTTCCATACATCAGCTTTTTTGGCAAAGATTGATATAGCTCGAGTTGACTTGGTAACCAAAGATTTTTCATCGCCATGCATTGACATAGCAACTTCTTCATTAGAGGCTCACCATCTTGTGATAGTTGGCCTTAGAAAAAAATGATATATTAATATCTGAAAGAATATGATTGCTAAACCATGCATTTTAGAGATCTTTTCCATCGAAATGATGTAGTGGTAAATGCTGCCAATCACAATCATCTAAAATACCCAGGTTAATCACATACGGAAAAACAGGCTCTGGTGGTGTGCAATAAATAAATATACTGCAATCTTGACAGAAGTAATGTTTACCCTTCATTTTGTTGAATTGATAACATGTTAAATTATTTTTACCTTCTCGTATTTTAATATCGTCAACAACATGCATGATGGCATTACGCTTACTACAATAAGAACAGTTACAAACCGCTGGCTGATTTAATTCAAACTCGCAAACTAATTCAACCTTCTGACAATGGCAAGATCCTGTATACTGCATCGCTAATCTTCCTTTTCTGCTGCTAGGTTTGGGTTATTCTGATTTATCGCATCATAGTAAGATAAAACAATTGATAGGTTATTGTCAGACATGCATATTCCTTTTGCTAATTATGGCCTTCTCAATTCATCATCCAATTGTTAATCGCTTTTTTCATTTAGAGACACTTTATCATAGGGTAATAGCCCCATCAACTCAAAAAACTTCAGAACTTAAGGTATAATAAGCTTGTATAGACACACTGGAGCCATTATGGACGCTAAAATCATCCAGCAACTCAAACAACAAGGCAACTGCTTCATCAAACTACCTAATGATATTCATCAATCTATTGTAGCTATTCAAGCAACGGCTTTCGATTATTTTCATCAACCTGATGACATAAAAAAACAAATGCCTTTTGCCGATGGCAACGGTTATATTAATCATGCTGACAGCACTGTACACAATGTTCAGCGGTATATCTTTCGCGGCAAAAAACCTGCGACCACATTTGAACATTGCCAGGACAAAATGAAAACTGTCCGACGCTATTACTTTGAACACATCTTCACACCACTGATTAAAAATATATTTAAAGATGTTGGGATTACTGAAGCTGCTGAATCAGTGCTAGATGATGCAGACTACACCTTATCACTGGTTTATTATCCCGCATGCAACAGCGATAACCTTGGCCTAACCCCGCATAAAGATTCTGCAACATTAACGGCATTATGGGCACAGCAGCCTGGCTTTGAAGCAAAGATTGAAGGCCAATGGCAACCCATTACCATCGATCCTGGCTACATTGCCGTACAAGTCGGGAAATCGCTTGAAATCATGACCAATGGCGCTTATAAGGCTCTTGAGCATCGCGTTATGCTTGAGAGTGAAACAGAGCGCTTATCCATGGCTTCGTTCTTTACCCAGCAATTTGACAAACCATTAGTCAACTATGTGACAGATAAGGTTATCCACGGGGATTACCGAAAGTTTCTTAGTGGCGATGTTAAAAAAACTCACGAAACAAAGGATGCACCGGCATAATAATTGGCTTATACTCTAACTTAATATTCACGTTTAAGCATATAACTTTATTGCCACATTAAAAATTATTCTAAACTAACAAAAACAAGACAATATGTATTACCTATATCTCACTTCACTTTATGAAAGCACTAATCGATATATCAATTCACTTCAGATGTACATCATGAATGATACGCGTGAAAAATGCTCCTATTCGTTATCTAAACATGAAAAAAACAAATTTAATAAAAATGATTCGAAAGTGCAAGAAATACGCGCATTAAACAATGCTTATAAGCCAGTCATCACACCTGAAAGACTGTATTTAGCTGATAAAAGAGATATGTTCAAGCCGGCACGTGCTCAACCTTATTTTTTTTCAAGACGTATATATGACACACTTGCTCAAGCTGTCCAAAGCAAAAAAGTCGGTGCTTGTTTTGAAATGGCTGTAATAGGCTGGGATTTTTTGCAAAAAAACATTCCAGGCATAACGATATCGATTATTGATTTAACCTATTATGATCATGTCTTGTTAAAATTGGAACATGGTGGCTGTACTATCTACTACTGTCCATGGAGTCAGCGTTATTCGAAGAATGAACAATCTTTTCGTATGTTTGTAGGTGAATTATTAAATGATTATAGTCATGCCATTCGTTTACTCGAAAGGAGAATGGGGAAAATGTATACCGCTTGGGCATATGGATACTGGCTGATTCCGAATGGTGACATCCCTCAACGGCCAAACGATTATTCCTATTACATTAGCATGTCAACTGAAGCACAGTTGTTTGGTGAGCGATTCGACCATTTACCACCTGGTGCAAAATATTCTATTGCTCCCAACCCCTCTAAGCCAACTAATGTTGATACATTAGGGTGGCTACATTACCACCCTTAGAACGTTGCTTTGTAGATCTTACTATGGTTATGATAATATCAACAATGTTGCCACAACTCACGAGATGAAACATGTCCAAGATTGACCTTAACAATCTTCACAGCCAATATCGCTTGAAACGCGAGTTAATCACTTACTGTCAGCAACACAAACTTTCAACCCAAGGTTCAAAAACTGAGTTAATTCATCGTATCGATATTTATTTAAAGACAGGTGAAAAACAAGCGTCTAAAAAGATTGTGAAATCGACTAGGCGAGATAGCGCTCAACACATCACGAAGCAAACTCCTGTCATCAACTACAATAATGACGCTAAAACACGTGAGTTTTTCGTCGCCGAGCTAGGTAATAATTTTAAGTTCAACCGCTATCTACGCCAATTTACTGATGCTACAAACATTCAGACGGGGATGACTTACGGTGATTTAATCAAAGGCTGGAAAAATGCTGAAGCTTCAAAGCATAAACAAAAACCTAACATCGAAAAACAGTTTGAATACAACCAGTTTATTCAAGATTTTTTTACACATGAGAAGGGTGCAACACTACAACAAGCGATCGCTGCCTGGAAAATAGCAAAACAACAATCAGGCGAGCATCGTTATCAGCCAAGAAGTACGACATGAAAAACCTCAACAACCTTAAATCATTACCGCAAGATGCAAGCTATGCTCACATGCCGTCCCCTGTGGGCGAATTGATAGTGGTAACCTCAGCAAACGGTTTGCATGCTATTCTATGGGAAGATTATGCCAAACTTCCTGAGGTCAAATCCATTTTCGCCAAACACTCAGAAGCACCTAATACTAATATGCATCAACAAGTCTGCCAACAGTTAAATGAATATTTTGATGGCAATCGTAAAAGTTTCGATATCCCCATTATCTTTGACGGCACAGTATTTCAAAATCAAGCCTGGCAACAATTACAAAAAATCCCATATGGCGAAACCATTAGCTATGGCGAGCAAGCAAAGCGCTTAGGTGATAAAAACAAAGCTCGGGCAGTAGGGCTAGCAAATGGCTGCAATCCGATTTCTATTATCGTGCCATGTCACCGTGTTATCGGTAGCAATGGTGCTTTAACCGGTTTTGGTGGTGGTTTAACTACTAAAGCTTTTTTATTGAGTCTAGAGAAGGCTAACCTGGAGAAAACCTAATGGATGTCGAAACTTATTTCAAAGATATGTATTACAACATTTGGCAAAGTCATGACATCGGACGCTTTGATGAATTTTATGCAAAAGACTTTCATGAAACTATCATGACGTCAGATGACAGCAAACAACCTGTCCAATTACAAATGAATTATGACGAACTCAAAGCCCAAACCATCTGGCAAAAAGACAACTACAAGGACACGACGATTGAATACAAAAAAATAATAGCAGGTGAGGGCAGTCACATTTCAGTATGCTTTTATTCAACGTCAACATACATTCCAACTGGCGATTTACACCATCGCTGCGTAAGTGGCATCTGGCACATAAACAATAACCATCAAATAGACCATGTATGCGCTGTTGTTACGCCATTTTATCCCAAATAATTGGTTCAAAGCGACACTTATAGTACAATCCGGCCAAACAGCATAAAATAATAAGGCCTGTTACCAATGAAGCATAAAGTGTTAGCTAATACGTCACAACTAAGGGAATGGGCTCCCAACTCTTCTTACCAAATGGTCGCTACCGCAGCGAATCAGCTTTTATTAAATACGAGGCTAGGGCCATATAACAAGTTGAATTTTCAGCTAGACAACATCATCCGCGAAGGCGCTCACCTCCATAAATGGTTTGGCTCAAATACAAATTGAAGCGATCGAAAACAAATGGGTAGTCGTTAGCTTCTAAATTTGTATCCTCATATAGCGTAAGGCTTTATTGCCAGCTAGCTTCATAACATTCCATTAACCCCACCGCAGCAAACTAAATATCAACATTTACCGACTTATACTGGCCAAATAACAGACATGTTGTTTTGTGGCATAATAAGCAGAATCACACGAATCATGAGGGAATATTCACATGAAAATTCTAGTTGTCGGCGCTACAGGAAAAACTGGGCAGAAATTATTACAGCAACTGCAAGAAACAGAGCACAGCGTTACAGGTTTAATTCGTGACACGGCTCAAACTGAACAAATCACACAATTTGATGCCGATACATTAATCGGTGATTTAAGCCAAAATGTCACTAATGTACCGAAAGGATTTGATGCCATTATATTTGTTGCCGGTTCTGGTGGCAAAGACGTGCAGGGCGTTGACTACCAAGGTTTAGCCAATTTAGTTGATGCTGCTGTTGCAGCTGATGTGAAACGTTTTCTTTATATCGGCTCCATTAATAATGGCAAGCCCGCCGATCAGTTTATTCAAGAAATGACAGACTTCTATCAAAGCCGCGATGAAGAAGTGCCAGAAGGCTTACTGACAACCGCTAATAATCCTGGATACCAAACTTACGTGGAAATGAAAGCCAAAGCTGAAAACCATATTGTTAACTCAGGTATTAATTACACCGTATTAAGAGCAGGGTTGTTGTTGCAGGATGAAGGTTCTGGCAAAGTCGCCGTAACAGAAGGAACGCTCAATGCTTTTGGCTTTACCGCACGCGACAATATTGCTCAATGTTTCATTCAAGCATTAGAAAATGCTAACGCCTACCACAAGATTTATACAGTATTGGATGGTGAGACTGATATAAACGATGGCTTCAAGTAAAATGATTACTAAATTAGATTAAATAGGAGTTTAACAATGAACAAGCAAAAATCATTTCTTCAGGAAACAACGCCTAGAAAACAGCTTAGATGCATTAATAGAAGAAAATATTGAAAGAGACTTTGGCGTATTAGTATCAGTCGATGACTTTTCACCTGATGACACGCTTAATTATCAACCTGCACAAATTGACGGTAAAACAACAGACTTAAATGAATTAGACACCACACTCAAAAGCATTATGACTGCTATTCAAGCTGCATCTAAAGCACGGGATAAAGCTAAGGCAATAAATAAAATATAGCTTCTAGATCACATAAATGTAAATTATTGTAATAATATTTAACTTGTCTCTGATATTTTAGTACAATTGCTTGCCAAATAATAACCATATTAACCATCAAGGTCTTTAACAATGCCACGTCGACAAAACCGGCCACCGGCAGATCAACCGTCTAACGGCAATCTGCCTACTGCTGAAGATATAGCAACACTTAATTCGCTACTAGCTGCGGTGCGAACCGCTGCGGATAAAAATAATTTCATGCCAAAAACCTTCGCATGGACAGGGATTTTTCATGCGTTAAATACATTTGTTTTTCCTGACGCTAACGTACTGGAAAACTATATTCGAGGTTTCTTAGATTTGTTACTTGACACACTAGGACTTGATCAAGATACATCGCCCGTTATCCAGCTCACAATCTTGTTGACATTACTATTTCCAATTTTATATCTCTATAAACAATTGTGGAATGTAATCACATCGGTCATGCTAAAAATCTGTCCTAATGGCATTATGATTCCTGATCGAACGCCACATCGTGGTTACCAATTAAAAAACAGCTTAATGTCCAGACTTGAAGTCAAAGAGATGATAGAGCAGCTCGAAACATTAAAAACAAAGCTTGATGGCCATAATAGCTATATGTTTTACCTCTCTATTGCCACCAGTTTATTAGTGCCAATACCTACTTTTTTCAAATTTAGTCACGGTATGCTTTCAATACAACCAACTCCTCTTCAGTTAAACATGAGTCCGCTTGGCGTTTATTTTGGCTGGAAGCAAGCGTCTGATTCACTGGTTAATCAAATGGTAACTACAGCCGCTAACTATCAACAAGCACTTGCCATTAGCAGTAGCGTCTATGATATCTGGTGTCGTTGGAACTTGCCAAAACAATTTAAATCATTTATGGACCAATTAAAAGACTTCAGTGCCAGTGATGATTGGGCGTACGAACCATCAAAACTAAGTCATGATACTACTTTGTACCGATTTAAAAATAACAATGCAAAAACGCCCATAAATATCGATGGTAACGCATGTGACATTCAAACTAGCCATTACATATCCACCGTGTTTCGTGTGTTTATCGAACATGGTTTAACGGTTTATTCTGTAGGTGAAGCGAGCGGTATTTACTTTCCCTATCATTCACTCTCAAAACGAGCATGTTCGAATATTAAGAAAAAGCTTTGCATGCGATTACAATCAATTGTTGTTATGGAAGCAAGTATTAATAACAACCTAAAACGATTGGATGAATTAAGAGACGAAAATAATAGCAAGACTGAGTGGGACTACTATACATCAGTGAATTCCCGTGGAGAATATAGCGTTCATTACTTTATCAGCTATCGTGACTTCTACTTGCGAAGTGACTTCGAACATGCGGCTCAAAAACTAAGCAGTACAAACATTCGTTGTAGTGGATACATGCTAACAATTGATAGATTAGACTGTTTGAATGAGATAGAAAAAATTGCTAGTGAATACAAGCAACAGGTGTCGAATTATTTAAGCCGAGCTGCATCGTCAGCTTTTGAATCAAGTCGCACCTCACCTTCTGATGACTTCATTGAAGTAACAAGAGGAAGTGAAAAAACGAAAACAACAGGTACGTCTATAGTTTCTGATACTGAGATTGAGCAAGCAGAGATTACACAGTTTGCACATCAGTACTTGCACAATCCCACTGTTATAGCTAACCCAATACCCAATGCATCATTCCCCGATCGATGTGCATTTCCATTAGATATTGCCTGGCTCAGTAGAGAATCAACCCGTGCTTATAGTGCGATTCACCCATCGCTTTTTCTCGCATTAAAACAACATTTAAGCAGAACAGCTATTGAAGCTCGATTATCTCGCGGTACAGTTATGGGAGCACGAAAAACACAAAAGTCTAAAGCTGGCGGTACAGGCATTATCACATCGAATGAAGCGTACCTAGATATTGAGGGTAGACGTCACCTAGCAGCTAATTTTAAAATTAAATTTACTAACAATATTCGCATATATGGACGAAAGTTCGATGAGCGAATGGTAAGTGGTATCAACCGTATTCTTTATTTATTTGATGGCTGGGACTATGGACATTAAGGAGAAATAGCATGCATGAATACGTAACAAATAAAATTTGGTTGAAAGACTATCCTGTCCATTACTCTGGCATAACTTTCAATGCGCGCATGACAATCGTACGCCTGCACGATGATAGTTTGCTATTGCATTCACCTTGTGAGATTGACTTAGCGTTAAAGACTACCATTGAAGCGTTAGGCAAGGTTAATTATATCGTTGCACCTGGAACCTATCATTACTTACACGTGCCCAGTGCACAACAGGCTTTCCCTAAAGCCAAAACCCTTATTTGCCCAGGCATTGAAAAAAAACAACCCAACTTGCATTACGATAGCTTACTAAGTGACACCCCAGAACCTGACTTACAAACAGACTTTAAACAAGTCTTAATTCAAGGCGCTGGCGGTATGAATGAAGTTGCTTTTTATCATATACCGTCACAAACTTTAGTCCTAGTCGACCTCATCGAATACATTACCGATAAAACACCTGACATAGGGTGGGGCATTAAATTTTGGTGGAAGCTTATCTTTCGTATGTGGAACAAACCCAAGCCAGCACCTGAATATCAGCTCGGCTGGAAAGATAAATCGGCTGCGGCAAAATCTTTACAACATATTCTCACATGGAATTTCCAACGCATTGTTATTGCCCATGGCGATCTAATTAACAGTGATGCACAGCAAATGGCAACTCAAGCCTGGTCGTCTGTACTTAAACATGAGAAACACCTATGAAAATCGCTGTTTCTGGTACCCACTTTATGGGTAAAAGCACCTTGATTAGTGATTTCCTTGCAGCGCATCCTGAGTATCGTACTGAGCTAGAACCGTATTATCAATTGCAAGAGCAAGAAGATAGTGAGTTAGCGCTAGAACCTAGCTTGGATAGCTTGCTTAATCAGCTCGATTTCAGCATTGAACAATTTAACAAGTGTATTGATGAAGACAATATTATTTTTGATCGATGCCCAGTCGATTTCATTGCTTACAGCATGTGTGAACTTAACCAAGATGAGATTGACATTAATGACAGCGAAATCGCTGAACGATTTATGGATGTAAAAGGGTGCTTGAATCATTTGGATGTCATTATTTTTATTCCCATGTGTGATGAGGATGCTATTGAATATACTGAAGAAAACCCTGCTTATCGGAAAATGGCTGACAAGTATTTCAAACAACTTTATCGTGATGATATCTGCGATATATTCCCTACGTATAATCAGCCGAGAATAATCGAGCTTACGGGTGGTCGTGAAACGCGCTTAAAAGCACTTGAAAATATTATATGTGAAAAATACTAACTAAATATAAATATTGATAGGCCCAGGCATGACTCTCATGGCTTATAGGGTAGATAATGCGTTATAATCCATAGCTATGAAAAATACCATAGGCCAAAGTAAACTCTGGGTTTATTCCACCGCATTTTTAATGTCGCTGAATGGCGGCTACATTAACGTCATTTGCTTAGTCAGCATTTTACAATTACCCGTCGGTTACGTTACCGGTAATTTAACACTTGCCGGTGACTTTTTCGCAAAAGGGTATTACGTCGCTTTTTTTCATTTATTCATGTTGGTATTTTGCTTTTTGTTCGGCAGCATCGTGAGTGGCTTGATTGTAAAAGGGCAAATGCTAGAAACTAACAGACGCTACAATATAGTACTTATTCTACAAATATTGATAGTTATTTGCGCGACATTTTTACTCTACCTAGGCGACACTATGGCAGGCTATCTATTGGCTTTCACGATGGGCTTACAAAATGCTATGACAACACATTACGGTTCAGCCTTAATTCGCACTACACATATGACGGGAACAACCACTGACCTAGGTATTTTAATCAGCCAATGGCTAAAGCGAGAACCCATTCAATTTTGGAAAATGCGATTATACGCATGCTTAATTATCGGCTTTACGATTGGCTCGATTATCGGTGCTATCCTGTATGCTAAATTGCACGCGATAGCGCTTACTTTATCGATTATTATCTACGTGCTTATGTTGTTGTTGTGGTATCGGTATTTCAGACATGACTAAGTGTAAACCTAACTGGATATTTATATGAAGGTGTTTTTATACGTAATTACTAATTTCTGCCCCTGATTTCGTTATTTAAAAAACATGGAGACTAGCTAAAATGGATACTGATAAAATTAACAAAATGCGCATAGCCGGTCGCCTAACTGCAGAAGTATTGGAAGCGGTGAGCGTAATAGTTAAGCCTGGCATAACCCCGTTGGAAATAGATGCATTCTGTGAAACTTACATCGTTGATAAATTGAAGGCTATTCCGGGATGCAAAGGCCAGTACGGTTATCCTTTTACCATCAACACCTCAGTTAACTATGTAGTTTGTCATGGCATGCCAAACAAAAAACCATTATCCAAAGGTGATATTGTTAACATTGATATCACTGTTAAAAAAGATGGTTATTATGGCGACAGTAGTAAAATGTTTTGTATCGGCGATGTATCAGCACATGCACAACGCTTAGTAGACGTGACGTATGAATGTCTTTTTAAAGCTATCGACATCGTAAAGCCTGGCGCAACATTAGGCGATATTGGACATGCTATTCAATCACATGCTGAAAAAAATCATTATTCAGTTGTCAGAGAATATTGTGGCCATGGGATCGGTAAAGCAATGCATGAGGAACCACAAGTCATGCATTGGGGAAAAGCTGGCGAAGGCAGGGTGCTAGAGGCTGGAATGACATTTACTATTGAGCCCATGATTAATCAAGGAAAGCGCGACATAAAAACGCTACGCCAACACAATTGGGATATCGTAATCACTAAAGACCGACGCTTATCAGCCCAGTGGGAGCACACCATTCTTGTCACAGAAACAGGTCATGAAATCTTAACCTTGAGAAAAGAAGAGCAATAGCTATTTCTATACCCAACCCTGCTATCTCTGATAATCTTTATTATCAGAGATAGTGAATATCCAGTATATCCACCTAGTCTTGTCATCGTTCAAGGAACAGCTTCCGGTCGTCCCGCGGTTTTACCGCGGGACCCAGCTATCCTAAGACTTGACTGGATTGCGCGGTCAAGCCGCACAATGACGAGTTACACAAGTCCTGTCTGTCTCACGCCATCATTGCTCGGCAAAGCTTCATCAACCGATTATCCTGACCAGAGCCCGCAACGAATGATAAGCCTATCGGCACGCCGTCGACATCTAACATCGGCACGGTGATTTCTGGTGAGCGTGATAAACCTGCAATCGATGTAACGGCCATCGTTCGGGGATAGTAATCACCATCGACCACAAAAGCTTCTGTGATGTCTGTAAACTTTGGCGCTAAATCAACAGTAGTGGGATAACAGAGAATATTACCGGCATTTAAAAAATCTTGCAGCTTGTTCGCAAAACGTTTAGCGTCGAGCAGAGCTGCTTGAATGGCAGTCCGATCGGCACTTTCTGGATACGCTTTTAAGCCGTTAGCAATGTTCGTGCTTAACTTAGACTGAGTTGACTTAACCCAAGCACCAAGCGAATTCCAAACCTCGGTACTGATCAATGGTCCAAACCGTTGGAACAACCAGCTGTCATCAATCTCTTCATTCACGATCTCAGCTAGCGTCATATTTTGAACAGTCATATTTTGACCAACGTCTAGGCTGTTCAATTTACACTCATGAACATTTTGATCAAAATTCAACCTGATCAATTTATCAGCAACGAGGTTCTGGGCTGCGGACAATAATTGACCTGAGCATTTTTTAAATATATCACTTACAAAACAAATAGATGCCCCGCTTTCTTTATGTTCCACAGCATCACTGGCTGTCAGCACCTGTATCACCTTCTCTAATACTTCACCCTTGCTAGCCAACACACCAACTGTATCAAAACTCGGCGCTAATGTGCAAACACCCGCCACTGAAATCAACCCATGTGACGGCCGATAACCCCATAGCCCACAATTGCTAGCAGGTACACGAACCGATCCACCGGTATCAGTTCCCAGAGCAAAATCCACTTGACCACTGGCTACCGCTGCAGCCGAACCACTAGACGAACCCCCTACTATTCTATTTGCAGCTTTGGTGTTGATGGGTGTTTCATAAAAAGGATTTTGCCCAATCAAACTATAAGCCAACTCATCCAATTGCGTTTTACCCACACAGGTTGCACCCGCTGATAAAAGCTGCTCAACACAGACGGCATTAACCTCTGGTACAGGATGTGTATCAGCCCAACTCGGATTACCATTTGCAGTAACTTGCTGAGCTAAGTCAATGTTATCTTTCACGGCAAACGTTAAATCACTTAAGCAGCCTTCTGCATAAGGCTTGATCAATTTTTTAGCAACGAAGGCGTTGGCTTTGTCAAAAGATTTCATCATCTAATATCCTAAATATGACTTAAACATTACTAAAAAACAATCACCGAGCGAATACTCTTGCCTTCATGCATCAAATCAAAGGCTCGATTAATCTCTGTCAATGGCATGGTATGCGTCACAAATTCATCGATTTTAATCTCATGATGTAAATATTGCTCCACTAAACCTGGGAGTTGGCTTCGCCCTTTTACCCCGCCAAATGCTGAGCCTTTCCAAACGCGACCTGTCACTAATTGAAATGGACGGGTTGAAATTTCTTCGCCACTGCCGGCAACGCCGATGATGGTCGAAACGCCCCAACCTTTATGACAGCACTCTAACGCCGCGCGCATAGTATTAGTATTGCCGATACACTCAAATGAATAATCCACACCACCATCAGTTAAGTCGATGATGACATCGGCAATCGCGTCAGTACTATGGTTTGGATTAATGCAGTCAGTCGCACCGAGTAATTTCGCCATGGTGAATTTATCATCGTTAATATCAATCGCTATAATGCGCTTAGCTTTTGCCATCACGGCACCTTGGATCACGCTTAAGCCAATACCGCCCAAACCAAATACGGCAACGGTAGCGCCCGCTTCTACTTTCGCTGTGTTTAGCACAGCACCAATGCCGGTTGTAATGCCACAACCTAACAAACAAACTTTATCTAACGGGGCTTTTGGATTGATTTTCGCAACTGAAACCTCAGGCACAACTGTATATTCCGAAAAGGTCGACGTACCCATGTAATGATAAATGGACTTGCCATTTTTACTGAATCGACTTGTGCCATTGGGCATAACGCCCTTCCCCTGTGTTTGTCGAACCGCTTGGCATAAATTAGTTTTACCCGACAAACAATATGTGCATTGGCCACACTCGGGAATATACAGCGGAATCACATGATCACCGGCACTGACTGATGTCACGCCTTTGCCTACATCCACCACTTCACCACCACCTTCATGGCCTAAGATACAAGGGAACAAGCCTTCAGGGTCAGTGCCTGACAAGGTATAAGCATCCGTATGACAAACGCCAGTGGCATGCATTTTAATCATCACTTCGCCCGCTTGCGGCGCGGCAACATCAATTTCTTCGATCACTAATGGTTGCTTGGCTTCCCAAGCGACAGCGGCTATTGTTTTCATATGATCTCCTTTTGGCTATACATAAAATTATAGCCATAAAAATAATGTAGCACACAATATGAAGCATGTCTTTCCGTGATATCACGTTAAAAAAACTTAATATTTACCTAATGGCTGCTACTGATGGCGGGTATCAGATCTCATCTTCTGTAAACAATCGACAACGCCAATCTTCCACTAGTCTTGTTTCCTCATCGCTCACATAGGTGTCAAAAAACTCTTTCACATAGTCCATTGAACAATGCTCATCAAACGCTTCAAAACTTTCATATTCTTGTAGCAACACGATAGGAAATTTAGATACCGTTGGTGCACCAGGGTGCACTAATTGATGTGTCACACGCGCATGCAAGCAACCGGGTTCAACTCGTTTAATATGCGCTAACAAATCGGTAATAATTTTTCGTAATGCTTGTTCTTGACCAGGCTTAGGTAACCACTCAGAAACTGAAAACACATGATTAGACATATCCATCTCCTTAATTTTTTGTAATAGTAACACAAGGGTATTGGAGACACATCAGTAATCAGTACGGACTCAACCTGGAATTTAATAAGCTTTTAATACGAGGCCATTCATGTGGCAAAATACTGTAGATAACAACATCACGAGTGCTACCATCTGGGTAGCGCAAGAAATTTCGAATTAAACCATCTCGTTTAGCACCTAACTTTTCAACGGCACGTTGGCTACGTTTATTTAAGTAATCAACCTTGAATGTGACACAGATACAATCCAAGGTTTCAAATGCGTGTTCCAACAATAAGAACTTACATTCTGTATTAACTGGCGTACCCCAATAGCTTTTCGCATACCAGGTATAACCCAAGTCAAGGCGATGATTTTTTTCATCAATATTATAAAAGCTTGTCATGCCAATGGCTTTGCCAGATGCATTATCCATGACAGTAAATGGCAACATATTGCCCTGCTCTTGTTTTGCCAAACGCTTTTCAATATCTGCCATCATGTTTTCTGGTTTCGCTACCGATGTATAGATCAAGCTCCATAGTTTTCCATCATTGCCTGCTTCAATCAAATTGTCACTGTGCTCTTGCGCTAAGGGCATTAATGTACAATGCACACCTTTTAATGTGGTAGGTTCCAACCAAGCCATGATAGTTCCTCCTTAATATATATCTAAAGTGCTTGAGGTTTCGAGGTGACAATCACTAATGTGAATCAAAGATCACAACCACACCAAACGCAATAAGCACTGCGCCAATAAGCTTGTTCACAATATGCTGAACTTTTTCAAGTTTAGATTTAATGTAATCAATCGTTAAACCATAGGACAAAAACACAAACCATACGGCTGTTATTAAGGCTATTTCAATACCATACGTTGCTTGCACAAATGTTGGCGTATGGGGCTTAACGACTAACGTAAATACTGACAACATAAATAACGTGCATTTAGGATTGAGAATATTGGTTAACAAACCATCACGAAAAGCGAGCATAGGCGAACGTTGCTTCGCGTGTCGATCGGCGGAAGGCAAATGATTAGTCTTTGTGAATAAGCTTTTCACGCCTAGATAAATTAAATAGGCAGCACCCAGGTATTTAATCACACTGAATAGTAATAATGATTGTGAAATCACAATGGCCAAGCCTAGCACGCAGTAACTTGCGTGAATTAAAATGCCAGCACCAATGCCAATAGACGTCATAATCGCACTAGTGCGATTATGTGCTAGCGCATTTTTGGCTACCACAACAAAATCTGGGCCAGGCGAAATGGCAGCTAACAATGCAATTAGTGCTATGCTCAGGTAATCAAACATTATTTACTCCTTGTTTATAAACTCATCGGCAGTAACAATTGTATTAGCAATTTTTTTCAACATAGTGATTGGCCATTGATGAAACTCATCGGTTGATGCAGCGCAGGCATCTTCAATAACCACCGTGTAGTAACCATCATCATGTGCTTGGCGCACGCCGATGTCGATAGCATTATCCGTCGCGACACCAGCGAAAATTAAGCGCTCAATATTGTTCGCTTGCAACTGCTGTTGCAAATTATTGCCACAAAATGGGCTAGCGCCAGTTTTATTGATAACGACATCAGTTGCCAGAACATCTAACGCTGACACAAATTCCGTGTCAGGCTTCTGCAATTGGAACCGTTCATTTTGCTGTAAATAATTAAACATATTGGAATGTTTAGGTTTACCTGAATACTGCGCATCAAATGCTAACCGCACAAAATAAATCGGCATGCCCTGTTCTCGACAAACGGCAATGACTTTATTGGCATTGCTGACAATCGCTTGGCGTTTTGGTTCATCATAACCGCCCATAATGCCGTTGATGTAGTCAATTGCTAGTAATGCTGTTTTCATCATATCTCCATTAATTAACTAACTATCAATTTTCCCTAACTGCTTCATCATAGTCAATTCATCTGTCACACGCCAATGTTCACTCAGTTGGTTATTCACGATACGTTCTATTTGCATCTGTGCCACTTCAACCGCTTTACCCGTTGCAGGCATACCAAATAATTCACCTATATTCGTCCCGCGCATAATCGTATGCACCGCGACTTGTTTATCTGTCACCACCATGTTAATAATTTCATAATGTAAATCGGGAAAGCCTTCACGGATAGCTGCGACAATAGGTTTCAAACCTTCTGGCCCTGGTAATGGGTTAGGTGCACCGGGACTATGGTTCACATAATCAGGCGACATAATTTCATCTAAAACATCTAATTTACCTTGATTCCAGACCTCTTCGAAATAGCGTTTAATTAATTGTTCAATTGCTGTCGTCATGTACCACCTCTTATAATTTATGGAGATAGTATAGATCAGTTAAGTGACACTATCATGTGCGACAAATAGTGACTACACCCTCAAAACATCACAAATACGCAACATTTGTCTAAAAATAGCTAAAATAAAGCGCACACCTGTTCAGTTTTTAATCTTCCCTTAAGTATCATGGTCTATTTTTAACCTAATAATAACACGATCCATCTTAATGGACAGACTATAAATGTATAATAATAATGCAACAGTAACTGTTTTGTGCCATGGCACCGGCTCCGACCAAGAGAACGGTTACCTTAAGGTTCGCAGTTTAGACAAATCCCACGATGAGCTGATTACCTTGCTGGGCAATCATATCGTCGATGGGATTGATTTGGGCCGGTATTATAACGACCCTTATTATCTTTATGAATTATCTCTACCACCATCTCAACGCCAACCCAAAGATAACTATAAATATGCTAATGTTGAAACACGCGGCAGCGAGATCATCGATAGCCATTACAAGATTGTGTTAAATGGCCCAGGTGCAACAAATCGTCCTCCTTGCAAAATGAACCCTCAACAACTAACAGCTAGCGCAGAATCACTCGCTCAGACGTCCCGCACAAAAGCTCTGTTAACTGGCAAAGGTTGGGAGAATAATGTTGCATACACTTGTCAGCTATTACAGCAACATTTTTCACCTACAGCTGGCACTGGCCAAACCTTGAAAACCATCAATCTTGTCGGCTGGAGCCGTGGCGCCGTCACGTGTAACATGATAGCCAATGCTATTGTAAAATGCTTTCCTCAAGTAACCATCAATATCTTTTCTGTCGACCCGGTTGTAGGTGGCTTAACAACGACAACTCAAGCAATGGTCACGCTACCGCATCAAGTCAATTTTTCACAAATCATTTTAGCTTCTCATGCTCAACTACCCGGGTTCAAACCGCTATACCCGCAAATTATGCGCTTTAACCCCATGACAACTAAATTGGCCGTCGATCAATTCCCTGGCACACATAGCACGCCAGTGGTGCGTAGCAAGAAAATTACATCTGGAACAACCCTTGTCGCAACCGTTATCTTTCACATGGCGAAACAATTTTTAAGCGACCACAATAGTCGCTTAACAGCCGATGCAAACCAATACATTCCTGACATGTCACCCCAAGAATTGCTAGCCTACTGCAATCATATTTCAGCATCCCGAGCACAAGACTATTTACATATCAAACGCACACACGCCACCCTGCACTCAGGTTCAGAATTTTTCACGCCTTATCACTCGAGAATTGCTGCGATGGCTGCTGCTGCAGAAGAAAAAGCAAGAATTGAAGCCTGTACTGTGATGCCAATTAATCGAAGAGCTTAATCATTCAAATGATATAAAGCGCCAAAGGCCGCATCAAATTTAACCGGGTTAAATTCCACAATACGATAATCGGCAATCCCAAGCTTGTAAAACGGATCTGAAGCAACAAATTGATCGGCTTCATCACATGACATGTTCGCAAAAATCACGCCACCCTCTCGCGGATTTTTAGGGCCTGACACAATTAATTTATTTTGGTCATAAAAGGTTTGAAGGTAATCGCGATGGGCAACCACATTGTCTTCTATATCGCTCATCGGTTTTTTGTAAGTTAGTTCAATCATTAACATGGTTTACTCCTGGGTTAAACGTTTTAACAATCCGTTCAATGTGCTGATTTCTTTTTGGTTTAGCGGTGCAAAATAAGCATTATCCACAGCTTCCACAATCGGCACTAGTTTTTTAATTAAGCTTTTTCCAGCTTTCGTTAACGTAACTGACTTTGCTCGAGTATCAATGGCATTTTCTTTGCGAGCAACTAAAGCTTCATGCACAAGTTTTTTTAAGGCTTGTGACACTGTCATTTTATCAAGCTTTGTCATGTTAACAATGGCAGACTGAATTGGTGTTTGCTGGGTTTCATCAAACCATAACAAGCATGCCATGATTACAAACTGTGCATGTGAAATATTATGCTCATCTAAAGCGGCTTTAATTAATCGCTGCCATGTGATGGTGCTTTGCCACAACATAAAACCAGGGCTATGCCCAGGCTCTTTAAAACCAAATGCTGAATCACTCATAATGAGCCCTCGCGTATTCCACTAAGTTATCGGTTTGCTCTGCAATGCCTTTTGCCACACTCTTGCCTACCAATTGTACCCAGATAAAACCTAATAGGCCCGTCATGGTTGTGGTGTTGCTAATTTGCACACCATCACCGACTGTTTCAATCGTATGCACGTCGGACATTTTAGCACCAGGAAATCGACAATAATCACTGAAGCATTGCATTGGCACCACGTCATACAAAATGATTTTTATTTTGGGGCCCGATACTGGCTTCATGATAAATACTGTGCCATCAGCAAAGGCATCGCCATCGTTCATCTGGCAATATTCTAACTCTTCGTCCCAATGTCCCCAATGGTTAACATCTGCCCATGCTTTCCACACGGCTTCTTTTGTTACATTGGTATAATGTTTAGTAAATGTTTTTTTCCACATGGCATTCTCCTTTAGTAAATATGCATACTATCTATTATTTTACATACTGTCAAGACTTCGGTAAGCATTACGGAATCGACTAACAAACTTAACTGTTATAATCTGATTTTTGGAGATGCAGATGAAAGATGGCAAAACAGTGTTCCGCAACATATTTAAAGACAAGGCTGATGGTATTGAAGCCATGCTCAACAAATTATCACCTGAACTAGGCCGCATTGGTATTGATTTTCCTTTTGGTGAATTTTATGCCAAAGACGATTTGCTTGATTTAAAAACCCGTGAGCTGGTAACTATCGCAACACTGGTGACACAAGGCAGCACCTTGCCCCAGCTAAAGATTCACATAGAAGGCGCTTTAAATGTTGGCTGCACACCGATAGAAATTGAACAGGCAATTTTGCAGCTGATTATTTATGTCGGAATACCTAAAGTAATCAATGCATTGAAAGTATTTTGTGAAGTGCTAGCTGAAAATTAATGGTGTGACCTTAGCATCTTCAATCATTGTACAGTTACTCCGAGCATAAATCGTGCGACACCACCATAGGATAAAACAACTTCTGCAAGGTTGGTGATCGTATGCACATTGTTCCACCGGCTCTCGCTTCTTGTGACACCATCCGATTGAGGTCACCGATGCAAACCAACGGATGGCTTGAGCTTGTCCCCACCGCCCATTTTGAATGATCTTCTGATTCTTTCCATTGATAGCTCAAGTAAGCCACTGATTCAACATCGGTGACAACGTACGGATTGCAAACAGGGCCAATGGCCTCCCCTCGAATCCAGGTTTCGACTTCTAAGGGTTGTTGGAAAAATTTAGCAACATACTCATAAAACAACTGCGAGTTTTGTGGGTAGCTTTTGGCTATGCTGGTAAATGTTTGCCCTTTGGCTGAGAGTATGGTTTGGCTGCTGTATTTAGGATCATGCTGCATATTCTGGTATTGCATGACTTGCCATAAGTCTGAAAAGTTAGGTGATGATTGCCACGCAACCGGCATGTTTTTACTATAAATATGGGGATAGGTATAGTGTAGTTGACGTGCAATATTAGGTATTTGATCTGACTTAACTGAGACACACAACAAGCTTTGGCCATACTCAGCGCCACTGCTGGGATAAGCATATTGCTCATTGGCTTGCACAGGAAATTTAGGCACACTACTGATTAACCAAAAACCAGTATTTTGATCAAAACCAATGGCACCTTTTGTGTGACCATAATCACTGTTTTGCGGGTCTAGATTATCAGATACCACAGTAGGTTCATCATTATAGATCAACCAACCGGCGGTATTAATTGCACTAGAATGTGTATAAATTTGATTCAGTGTGTATGCAATAGGTTGGTCAGCAGTATTAATACCGCGTGTCTGCCCGAACATCGTAAATTGCTGCATCTGATCATCAACATAAAGAAAACTATCGCCTGTCTTTAATGGATCAGCAGACTTGGGTAATTTAAGCACAACCCACCAATCCACCGGCTGCCCCTGCATCCCTAAACAACTCATGGCATTAGCTGATAGTTGCCAACTTAATAGCATCAGCAACATGCCGCATTGAACGATGACACGAAGACCACGCAAATTTGTTCGCATAAACACTAGCATACAAATCACCCTGTTATTGTTTTTATTGGTGTTGAGTCACACAATGTGTGACGATGGTGCTAACATCATATCGCCAATAACAGCAGATGGCAAATATGAATATCGATAGGAATCAATGAATTAAGTTTTCTTTTAAAATTACTACATAAAGAACAAAATGCGACCTTTAGACGATATGCTCATCTCGCGGCTTAACCACGAGATCCAGAGCCTCGCCACTATCATCATTATCTAGATTGCGCGGTCAAGCCGCACCATGACGGTGATCAGCCGCGTGGTGCGGCGTCGTTAAAAGGTGAAGCACATGACTAGCGGGTGTATCCACCAGTATGCCAGCAAAAATGGCTTATTCATCACCAATACTTAATTATTTCAAGTGCCAAGTGGCAATGAGGGCATCGTATGACATTCTAGCCCCATCTTTATCAATCAATATGGCATTCAATTCAATGGAACCTGCACCAACCCTGCTTGCTGGCGCCAAGTGGAGTTCTGCTTGCTCAATAAACTTACCTGTTTGAGAAAGCTTGACTGTATTGGTTTCCTCGCTCATATTCAATCGATGCATCATCACGCCATCCTCATAAATACTCACAACAACTCGCTCATTTGAAAACACATCAGTTTCCATGGTCAGCGCACCACTTAACAATTCAATGCTCATCATTTGTGAATCACTTAAGGCTTGCTCTGGAGGCTGAGAAGACACATTAGCATGCGCTGAAAATGAGGCAATTAACCCGATGATAATAAGTAACTTTTTCATGGTTCATCCTTAACCGTTTGTATGCGTTATTGTTATTTTTCAGCAATCCTTGCTGATAGATACAGTATAGGTTAAGGATGGGGTTTGTCAAAAAATGTGCATGATTAAGTGCTTCCATTCATATGTGAAGTTATTTTTTGCATAAATTTGGTAGCAAAGAAATTAATATCTTCACGTGCTGTGCCTGGTGTGACATAGAACTCAAAATACGATACTTCATTCACGGGTACTAACATTAACCAAAACACATTCTTACGGCCCGCCATCATACGACAGGTGCCATTCGAGCGACCTGTAATAAATTTCAAATGATTAAATACTGGAAAGTTAAGTAATTTACCGAGGTTAGAGACAACCCCAACATTATCACGCCCTTTTGTTAGTTGACGCTTCCGCTCAGAATCCGGTTCACGCATAACAGCCGCATATTCTTCACCGGCAGCTCGGGTTTGCATGTCTAGATAATCACTACTCATCGCGTCTATTAATTGACCCGTAATGGTTATCGCCTCGCTCCAAATATTGTTAACTGGCTCACGAGTATCAAAAGGATAAAAAATACTGCCACCAAAATTCGCCATTTCATCGACCGGGACTTGTTTATCTTGTGAAATTTTTGACCGTACATCAGCAGGCATAAAACAATAACTTTTGTCAGAAATACCTTTGGACTGTAAGTGTTCAATCATCACTTGCTTCATGACTGCAGCTAGATAGCCCGTCACACTTAGCCTGCCTTGTCCCTTTGGTGGTTTGTGAGCTTTCACCATAAATGCCATTGCCTTAGATTGCAAAGTCAATGAGACTCATAGCAAATTTGCGCACAAGCATTCCTTGAAGAATGAACTATGAACACGCTAACAAGACTTACACAAATCACAACCAGGTTATTAGCGAAGGTTTAACACCGACAATAAAATCTCATTAAATTCTTTTGGATGAGTGAAGAAGGGTAAATGCTGTCCCACTTTCATCACATGTAAGTTAGCTGTTGGATTCAATGCTTGAACCTGGTCATATACAGCTGCAGGAGCGGAATGATCGTTAGCGGTTAGAATCAAATCGATGGGACAATCGACGCTACTAAACTCTTTACGCAAATCTGCACTATCACATATCTCAGTGCCTTGAAGAAGGATGTCTAAGTCAATATTATCGGCATCATCTAAAGCGTCCACAAGATGATCATAGAGTGCATCTTTACTGACACCTTCAAATTCCATATCGTAGTAATCTTGAAAAAATTGTTTTACACCTTTTTCTGCAAGGCCTGCTTTAAAAGGTGCAGTAAAACCCGGTTTTGCAACAGCAGGCCAATTATCAGTTTCAATAAATTTAGGCAGGCTGCAAATACCAATATAACGCTCTACTCTTTCAGGATAGCGCGAAGCAATCGATAGCGATAATAAGCCACCAAAAGACCAACCAATGTAAACTGCGTTTTCTGGCAATGCGTGCAACAAGCAATCGGCCATGTCATCGATTGATTCAATATCATCATGCCACGCATCACTGCTACCGCCACGGCCAGGTAAATCATAATTCGAGACACGGTAATGCTTTGATAATAACTCAGCTATTGGCTGCATATGCCGATGGTCACATCCCCAACCGTGTAACAACACAACATTTTTGCCTTTGCCTGTGACTTCTTTAAATAGGTTCATATTATTCCTCAATTTTGATGTGCGATTATCCATTAATTAGCATTCATAATGCATCCGTAAAGGACACGGGCTAAACCACCCTAGCTTTAGCTGCTTCTCACTCAATACCAACCATGGTACACAACATTTCAAACCGTTCATAGTATGTAGATTGTGTGTTCAAGTCATACAATGACAATATCAAGAAGGAAGGCGCTACTTTGAGAGCGGTGCTAGATATGGAGGGGGGAAACCTCTGCGGCTTAATTTTATGCTAAGTTGCAATAAACCGTCATTCCGTGGCTTGACCACGGAATCTAGAGAACCATGACATGGATCCCGCGGTCAAGCCGCGGGATGACGATGTGCCTTTGAAAAAAAAACCAGCAAAGCGCGAATGTTTATCCACCCTACTCTACAACAAACCGTAATAGCAGCCAAGCAAGCATTGGCACAACGATAAATACAATCGCAACGGGTAACACCGTATCACTCGGTAAATACGCAACAATAGCTCCAATCACAGCAGCACCGGAAATTTGCATGGCTGAATAAATAGGGCCAGCAAAACCTGCTATTTTACCAAAGGGTGTCATCGCATTGGCAAATGCATTGGGCCAAACTAAGCTGCCTGAGAAATAAAACAACGTGACGGCTGTCATAATGGCATACACATTATTGCCGACGATAAAATAGCTCACCAAGGCGATTAAGCCCGACAGCAACATAAAAGCAAAACCGATTTTCATCATGGCTTTTGCACCTTTGGCTTTGACATATTTTGCATTAACTTTACCGCCAAACAACATCGCGATAGCCGTGGCGATTAATGTCATCCAACCAAATTCAGCAGGTGTATATTTCAATACATGAATGATGATCACAGGCCCTGCAATAAACCAAGAAAACAAACCACCAAAGCACAAAAATGAAATGCCGATATAACCTAAAAATTCTCGATGCGTTAAAACCTCTTTTATTGCTTGCCATATGAACTTTGGTTTCAAACGTTCGAGATGATGATGTTGGCTGGTTTCGGTATAAAACAGCATAACGACGATTAATAATAAAATGACATAAACGGCTAAGAAGCCAAAGCTAGCTTGCCAACCGATTAATTCTTGTAAATACCCGCCGATAACCGGTGCAATAGGTAACACTAAGGTAATCGCCATCGTAAAATACGAAGCCATGCGCGCCATTTCATCACCCTGCCATTGGTCACGAAATATCGTACGCCACAAACCGGCTGTCGCACCACAGCCACAGCCTTGAATAAAACGCCCGACCAATAACGTTTCGACATTTTGTGCAAACACACAAACAACACTTCCCGCTAACATGACAAGCAACCCGACTATCAATGGTTTCTTACGTCCAAAGCCTTCAGAAGCAATGCCATAAAATAATGTTGACAAACCTACGCCAAACATAAAAATTGCCATCGTGTATTGCACCATGTGCATCGGTGCTGACATAGCTTTAGCGATAGCAGGCACTGAGGGCGCATAGATATCGGCAGCAAACTGCTGCAAACAGGCAACAAATAATACCAGTATGAATATTAATCGGTTATGTTTCATTTTTCTTCTCCATATTGTTGACCAAACAGTCAACTTTACGGATTTTAACGACTATTGACCAAGCAGTCAATAGTTGTATAATGCCTTTATGAAAAAAAATACCACCCATCACAGAGCGGACTCAACCCGGGCTAAAATCGTCAAAGCTGCACGTAAACTATTTGTGAAACACGGCTATGCCGGCACATCCATGAGTAAAGTCACCGAACTATCGAAAGTTAACCATAGCCTCATATTTCATCATTTTAAAAACAAGCAAGGCTTATGGGTTGCCGTTAAACACGATATTGTTAAAGAAGATGAAAATAAAACAACAGCAACCGTATTGCCAGCAACGACTCTGCCCTTCCCTAAATTCATCAAACAATTGGTCATCAACAGTATCGACTTCTATAGAAACAACCCTGATATCATGCGTATGATTGCTTGGCAACGCATGGAAGGTACTAAAAAAGATATCGGTGTGACTGAGAATAAGCATGCCAAAACCTGGGTCGCAGCTTTTCAGCATTATCAAGATGCTGGTGAAATGACATCGGGTTTCCCACCTGAATTTGGCATGACCATGACCTTATCGCTATGCAGCGCCATCGCGATGGATCCTAACCATTACATTGAAAAACCTGCGGCTAAAAAGGCTTATATTAAGTTTATTACTGATAAACTTATTACCGCTTTAATGTAGCGCAAATAAACTCCTGCCTTGTAAATTTTTATAGTCATGTTATGGTTATAGCATCAATAAGGATATTTATTATGGCATGGATATATTTATTATTTGCTGGCATTTTCGAAATAGGCTTCACCACTTCATTAAAACTCTCGAATGGCTTCACCAAATGGCTACCCAGCCTCGCTTTCGTGTTTTTTGCTATTCTCAGTTTCGGCTTACTAACTAAAGCTATTCAAACCATTCCTCTGGGAACATCTTATGCCATTTGGACGGGTATCGGCGCTGCAGGCACTGTCATTATTGGTATTATTTTTTTCGGCGAACCATTACATTTTTGGCGAGTATTTTTTATCGCCATGTTAATTGGTTCGATTATTGGATTGAAATTAGTATCGGCACATTAATATATTCTTGGTTCCGGGTGAATATCAATATCAAACCTATCTTTCACGGCTGATTGGATTTTTTTAGTAAAGTGCAACACCGCTTCACCCGTGCCTTCCCCCTGATTCACTAACACGATAGCATTTTTTTCATAAACACCAATACCATCATGGTTAATATCGGTAAAGCCACAAAGCTTAATGAGTTGCGCCGCTGGCACACGATATTGTCTATCGCCCATATCGAAATAAACCAATTCAGGATGCTTCGCTAACAACCCATCTAATGCCGCCTTATCAACAACCGGATTCATAAAAAAACTACCAACATTGCCGATTTCAGCAGGGTCAGGCAATCGACTACGTCGCACTGCACACACAGCATCACTGATAGCTTTAGCGCTGATAGCACCATCGTAATCTTTTAATTTTTCTTGCAGGGTCGGATAACCTAAAACAAAATTAGGTTGTTTGGCTAAACGCAACGTAACAGCGGTAATAATATATTCATCGCGCGCAGTCGATTTAAACAAGCTATTGCGATAAGAAAATTGACATGAATTTTTGTCAAAAATTTTCATCTCTAAGCTGTTGCGATCCAATGCTTCCAATTCATAAAACACATCTTTCAACTCCACACCATAAGCACCAATATTCTGCACCGGCGCTGCACCAACGGTGCCAGGGATTAACGATAGGTTTTCAATACCAAAATAGTCATGCTCAATACAATACAACACAAACTGATGCCAGTTTTCACCGGCAGCGGCTTTCACATAAAAAGCTTCGTCATCTTCGTCAACAAGCTCAATACCTTTTAGCTGCAAAGCAATCACATCCGCGTAGCTAGCTTTTGCTAACACAACATTGCTGCCCTCGCCCAAAATAATGGGATCTGTCGTTTGTTGTAATGCCTCTTTTAACTGAATTACAGATGATACGGCATAAAAATTATCTACCAGCGCGGGTAAACGCAGGGTGTTATTGGCTTTAAGGTTCATAGTTTGTTTTAACATAGCGTGGGATTATATGAGTTTATTCTGCGTATGTCTTCTTGTAGGGTGGATAAAAGGCTAACTGAAGGTCAGTCATATCCACCAGCGGTCTTCTGCCGGCCACTGCTGGTAGATTCCGCGTGAACTTTTATCCATCCGACATGAAAGATTAGTGTATAATATGCTCAAACTATAACTAAGAGATTGCTATGGGCCCAGTAAGACTTCCTATTAAGGATGCTATTGATAAGCATTTGCCTACATTTGCTCAATCTCACCACCCCGCAATAGTAAATGAGCATTTTCTAATTCCTAGCAAACAATGGTTCAGATGGCATCTGCATGAATTAGCTTTGTCAGAATGTGATTTGACTACTGAAACACCTACGTTTGAAGAAACACCTGAGATAGGTTCTCGTAGTGAAAAACAATGGACTGACTTCTTTTCACATTTATTCGCCAGCCAAATATTTTTGCGACAATATAAAGGTGCCTTACCAGACAAAAGCAAACTAAGCGGCAATCCTAACGCTAATCTCCACCAATTATTAGAAGCCATTAAACTTGAAGAAACTTACTTAACAAAACCTTTGCCTGGCATTCCTGATGATTGGCCTGCTTATGAAAAGAGAAAACGCGGTAAACAAGAGAGAAGCGCTCCTATTATTGAAGAGTTAAGAGCAAACCATTTACTGACTAGCTCACCCTTTCGGCTTATGTTTCAACATCACTTGAGTCAAGCGTCAGTCATTGCTATTGAAAAAAATACTCGACCTGGTAATCATGACGTGATCTCATTACCTCGCGATCTAGTACAACAACCACCTGGTCATGACGTACTCGATGCTGTTAGCGCGCGTAGACAAAAAGAAGCTGATGAAGGAAAAACGCCATACCCTGTGGCACCTGAAAGCTATTTGCCCACAGCACTAGAACAAGACCCATTGGTCCACACTCTCAGGCAACAATACATACAACCCACACCACGCTTGCCATTGGTACTAGGTGTCGATAACAAGTACCACCCCGCCTACCGCCGCCATGATGTTAGCTTGCTAATGGAATTAGCGCTCTCAAAACCACTCACCTATGAAAGCAAAAAACTTATCATGCTGTGTATAGAGTTAGGCGACCTCAGCGCATTAATGCTTTATGGCGAATTATTGAAATACCAAACCACTGCTATTCTAACTGTTCTTGATGGCGGTGAAACACTATTGACTTGCCCATGGTATTTAATGCCTTTATGGCTAAAACTAAACAAGACAGCAAATGCTTCTGCCACAGGAGAAATCGATATACCAGCCATGAAGCAAGAACTACAAACATCTCTCGATCTAACACTTGCTATGATTGACAGACACATCGAAACCCAGGCATCTGATAACTATAAAACCTTTCTCAATACGAAGTTTATGCCTAGAATTCATTGGTGGCTTAAATCGGTTCATCCCAAAAAAGATGACGACAGAAAAAGTAAACTTGGATTCAATGCGGCAATGCCTGATGATGAGCTTTTACGCCAACTCACACCAGAATTTTTAGATGCATTGCTAGCACGTTTCACATCTAAGGATGGAAAGGTCTACATGTAAAGTAGTTTTCAAAACATCTTAAGAAACGATGAGCTAGCCCTCATGACTATAATACTGCACACCAATTTTGATAACAGATCTATCGTTCTTCTTACGCCATTTATTCGTGTCTCGTAATGAATACACACATCCACAATATTCTTGCTGATAAAACTTTTCATCTTTCGAAATTTCTATCATGCGGGCAGAACCACCGTGTTTGCGCCAGTTGTAAGTCCAATACGTCATGTCAGGATATTTAGCAGCAGATTGTTCGCCGCTCGTATTGATTTGATTCATGTCTTTCCAACGTGAAATACCGAGGCTGCTAGAAATAACAGGGAAACCATGTTCGTGGGCATACAATGCGGTGCGATCAAAACGCATGTCGAAACACATGCTGCAACGAATGCCGCGTTCGGGTTCGTCTTCCATGCCTTTGGCTCTTGCAAACCAATTGTCGGTATCGTAATCGGCATCGACGAAGGGGATGTTGTGCTTATCGGCAAATTCGATGTTTTCATCTTTGCGGAGCAAGTATTCTTTTTCGGGGTGAATGTTGGGGTTGTAGAAAAAGATTGTGTAATCAATTTCGGATTCGATTAAGCGCAGCATCACTTCGCCAGAACATGGGGCACAGCAGGAATGCAATAAGAGCTTATCGGCGCCGTCAGGGAGTTCTAATTTCGGTATGGGTTTTGACATGGTCAGTATATTACCAACTTTTCCATCACAGTCAACCGAGTATTTTTAAGGTCATGCTCAGAGGGAAATCTTGTATTTTCCCCCCATTAGTAATCAGCAAGACTTGTGAAACAGTGGTGATTTTACTGACGCTCAAGGTATATTTTAAGATACACGAAGCGTTTGCGGCTAATTTAGCAGGGCAATTATTAGCAATCGTGGTATCACGAACCAGTGGCGTTATAAAACCGGCAACATCTACCGGTGAAGTGATGGATAAATTATTTTTGATTAAATATTCGAAGGTATACGTCCTCCCCACATAGCCATCACAACTTAATTGATTCTTGGTTACTGTGCACTCCGCTGGTACTTGATAAAACGACACAACTAAGGGTTCTTTAGCCGCAAATGCAGTCGATAGTACCAATAAATTTAACACAACAACTTTAATAAAACATCGCATTCGGTGTCTCCTAATTAATAATGCCCAAAGGTATAAGTAAAGCCGAATAACCAGACATTCGTGGCTAAATGCTGGCCAGGGCCCCTGCCCGTGCTACCGGATGCTGTTTCGGCAGAGCCTAAATAGGCATCACCTAAATCACTATATTCATAGCCAGTATAAAGTGTCATGAGAGGCGTTACGTGATAATCCAAACCTAAACCCACACGCCATGCAAAATTAGCTGTCGTTTTATTAGCATAAACTAAACCTGGCTGCACAATGGGAGCCTTTGGCGTTGCGATATAACCGGAAGCCATGTTTTGACTAAAGCCTAAACCTGCTGAAATATAAGGCGCTAAACCATGCCATTCGACAATATCGGTTTTCACTGAAGCAAACAATTGCCAACTTTTAATATTGTACTGATAACTGTAATTATTGAATTCAGGTAATTGAAATTCTAAGTAGTCATTGCCATTGACATTCGCGTTAGCTTGATTCGCAAAAGTAATGCCCAGGTTTATATAGGGGAACCAGAAATGTTTCATGCCAATTTGATAGCCTGCACTGAGTTCAGTCTCCAGCACGCCACTGCTAACATGAGCCGCACTGTAGTGATCGGTCTGAAAGCCCGGCACAACATTGATATCACCCGCACCCGGCTGTGAGTAATACGCAACACCGACTCCCAGATCAAGATAAAAGCCCGATTGCGGATCAGTCGTGGCATCTGCTGTCATAAAACCAATAAGTAACAGCACTAGTGTGCTAAAGCGGACAAGTAAACAACGTTTTTGCATTAGTATGTCTCCAATACATCGAGCAGGCAATTAACGCGAACATACCATGGTTAGGCTTAAAAAACTACAGCCCGTACACTCGAGTACCTTATCCCAACAACTTTTGTGCAACTGTCAACCAAGCAGGAAAATCCACCGTGGGATGCCCTTTTCGACTGACAGGAATTGTTAATGGCACCAGCTCTTTCACAATGAATTGTCCTTGCAGCATGTCGGCAAGTTCTAAAAAACTTAGGCTGCCAGGAATTTTAACGCCAGTTTTGGCTTGCACTAATAAATCGGCATCGCGATCGCAGGTCATGTTAATCCATAAACCGTCATCGACGAGATGCTCATGAATCAAACGGGCAAAATGTCGTCGCCCTTCTGCATTTTTAATGGTGTGTGCGCAAGCAATGTCATAGGCGATATCGTACTGCCCTAACTGCTGGTGTTGTTGCGTAAAGTTTAAGGTTTGAAAATTCACATCGGGGCCGTTAGTTTTCGCTGTGGCAATAGCTGTTGCTGATTCATCACAAGCTAAAATATTTTGGTAACCTTGTGTGGCCAATGCTTTTGCTTCTACGCCATAACCGCAACCGACTTCCAGTATCTTCGCATCTTTATCGACGATACGCTCGAACAACTGCAACACGGGTTGATGGGGCTCTGCATGTTTCCACGGTGTGTCGCCTTGCTGGTAATTGTCTTCCCAATCGCGGGTTTGGTTAATAGTTGTATTCATCATATTTAAGGTAACTCTGAAATCGCTAAACCTTGTGTCGTGTAAATAGCATTTGTAGAAGCGCTACTATAAAGAAAACCATCGCTTGCCCATAGACCTGACGTCCTATTCCCAATATTAGAATTACTGCCAGTGTAAACCAGCATTGAAGTAATTTTCCCATCACTGCCTAACGTGCAAACAGCAAATCCTACTTGACTAAATCCAACATACAAGTAGTCACCTGCTTGTGTCAAACTAGTTATCCCAACGTTATTATAAGGCAGAGCAAATGGTGTTTCAGAAGTAACCGTATCAGTATAAAACAACCATGTTGAATCAGGTAAATCATCGGCGCCCAAGTGTACCAGACCCAACCCTTTTTCAGTACCCACATACAAATAGTTGCCTATCCGAATCGCTCCATTAACATCATAAGCGCTGACCGCTGATGGCCAACCAGTTGTTGTATTATCATATTTTGTCCAATCCTGAGTTACTGCACCCGTATCACTAATCGTGGCTGCATAAAAACCCTTATCCCGTGTACCGACATACCACGCATTCCCGGTAATATAATTCACATAAGAATCAATCGAAGCATCAGCTGGAAAATTGAAATCACCGGTGGAGCCTGAGTTAGCATATAGATTCCAAGATGCATTAACCAAGCCTGTGCCTGAATCAACTGTGGCTGTATTAGCACCACCACCACCATTCCAGGCCTTAGTAATCGCGATATAATTATTATGTCGCACGACAGTGGTAACTTTCACACCGCTCAATATATTAAAACCACCCGTTGAAGTACCAGCACTATTTGTATATTTACTCCACGTTGTTGGCACACCTTCAATCAACGACGTTGTATTAACACCAGCGTCATTTGCGACATATAAATGATCAGACTCATCAATGGTAACACCCTTCACAGAAGCTGAATTTAAATCACCACCAGTAGTGTCGTAAGTCGTCCAATCACTAGTGACTTCACTAGTTGTCGCATCAACCGGGGCAACAGCTAAACCTGAGTTACTCGTTCCCACATACAAATAATCACCATGGCGAGCAACTGTAGTCACAGAAGTATTATTGTCACCTGGTAGCGGATGTGTTCCGTCACCATTTTCGTATAAGAATTTTTGCAAATCGCTATTAATCACATTAAACTCAGGTTCTACCGTAATAACATCGTTACCATCAACCTCCACACTTGCAGATACAGTTTGACTACCTGCCGTGCAATCACCTGATGTGCACTGAAACTGCAAACGCAAGTTACAAGTTGCCTCAGATGCCAAACTTCCTGAGGTTGAACAATCACCCGTTTCACCTGTTTGTTGCGATAACGCTGTCGCGGCAGAAACCGTATAACTCACCGCATCATCACTTGTATTCTGCATTTGATATAGCACTGTTACAGGTGCTGAATCACCAGAAATTTGCTGAACGTGTGTCGCCCATCCACCACTCGGTGCCGTAGGTTCTATTGTTAAGGCCAATGGTGAGCTAGTATCAATAGCTTCCAAATCAATATTTTGTGAAAGCGCTTCATCACCGTCTTTCGTAACATCTAAACTCGTTGAAATGGCACCAACTTCAGTTGGTTGATACTGCAAGATTATCGTGCAAGCACTACCCGCAGCTAATGAACCATCACAATCATTTTGCGAAATAGTCAAGCCATGTTCTTCACTGCTCAATGATGCTGAGACAATAGCCGCTGAGCCACCATCATTGCTAACGGTATACGTAAATTCGTTATCCGTACCCACCTCTACGGTATCGGGCAAAGTTGGTGAGTCCAAAAAACTCAAAGCAGAAGGTGATTGCGAAAGTGTCATAGTCAGAGGAAATTGCTGCACTCTACCACTGTTACTGATATGCAAAATCTGACTCACGTTTCGTGCACTAGAAGACGTCACTGTATATTTGAGTATACACTCAGCACCTGCTGCTAATGTTGCTTGACAATTATTAACCACGTTGACATCACGCACCATAGGCGTTGAAAAACCGCTAATCTTAATAGGTGATGTTGTAGGCAAATTATTGTGAACCAAATATTCAATGCTATATTCATTACCGACTGTACCGCTACAAGTTGCATTTGCACCACTGGTTGTGCAAGTTGTTGGTAGGCTTTGATACGTCACTTGCAGGGGCTCTTTCGCTGCAAAGGCGGATGTTGTGACAAACATGCTTAAGATAACCAAGCTATAAAATAAACGTTGCATCGACAATCTCCTTATTGACCGTGATTAAAATGTTCATGACCAAGCAAATAACTAAACCCAAACAACCATGTGTTAGTAGCTAAATTAGCTTGCCCAGGGCCTCTACCCGTTTGCCCACTATCAGTAGCGGCACTATCTAAGTAGGCATTACCCAAACCGGAATATTGATAACCAGCATAAACGGTAAACACTTTATTAACATGATAATCTAGCCCCAGACCTAAGCGCCATGCAAAATTAGTCGTTGTGTTATTACCATAGGCTAAACCAGGTTGTACGACAGGTGCTTTAGGTGTTGAAGCATATCCATTAGCCGTGTTTTGATCAACACCTATACCTGCTTCAACATAAGGTGACAATCCATGCCAGTCAACAATATCGGCTTTCACATTCGCAAATAATTGCCAAGTGCTTATGCTGTATTGATAACTGTAATTATTAAAATCTGATGATTGAAATTCAAGATAATCATGCCCTTTAACTGTGGCGCTCAATTGTTGTGAGTAAAGTAATCCAGCTTGAATCAGAGGAAACCAAAACCGTTTTGTGGCCATTTGATAGCCTGTACCCAGCTGATAATTAAATACACCATGGTTTACTTTACCCGCACCAAATGCATCGGTTTCAAAATCTGGCACAACATCGACATTGCCTGCTGCCGGGTTCGCATAAAAAGCTTGGCCAGCACCAAAATCGACATAAATGCCTGATACGTTTTGCTGTGCGGCGTTGGCCATAGTTAATGATGATAATAAGCTGGTTAATAAAAATAAACGTGCAAAAAAATGACGCCCGTGCATAGCATGTCTCCTTGAGGTTGAGCCGGCAGAAACATACCATGTTTGCACTTAAAAAACTATACGACATTTACCCCAGCACTTCTGCGAATAGCTGTGCTGCGTAATTCCAAGTGCGTTCGCAAGCGACTTCGTTATAAACACGGCCCATTTCAGGTGCACCAATCAAAGCCGCATCAGGGTCGGTAAAGGCATGTTTTGTGTGACCAAAATATAGCATCTGCCAATCGACGTCGGCATCATTCATTTCTTTTTTAAAGTCCGCTAATTGTTCTGCCGATATTTGAGGATCATCATAACCATGCAACGCCAACACTTTGGCTGTTATCGTTTCGTTAGGAATGTTTTCCGGTTTCATCAACACACCGTGCGCACTCACCATGGCTTTTATGTCGGCACCACTGCGTGCCAAATCTAGACCGCACAAACCACCTAAGCAAAAACCGATAGCGGCCATTTTATTGGCATCAACCACATCTAGTTCACGCGCAGTTTCAAAACCTAACATCGCTCGCGCTCTCGTTAACTCCCGATTCTCTAATAAGGGCATTAATGCCGCCATACATTCATCCATCGTGGTGCAATCTTTTCCCTCACCATACATATCAACCACAAATGCGGCATAGCCTACTCGCACTAAACATTTAGCATTATCCATCGTCACACGATTCATGCCTTCCATCGCATGAAACAATAAGACGCAGGGCTGTTTACCATCAACAGCATCATCGTAGAATAATTGCCCAATATAATTCGTCTCACCATCAGAATATTTCACTTCTTGCTGCTGCATGTTGCACCTCCTAGATAATGCGGTATAGTTCAAAGCTATGAGAAAGATTAGCACAGTTATTTTATTAACGTTATCAATTATTGGGCATGCCAATAATTTACCCAACATTAAACCTGCACCTTTACACCGAGGCGATGAAGTCGGATTAATCTCCAGCGGTTTTCGTGCCTCAAATATTGATATTACCTATGCTAAGCAACGTTTACATGCTTTAGGATTGAAGGTTGTGCTGGGTGATAATATTCATAAACGTGCGGGCTATTTTGCCGGCACCGATTTAGAACGCGCGCATGATATTAATACAATGTTCGCTAATCCACGCATTAAAGCCATTTTTGAAATACGCGGTGGTTGGGGCAGCCAGCGTGTGCTGCCATTAATTGATTTTGATAATATTAAAAAACACCCCAAAATATTTGTTGGATTTAGTGATATTACGTCACTGTTACTCGCGATTCACGCCAAAACGGGGTTGATTACCTTTCATGGCCCAATGGGTATTGAACCTTGGCCGGCTTTTACTGTCGATAATCTAAAGCAAGTGTTGTTTGAAGGTAAAGCGCTTACGTTTAAAAATCCTAAGCCGAAAATAGACAAACAAGTTGATAATATTAAAACCGATAGTTATGAAACGCATGTCGTACGATCAGGCACAGCTACTGGCAAATTGTTAGGTGGTAATCTAACGGTGTTAACCGCCCTGCTTTCAACACAATACCAGCCCGACTGGAAAGAAAGCATTTTATTCGTAGAAGATGTCGGCGTGAGTTATTACCAGATTGATCGCATGTTAGCGCAACTACAATCAGCCGGTGTGTTAAAACAAATTAAAGGGTTTGTGTTTGGTGAATGCACGGGCTGTCATAAAGCCAATGCGGATGGCTATGATTTGCAGCAAGTGTTAGATGAGTATATTAAACCACTGCATATTCCCGCTTATTCTGGCGCGACGTTTGGGCATGAGCCGATGAACTTTACGTTGCCTGAGGGAACTAAAGTGAAGCTTAATGCAGGTGAGCGGACGATAAAGATGCTGGCGCCAGCTGTTTTATCGCCAGCCTCCTCCTAAGTAGGGTGGATAAAAGTTCGTGCGGCAGCACGGACATATCCACCATTCAAACGTTGACTTAACACCGCTGGTGGATATGTCCGGCTTTCAGCCGAACTTTTACCCACCCTACAAGACATATGCTTGATCGATATTAATGTTCTCTAAAAACAGCTTATCGTGTGATATCATTATCAACGCACCTTCGTAACAATTTAACACTTGTTCTAATGCTAAAATACTATCTAAATCTAGATGGTTTGTGGGCTCGTCGAGAATTAATAATTGTGGCGCATGTTTAGAAAGCAATACACAAGCTAAACCAGCTCTTAGTTTCTCACCGCCGCTTAATACACTAACTAATTTGTCAGCCGCACGATTACGAAATAAGAACTGTGCTAACGCAGATCGAGTATCATTTTCTGAGGCTTCGGGATTTAAGCGCTTATAGTTCTCAACGACTGATTGCTTAACATCGAGTGAACTGACTTGCTGGTCAACATACTGTATGCGATCAGTCCCTAATTCAACTTCACCCTGAGCTTTTAAGCGCCCAAGAATAATATTCACTAATGTTGTTTTGCCGGCACCATTGCAGCCAGTGATAGCCAGACGCTGTGGGCCCTGCATAAGCAAGGTAATATTCTTTAGCACATCTTTTTGCTCATAAGCAAAACTCACATCATTTAATGACAGCATCATCTTTCTGGCTGGTACATGTGTATTTGGCATAACCACCTTAATTTTATCAACCACTTCTAATTTAGCTGTAGCCTCATCAAGTTGTTCTTGCGTTCTCTCGGTCCGCATGGAGTTTTGTAAGCGCATACGGTGTTGTGTTTTCTCACTACGTCCTTTCATACCATCCAATGTTACGGTATCGAGTACTCGGTCACGCCGCATCTGTTTACCCTTCGCCACTTTCTGCTCGTGCATTTCTCTAGCATATTGAATGCTACGTGCAGTTTTACGTTGTATTTGCTTTGCATCATCTGCTTGTTGCTGTAAAGCTGCTTGCTCAATGGTTTTTTGTTGTCGGTAAAAATCAAAATTACCGCCATAGAGCTTCATACCCAAGCTATCAAGTTCGATGAGCGCTGTCATTTGATTGAGCAATTCGCGGTTGTGACTCACCACAACTAAGGCTTTACCCCATTGCTGGATATTTTTGTAGAGCAGTTGCTTGCTTTGCGCATCCAAATTATTACTGGGCTCATCTAGCAATAATAAATCCGCATCAGACATAAAAGCTCGGCATAAGAAAATTTTGGTTTGCTCGCCGCCACTAAAATCTTGTAACGGCTTTTGAAAATCAACATCGAGCAAGCCTAATTCAGCTAACGCTAGAGCGTATCGCTGATGCACCAACCAATCATCAGCTAAAGTTGTATAGTCTTGCGCATCATCATTGCCCGCCTCAATACGCTGTAATGCTGCTAATTTATTGGTAATACCCAATGCTCTAGCCACGCTGAATTGTTGATAAGCCGCATAGTTTTGCGAGCAG
The DNA here is from genome assembly GCA_963975985.1 of uncultured Gammaproteobacteria bacterium. Taxonomy (GTDB): domain Bacteria; phylum Pseudomonadota; class Gammaproteobacteria; order JABDGN01; family JABDGN01; genus CAXBIY01. Next base: position 149,886 of record CAXBIY010000003.1, read on the forward strand.
TAATGCACCATCTTGCGACGCTCAACATTACCCTCAGTTGGCAACAGCTCGCCAACAATAAGCCGTAGCAGCGTAGTTTTGCCCACACCATTACGCCCAACAATAGCTAACTTGTCAGCTGCGTTAATACTGAAATCGATATCATTTAATAATGTTCGATCGTCTAAAGAATAAAATACGTGATGTAACTGAATAATCGCCATAACAAAAACCTCTATGCTTGTGGATGTAGAAATAAGCTAAGAAAGTTTTAGTTGTTCATCGGCGCTCGCTCCTGATTGAGTGAATAGAAATAGTACAGCATAAATAGAAAATGTTCAATAACGCAATAAACCCTATTGCATTTCAGTAATATTTAATTTATATTTCTCCATGCATAATCAAAATAGGAAAACTTGCAAATGAATACAAAGCTGATCAAATCACTGCTTTTCATGACTTCTTTAAGCTTCTTTCAAGGTGTGGCACATGCAGCACCCGATCTACAACACTACTGCCCTAGCCCTTATGGCTTAACATTTAAATCAACTAAGCAGGATATGGGTAAGGTTGATGGCATGGGTGAAACGGCAGCTAAAAATGTACATTTTGAGAACCCGTACATGCGTTCTAAACAACACGATCCTGCTTACGTGCCAGCACCGACATTAGATGAGCATGGTTATTTTGAGGAAAGCAAAATAGATGCTGGGCGTACAGCATATTACAACGATGGTAGCTTAACTTGTTATTATCTCTACCCAATCGCCGCTGATCGCAGCACGATGGAGCGTTTAATCTTGATATCCGATCATCATGCTTTCCAGCAATGCGAAAATGGTCAAGTCATCGTTCGCACCGAAAATTGTTAAAATTAAACCATCCCTATCAATCATTGTTTGGTGGGGATTTTATTGCAAAGCACTTATATTTACCCTATCATCGCGCCGCATCTTATATATAAGAGACAATATGCGCCAACTATCATTTTTACCCTTTTTACTACTGATTGTAGCGCTTGCGGGCGTGGGGCAAATCACTAATACTATTTATGTGCCTGCGATGCCGGCCATGGCGCGTTATTTTGTTACGACACCGAGCCATATTCAAACCGTTATGGCGGTTTATTTACTTAGCTACGGCATATCACAGTTTATTTACGGCCCACTTTCAGACAGGCTTGGACGACGGCCGGTTGTCTTAATCGGTTTAAGTATTTACCTCACCGCAACAGTCATTGCCATATTTTCAACTAACTTTACTGAAATTGTTGTTGGCAGTTTTTTACAAGGCTGTGGTACTGGTGTTGGTGGCATGATGGCTCGCACCGCGATGCGTGATCGCTACACGGGTAAGTTGTTACAAAAAGCTAACAGCTATGTCAGCATGGCGTTAATATTTTCACCTCTCATTGCACCTTTGTTAGGTGGCTTTTTATATCTGATAGCGGGTTGGCGATTGATCTTTATTTTCTTGTTGTTACTTGGTGCAGGTGTTTTAGCAGCACAATATTTCTTTTGCCAAGAAACTAATGTATTTAAACGCAGAACCTCTATACGTCGTGTGTTTTACAATTACAGTCTTGCTTTGAGCCATCGGCAATTCATTTGCAATACTATAATACTCGTCGCAACGTTTAGTGGCTTCGCTGTATTTGAATCATCAGCCGGTTTGATTTTACATCAAGCATTGCATTATACGGCTGGCATGATCAGCCTATTATTTATCGTGCCCATGCCAGCTTATATAGCGGGCTCATTTGTCGCGGCTAAATTTAGCAATCGCGATAGCTTCAATGGCTTTATGTTAGTCGGCGTTGCCTGTTTGACAATCGGTAGCTTAAGCATGTTAGTACCCGCATTATTTGGCTACGTTAGCACCACCGCCATTTTACTACCCATCGCTATTTACATGTTTGCAGCAGGCATGCTATTCCCCACCTCAACCACACAAGCTATTATGCCTTTTCCAAAAATGGCCGGCACTGCGGGCGCCATTTTAGGTGGAGCACAAAACATGGGCGCAGGCATATTCGCGTTAATTTCAGCTACGCTGCCACAAACCACTCAACTCCCTTTAGCGGCCATACTCTGTGCCGTTACACTCATCGTGATTGGCGCCTATTTAAGCCTAAATCGTAACAATTAAGCCCTCTTTACACGCATTTTACATTCTATAATCATTCAACTAACATTATTTCGGTTAATATAGCGCCAAATTATTGACTACAACAGTGGTTATTGGATAATGCCACTAGTCAAATCAATGAGAGGAAGCCTTTATGTCAATCGTGAGAATTGTAATAGCGTTTTTTGCACTATTAAGCTTAACTGCCTGTGTACATCATTTATCAGAATCAGAATGTTTACACACTAACTGGCAAACTGTCGGTGAGCAAGATGGCACGCAAGGTAAACCCAAGAAAGATTTCTCCGGCTACATTGCTGATTGCGCAAAATACAATTTGACGATTAACACACAATCTTATAATCAAGGTTATGCACAGGGTATCAAAGAATACTGTACCCCAACACAGGCATTAGGTTTGCAAGCCGGTCAAGGTGGCGCTCCCGTTGCCGAGATTCAAGCACGTGAAACAGCTTGTGCTGCCGTACATTTATCACTTAGCTTAAAAGATTTTGATATCGGTTATAACAAAGGCATCACGCAATATTGCACTAAAGCTCAAGGGCAGCAAGATGCTATTGCCGGCAAAATCGCCAGCCTTGCTTGTGCAACTAAACATATAACGGCTTATACAGACGGATATAATGCCGGTGCAGCTCAAGCTTGTAGCAATGTATCAACCGCAACTGAATTAGGTAAAGCCGGCAACGCCTACCCTAATGAATGTGATGTGAGCAAATTTCCACTATTTAAAAAAGCTTATGACCACGGCGTTGTCTTGAAGCAAAACATTGATAACATCCAAAATCAATTGGATCAAGTTAACTCTGGCGTTAGCAACATGGAAAATCAATATCACTTCACACTTTCTCCCAATGGTGGCGTCAATTATGACTCTGGAAAATATCCTTCTGGCGAGACGACAGGAAGCATGCTCAGTTTGATGGCACAATACCAAGACCTACGTACCCAACAAACTGCTTTACAAAATAAACTTAAAGTAGCGCAAGCTGCGACTTAAACTAGGAGAGTTAAACATGAAAAAACTCACAAGTATTTTAATTTTATGTGCCAGCTTAATCATGCTGCCATTTGTCAGCAATGCCGCCCCTCAACCCGTCACGGGCGATACGGGGATGCCAACAATTGCGGTCTTGAACTTCACTATCACACATCAAGTAATGCAGATGTATTATCAAAATGTAGAATACAAGGACATGCATGGAAAAAAGAAGCATGGCCAACACGGTACTCGTTACAATGAAAGCAACACGGCTAAATACAAACAAGAGTATGATGAAGCTACTAGCTCGATGACTAACAGCATCACGAACTATTTAGTGCAAAGCCATAAATTCAATGTGGTCGAGCGCAATAAAGTTCAACAAGTGGCTGACGAATTAAATTTTAACGACTCGCAATATGTGTCACCACAAAATGCCGTTAAAATTGGTCACATGCTTGGCGCTGATTATTTAGTGATGGGTAGCATCGAAAACATTGATGTGCGCCATGAGAAAGACAGCAACCCTTACATGCAAGATGGTGAGTTAATGTACCACGGTGCGTTAGCCATCAATGTGCAAGTTGTCGATACTAAGAGCGGACAAATCGTTGCTTCATATCCTGTTCAAGTGCAAAAGAAACTGTATCCACACAGCGATAAGATTATGAATAAGTCATTGTTCTTGAATCAGCTAAAAGATAAAGCAGCACAACAAGCCACTAACGATATATTACAAGCCATCTTCCCGCTGCAAATTATGCAAGTGCAGGGTAAGCAAGTATTTATCAATCGCGGCACAGGTGCTGACTTTAAAGTTGGCAGCATCATGACGGTTTATAAAACGGGCAAAGCCTTAGTTGACCCTGACACAGGCAATAGCCTTGGTGTCACTAAAAGCAAAATTGGCACAGTGAAAATCACACAAATCCAAACTAAATATTCTACCGCTTCAATTTTGACGGGCGATGCAACGCAGATGCAAGGTGCAGTGGTTGAGTTAACGGATAAAAACCCTGATACCAATAAACAACCCATGTCACCAGGCTCTAGCCCTAAACCGATTCAATGGTAATCCATGTTGAAACAGTTATCGCTTAATCTATTGTCCATCCTGCTAGTGTCTTTACTAGCAGGTTGTTCGATGTCGAGCACCTTTAATGCTTACCCCAATCAAGCAAAACCCATGCGCGCGGATATTGCGAAAGGCAAGTTCCAAGATGCGGCTGATCGGGTTAAATCTAAAACTGATACGAATGATAAAATCTTATACCTAATGGAATACGGTCGGATTGAACAACTTGCAGGCAATTTCACGCAAAGCCGCGACATCTACACGCAAGCCATTGCTAATGTCGATGCGCTGCAACAAAAAGCTAAAATTACTGCAACAGGTATGTTTGACCAAAGCGCTGCCCTGCTAGTCAACGACAATGCTATTCCTTACCAGGGCTACCCTTATGAATATATTTTACTACATCAATACCAAGCGCTGAACTATGTTGCTTTAGGTGATGTGTCTGGTGCATTAGTTGAAGTGCGCCGTGCTGATGAAGAGCAAAGCTATACGCAGCAGCTGAATCAAAAGACCTTAGCCGCAGCTGACGCAAAAGCCAAAAAAGAATCCATTAACAACAACGTTGACTTCAACCAAAAACAATTCCAACAAATGAATGCTGCAGCCGCTGCTGTTAAAAATCAATATTTAGATGCTTACAGTTATTATTTTGGTGGCCTGATGTTTGAAGCAACAGGCAGTAGTAATAATGCTTATGTCGCGTACAAACAAGCCTTGTCGATTTCACCTAGCAACCCTTATCTGCAACAAAATGTTTTACGCTTGGGCAAACAATTAAGCATGCCGGATTTTACGCGTTACCAAAAAACTTATCCGCAAACGATTATTAACCCTAAACCGAACCAAGGTAAAATTGCCATCATTTTTGAGCAAGGCTTTATTCCGTTGCGTAAAGCATTCAATTTACCACTACCCATTAATGGTTCTGGCATTGTGCCCATATCCATGCCCTACTATGCTGACCGACACTTCCCAACACCTGCATTGCTAGTGAGCCAAGGTAAAGAGACGCTTGGCAAAACATCGGCTATTTTGAATTTACAAAACTTATCGGCCCGAGCCTTGAAAGATGAGTATCCGGTATTGGTCGTGCGAGCTATTTTACGCTTTGCCGCCAAAGCCACCATGGAACACTCCGCACAAAAGAATGCCGGCGATGTAGGCGGCATTGTTGCCAACCTTTACACTGTTTTTAGTAGTGGTGCGGATTTGAGAACTTGGTCTACCCTGCCTAATGATGTACAAATCATGCAAGCTTACGTAAATGCAGGTGAACAATCGCTCACTTTGTCATATAATGGCAAGCGACAGACCATGCCCGTTAAAGTCACTAAAGGCCAAACGGTGCTAGTTTGGGTGGTGGCTTATCCAACCCGTTTGGCAACCAATGTTTTTCCACTATAAGGACTGATAATGAAACTGAAATCACTATTATTAACTCTCATGACTATCATACTCGGCAGCTTTCTGTTGAGCAGCTGTGGTTGTAGCTATTCAGAAGCCAGCATGCCATTAGGGCAAACCGTTGCAAAAATCAATGAAAAAGCTGACTTCACTACCATTACCGAATTGCGTAGCCGTGAAATTGGCAATGTCCTCAACGCCAGTGCTAGCATCAAAAGCAACAGCGTCGACAACAAAATGCTAAGTTACCGCTTCACATGGTTCGACAAAGATGGCTTCCAAGTTGGTACACCCGGCCCCTGGACACCGATTTCACTCACCGCTGGTTCTAACACGCAAGTACAAGGTACTGCACCTAACCCCAGCGCCAAAACTTTTAAACTTAATGTTTGTGCATAGGAGACAACACAATGAAAATCTTTAAAACCCTAACCGCTATCGTGTTTGCTAGTAGCTTGCTTGTCGCTTGCTCTGGTGGCGTACAATACACAGATCCCGGCGCAGTAGACACAACAGGCTTAGGCTTTGGCTCTACTGACTTACAAACAACCGTGCAAACAATGGTGTCAGGTTTATTAACCTTCCCACCGGTTGTGCAGTTAACCAGTAAAGAGCGTCCCATATTATTTGTTGCCGGTGTTAAAAACACGACTAACCAACAAATCAATACCGATATGATTAACAACATGATGATGACGCAATTGATTCAATCAGGTAAATTCCGCTTCACCGATATGTCTGTAGTGAAAAAAATGCGTGATCAGTTAAACTATCAGAGCGACAGCGGTAATGTTGATCCACAAAGTGTTATTAAAATCGGCCAACAAGTCGGTGCTCAATACATGCTATACGGTAGCGTAAGTGCAATTGAAAAATCTGGCGATGGCAAAACATCCATGTACTTCCTAGTCAGCATGCGTTTAATGAATATTAAAACGGGTATTGTTGAATGGGCGGATCAAAAACAGATTCGTAAAGTTCAAAGTTAGTATTAATTCCTTCTCCGTTTGCCGAAGAAGGAATATAATTGAAATGTAGGGTGGATAAAAATTCGTGCGAAGCACTGAACTATCCACCAGCGGTCTATCATCAAGCACTGCTGGTGGATATGTCCGGCTTTCAGCCGAACTTTTATCCACCCTACTTAGTTGTGAGCATTAATTCTAGAGGTTCGATCATGAAATCATTAAAACTATTACTCATCATCCTAACAAGCGCTATCCTAATCAGTGCGTGCTCCAGCAACACCCGCTATACTGACCCTGGTGCAGTCGATACCACCAGTACTGACTTCAGCTCAACTGACTTACAAACCACCACGAAGAAAATGGTGTCAGGTTTATTAACCTTCCCACCCATTGTGAAACTCACAGCAAAAGAGCGCCCAATTCTATTTGTCGACCAAATCCAAAACAACACTGATGAACACATTGACACCAATAACTTAAGTAATATGGTGATGACCGAACTCACACAGTCTGGCAAATTTCGCTTCGTTGATATGTCGCAAGTAAAAGCGGTACACAACCAACTGAGCTATCAACGTGACAGTGGTTTAGTCGATCAAAAAACAGCCATAAAAGTCGGCCACCAACTCGGCGCACAGTTCATGCTATACGGTAGCATCAGCAACATCGTGCAGCGTAACAGCTCACAAAAATCCGTTTACTTTTTAATTACTATGAAACTATTGAACCTGCAGACCGGCATCGTCGAATGGGCCGATCAAAAGCAGATTCGGAAAGTGCAGAAGCGGGCTACATTTGGCTGGTAATCACTGCTGGGAAAAATAGGCTTTCACAGTTTCGATGAAGACTTTCGTTTTCATCGGCAAATATTCACGGTCAGGATACATGGCATAAAGCGGATGTTCAGCCATGTGGTAATCAGGCAAGCATCGAACCAACTCACCACTCACCAAGTAATCTTCAATCATATAATCTGGCAGCATCATCATATGTGTACCGCTCAGCACGCTTTGCAAAATCACTTGCGAATCATTAGTGACTAAATTACCGTTGACTTCGACAAGAGTTGGCTTGTCATGTTTGATAAAGATTAATTGCTGTAAACGTTTGTTGTTGGTATAGGTGCAACAATTATGTTGCGTTAAATCATCGGGTGTTTTTGGTGTGCCGTGTTTTGCTAAATACCCGGGTGTTGCAACCAGCGATGTTGTTAGCGAAGTGATTTGTCGAGCAATAAGATTTGAGTCGTTCAAATTGGCGCTGCGAAATGCTAAATCAAAACCTTCATTTACAATATCGACTTGTCGTTGCTCGGTTTCAAGTGAAATGGTTAACTCAGGGTGTTCGGCTAGTAGGCTTGTGATAACGGCTGTGAGCTGTCGAGCTAAACCGGGCGCCATCGTCACACGTAATCGCCCTTTTACTTTACCCTGCATATCAGCCATGGCTTCGTAGGCAGCATTGGCGCCTTCGAGTATGGTTTTGGCATGCTGGTAGAATAAGGTACCAGCCTCTGTGAGGTTTAAGCTGCGGGTGCTGCGTTGTATTAACTTGACCTTTAGCTCATCTTCTAACTTACTGATTTTCTTACTGATAAATGATTTTGATACATTTAGGCGCTCACCAGCCTTGGAAAAGCTACCCGCTTCCACTACTGCTGCAAATATTTCCATTTCATTCATCATTCTCACAGAATACCACCATTATTGTTTCCATATGGAAACACATGGTTTAATTATAGCCACTTCTGCTAATAATGAAAGAGGGTTATACTGGCTTTGGAAACTTAGAAGATGGTTAGGGATTCCCGCAACACGGGAACCACATTATTAAAAGGAACAAACCATGTCATTAATTACAAACACAAATCGCAAATGGTGGGTACTCATCGGTGTTAGCCTCGCTAACTTCCTCGGCTGTGTCGATTTCACAATCGTTAACACTGCTCTCCCCGCTATTCAATCAAGCCTACATGCAAGCGTCGATCAGTTGCAGTGGATCATTAACATCTTTCTATTAGCACTCTGCGCACTGATGGTCATCATGGGCCGCCTCGGCGACATTCATGGCCGACGCAAAGTCTTATACATGGGTATGGTAGCCTTTGGCTTATCATCATTAGGTGCTGGGCTTTCGACTAACATTGATATGCTTATCATCTTCCGTTTATTTCAAGGTATCTCCACTGCCATTCTTTACACGGTTGCTGGTGCACTCGTAGCCCACACATTTGATAAAGCCGAACGCGGTAAAGCCATGGGCATCATGTTTGGTGTTGCAGGCATAGGCTTAGCCGTTGGCCCTGTGCTCGGCGGTATTTTAGTCGGCGCGTTAAGCTGGCGTTGGGTGTTCTTAGTGAATGTGCCTGTTATTATTTTAAGCTTTGCAATTTGCATCCCTAGCGTTCAAGAATCAAAAAACACAGAACATGGATCACGCATTGATTGGTTAGGTTTTGTATTTTTAAGTCTTGGCTTAGGTAGCTTGATTTTAGGCATGGTAAAAGGCGATGAATGGGGCTGGATATCTGCTACGACCATCGTAACGTTTGCGATTGCTATCGCTAGCTTTATTACCCTTTATTATGTCGAAAAACGCACTGACTCACCTATCATTAAGTTTGAGTTATTCACTAACCGTTATTTCATCACCAGTATTCTGGCGACATTTAGCTTAGGCTTCTTTTATTGCTTAGCCTTTTTCTTAATGCCATTATTCTTACATAACATGCAAGGTTACGATGGCTTCAAACTTGGCTTCATGCTGTTACCGACTACCGCTGTGATGGCAATCTTATCGCCTTTCGTTGGCCGCGCGACGGATAAATATGGCCCTAAACCTTTATTGATTATTGGCTTCATATTCTTCGTGATTTGCGCAGCCTTGCAACTCGGCTTCCATGCTAACAGCAGTGTATGGTTCATCGCCCTCACCTTTGCCACCATGGGCGTAGGCTGGGCCGCGATTCTTGGGCCAGCATCAGTCGCAGCCATTTCAGCCGTGCCTGATAGCGCGACTGGCGTTGCTATGGGTTCCGCTTGGACCTTACATAATGTCGGCGGTGTGATTGGTTTAGCGCTCGGCACAGTGGTCTATCACTACCTTGCTAAAAGTGTATTCCCTGCTGCAAGATGGGCTGATAAGGTCGTATCAAACCCTGATAGCGCCATCCAAACACTCACGCAACACTTGCACATCAGCGCTAGCAAAGCGACTACCTTGTTACAACACAGCTTCATGGGCGGTTACCACGGTGCTATGGTGTTATTGATGGTGGTATCAGTGATTGCTTTACTCGTAATTGGTTTGGCCATGCCAAAACAAAAAGCTGCTGTTCATGTTGACGTAAATGAACTAGGTGAAACGGATATTCATAAGATTTAGTCGAAATATAGTTCGGCAAGTTTTTAAACACATGCTAAAATTGTTGCATGTATCAAGCATTTATCAGCAACCATCAAATCTTACACGGCGCCTTTAATAGCGTCGTGTGTTTGCTTTTTATTATTTTAGCTAGCTTTACCAGTTATTGGTTTATCCGTAAAAAAACCGATAGCAAGCGTCGCTTAAAACAATACAAGCATCGCGTTGTGTACCTTGCCATTTTTATTTATTTGATTTTTTTAGGCCGCATTTGGATTTCAGGCTTTACACATTTAGTCACCATGCTGAGTTTGGTAGCGGCTGGTTTGGTGGTGGTCAACAAAGAATCCGTCATGAACATGGTGGGGTCACTCATTATTAATTGGCGTAATTTATTTTCTGAAGGCGACTGCATTAAAATTGGCGAGCAAATGGGGTATGTTCGGCACCTCGGGCTTTTGTATATTGCCATCGATGAAATCGACAAAGATTTTAATTCATTAATGACAGGGAGAATGATTAAAATTCCAAACAGCTTGGTGATTACAACCAGCATTACTAATTATTCCCAAAATTCAAAATTAACTAAAATTAAACTGAGTTTTATTTTTACGCCTGAAAGTAATATTGATAAAGCTGAAACTATCATGAAAGATATCGCAAAAAATATCGTCAATGATAATTATCAAATCACCGATGAAAATGACAATTTTATTATCCGTAAAAATAAAGGCTTAGCTAAGTTGGTCGATGCCAACCCTAATACAGCGCTCAGCTTTCGCAATGAGCCGCCTGTCGGCGTTGAAGTTGTACTCTTCTGTTATTGTTTCATGAAAGATCAAATCGCCATCCGCAATGCAATGATCAAAGGTATTGTTGACATGATTACTCAAGCTGATGATATTACTTATATCAGCAAGTAGCCGCTCTTTCATCGGCTATCACCGCTAAAAATATTTCACCGTAGCGCTTTATCTTCGCTGCACCGACACCACTGATTTCGGCCATTTGTCCTGGCGTTGTGGGCTTCATTTTAGCTAGCTCAATGAGTGTTTTATCATGAAAAATAACATACGGCGGAACATTTTGCTCTTTCGATAATGCTAAACGTGTTGCTCGCAAGGCTTCGAATAATGTTTTCTCTGCATCATTTTCTAAATTAGCCATAACCTTGGCTTTACGCTCGCGTGTTGGTTTTGTGGGTTTAACGTATTCACGTAATTCTAATGGTTGCTTTTGTTGGATGAAAGTTTTGCCTTCGATAGTTATGCTTAATCCACCATGGCCGGTGATATCGACTTGTAATAAGTTATGGGCCACGAGCTGGCGGAAGATGGTTTGCCACTGGCGCTTGTCGTATTCTTTACCTATACCATAGGTGCTCAGTTGATCATGCTGAAAGTTTTTGATGCGGATGTTGTCGGTGGCGAGTAGCACATCGATTAAATAGCTAACACCAAAGCGAGAGCCGGTGCGGTAAACGCAGGATAAGGCTTTTTGGGCAGCAATAGTGGCATCGAAGGTTTTGGGCTTTTCGTCGCAGGTGTCGCAATTACCGCAAGGTTCGCAATGGTCACCAAAGTAATCTAATAATATTTGTCGGCGGCATTTGGTGGCTTCGCATAAACCTAGTAAGGCGTTTAACTTTTGTTGTTCGATGCGTTTTTGTTTATCGGGTGAATCACCATTTTCGATAAACATACGCTGCATCGCGGCATCGCTTAAGCCATATGACATCCAGGCATCTGCTGGCAAGCCATCGCGCCCTGCTCGGCCGGTTTCTTGATAATAAGCTTCGATATTTTTAGGGATATTCATGTGCGCGACAAATCGCACATTGGGTTTGTCGATACCCATGCCAAAAGCAATAGTGGCCACCATGATGACATTTTCTTGTTTGATGAATTTATCTTGGTTTTTATTGCGTTGTGGCGCACTCATGCCCGCATGGTATGGCAAAGCGTTTAAGCCTTCTTTTTTTAGCCATTCGGCGGTGTCGTCAACTTTTTTACGTGATAGACAGTAAACGATACCACTATCGCCATCGTGTTCTGTGTTGATGAACTGTAGGAGCATTTTTTTGCTGTTGCTGCTGGTGGTAATTTGGTAATGGATGTTGGGGCGATCAAAACCTGCCACAAAGGTTTTACCATCACTAAGGCATAACCGTTCGATGATATCTTTTCGGGTGGGTGTGTCCGCTGTTGCTGTTAAGGCAATACGCGGAATATTAGGAAACTTTTCCGCTAGGATGGATAACTGTGCGTACTCAGGGCGAAAATCATGGCCCCATTGTGATACGCAGTGGGCTTCGTCAATGGCGAATAAAGCAATGGGGGATTCTGCTAGCAATTCTTGAAAGCTATCCATCAGCAAGCGCTCAGGTGCGACGTAGACGATATCTAATTCACCTTTGCGTAATAATTGCTGGGCTTCGTTGCTTTCTTGTAGGGTTAGACTTGAATTGATAGCTCGGGCTTTGATGCCGAGTTGTTGTAATGCTACGACTTGATCTTGCATTAAAGCGATCAATGGCGACACAATGACACCCACACCGTTTCGACATAGCGATGGAATTTGATAACACAGTGATTTACCGCCACCGGTTGGCATTAATACGAAAGCATTTTTGCCAGCAACGACATGATCGATAATAGCGGCTTGTTCGCCACGAAAGGTATCATAACCGTAGATGGTTTTTAGGATTTGTTTAGGTGTTTTCATTGTTTCTTCTCAGTTCCCGATGCTGATGTAGGGTGGATAAAAGATTCACATCGCGAATCATATCTACCACTCAGCCTATATCCAACACCGCTGGTGGATATGTCCGCGCTGCCGCGTGAACTTTTATCCACCCTACTTTAGTACAGCAGTTCATTTGTGTGCGTGTTAAGAAAATTAATTCACCTTCGTGAAAATATAATTTATCAAAGCCAAAACCGCAACAATCAAAATACAAATAGCATATGACATCGATGATGTGACCGGCCAATGCATCATTATCGTGCCGATAACGGCTGAGATTGTAAACTGTGTGCAACCTAATGTAGCAGATGCTGTGCCAGCGATATGACCAAATGGTTCTAATGCGCCTGATGCAGCTGGGCCGACAAAAAAGGCAGCCCCGACACAGGCGATGACGGTTGTGACCATGAAGCTAGTAAGACTTAAGCCATAAAGCTGATACCAGGCTAGCATTAAAATACCACCTATGAATATCAATATCAGACCTATTTTAATTGTGTGCTCGATACCTATCTTCACTACGACCTTACCACTAACAACACTACCCATCGCAATTACAATGCCAAAAATTGCAAAATAATAACCAAAATGCTCAACCGAGACATGCAGTAACTTAATAATAATAAACGGTGACACGGAGAAGAAACAAAAGAATACGGTGATACCGAAACCAGCAAACAAACCGTAACGTAAAAATTGTCGGTTAGTGAAAATACCCCAGTAACGTTTGAAAATCGCAAAATCAAATGGCACGCGTTTCTTCATGGGTAATGTTTCAGTAATAGTCAACTTAGTTAAGATTAAAGCCAAAGCACCTAAACCGACTAAGAACCAAAACACAGCGCTCCAGCCTAACCATACAGCTAAATAACCACCAATAATTGGTGCGAACGTGGGTGACACCCCAATAGCACCATTTAAAAAACTGTATAGCTGTGCACCTTCATCACCCGAATACATATCACGGATAATGGCAAACGCGACAGCTAACATGCCGCACGTTCCAAAGGCACACACAACGCGGGCGATCACTAACACGGTAATATTCGGGGCCAATGCACAAGCCGCTGAACCGATAATAAAAAAGCAGCACGAAAATAACATCGCCCGATAACGACCAATTTGATCAGACAAAGGCCCAACAAACAATTGCCCAACACCAGCGGTTAATAAAAATAAACTTAGGGTTAATTGAATGTTCGCTTGTGACGTATGAAACAACACTTTCATTTCTGGCACGATAGGCACGTAAATATCTAAACCAAACGCAAAGCTAAATACGAACGGCGCTAGAATTAAAATTAAGGTTGAAGTTTTGTAATGTTTCATTGGGGCGTTATTGTTCTCGTAATTGACATAGCGGATTCTTCCACACTAAAAAGTAAAAGGCAACAATCGCTGCCAGCGTTAACACAGTTAATGCAAAGGCTAATGGTAATTGTGAATTAACATGGAAATCACTAGCGGCTGAGCTGACGATACCCGAGCCCATTAACATTAAGCCGCTTTGCAAGGCCCCTGCTGTGCCCGCATGCTTAGGGTATAACATCATACCTGCCGCACCGGCGTTAGTTAAGGCCATACTGTTGCCCACCATATAAATAGCCATCGGAATAATAATGACATAGGTATTTAACCAAGCACTTAGCGCGAGCATTAATACGCTGCCGGTTAATAACAAGCTTAACCCTAGCATGATTAACACTTCAACATTATATTTGTCTGCTAAGCGCGATGAGATAAATGAACCCAGGGCATAGCCGCCAATAATCACGACCGATAACCAGCCGTACATTTCTGGCGTAATGTGCAACTGACCTTGCAATAAAAAAGGTGCAATAACGGTGTAAAGCATTTCACCCGCAAATGCTAAAACTAAACATATCATTAAACCAATGTAGGCTTTGTTATTAAGAATGAAGACGTAGTCTTGCGCCATGTTTTTGGCTGAAAATTTCTTTTCACTACTGTGACGATTAGTTTCTGGCAAAATGAAAAATAAGCATACAATAATAATAGCCGCGTAAACCAGCATAAAAACAAAATTACCGCGCCAACCGACTAAAGTTTCAATATAGCCACCTATTACTTGCGCAATGATGGGCGTGACAGCAACCCCCATACTCATGTAAGCCGAGGCTTTTATAAATGCTTTACCATCAAACGTATCTTTGCTAATGGCTCGCGCCAAACCTGCGCTGCCCAATCCTAAACCCTGCACCACGCGTGCAAATAGCATGATTGTAATATCTTGCGCAAATAGCGTTATCACAGAGCCGACTAAAAATACGCACATGCCGGTGAGTAATATATGTTTACGACCGAATCTATCTGACAGTGGCCCATAGATAAACATGGAGCCACCGTATGCGATGAGAATAAATGTGTACGTCCATTGCGCATGCAAGGGATCGGTTGCCAACGCCTGTTGCATAGCCGGCAGTGACGGCAAGTAAACAGCACAAGCAAATTGTCCGATCGTGATAACGAGAAATGCCATCAGCAAAATCATATAAGGATTTTTATTTGTCATATTAATCAGTGCTCAGTTATCAGAACGTGACATTGTAACAAATTTTGAACGGACAACTGGTGGCTAAACCGTAATGAAAGTTTTATTGCGAATCACCCATTCGCCACCCATTTTCACTAACGTGATGTAATCGATAAAATATTGACCAGTTCCTAACACCTTAGCTTTGACCGATGCGATGTCATGAGTAACATCCATTTCAACAATTTGCTTATCGAACAGCGCACCTTCGCTCGCCTCGGACTCACGGCTGCAGATGCGCTCAACAAATTGTTCGCGCGTCCAATCGACATACTCACCATGAAACTTACCATTGATATGGCAATCAGGATGAAACGCTCGCTTCAACTTATCGGCATTCGCTTCATAAGTTCCTTCAAAATAAAACCCTACAACTTCTTCAATACTCATCTTTTCACCTCTATTTTTCCCTGATGACTGTTTGTGAGGTGTGCTATTATAGCGTTAACAATGATTGATGCACCCGTAATGACTACGCTGTGGATTAACATGCCAATAACCCAGTAACACCATAATTGCTATGCCAAAATTAAATTTAAACACCCCTTGCGTAGGCGTCTGCTCTACTGTTTATGGTGATCATGTTTGCCGTGGCTGCAAACGTTTTGCAAAAGAAGTGATCAACTGGAATAAATATGACACCATCCAGCAACAAGATGTATTTAACCGTTTGGGTGCGTTAATAATTGAGGTGATGCGTGAGCGCGTTAACATCGTTGACGAAAATTTACTCATTGAGCAAATGGATAAACTCAATTTACGCTATCGTGAAGAGCAACATCCTCTCACCTGGGCTTATTATTTGTTGCGTGCAGGCGCTAATAAAATAAAGGATATCTCAAAATATGGTCTGCGCTTAATCCCGCCTTATGAAAATACATCGCTGAACAAACTGTTCGATGACCTTGATGATGACTATTATCTTCACGCCCAACAAGCTTTTAATAAACTGAAAAGTATTACCGCTGCAAGTTAAGTTTCTGTATAATCATCAATAGCTTGCTAAGGAGAGAGAGATGATACGGAAACTATTGCTGACCACTGTATGTATTGCGCTTGTATTTAATGCTAATGCAGCAAAGATGGTTAGAGTCTGGCAACCCGTGAAGCAAAGTAATCTTTTGCAATTATTTTCTGTTGAAAACTCAGCTCAACTTACCAATGCACTTCCTCAATCTGATCTACTGCCAAGCACGAACCTGAATAACGACTATAGTTTGCGATTAGTTGCAGCGTCCCCTGCTAAATTAACAGCCTCTTATGCGCGTTATAATATGTTCTATAAGGGTATACTCGTTTGGGGCTTCCAGATTATTTATCATGTCCCCGTTGAAGCCAAGCACATCAATCCATTTATAACAGGCTCCTATCTTGCCGATTTAGATCAAGACATAAAAACGATCACCCCAACAATCACTAAACAAAAAGCGATCTTAATCGCAAAAGCAATGTTTGCTGATAATGTTGCACAACATACTACTGGTTGGAAGCAGCAATACTCTCACCAGCAACTTATCATTTACACACCTCATGTTAACCCCAACGAGCAAACCACTCAGGACGTGCAACCCGCATTAGCTTACAGGTTAGTCCTTTCTGCTTATCGCCCGGGTGACTCTGAGTATTACCCTGATAGTGAACAATATACTTATGTTATCAATGCGCTGACCGGAGCTGTCATCACCAGCTATTCTTCCTTGCAAACCTTTGCAGAAAATAAACATTTACAAAAGCGCTCAATGATTACAAGCAAAAATGAGCCTCACGTAACACACACCTCGGTTTCCAGCCCTATGGCGACTCAGGTGACAGGTTCAGGGCCTGGCGGTAATTCAAAGGCGGTCCCCGACATGACAAACGCCATGTGGTATGGTGCCGGAACGCCTACTTATACCCCGCTCAACATACCGAATGCCATTAGCTTTCATCAAGGCAGCCCTGGCATTTGCTACGCTGAACGCGTGTCAGCGCCGGCTTATCGCGTACTAAGAGTGGGAGATACAAAATTACCAGAATGGTATAGCGACAATATTAGTACTGAGATTCTCACTAATCAACCTAATTATGCGACACCTGAAGATGCTTGCGACAGCGATAACGCTTATCAAAATAACTTAGACCAGGTGACCATTGGATCTGACACCACTTTTTCCCCCGTCAATGATGTCGAATTTGGTGCACAAATGACTTATAACTTAATCAAAGCGATTACCTTACCTGATGTGACCGTCGCACCGTTTGCGAATAAACAAGTAGTGATACTGACCCATATCTATAACACAGACAATGCTTTTGCTGTTCCTGCTTCTAGTGACTCGCCACAGCAATTACATTTTGGTAATGGCATCTCACCACCAAATGGTCGATTTATTGTCTTGACGTCACTGGATGTTGTCGCTCATGAGATTGGACATCTAATACTGGATAACAATGGTGCTCCTCTCACTTATGCCAATCAAAGTGGTGGTATCAACGAATCATTTGCTGACATGACAGCTAAAGTCGTACAGTCTTATGTTAGCACTCAAAGTGATGACGCTTATCAATTTAACCCTGCACAACCTGACCCCTTTTGGACGGTTGGTAAAAATATTGAACAAAGCGCGAATACCGCCTTACGTTATATGTATGATCCCCCGCTTGACCAAAGTTCAGGTGGAAAATCAATTCAGAATGCAAATAATTATACGCCTGGCTTAGACGTACATTATTCATCAGGAGTATACAACAAAGCTTTTTATGTCTTGTCCACTAGTTCGGGTTGGTCAATACAAAAAGCCTATACGGTCTTTCTTTATGCTGATGTTAAATATTGGCGTAATAGTCCAGATCAAACGTTTGGTACCGCCTGTATTGGTGCAATATCAGCAGCCTACATGCTATATGGCGCAACAGCACAAGCAAAAGTACTCTCGGTTTTAGAAGGTGTGGGTATCAAATGTAAACTGCCACATCAGTTTAAAGAAACGCTAGCACGGGACGCGCATCAATGAAAATTTTTAAACTATTAGTAACTAGCATCCTGCTCAGCAATAGCTTAATGGCAATAGCAGATAACACAAACTCTGGGTGGTTTGTTGGTGGCTACGGAACTTATACCGGCACATCAAATAGTGCCACTATTACGCTGGATAATCCATGGTTAACACCATCCCATTCCACACAATCACTCACTGCAAATTCTGGTAGCTACGGTTTAGGTATTATAGGAGGTTATCGCGGCGCTATCAGCAAACGTTTTTACTGGACGACAGAGCTACATTTGACACCTCAAGAATTTAACGGTGGTAACGCAGAATCGTCGGATGGTGTCACAATTAATGCTATATCCAAACAATTTTATGATACTGAGTTCCATTTAGGTTACACATATTACAGTGACCCTCGTGGATACAAAGGTGACATCTTTCTCGCAACAGGCGTTGCAGTCAAGCCCATGCAAGAAAAAGTCAGCTTTGCTTCTAGCGCCCAAGGCTCTTTCGTCAACATTGACCCGACCGAAACTAAGAATCAACTTGATCTCGGATATGTAATAGGTGCCGGATTAAACTTCTTTATTGGTCATCATAATATGATACGTTTCCAATATAACTATATTGTTTATCCTGGACAAAATTCAGCTGATTTAAACCAAAGTTTTTACCCGCCTGCCATCATAGGTTCGCTTGGTAATATAAACATCAGCAACACAGACAACCAATTTAGCTTAGCGTACTTATATTTATTTTAAGCGTCAGCTTTTATCCATGTTTGCAGCGCTTCAATAATTTTTTCAGCTTGGTCGACGCTGGAAATATTGAATTTTGATTTTGCTTGGTATTGTCCATTACGTTTCTGGTAACGGCGAATACTGAATTTGGGTGGGCCATATTCTTCTTTGGTACGGTTCCAATCTTGAAATTTATACATAATGGTTGACCATGCACCTTTGGTTAATACAACTTTATCAAGCTCTTTAACCGTATCAATCCCATCTTCGGTATACGTGATCGTTAATTCATCTACTGTTTCTGCCATTTTCTCTCTCCTGTTTTAAGTTTTAGAGCTTGAAGCTTAGAGTACAATTCTAATTTTCCTCAAGCCATTGGGGTAATTTTGATATATCGGCTAAACAAACAACCGGGTTATATTCAGTTAACGTTTCTTCACATTGCGTGCCACAGGTAACAGCGACCGCGTCTACCTCAGCATTATTTGCCATTTCTAAATCGTAAGTGGAGTCACCAATCATTAAAGTTTGTGATTTTTCCATGCCGGTTTCAGTCATAATTTCTAACAGCATATTCGGTGAAGGTTTTGATGCGGTTTCATCAGCTGTGCGTGTCATCGTGAAAAATTGCTCTAAACCAGTTTCAGCTAATACGGCATCTAAACCACGACGGCCTTTGCCTGTCGCCACGGCTAGAACATAGCCTTGCTTATGTAAATTTGCCAACGTTGCTTTAACATCAGCATACAAATGCTCATCCGTCATTTTTAGCGATAAAAAATGTGCCATATAGTGATCGTGAAAATATTCAAGCACAGACATTTCTGCATCAGGATACAAACGCTTAAACATCTCCATTAAGTTTAAACCGATTAATTGATGGATAGCTTTATCGTTCGGTTTTGGCAGTTCTAATTGTTCTGCTGCATGCTGCACACAAGCCACAATATGGCCAAGTGAGTCCATGATTGTACCGTCCCAATCGAATACTAATAAATTGTAGCGCTTACTCATTTGGTAACCTATTAATACTTTGTTGCAAATCATCATCAAGCTCTGCGATAACTTCTAATCGCTGACCTGTCGTTGGTGCAATAAAAGCTAAACGCCAAGCGTGTAAAAATAATCGCTTAACGCCAAACTGTCGCATCGTTTTATCAAATTCACGATGACCATATTTGCTATCTCCTACCACAGGATGCTTAACAGCAGCTGCATGTACACGAATTTGGTGCGTACGACCCGTTTGCAAATCTGCCCGCATTAGCGTGGCATCAGCAAAGTGTTGCAACACATAGAATGTCGTTTGCGAGGGTTTGCCCTCTCGGTCGACTCTTACCACTCGCTCACCTGATTGTAGATGATTTTTTTCTAATGCCAACTTCACGACCTGTTTTTCACCTCGCCAACGGCCTTTGCACAAACATTGGTAGGATTTTTCCATTTCATGCTCACGTAGCATTCTATGCAACTCGCGCAATACACTGCGCTTTTTTGCAACAATGATACAGCCGGAGGTTTCTCTATCGAGTCGATGCGCTAAATCCATGTGCTTCAATTTGGGGTACATTTGCCGCAAGGCTTCAATCAAGCCTATTTCAACGCCACTGCCGGCATGGACGGCCAAGCCAGATGGCTTATTAATAATGAACATGCCATCATCTTCATACAATATTCTTTTTAATAGCAGTTTTGTTAAGCCATCGCCCGCTTTACTGGTTTCGGTCTTTTCTGGCACACGCAAGGGTGGAATACGGATTTTATCGCCTGCTTGCAATTTATACTCAGCCTTGACGCGCTTTTTATCAATTCGTACTTCACCCTTACGCACAGCCCGATAAATCCGGCTTTTAGGGACCTGACGAAATTGTGCCATCAGATAGTTGTCTACCCGCTGGCCTGCTTCATCACTGGTTATTGTTTCAAATCTAACGTGCTCGCCCATAATTCTCTTCTGAATCCTAATTTATCTATTTTTGCCACTCAAAATACAACGAATTGCACTGTATAGTAAAAACTGCTATGCTTCAATGACCGGCAAAAATTAGCCGCGAGAAACAAATTTTATCGCTTCTGTGGCCAAGATTCACACAAGCTAAATGTAACACAAGCGCTCTATCAGGATTACCGAGGCGCAGGACGTGACAACAGAATTTTATAGTAAGAAAAGCTTGCTAACTGATTGAAAAAATTAGGTTTTAAACAACACCAGCCACTGCTGGTGGATTCTTTGTCCATACCCGTCTCCTCTCTGTTCCTGACATTGCGCCCTAACCCAAGGGTGAAAATATGAAACGTATGTTAATTAATGCGACACAAGAAGAAGAGATTCGTGTTGCCATGGTCGATGGTCAATACCTTTATAATCTTGATATCGAAAGCACGGCTAAAGTCTCTACCAAAGCTAATATTTACAAAGGCAAAATCTCTCGCATCGAACCGAGCCTTGAAGCTGCATTTGTTGAATACGGCGGCGAACGCCACGGTTTTTTACCGTTAAAAGAAATTGCTCCAAGCTACCACAAAAGCGAAGCCGAGCCAGGTAAACGTATGAACATTAAAGATCTGGTCAAAGAAGGCCAAGAAATTATTGTTCAAGTCGAAAAAGAAGAGCGTGGCGCAAAAGGCGCGGCCTTAACCACTTTCATTACATTGGCGGGTTGTTATTTGGTCGTGATGCCTAATAATCCAAAAGCCGGTGGTATTTCACGTCGCATCGAATCAACCGATCGTGGTGAATTACGTGACATCTTAAACAACCTGAATGCACCTGAAGATATGGGTGTTATCGTGCGCACTGCCGGTGTTGGCAAATCAGGCGAAGAATTACAGTGGGATTTAGATTCCCTATTAAAACAATGGAATGCGATTCAAAAAGCCAGTGAAGAACGTGGCGCGCCTTTCTTAATCTATCAAGAAAGTGACATTATTTCTCGTTGCGTACGTGATAACTTACGTGATGATATCGGCGAATTGGTGATTGATAGCCCTAAAATCTATAACAAAGCCAAAGAGTATATTGAAGCAGTACGCCCAGAATTTGCTAGCAAGGTTAGCCTTTATAGTGAAAGTGCCCCGCTATTTAACCGTTATCAAATCGAACGCCAAATCGAATCAGCCTTCCAACGTGAAGTGCAATTACCTTCTGGTGGTTCTATTGTTATTGATAATACTGAAGCCTTAATTTCCATCGATATTAACTCGGCGCGAGCAACTCGAGGCAGCGATATTGAAGCGACGGCTCTAAACACTAATTTAGAAGCTGCTGATGAAATCGCCCGTCAATTACGTATGCGTGATGCTGGTGGCTTAATCGTTATCGATTTTATCGACATGGGCCCTGTCCGCAATCAACGAGAAGTCGAAAATCGTTTGCGTGACGGCGTTGCAAGCGATCGTGCTCGCATTCAAACCAGTCGTATTTCTCGATTTGGTTTATTAGAAATGTCACGTCAACGTTTACGTCCATCCTTGCGTGAAGGCACGCAACATGTTTGTCCTCGCTGTTCAGGTAACGGTATGATTCGCGGCGTTGAATCATTATCATTAGCTATTCTACGCTTAATTGAAGAAGAAGCTGAAAAAGAACTCGGCTGTCATGTGCGTACTTACGTGCCATTAAATGTCGCCACTTATTTAATGAATGAGAAGAAAGAACATATTTCGCAAATTGAGCACCGAAATACGGTTAAAGTATATATTCTTCCTAGTATCGAGCTCGAAACACCGCATTATAAAATTGAACGCGTTAAAGCGGTAGAAACGAAAAACTTAAAAGAAAAACTCAGCTACGACATTGAATATAAAGCTGAAACGGAAGAGTCAATTGATGATGTGAATGCTCCTCTCGCCTCACAGAAAATAGAGCAACCTGCTGTCAGCAGGATCTCTCCTGAGGAACGCCCAACAACAAAAGCTGCGACTAATAAACCTGGCTTATTTGTCAGATTATATCGAGCGTTATTCGGAACAGGTGACAGCAAGCCTTCAAACTCACGTCATTCACGTCAACGTCAAGGCAATAGCAACCAACGCTATCAAAATAATCGCAACCAACAAAACAACAACCGCCGCACTAACAACAATGGTCGCAATCAGAGTAATGATCGCCGACAAACGGGTCAGCAACGTGATGGCCAACAAACTCGAGGTAATAACCAGCAACGTAATCGTCAGCCGCGTGATGAACAACAACGCACTCCCCGCCAACCGCGTGATGAGCAGCAACGTAATCGTCAACCACGTGATGATCAACAACGCACTCCTCGCCAACCGCGTAATCGTCAACCACGCGATGAGCAACAAAATACTAAACCACGTGAAGAGCAGCAACCTAGTAATAATGCTGCGCAGCAGCCCAACACCACTCAACCGCGCAGCGAACAACCGAATCGTGATGACAATGATTCACAACGTAGTCGCCAACCGCGTGGTAACAACCGTGGTAATAATCGTGGTCGCAATAACCGTAACCGTAGCAACTCGAATTCAAGCTCAACGGTAAAAGAAGTGAATATCACAAGTGATGCCCCATCGACGCCATCAGCAGCACCTTCTGTCGCAACACCGCCACCCGTCAGCTTTGCTAGTGTCGTGCACGACACGCACCCTCGTCCAGCAAGAAACGCTCCAGCGACTAAACCAGCAGGTGTATTTCAACAAGATGCTGTCGAAAGAGAACGCCAAATGCAAGCACAGGGTAATACAGCAGCGGATAAAGATTAATCGCGGCTCTACACGACATTCAAGGCTAGTAGCATTTAACTGCTAGCTTTGGATAAGCTTAATCATAACAATCAAACTATTAATGAGTATAATGCCTAAACAACCGAAAGCATTGTATGTACTTTTTTGTGCGGAACTTACGATTCGTTTCAGCTATTGGGGGCTGCAATCTTTATTGGTTCTGCTTCTGACTCAACGTTTCCATCATACTGCAACCTTTGCTTATCATACCTATGGCGCATTTACCGCATTAGCTTTTTTATTTTCAATCATGGGTGGGTTTCTTGCGGATAGATTTTTAGGTTTTAGTAAAACAGCATTGCTTGGTATCAGTGCTTGTCTGCTCGGTAACTTGTTTCTCGCACTTCAATTGCCGATAGGTTATATGTTCAGCCTAGCCATGATTGCCTTGGGAACTGGCTTGTTCTTCCCCAATAATTCGAATTGGTTAGGCCAACAATACGGCGAGCAAGATCGACGTCGTAGCAAAGGTTTCACTCTTTATTATATGGGTACAAACTTAGGTGCACTACTGGGCCCAATTGTTTACGGCTCGATTAACCACAACTCGCCACACCAGACTCAGTGGGTATTCTTCTGCAGTGTTGGACTCATGCTCTTGTGGGGATTGCTGTTTAGCTTAACGCATCGTTGTTTCAAACTGACAACGGAAGCCCCTCGATTTTCCCGAAGCCATTACGTTTGGATTGCAATCCTCTTGCTTGGCGCATTAAGTTTCGCTTACTATTTGTTGTTGCAATACACCCTTCTCGGCATAGTATTAACGCTCATTTTTGGAATGAGTGTTGTTTATGTCATTCAACAATCGTATCGGCTGCAATTACGTTTACAGAGCAGCTTAAAATTAATTGGATTAATTGTATTTCCCTTAATATTTTTCACCCTAGCTTTCCAAGTCGGAGATTCACTCATCATCTTTGCGCAACATCATGTCGCGCGCACGGTATTTAACCATGTGATCCCCGCGCCATTCTTTGCTTCATTTGAACCTATTTTTATTGTACTCATGGCCCCAATCTTGATCATGATTTGGAAAAAACTCGAAAATAGCCAACTTTATATTAGCGAAACTGCTAAAATAAGTGCTGGATTTTTGTTCACATCAATAGCATTTTTATGCTATTATTTGTGCACATTAGAAGCAATGGATAACCAGCAAGCTTCGCTGTTACTATTTACGACGGCCTATCTCTTTTTAGCGATAGGTGAGTTATGCATCATGCCACCCGTGATATCCATGGTCAGCGAGCATGCGCCAGCAAAACTGAAAGGCATGCTGATGGGGTTATTATTTATGTCGCTATCGTTTTCATCTTATCTGTCAGCGATAGTAGCAAACTTAACGAATGATGCTCAAGAACACAGCAATATAGTCAATTTTAGTATGACTTATGGACGAATAGCTGGCTTCGCATTCATCGTCAGTATAATAACAATAGCTGCTCGTCAATATTACGTTCAGCACAGCAGGACACCATAATGAATAACAAAAAAGACATCGATAGTTTATTAGCTGAAGTAAAAGTTAATATGTATATTAACGAGCTTAATATTAAACTTTACCGTGCTGTTGAGGAAAATAATGCCGATGACATTATCCGCAACATTCGTGATGGGGCTAATGTTCACCGCTCAGAAGGTATTGAACTACGACAGTTTAATGCAGAAGAAAACACCCCGCTCCATATTGCCGCAACACTTGGCCACACCGATGCGACTGAAGCGCTGGTTTTATTTCATGCGAAAGTTGAAGCGCGCAATCGCAATCAGCAAACACCCTTGCATTGGGCAGCCAATGGCAGTCATTGTCAAATCATCGATTACCTAATGGAATACGGTGCACATTTAAATGTGAAAGATGCTGATGGTGATGCACCTTTAGCTTGGGCCGCTAATGTCGGGCAATTAGTTGGAGTGAAAAAATTTATTGCCTTAGGTGCAAACCCAATGGCAAAAAATAGTATTGGTAATACAGCATTACATTGGGCTGCCACCCATGGTCATTTAGATGTTGTGAAATATTTAGTTGAATTAGGCATGGCTATTGATGACACTAATGAAGTTGGGGAAACACCGCTTGAATGCGCGATGCATCACTCGCATGTTGATACGGTGATGTATTTAGCTAGGCTAGCTAAAGCGTGCTAACAACCGATGGTATTTCGGCAAGCTCTGCAAATCTTGCTTTTACCCAAGGAGCATTGCCATCCCAAATAAGCGTCGCCAATGCTATTTCGGATAAATCTCTACTTGCATGAGCGAGCACCTGCCCTTGCTTAATTTTCCACTCATCAACACGACTTCCACTAACCTGCTGCCAAGGGAGAGAAACACTTGATACCCTACCTTTTTCATAAGGGAAAAGTGCCCAAAAAGCATGAAGTCGTCGTATTGGCTTCTGTGTAATCGCTTTACCTACCTGCACACAAAAATCAGCGTATAACATATCAAAACCATACTGTTTTTTATAAGATGCAATAGCTAAACCACCGGGACATCGAGCTGCAACTTCTAAGAAAGTTAATTTATTCGTATAAGGGTCACGAAAAATCTCCATGTGTGATGCACCATCAGGCATACCTAGTTTCCTCAAGATATCATGAGCGAACGCCTGGATTTTTACCGAGACGATATCATCATCAGGTAATGTCAAACTACCAATAGCTGTGCCTTGAAGAAATTCACCCATCGGCCGATTATATTCAGCAACCACAGAAAATATAATCTTTCCCTTATTCACAACACTATCACAATGATAAAGTGTGCCATCAACGTACGACTCGACTTCATAATTATCTAACGGTAAAGAACTTTTAGTTTCTAAATTTTGAAAGTCACTTATATTATGACAGATGACTAAGCCACGACTGGAGGCAGCGTTAAAAGGCTTAAGTATTAATTTGGGCCCAAAACGACGCACTAATTGATTATAATATCCCATCCAGGATGCTTTAAACTGGTTCAAAGAAAAACGCGTAAAAGCAGGTACATTTACACCCGCTGTGCGTAGTAAATGCTTGTTCGCTAGTTTGTCACTGAATAATTGTGCCTGTCGACAGGTTAAACCGCGATCAGCCAGATAACGATAATTGCTGCGTAATTCTGCGGCCAATTGCATATTCACATCATCATTACAAATAATAGTTAGCTTTGAAGCATGGCTGACTATTTTAAAAATTGCGGACTTAACAGCGTCTGCTTGTAAAACCCCAGGGATTAAAGGTGAGGCTGCTGGCGCCACATGAATCTGCTTGAAATAATGTTCCTGCTTTGCAGCAATGATTTGCTGCTTTTGTTCCTGTAGCACAATGGCATAAAAAACAAATCTGTCACTTAACTTTTTTAATTGCTTAAAATTGTAGGATGAAAAAAATCGATTGGTAACAAACACAACCGCCCATGCCTGCAATGGTTGTAATGGTTCACCACGCATTCTGTTTAGACCACGGAACACGTTATGGATGGAGATACGGCGTAGCACTGTCTCATCACTTGATCTAACGTTTGATGATAACAATCAATAAACGTTTCGGTCATCTCTTCACTCTGTTCCGGATCTAGATCCTTCCCGTACTGCGCAACAATTTTATCGACCAAGACAATATGTTGCTCATCACTTTCATCACCTTCGGTTAAGCCATGCTCATACAAATAATTACGCTTCACAGAGTGGCTACTACGCCCAGTATAAACTTGCCATTGGGCCACAAAATCCTCAATACCACGGATCATCGAAGGTGCAGTGGTTTCGATTAACTCCGCCATCGCAATCGCTTGTGATAAACTTGCATGTTGTACCTGCGTTTTCGCCATGAATTGACGAACATAAGTTTGGTTATGGTGAATCGTGCAGTCATCCAGCAAAGAGGCAATCATCAATTTGTATTGTTCAGGATGTGGGATGTTGTCATAACGAGTCCCTTTTATGATCGGATGTAATCCGACTTCCGTTTCGTGAATTAACGTCGCTAGCTCGCTGGGCTCACCGTCGGTTAAATCCGCCATACGTTTAAAGACACAGGTTGACATCACCGGTAGTACATAAAAAGCATCGACCACCTGTGTTAAAAATTTAACTTGCTCCGCATGGCTAGCTTCAGCGATACGCATCAAACCTTCATTTGGCTTTGGCATAATCGTAAAAAACTGATGCCAGAAAGCATGATCCAGCAAACGATTGCGTTGAACGTCAGAAATTAAATTCGCCACTGTTTAAGCCTCAATTTTGTATTATTGTCTTGGTGATTATTCGTTGTGCATATTATATACCATGTTGGAGATGGATGCAGCGTGGATGACAGTAATACATGAAATTATTGTTGTTATTTCATCACGACTATTTACGAATGAGGAATAGCTTGAGTTTTCGTGTTTTAAAAGGATAAAGCTTAGCCAAAGCAGCTCCCATTGGATCAGATAGTTCATGGCCAGTATCCTCTAACGTTGATATCTCAGCCCTTTCATCTTGCTCATAGTCTAAGCCCATCCTCAACTCACTACGACCCAGATCCGTATCAAGCCCAATCCATGTTGCTTCATTTTTTGATTTGATTTCGCCTACATGCCCATAAACATTAATAAAGGATCGCGGTATATCCCCTCTGTGTTCATGTCGATCCCAAATGAAATTATAAATCAATTGGTTATCCGTACAACTCTGCAAGTTTTTTGAAAAACTTTCGTTACAAACATGAACAGCTTTATCTATTGTTGAGACATCATCCATCTGCTCTCGCATCAACACAGCAAGATTAATCAAGGTTTTATCATCACAAGGGGCATGCGTTAACAAGAATGGCTGAAGGCTATTGTTCGTGTTCGGTAAATATTCAAGTAATTTCAATCGAGGCAGATATATGTTTTTAAAAATATTTTTCACATGTCGCTTTTTTGTCGCATCAATCACTCGATAATCAAAAGAAATACTTTGATCTTGGCTAATACCTACGCCTCGTGATGGTAAGTTAAAACCATTAAGTCCATAGCGCACAAACTCTCTATCGTGGTTGGAAAAAATAATACTGAAATCTACTCCTTGCATTGACATCCATTCATAAACTAACAGTGTCATATAGTCTGAGTTACCACGGTCACACAAGGTATCACCAATCAATATTAATTTTCGATTTTTTCTTGCCGATGTGCACTTAAGTCTACGTAATAAAGACAAAAAGATATCATAATTAACTTCATGGTACGCTTGGCACAGTTGTGTATATATCTCTTGTGAAATTTTTAGGAGACGCGATGTTAATAAACAAAAGATCAGCTTCATTGCATTACCATGCAAATCACCAATGACACAGGTTGTCACATCATCCGGAATCAGTTGATCGTTTCGTGGAATAATACGCAAATTAAAATAGCCGGTAAAAACCGTTGCTCGAGTCATATTTTTTTCTTATTTTTATTATATTCAAAACGACTGATTTAACTATCAAACCAATCGCGCACTTTTTCTAAATCTTCTTGTGTATTCACATCAAACATCGAACGTTCTTTCGCATCCGCGACATGAATTTTTTCACCGTGCCAAAGCACGCGTAATTGTTCTAAACGTTCTAAATCCTCGAGGGGCGATTCAGGCCAGCTGACAAATTTTTTCAAAAAACTCACGCGATAAGCATAAATACCGATATGCCAGCGATAAAAACTTAAATCGACATGCTCACCGTCGGGACATTCGATAAAAGCATCACGACTCCAAGGCACTGTCGCGCGACTAAAATATAAAGCGTTGTTATCTTTGTCACGTACCACTTTCACCACATTGCGATTAAACAAATCATCTTTATCGCGTAGGGCTGAGCATAAGGTCGTCATACCGATATCAGCATGGTCATGTAATGCCTGGGCCACTTGTTGAATGGATGCCACGGGCACCATGGGTTCATCGCCTTGCACATTGACAATAATATCATCATCAGCTAATTGCAATGTTTCCACAGCTTCAGCAAGGCGGTCCGTTCCTGATGTGTGATCGGCTCGCGTCATCACAACCTTAGCCCCAAAATTTGTGGCAGCGGCTTCAATGCGTTTATCATCTGTCGCAATCACAACGGAGGTCGCGTCAGCTTGTACTGCACGTTCATAGACGCGCTCAACTAAACTTTTGCCAGCAATATCAAGCAAGGCTTTGCCAGGCAAACGCGCAGAATCATAACGTGCTGGAATAATAATGTGGAATTTCATCAAGGACCTCTTTCGATAATCTCGCGCCTGTATTTTAACTGATAAACATGATAGTTTATATGTTATGTCTTATTTATGTCTTAAAAATGTTCACCCCAGCTGGCAACCTCTGATTGAAACTGCGCTCGAACAGGTTGATGAAAGCTATCTAACAGAATTGCAACGCTCAGATTGGCTACCCGGGCCCAGCAATATTTTCAACGCCTTTTCATTACCCTTAGAAAACACGCGGTATATTTTATTCGGTGAGTCACCCTATCCTCGCGCACAATCGGCTAATGGCTACGCTTTTTGGGATGCAGCCGTCACTGATTTATGGTCAAAGACAGGCTTATCCAAGCCCGTGAATCGTGCGACATCACTGCGTAACATCATGAAAGCGCTATTAATCGCGAATGGCAATTTGAGCAAGGCTGATACCAGCCAACCAGCTATTGCGCAATTAGATAAATCTGACATGATTGTTGGCATCAACGAGTTGTTTGCAAATTTGTTATCGAAAGGTTTTTTGCTGCTTAACGCCTCCCCTGTCTTCCGTTCAGCCAAATTGGTCAAAGCTGACGGCAAAGCCTGGCTTAGGTTTATACAAGCCTTATTAGAGCAATTGCGTGACGAACCCATTCAATTAGTCTTATGGGGCAAAATCGCGCAAGTGATCGAAAAACTGCCCATTAGTCAGCATTTTTCATCAATTGTGGCTGAGCACCCGTATAATCTATCTTTTGTCACAAATCCTAAGATTTTAAATTTTCTTAACCCATTGAATTTATTAGAAAAATAAATTAGTTTGCGTTTAAACCTTAAGATTTCCTTAACATTTTATTAACAGTCTACAATTATAAGTAACAATATTGATGCAATCTATGGTTATTTATTGTACAGTGCTGTTTAAGAGGATAATGTTATGAGAGTATTACTAGCAGAAGACGACCAATTATTGGGTGATGGCATCCAGAAAGGTTTAGGTGAGTTTCACCACGCAATCGATTGGGTGAAAGATGGCTTAGCGGCCAAGCAAGCCTTAGAGATGGAAAAGTTTGATCTCGTCATCCTGGATCTAGGTTTACCTAAAATGTCAGGCATGGAAGTGCTAAGAAGTATACGTAAAGCGGGCAACGAAATCCCCATTCTCATATTAACGGCTCGCGACAGTGTCGACGACCGTGTACAAGGCTTAGATGCCGGTGCCGATGACTATTTAGTCAAACCTTTTGATTTAGACGAATTAGCGGCTCGTGTTCGCGCCCTACACCGCCGACGTGCAGGAACGGTATCGAATGAAATTGCCCATAAAGGCATCACATTAAATCCAGCATCACACCAAGTAACATTGGATAAAGCGCCCGTTAGCTTGCCAAGACGCGAGTTTTCATTACTGCAAAAACTATTGGAAAACCGTGGCCGCGTTGTATCACGCGATACCTTATTACAATCCCTCTATGGCTGGGAAGATGAGATTGACAGTAATACCCTAGAAGTCCATATCCATAATTTACGCAAAAAATTTGGTACTGACTTAATTCGCACCATCCGTGGTGTTGGCTACATGATTGAGAAAGACGAAAACAAAGACGAAAACATTGATACAAGCGACGAAAACAACGATAATGGCTAGCTATGAAGCCATCCATTAAACGTTATTTACTGTTTTATTTGCTTATCGTTGTTGCAATCATCAGCTTGCTGAACACCATCGCCATTTACTATGTCGGCGCGAGTGATATTAAATCACAACTCGACCGCGAACTGGTGCATTCCAATTTAGTTTTCCAATCACTGTTATCTAATTTACCCAAGCAATACTACATCACCACTCAAACAGCGCTGGATTCTGTACCCAATAGAGAAAAAGTTTTATACCACGAAACGCCTAACTTAAAATATTTATTGCATGAATTGAGCACTGAAGAAACTTTCCATTATCAAGTCTGGAATAAGCACGGCGATTTAATTTTAAAATCAGCAAACTCACCGAAATCGCCTTTATCAGAAGGTAAGCTCGGTTTAAGCGATACTTTTTATGAAGGTAAATCCTGGCATGTATTTACAAGCCTAGATAAGAAAACGGGCTTAACAATTATTACTGCCGCACGTTATGCTCGCCAAGATTATTTAAAAAAATCCATCGCCCAACACGATTTAATTTTATTACTGGTCACGTTCCCACTATTAGGTTTATTAGTGTGGATGATTTTACGACATGGCTTAGGCAATTTAACCAAAATCACCAATGAAATTGCGCATCGTGCGCCGGGTTATTTAGAACCGGTTGCAATTGAGCAAGTCCCCATCGAAATCCAACCTGTAATTGATGAGTTGAATAAACTATTTGGTATGTTGCGAGATGCCTTTGAGCGAGACAAGCGCTTTGCTGCTGATGCTGCCCATGAATTAAAAACACCGCTTGCCGCATTAAAAACACATGCTCAGGTCGCCCTAAAAGCGACCGATGAAGACAAACGCAAATCAGCCTTGCAAAACTTATTAACCTGTGTCGATCGCAGTACACACATCGTGCAACAGTTATTAACACTTAGTCGTTCCGTGCCTGACTCAGCGCTCGACAAACAACTTAACGTTAATCTAACCGCTATTACTAAAGAAATATTAATGGATTTAGCGCCCACGGCCGTCAACACCAATATTGATTTAGAATTTGAATCAACGCAAGATACCGTGAAAATCATAGGCAACCCTGCCTCCTTAAGTATTCTAGTTAGAAACTTAGTCGACAATGCGATTCGCTACACACCATCAGGTGGGAAAGTTACGGTTGAGTTAGAACAAACGAAAACAGCCAATATTTTAAGTGTCACTGACTCTGGCCCTGGTATACCTGACAAACTTCGTGAACGCGTATTCGAGCGCTTCTTCCGTGTATTAGGTAACAATAAACCAGGCAGCGGATTAGGCTTAGCCATCGTTAAACAAATTGCTGACTTACACGAAGCTGAAATTGTGTTGGCTGAACCCAAAGATAAGAAAGGGCTAGTGATTGAAATTCATTTCCCACGTTATAAAGGAAACTAATGTCACACAATTATCCTCACCTCGCCGCACCTTTAGATTTAGGTTTCACCACCATTAAAAATCGCGTACTCATGGGCTCGATGCATACGGGTTTAGAGGAAGATAAAAACTATACGCGTTTAGCCGCTTATTTTGCTGAACGTGCACGTGGTGGCGTTGGCCTTATTGTAACAGGTGGTATAGCACCCAATATTCAAGGTTGGGTCGCACCGTTTGGTTCGCGCCTAACAAATAAACGCACGGCGCGTAAACATCGTACTGTCACAGAAGCTGTGCACCAACACGATGGTAAAATTTGTATGCAGATTTTACATACAGGCCGTTATGGTTATCACCCTTTTAATGTGGCACCGTCTGCGATTAAATCTCCTATTACCCCGTTTAAACCGAAAGCCTTGAGCAATCGTGGTGTGTTAAAAACCATTAAAGCTTATGTGCGAGCTGCTAAACTTGCGCAATATGCAGGTTATGATGGTGTTGAAATAATGGGTTCCGAAGGTTATTTAATTAATCAATTTTTAGTGACACATACCAACAAGCGTGCCGATCAATGGGGTGGCAGTTATGAAAACCGCATGCGCTTTGCGTTAGAAATTGTGAAACAAACACGTGCAGCTGTGGGTAATAATTTTATTATTATTTTTCGCCTATCAATGCTTGATTTAATTAAAGATGGCAGCAGCTGGGAAGAAGTGGTGATGCTCGCAAAAGGTCTTGAACAAGCCGGCGTTACACTCATCAATACCGGCATTGGCTGGCATGAAGCTCGCATCCCAACCATTGCAACGATGGTCCCCCGCGCTAACTTTGTCGACATTACAAAAAAAATGAAAGCCGAAATCAATGTGCCATTAGTGACAACCAATCGGATTAATGATCCGCAAGTCATCGAAGATGTGCTGTCTGCCGGTTGTGCCGACATGGTGTCAATGGCCCGCCCTTTCCTCGCTGATCCAGATTTTGTGAATAAAGCATTAGCGAATGCACCAGAAAAAATTAACACCTGTATTGGCTGCAACCAAGCTTGCTTGGATCATGTGTTTGAGAAAAAAGTGGCGTCATGTCTTGTTAACCCACGAGCTTGTCATGAAACCGAATTAAATTACTTACCAACGGCTACCCCGAAATCGGTGGCTATCGTCGGCGCTGGCCCAGCGGGTTTAGCGGCAGCCAGTGTTGCTGCTCAACGTGGCCATCAAGTGACATTATTTGACCAATCCAGTGAGATTGGCGGGCAATTCAACATTGCTAAGCAGATACCAGGCAAAGAAGAATTTTACAATACCATCCGTTATTTCAAAGAATGGCTGTCAGAGCTTAACGTTAACATCTGTCTCAATACACGAGTCGGCGTTGATGAATTGAAACACTTCGATGAAGTTGTCATAGCGACCGGTATTAAGCCACGCATGCCGAATATTCCCGGTATTGAGCATCCAAAAGTCTTATCTTACCTTGATGTCTTGCGAGACAAAAAACCGGTTGGCAAAAAAGTCGCGATTATTGGTGCCGGCGGCATTGGCTTTGATACGGCCGAATACATCAGCCAAGCACCCAATGAGCCCTCTCCTAGCCTCGATAAGAATCTATTCGATCACGAATGGGGAATTGATATTGCCATGCAACACCGTGGTGGATTGATAGCTGAGAACAAACCATCAAATCCGCGTGATATTATTGTGCTACAAAGAAAACCTGGAAAACCCGGCGCAAGACTTGGCAAAACAACCGGCTGGATTCACCGCACCACTTTACGCAACAAAGGCGTTAAAATGATGGGCGGCGTCAGCTATGATAAAATCGACGACCAAGGTTTACACATCACCATCAAAGAACAACCCCAAATTCTAGATGTCGATCATGTGATTATTTGCGCCGGGCAAGAATCATTACGCGAACTTTACGAACCACTGCAACAGCTCGGAAAATCGGTTCACCTCGTTGGTGGTGCTAACCTCGCAACTGAACTAGATGCTAAACGCGCCATTGATGAAGCCAGTCGATTAGCCTCAATAATTTAAGGAATTTTTAACATGATGATTAAACCAAAAGTCCGTGGATTTATATGTACAACAGCTCACCCGGAAGGTTGCGCGACACATGTACAACAGCAAATTGATTATATGAAGCAGCATCCCATTTCAGAAGCTGGGCCTAAAAAGGTCTTAGTGATTGGTGCATCAACTGGTTACGGGCTTGCTAGCCGCATTACAGCCGCATTTGGCTATGGAGCACAAACCATCGGGGTATTCTTTGAGCGTGAAGCTTCAGACAAGCGTACGGCGACTGCTGGATGGTACAACACCGTTGCATTTGAGAACGCAGCTCATACCGAAGGACTTTATGCCAAGAGCATTAATGGCGATGCTTTTTCTGACGAAATCAAACAACAAACTATCGACATGATTAAAACTGATTGGCAAGGCGAAGTCGACTTAGTGATTTACAGTCTAGCGTCGCCTCGCCGCACACATCCTAAAACTGGTGAAGTGTTTAACGCCGTATTAAAAACCATTGGCGAACCGTTCAGCGATAAAAATGTAAATGTGTTTTCAGGTGAAGTGAGCGACATTAACATTGGCCCTGCCAATGAAGAAGAGATTGCGAACACTGTTGCTGTGATGGGTGGCGAAGATTGGAAAATGTGGATTGATGCCTTAAGTGATGCCGGTGTGCTTGCCGATGGCGTAAAAACTGTAGCTTATAACTACATTGGTCCTGAAGTCACTTACCCCATTTACCACCAAGGTACGATTGGTAATGCCAAAACTGATTTAGAAAACACGGCTAATAAGCTCGATAAGCAATTACAAGCTATGAATGGTCATGCTTATATTTCTGTGAATAAAGCCTTGGTCACACAAGCGAGCTCAGCTATTCCCGTTGTGCCACTTTATATTTCATTACTTTACAAAGTCATGAAAGAGAAAAAGATTCATGAAGGTTGTATTGAACAAATGTGGCGTTTATTTAGCGATCGTTTGTATCACGGCGATCATGTCCCGGTTGACGACAAAGGCTTCATTCGCGTTGATGATTGGGAAATGCGTGATGATGTGCAAGAAGCCGTTAAACAATTATGGCAGCAAGCAAACACTGACAACCTCATGTCAATATCCGATCTTGAAGGCTATCGTCACGAGTTTTATCGTTTGTTTGGTTTTGATTTAGATGGCATTGACTATGATGCTGATGTGGAACCTAACTTAGCGATAGCCTCTATCAAATAACAGACTTAAACCTTTTGCTTAGCGCGGTTCACAAGTACCGCGCCGACTAGCGCAATCAAACCACCCAACAATGCTATACCATGAGGCATTTCACCCATGATGATATAAGCCATGATAGTTGCAATAATCGGTGAGGCATAAAGAAAACTACCTGCCTTGGCTGCAGGCATTTTAGAAAACCCATAACACCAACCCGCATAGGCTAATGCACCAGGGAAAATACCCATATAAACTACAAACACATTCGTGCGCCAATGTGCATGGGGGATTTGGTGTAGCATTGATGGCCAGTAGAAAAACAAGGCTAACGTGCCGCCCCAAATAGCAAAGGTTGTGAATTCAATGGGGCTAAAACGTTTAAGCAAAGGCTTTTGTAACAATGCATAGCAAGCCCCCGCTATCGTGGCAATAATGGTGTATAGCACACCCATATCAAAATGCCCTTTATCACTTTCGCCCATCGCAATTAAGATAATACCGACTAGACTAATGACAAAACCGACATAGGCCATTTTACTTAAGTGCTCTTTGAAAATAAAAATAGCAGCAATAGCAATTAAAATAGGCATTTGCCCAACAATGAATCCGGCAATACCCGCCGTCACGGTTTGCTCGCCATAACCCAATGCAATATTATAAATCGTAAAGCCTATCACCCCGCACAGCATCATCGAAATAAGCTCTCTCAATTTAGGTACTGTTTTATTTGGCACCCGCAAATAAAACAGTAGCATCACCACCGAGGCAATCAAATAACGAAACAATGCCAAATCACCTGGAGCATAGTCACGTAAACAATAGCGGATCCCCACAAAGGCGGAGGCCCAAAATATAATGGTTAAAGTTAGAGCGGTGTAAGCTTTTCTATTAATTGTCATGCCCGCATCATACTGAATTTTCACTGAACAATCAGCTACTTTATGTTAAATTATCACCATGAATCATTTAGTTTGGCTGCGAGAAGACTTGCGCACGGAAGATAACCACGCTTTACACCACGCCAGTCAACAAGGCCATGCTGTTATTGCCGCCTACGTCATTGACACGAAGATGTGGCAAAAGCATCATATAGCGGCTTGTCAGGTTGAATTTATTTTACGTGCTTTGAAGAATCTATCGGTTGACCTAGAGCGACTGAACATCTCATTGAAAATTATTCAGGCAAAAGGTACTCAGGCCGCTGCAAATGCTCTGCATCAATTAGCGACACAACATGACTGCACGCAATTATTTTTTAACAAGCAATATGAAGTTAATGAAAAAAAACGTGATGCTGTGATTACGGATTATTTTCAACAGCGACATATCAGCGTTAACAGTTATGATGACCAAGTCATATTTTCACCTGGAACCATACTCACCAACAACAACACGCCTTATACCGTTTTTACGCCTTTCAAGAAAAAGTGGTACGAAGCTTACCGTAATACTAAAATCAGCCTGTTACCCCAGCCTAACAAGCAGAAAACATTAGTCGCTGCGCCTGATGATGTGCCGGATAGTATTGCTGGATTTCACTCCACTATCGATCAAAATAATTGGCCTGCTTCAGAGGCTCAAGCGCTGGGATCACTAGATGAATTCATCGAGCAAAAAATCACAGCATATAAAGAAGATCGTGACATTCCTTCTGTTAATGGCACTAGTCGTATTTCAGTTTATCTTGCAACGGGATTGCTGTCGGCTCATCAATGTATTAAGAGAGCCTTATCGGTCAACAAGCATCAGCTAGATAGCGGCAATCCGGGTATTACAACTTGGATAAGTGAGATCATTTGGCGCGAGTTTTACAAGCATATCCTTTACCATTTTCCGCGTGTAAGCCAACATCAACCGTTTCAATTAAAAACAAAAAGATTACAATGGATGCAAAACGAGGTTCACTTTCAAGCCTGGTGCAAAGGACAAACAGGCATACCGATTGTAGATGCTGCCATGCGCCAACTGAATCAAACCGGCTGGATGCATAATCGTTGCCGCATGATTGTCGCCATGTTTTTAACTAAGAACCTATTCCTCGACTGGCGTTTGGGTGAACAATATTTTATGCAGCATTTGATTGATGGCGATTTAGCAGCAAATAACGGCGGCTGGCAATGGAGCGCTTCCACTGGTACTGACGCTGCACCCTACTTCCGTATATTTAACCCCGTTTCACAAAGCGAGCGCTTTGACCCTGATGGTGACTATATCCGTCAATACTGCCCAGAATTGGCTGATATCGATAACAAATCTATCCATGATCCACATAACCGCCTGCCTGATTTACTGGCTGGCATGCTTGATTATCCTAAACCTATTGTCGATTTAAAAACAACCCGAAAAGCTGCTATCGAAGCCTTTAAAGAATTAGGGTAAAATATCGCCCATGCGAAATATATCTCCCTCAGAACACGACCTAAAGCAAGATGGCAAAACCGCTATTTTATTGACCAACCTTGGCACGCCTAGCGCACCCACACATAAAGCGTTGCGAAAATATTTAAAACAATTTTTATGGGATAAGCGTGTGGTTGAAGTACCACGCCCGATTTGGTGGATGATTCTAAATCTTTTCATTTTGCCTCTACGCCCGTTTATCATCGCTAAAAAATATCGTGATATTTGGACTGAACAAGGCTCTCCCTTATTGCTTCACACCCAAACTCAAGCTAAAAAATTACAGGCATTAATGGGATCTGATCAGGTGATCATCGAATACGCTATGCGTTATGGCGAACCATCCATTGATTCAGCCATGGAACGTTTGCGTAAACAATCTATCCGCAAATTGATTGTATTACCGCTATATCCTCAATACGCCGCATCAACCATCGCCTCAACATTTGATGCTGTAGCAAAAGAATTAAACCAATGGCGCTTTTTGCCTCAGATAACATTTATTTCAGGGTACACGGA
The DNA here is from genome assembly GCA_963975985.1 of uncultured Gammaproteobacteria bacterium. Taxonomy (GTDB): domain Bacteria; phylum Pseudomonadota; class Gammaproteobacteria; order JABDGN01; family JABDGN01; genus CAXBIY01. Next base: position 188,912 of record CAXBIY010000003.1, read on the forward strand.
TTTTCCTCCCTATATTGAAGCCATCGCCAATAGCATTCAACAACATTGGCAAGAACATGGAAAAGCTGAAAAGCTATTATTATCATTCCATGGTTTACCCAAACGTAATTTAGAACTGGGTGACCCTTACTATTGCTTTTGCCATAAAACATCGAGATTGATCGCTGAAAAACTCGAACTCAATCAAAATGATTGGGAAATGGTATTTCAATCACGCTTTGGCAAAGCCGAGTGGCTACAACCTTATTGTGAACAAACGCTCATTGAGTTTGCAGAAACTGGCATCAAAACAGTTGACGTTATTTGCCCTGGATTTGCAGCAGATTGTTTAGAAACACTAGAAGAAATATCTGAAACATATGCTGAGGTTTTTCGTCAACATGGTGGCGTCAAACTACGCTATATTCCCGCATTAAATGCTAGCGATGAACATATTGCTATGCTACAACAACTATTACAACAACACATGGAAACATTATGATTTTAAATGGCCAGAAAGTATCGATTCGCTATACCATCAAAGATGAAGAAGGTTATATCGCCGCTAACAATCTTGATGACAAAGATCCGCAAGATTTTTATATGGGCCGTGGGCAAATGTTAGAAGCCGTCGAAGAAGCCATTCGCGAAATGGAAGTCGGTGAAGAAAAACTCATTCATCTTGATGTGGAGCAAGCCTTTGGCCCCGTCGATGCTGATTTACTTAAATCAGGATTGCTGCATAAAATCCCTGAAAAACACCGTAAAATCGGTAATATTGTGGATATGGAAGATCATGAAAACAATGTCATTAGCGCACGTATTCATGACATTCAAGATTCACATGTGTTTTTAGATTTTAACCATCCACTGGCTGGTCAAAAAATTTCGTTTGATATTAAATTAATAGCCATTACTGACGACTAACATTCATGGAATTAACGTACTTATTATTAAAAGCCTTTCTTGTTGGCTTTATCATTGCTGTGCCTATCGGTTCAGTTGGTATTTTATGTATTAACCGTGCATTACACCATGGGTTTAAACCCGCATTCATTACTGGACTGGGTGCTGCTATTGGCGACACACTATTTGGCGCCCTAGCCGCATTCGGTTTAACCACTGTCGCCCAAGTGATTACGACTGAACAAATCTGGATACGAGTTGTCGGTGGATTAATTATTATTTACGCTGGATATAAAACTTTTAATCAAAAATCACTACACCGTCGCCCTCATATGCCGCATAACCGCTATACCAGCAATCTATTAAGCAGTATCGCCATGACCATCACCAATCCGATTACTATTTTTGCATTCATTGCTATTTTTGCAGCCGTCGGTTTAGGTTCGCAAAAACTCAGCTACGACACGACTGCTTTTATCGTCCTCGCTATCTTTACTGGCTCACTGACCTGGTGGTTTAGCTTGAGTTTTGGTATGAGTTTCTTGCGCGGCAAATTCACTAACAACACCTTAGTATGGATCAACAAAATTTCCGCCATCATATTACTGCTGTTTGGTTTGGTTGCCATCGTTGCAGGCTTACAAAAACTTTGGGGCTAGCCTTTGTAACCAGCGGATAATTGACCGAGACATTGCCGGGCATTCACCACTTCTAGCCAATAAAGGATAAACAATATCAGCGCCACAATGCCGATGAAGAATCCCATTTTGCCAAAAAATGCTGCTAGCGTCACGATAATCACATAAGCCAATCCAATAGCGAATAATTTATTAGCCGAACGCAACGCAGCACTATTCTGAGGTAAATGATGTTTGATGGCGTTAGGTATACCAAATGGCAACATCATCCATTCAAATACTAATCCCAATACAGGTATCAAAATTAACCAAGCAAACCAACTGGGAAAAACATGGCTACGCTTAGGAATCAGCGCTAAGGTTTTGCTCAGCGATGAACAAAAGAAAATATTGACAACTAAAACACCAAGTAATATAAAAATAGCGAGCATATGTGCATCTCCTCATAAGCGCGATTACGTTAGCATAATTAATATAGCTGGCGCAAGTGCCCACTTGAGTCATCATATTGCCCATAAAAAAACCGCTTGGTGGGATACCAAGCGGTTATGGAATAGAAACTGCCTAACCTTCGGGATTAAACACACACATAACTATGCACAGAATGAAGGAGACTAGTACATAATTTCCCGAAGGCGGCAGCTAGAGAGAGACGGTTTTTAATTCGGTCTTACTTGCGGCTAGCCATCGCTGCAGTTTTCGCTAATCGTAATACAGATTGCATCATCATATGCGTATTGTCGATAGCAGTTTTGTCCAACGCATTTTTGCGTGCTTTTAAGTTTGCGTAACGTGCGGTCATAGGTCTCTCCTTTTTTTACGCGGCTTGCGCGGCTTGGCGTAAATTGCCCAAGCGTAACAAACCAAGATAAACACCTTGAATTTCGACATTAGCAGCGTCGTATTCTTGAGGTGCATGGCTTGGGTTAGATGGAATCAAGATAACTTTACCGTTTTCCGTATCCCTCATCACCCGTTTCAAAGTCGCTTCATCGCGATTAACGATAACAACAGCAATTTGCCCTCTTTTCGCATCATGTGTGCGTTGGCAAACCACTAAATCTCCATCGCAGATATTGTCGCCCAGCATAGAGTCACCTTTGACTTCTAGCATGTAGCGATCTTGTCCGCTTAAAATATCATTCACATTAACGTGCTCTTGTTCACGTTGAGCAATCGTTTCAATCGGCTGACCTGCAGCAATGCGACCCACGAGTGGTAACAATTCATCTTCAAAGGTTTCATTCAAACGAATGTTACGACGCCGGTTAGGTAAAAGGCTGATTAAACCTTCAGTCGAAATAGCTTGTAAATTACGGTGAACAGCACTACGTGATTTTAAACCCAAGCCTTTTGTGATTTCAGCAGTCGTCGGAGCGTAGCCTTCATCTTTAATAAAGTGCTTAATAAAATCGTACGTTTGATATTGGCTTTCCGTTAAATTGACCGTGGTCATCGGTGCGTTCCCTTTTTGTCCCTACTTGCAATCAGTATAGGGCACAAACTGCGAACAGTCAACCCCTAGTATTCATGGGGCTTTTGGAAGCTTTGTTCCCCTTATGTTTCTTTTGTCGCAGTTTGTCCCCCTGCCTGAATGCTGTTATACTGTTTGCTCTCATAGGGACACACACAAACATGATGCACTTCAATTTAATCCAACGTATTATTCTCTGGGCTATTCCTGTTATCTTTGCCGTTACGGTCCATGAAGTGGCTCACGGCTGGGTAGCGAATAAGCTAGGGGATCCAACAGCTAAGATGCTTGGTCGATTGACCTTAAATCCCATCAAGCATATTGACCCGCTCGGCACGATTATTATTCCTGCCCTGATGCTCGCCATGACGAGCTTTGTATTTGGTTGGGCCAAACCCGTCCCCATTACTTATCGCAACCTTCGCAACCCGCGTCGAGATATGGCATTAGTTGCCCTCGCTGGGCCTGTGTCAAATTTGATCATGGCATTAATCTGGGCAGCTATTGCTAAAGCAGGTGTTTTGCTTGGCGGCACCAGCACCACAAGCGTCGCCATCTACTATATGGGCTTTGCTGGCATCCTAATTAATCTGATGCTAATGGTCTTGAACCTTATCCCCATTCCTCCATTAGATGGCAGCCGAGTCGTCGCCAGTTTTCTCAAAGGGAAAGCCGCTTACACCTATAGCCGTATCGAGCCATTTGGTTTCTTCATTCTATTGGGTTTATTAGCCTTAGGCGCAATAGGCGGTATTATGCAACCCATCATCGGTGGCTTGCTGCGCATGATTGCTAACTTATTTGGATTAGGCATATGAGCATTATCATTTCTGCAATTATCATATCTATTATTATAATTGGCTCAACCCTTTTGATATTGAGACGTATTAATGAGAATAGCAGCGATCGTCCAAATTTTGACAAATATGCCATTCAGACCGATGAGCGTTTACGCTTCATGCAAGACAACGTAGCCAAGCTACAACCTGCCCTCACTGAACATTTGATGAAGTCATTTGATACGTTGCGCGGGCAAGTCACTGAAACATTAAAAGAAAATGCCAAGCTGATTGACAAGCAAGTCTCACAGCTCACCCAACAAACCGATCAACGCTTAAAAGAAATCAGCGGCCAAGTTGAAAAACGCCTCGCCGAAGGCTTTGAAAAAACCACTGCCACCTTCCAAGATGTCTTGAAACGCCTGGCTCTCATCGATGAAGCCCAAAAGAAAATCACTGAATTATCAGGCAATGTCGTCAGCCTGCAAGAAGTGCTGGCCGACAAACGCTCGCGCGGCGCCTTTGGCGAAGTCCAGCTCTCCGCCCTCGTTCGCAACGTCATGCCAGAGAACACTTTTGCCTTTCAACACACTTTCTCAACCGGTACCCGTGCAGATTGTGTATTATTTTTACCCGCCCCAACTGGTAATGTGGCTATCGATTCTAAATTTCCGCTGGAAAGCTACCGCACCATGACTGATATCAACATCAGCGAGATCGAGCGCCAAACCGCCACCCGTCAATTCAAAATTGACATCAAAAAACACATTCAAGATATTGAATCAAAATATATTATTACCAATGAAACGGCAGAAGGTGCAATGATGTTCATCCCTGCTGAAGCCGTCTTCGCCGAGATTCATGGCCATCACCCTGACTTAGTTGAAGATGCACAAAGACGTAAAGTCTGGATGGCATCCCCCACGACTCTCATGGCCATTTTAACGACAGCCCGGGCCGTATTAAAAGATGACGCCACCCGCAAACAAGTCCATATCATCCAAGAACACCTAGGCGCCCTAGCCAAAGACTTCGATCGCTTCCAAACCCGTATGGATAAACTCAGCACCCACATCCGCCAAGCTCATGAAGACGTCGCTGACGTTCACACATCCGCTAAGAAAATTACGTCTCGATTCACCAAAATTGAACAAGTGGAATTACAACAAACACCTAGCAATCATTTAGAACTGCAAGATTAAAAAGTCACTGATATGATTAAATGCCCGTGCTGCTATTCCGTGGCCTGACCACGGATTTGGGTATATTACTTATTGATTTAAACTGATATCCCTAATAGCCTACTACGACATACCAAATTTAAAGGTCGTCACAAACTCAACAGCATTAATCGATTTAAAATCGCCACCAGCGGGAAAGATATAACGGTCTTGCAAACCCACGGCTAATTTATTTTGAGCATTTATATCACAAGCTTTACTGCCAGTATTTTCACCGCAATCACCTAGCATAAATGTATAGGCCAAGCCAACCGTCGCAATCGGACGAATCATGTGTTGGTTATATGACACACTCGTACCTAATACAGTCCATGCAGTAGATTGAAAAACTTCAGCAACATCGGCACTGACATAAGGCATCAAGCCATTAAAGAACTGGTAACCTACTTTAAGCCCTGCTCCGACATCGCCATAATTGGTTTGCGCATTCAAGAGTGAATTGAAAACAGGATAATATGGGCCATAAGCCATATCCGTAATACTGGCAGCATAATCACCAAATACATGGGGAATTAACATAATGTGATCGGTTACAGCCCAATCATAACCCAAGATTAAACCAGCTCCCATATCAATACCTGTCGTACCATTATCCGATACCTGTTGCCCAGAAGTAAATAAATCATTAGGGGCTGATGTAAAACTAATCCCCGTACGAAAACCAATCGTAAGACCATCTGTCGCTTTAACTTGTTGCGCATAACTGGAAGCCGCAACAACCATTAGACCTAAGCCTATTAAGAGTTTTTTTAACATACGAGCCATTCTCCACCTTATTAGTTGGTTCACATTATAACTGGCTCGTGAAGCAAACAAACCGTATTTAGCTAATATTGACAATTATAGTGTCAAACACCAATTTTCAATCGCAGCTGCGACTTCTTTGGGATGCGACTCTGGCGCATAATGCAGCGCATCATCAATTTCCACTATCTCAAGTTCAGGCAGATTATCACGCGCCCACATCACCGTTTCAATTGAGGTATTAAAACCCGGCATGGCATAAAGCAATAATTTAGGAATCTCTGATGATTGTAACGCATCAGAATATTTAGCAATCAGCTCAACGACCTTAGTTGGTTCGCCCATGGGTAAGTCTTGTAAGTATTGCCAAATAGGTTTGCGGCTTTCAGCGCTATGAAAAGGTTTACGATACTCATCCATTTCAACGTCACTTAATTGACGCATCACGCCATTGGGTAAGATTTTTTCAATATAAATGTTTTCTTCAAGAATAGCGTGTTTACCGCCATCTTTATCATGTAACACACCTGAACGCTCTTGCACAGGCAAAGCCACCATATCAGGTTGTTCAGCAGGACGTAAGTGGGCTTCCAACAATACTATACCTTTCAGCTTGTCTGAATGACGCATAGCCCAATCAAGCCCAACGACTGAGCCCCAGGCATGCATCACCAATGTCACATTGCTTAACTTCATCGCTTCCATGAAAGCATCAAAATAATTGATCAAATCAAAAATAGTGTAATCAATGCTAGGTTTGTCTGATTGGCCAAAACCGATTAAATCAACCGCAATACAACGCCCTTGGTTGCTTAGGCCAGAAACCACATTGCGCCACATGTAACTGGATGTCGGCACACCGTGAATAAAAACAATAGGATCGCCTTCGCCTTCTTCTATATAGTGTAGCTTTGAGCCTAATACATCAATAAATTTATTTTTCATCATGACCTCTCATTATGCGCTGCTAGATGCTTGCGCTAAATCCATTAATTCACGTAAACCAACGAATAATACCGTCAGCGAAATATTGCGGCTGGCTCGAATGTTCGATGCCATGGATTGCCAGCGAGTGACTAAGTTAGCATAATAATCGCTCCAAGCTTGAATCCTATCATTGGTGTCTTCATCCTCGCAATCAAACTTTAATACGCTGATAGCTAACACGCGCTGCAGCAAATCCAAATCATCACGGAATGCGGACAATGCTAATGTTTCCCAATGCGTTTCTGGCGCCTGCTCATTTATTTGTTCACGCAGCCAACCTAAATTAAGCTCGTTACCAACCGCAAAGTAATAATTGGCAACATCACGAACAGCCATGTCATTATGTGTAGCAGCTTCAATAATATCTAATGCAGAAAACATGGCGCTAGCGCTAGAAATTTTACGCGCGACGCCATCGGGTACGTTTAATTCCGTGTAATAATTAAGATGCTCAGTAAATTGCTCTTGTCGACGCCCCACCAATATATTAGGCAAATATTCATATAAGTCTTTTACTGCTTGGCTATAACGCTTAACCACTTCAGCGATGTTAATGCCCAAACGGAAATTACGTAAAATCCAACGCGTTGCTCTGCGAATCAGGCGTGTACCAATCAACATCATTTCTAATTGATATTTCATTTCTAATTTATAATCTAAAGCTTCAATTTCTTGCCATGCTGTTGGTAAATCAAAAATATCTCGGGCGGCAGCGTAGGCACGTACAACATCAGCAGGCGATGCACCGGTTTCATCCATCAAGCGATAGACAAATACGCAGCCCATTTCATTAACCAAGGTATTACTTAGCTGTGTAGCAATGATTTCACGGCGCAAGCTATGATCAGCCAATGCGCTATGGTAACGTTTTGTCACAATAGCAGGAAATGCTGACCCTACACTATTCGACAAATAGTCATCTTCCGCAATATCACTGCGCAATAGTTCTTGTTTCAGCGTATTTTTGCTATAGGCAAACAACACTGATAACTCCGGTTGAGACAAACTCAAACCATTAGCTTTCCGTTCAATCAAGGTTTTATCATCTGGCAAACATTCAAGCTGGCGATTTAAGGTACCCTTGTCTTCTAAGTCGACAATATAACGACGATACAAATCACTTTGATGTAATGCTTGCGTAATAGCTAATTCAATTGCTTGGGTTTGCGCGTAATTATTATGGAGTACTAAAGAAGAAACATCATCGGTCATATCGGCCAATAATTTATTACGTTGCTTTTCTGTTAGGCTACCCTTTGTCACTAAACCATTGAGCAAAATTTTCAAATTGACTTCATGATCGGAACAGTCGACACCTGCAGAGTTATCGATAAAGTCGGTATAAATGGCACCGCCATTTAAAGCGAATTCAATTCGCCCCAATTGTGTAAAACCTAAATTACCACCTTCACCGACAACTTTACAACGCAACTCATCACCATCGATACGCAAAGCATCGTTAGCTTTGTCCCCGACTTCAAGATCACTTTCATCGCTCGACTTCACATAAGTCCCAATACCACCATTCCAAAGTAAATCCACTTCGGCGGTTAACAACTTATGGATCAATTCATCAGGTGTTATACGATCTTTTTTAATCCCTAAACGTTTCTTAATCGGAGCCGACAAATTAATTGATTTAGCGCGACGTTCAAATATCCCACCACCGTCTGAAAGCAATTCGAGATTGTAGTCTGCCCAACTTGAACGTGGCAGATTAAATAAACGCTTACGCTCTTTATAACTGGCAGCAGCATCGGGGTTTGGGTCGATAAAAATATGTAAGTGGTTAAAAGCACCGACTAAACCAATGTGTTCCGACAACAACATACCATTACCAAACACATCACCAGCCATGTCCCCCACACCAACAGCAGTAAAATCAGTCGTTTGTGTATCGATACCAAAACCACGAAAATGACGCTTAACTGACTCCCAAGCACCTTTAGCGGTAATACCCATTTTTTTATGGTCGTAACCATTGGAGCCACCAGAAGCGAAAGCATCACCCAACCAAAAATCATATTCTTTAGTAATTTCATTGGCAATATCAGAAAAAGTTGCCGTACCTTTATCAGCGGCAACCACTAAATACGGATCGTCGCTATCGTAACGCACCACTTGTTCAGGCGCTGAAACAGCATTATTTACCATGTTATCGGTGATATCTAACAAACCACGAATAAAATCACGATAGCATGCTATGCCTTCTTCCATAATGTCATTTCGGTCACCATCTTGCGGCAAATGTTTTGCGACAAAGCCACCTTTCGCACCCGCTGGCACAATCACAGCATTTTTAACTTGTTGTGCTTTCATTAAGCCTAATACTTCGGTGCGGAAATCTTCTCGACGATCTGACCAACGCAAACCACCACGAGCCACTTTCCCAGAACGCAGATGCACCCCTTCAAAGCGTGGCGAATAAACAAATATTTCATATTTAGGTCGTGGTAATGGCATGTCAGGAATTTGGTCGGGCGCAAATTTAAATGAAATATAACTTTTTTCTTTACCCAGTTTATTAAGCTGATAAAAATTGGTGCGCAAGGTCGCCATAATCAGTGCCAAGTAATAATGAAAAATTCTATCTTCATCAAGGCTTGAAACCATTTCAATTGCTTGTTCTAATTCAGCCAATTTTTCAGTTAAGTGATCGTCATCTTCTGGATTGGCTTTTTCAGGGTTAAAACGCAAATCAAACAATTCAATCAACTGCCTGGTGGTGTCAGGGTAACGATAAAAGGTATCTTCAATATAGCTTTGCGATAAAGTGAATGAAATCTGACGCAAATATTTGGCAAAAGCTCGTAACAACGCGCATTCGCGCCAACTCATATGCGCAGAAAGGATTAAACGATTGAAACCATCATTTTCGGCTAAACCAAACCAAACTTTACTAAAACCTTCAATGAAAATATCTTTCACTAAGGTGGGATTCAAATTGCGATCTGAATTAGCTAAACGCATATCAAAATCATTAATCCAAACGGTAGAATTATCGGTACGCACCAACTCATAAGGACGTTCATCCAGTACGTTTAAGCCCATATCCTCTAAAATTGGCATCACATCTGATAAAGGAATCGTTTCATTCGCTTGAAAAACTTTCATGCGTAAACTTTTTTCACTGGCATGAAATGGTCGATACACAGCGACACCTAACGGCTCTTCACCCGATAAATTTTCAGCGTATTTAATGTCACCTACCGCTGTCCGAGGTTCAAACTCTTCGCGATAGCTCGCGGGAAATGCTCGACGATACCGTTTTAGTAAATCAGTACCCTTTTCTTCACCATAGAATTCTAGCAAGAGTTGTTTGAGTTCATCTTTCCATAACCGTGCAGCAATGACTAGTTGTTTTTCAACTTTAGTTAAATCATAGCTCACATCTTTAGACGCATCAATACGAATAACATAGTGTATGCATGCCAGAATAGAATCACTAAACGTAATGCTGTATGAAGTTTCACTGCCTGAGAAAGTTTTTTCTAATATGGTTTGAAAAGTGTGCTGTAATTCTGTGTCGTAACGATCGCGCGGCACATAAACCAAGCATGACATGTAACGGTTATAGATATCTTTGCGAGCAAACAAGCGCACTTGGTCACGCTCTTGCAAATTCAGTATACCTAAGCATAACGTGGTTAATTCATCCACATTGGCTTGAAACAAATCATCGCGTGGGAATGTTTCTAAAATATTCACCAAGGCTTTGCCGGCATGACTACGTGGCATTAACTTAGATTGCTTCACCACATTATCAACTTTATGACGTAACAACGGAATGTTTTGCGGGTTACTGTGATAAGCGCCGGAGGTGTATAAACCAATGAAACGTCGCTCACCGATGAGATTACCTTTTTCGTCAAAACGTTTCACACCGATATAATCTGTATAAGCTCGACGATGCACGGTGGAAACCGTATTGGTTTTTGCGATAATCAAAATCGATGGTGACAACATTAATTCTTGTACCTGCTCAGGCATTTCAGCAAGCGCACGATAGGCTTTACTTGAAGTAGTGTCTCGCTGCACACCTAACCCGGTATGCGGCTTGATACGCAGAGCCTGTTTATCACCCTCACCCATTAATTCATATTCACGGTAACCTAAAAAAGTAAAATGATCGGCCATTAACCAGGTTAAAAAGGCTTTTGTTTCATTCACTTCATCATTTGGCAATGTCGAGGGATGGGTATCAAGATCAGCTATAGATTCCCGGACTTTTTCTAACATGGCGGGCCAATCAGTTACAGAATCACGGACATCTTGCAGGGCGTGCTCAATTCCCATTTTCAAATCAGTTAGTACATTTTCATCAGTAATGCGTGTAATTTCAACATGGATGGGGGCTTCTGATAAACATTCGCAATCATCATCCCAATGTAAAATTTTAGTAATGCAATTTTGTTCATCACGCTGCACATTCAAGCAACCGGTGTGAATTACCAAGTGGATGCCAATATTACGACGTGTGATTTCCATGCGAATTGTGTCGACCAAAAATGGCATGTCATCATGCGACACTTCAATAATAGTATGCGTCGATTGCCAACCATTATCTTCATAATTAGGATTGTAAATGCGTACTTTCGATACTTCAGGCGCACGTTGAAAAATGAAATTCCATTGGCTTAACGCGCCACCGGCTAAATCCATGACGCTTCGTTCACGCAAATCCGAATAGGCAACACTGCCATAAAACTTTTGCACGAATTCCGTCACAAGCGCCTGCTGCGGAGCTGGAATTTGTTTGATTAAATAAGCGCTAACTTTGTCGATTAATTGCTGACGACGATCATGCTCTTGTATGGTCATTATTGAACCTTAAAATCTGATAGTTTAGATAGTGCGTATTGTACGACGATTTGGGGAAAATACTAGGTGGGGAATGGAGTTTGGAGCTTGGAGTTTGAAATTAGGTGGGTTATTGCTCGGAAAGGGTTTTCCAGGCATCAGCTTGGCGCAAATATTGCGGATCTAAATCAACGGCTTTGCTGGTTTGCTGCTGTTGGACAGCTAATTTGATGATATCAGTAGCTGAAGCACGAATTTCGGCATTATAGTGCCGGGTTTGCGCTAATAACTCACCCGTTGATTCAGGATAACGCTGCCAACCATCGCCAATAGCAACCCAATCCGCCAAACCCACGTTAGGCAAGGCATCAGGTTTAACTAGCTGCTCTTGGCCTTGCAGGACTGGAGTAGCGTTTTTAATACTAAATTCAGCCCAATAAAGCTCGCCCATATGGGCATTATTACACACCACCACTTGCTGATATTGCTGCTGACGCCATGCAGCTTGCGCTAAAGCTTGTAAGCTTGAGACTTCCGCAATGGGAGTATCATGCACCATACCGATAGCTTGTAGCACACTAGCGGCCAAGCGCACCCCCGTAAAACTAGCAGGTCCAGCGCTGTAAGCTAATAAATCAATATCGGCCAAACCTAATTGACATTTAGCTAATAAGCTATCAATCAAACCCAACACATCTTGTGCCTGCCCACGAGGCTTTTCAGTTTGCTGCTCATTGACTTCATCGCCATATTGCAAGGCGACAGATAATAAGGATGTTGATGCGTCAATAGCGAGTATATTCAACGAGATTGCTTCCAAACTTGAGGTAAACTTTCGAGTAGCTCGCTAGGCTCAAGGGGCTTTGTGAAATAACAATCCACCCCTGCATCTTGCAGGACGTTCACTTGCGACAAATCTAACGGCTCACTACATAATGCAATGAAAGGCTTATGCGGCAACATTGCCACCATATCATGTACCAAGGTCAACGTATCAATTTCAGTTTCATCGTCCAACAAAATAATATCGTAAGCTTGCTCAGCCATACATTTAATTGCTTCACTACTACTGGTGACTTCGTTGACGGCTAATTGCTGTGCCCAGGTTTCAGCCGTTAACTTATCATCACTGATGACCAAGGTCTCAAGTTTTGCGCAATGCTCTTCCCAGCTTGACATTGTCGGCTTATCTTCTTGTAATAAAAATGGAATATCCACTTCAAAAGTCGAACCTTCATTATTGTCACTGTGCACTTGAATCTGACCACCTAAACGCTCAACTAAAATCTTCACAGCAGCTAAGCCTAAACCATGACCCGCTGTTGTACTTTTATATGTTGGTTCGAGCCGACGAAATTGCTGAAAAATTTCATCATGCTTATCACCTGAAATACCCATGCCAGTGTCGATAATACTCATACGTAAAGTCGCGACCCTACCCATGCGGTTTAACTGGCTTACCTTTATCACAATGTGTCCATCATGAGTGAATTTAATCGCATTGCTTAACAAGTTTAATAAAATCCGTGTCACGCAATAAGAATCACTTTTCACTAAGCGCGGTACATCGCTGGGGTACAGGATTAATAAACGTAAATCTTTTTCTCGCACTTGGTGGGCAAGATTAGAAACAGCTGTTTCGACAACGCGACGTAAATCCAACATTTCAACTTTAAGCGTCATCTTACCTAAATCCAAACGAGAAAAATCCATTACATCTTCAACGAGTTGCAACAGCTTATAACCGCAATCCATTAAACCATCCACTAACTCTTTATGGCCGTGATCTAACTCTTCAGAGGCTAAAATTTGCGCGACACCCATAATGCCATTCAACGGCGTTCTAAAATCATGGCTCATATTACCAATGAATTCTGACTTCGCGACAGCTGCTGCTTCAGCAGCCTCTTTAGCTTGTTTCAGTGCCACTTCAGCATGTTTACGATCAGTAATATTCAAAGAAATACCTAACACCCCGACAACCTCACCGTTCGGCCCACGTAAAGGTGTTTTGTGTGACAAATAAATTCTATCTTCATGCCCGGGCGCTGAAATCACCTCTTCGGTAACCAACGACTCACCTGAATCCATTACCGACTGTTCAATCTTCGTAATAGCAGCAGCATTCTCTTTCCAAGGTAAATCAAAACTGGTTTTGCCGATAATCTGCTCGCCATGCTGCAAATCAGCCATTTCGGCCTGCATGTCATTAGCGCCCATGAAAACACCGTTTCTATCTTTCCAATACACCACACCAGGCAGTATCGCCATCACACTTTGTAAAGTGGATTCGGCTTGGCTTTTGCTAATACGTAATTCTTGCTCTAACTGCTGCTGTTTTGCTAACAGTACCGTTAACTCAGCTTGTGTTTGCTCGGCTTTTTCTTTGGCTTCCTTTAATGCAGCTTCAGTTTGCTTTTGCGCCGTGATATCCACAGCCATGCCGATGATACCCAGGACCTTCCCTTTGGCATCAAACCATGGCGCTTTTCGTGATAGAAATTCAATTCGCTCCCCCTGGTAAGTACCAGGTTCTTCTACAGTTAAGTGCTTATTATTGTCAATAATATCTTGATCGACTTGCCGGATAAAGTCAGCTTCTTCTTGTGTTTGAAAATCATAATCACTCTTGCCAATTATTTCTTCACGCGTCATACCTGCTGAACGAGCTTGTTGTTCATTACATTCGACCATCCGCCCCTCTGTGTCCTTCCAAAAAATATGACCTGGCATTAGTTGCAACAGACTCTCTAGCATTCGCTCAGCCTTCTCGGCTCGCTCCCGCTCACGGGTACGCTCACTCACATCAAACGCCGAACCTACAATCCCAATCACACTGCCATCATCATCACGCAAAGGCGATTTCTTAGATAAAAACGTCACCTTGCTGCCATCGTCGCGAACTCGCGTTTCTTCAATGGTTAATTCTTCACCGTTTTCAACCACTTTACGATTATTAGCGGCCAACACATCAGCCCTGTCGCTATCAAATAAATCATACAAACTTTTACCAATGACGTGAGCCGGTGAATCGTACCCCCAATATTTGGCTTGTTGCGCATTGCAGCCCAATAAAACATTTTCTAAGTCATACCAAAAAATATGCCCAGGGGCATGATTAATCATTTGTTCAAATTGTGTAGAATACAGATGCGGCATTTAGTTATCTCGATAGACAAAAATGAGGGCGATTATTGTACCACAAGCGACCATACTAAGAATATTCCCATAAGCTAAAATATAATCTTTATGTAAAAACCCGTGCAGCATGGTCACGAACTGAATCAAAAGAAACCCAATAAACATAATCAAAGACAAAGACTTGGCACTCTTTTCTCTAAGAATTCTTAGCACTTGTGCAAATAGCAACATAGCATTAACGAACAATGCTATGCCAAACAGCGAATCAACAATGTATTCAAGCCACATAAAAACTATCTCTGTGAATAATCGCTAGCTTACCTGTATAATGCTGTTCTGCATATAGGGAATGTCTGAAACATTCAGTAATTATTACGGTATGGCTAGGAACACGAAACCTGTATAGTCTCGTTCAGATAAAATAACGGAGAACCATCATGCCCAATATTTTCACTCGCCCCTTAATATTCACCCTCATGCTCGCCGTGTTTTTAGACATTGGCAACTTCTTTATGCCAATGCCAATTTACTCACCACTATTTCTGCACTCCAGTTTTTTGCACGGTTATTCACATGAAGCCCGAGCGATTATGTTAGGCGTATTAATGGCGTTATACGGAGTAGCACAGTTATTTGGCGCTCCTATTTTTGCTGAGTTCTCTGACCAGCATGGCAGAAGAAAAGCCATTTTGCTCTCAATGGTTATTGCTCTAGCGGGTTGCATCTTGGCGGCCATCAGCATCACTTACCATAGTATCCCACTGGTTTACATTAGCCGCCTGATGATTGGCTTCGGCTCAGGCACCATCGCCGTCGTATTTGCTGTCACCGCAGATTTAAGCAATGAATCAAATCGAGCAAAACACCTAGGCTTCATCAACACGGGCTTATCGATTGGTGCCGCCGTCGGCCCTGTTATTGGTGGTCATTTAGTTTACATCGCGTTTGCACCTAAACTGGGCTATGCCGGTCCCTTCTATTGCATGGCACTGCTTTATTTAATCAACATATGTTTAGTTGCAAAATTGCTACCCTACCAAGCACCTGCTCGCCAAGGTGGCAAACGCATTCATTTATTCACCAGCTTCCAAAACATTTACATCGTCGCCACCCGTTCACCCTTATTGCTGTATACCGTGCTGATGGCCGTACTCTTCCAAATCGGCGTTGAAAGTTTTTATTTAGCGGCCCCTGTTGTTGGCGTACAAAAATTTCATATGACAGCGCCCACCATCAGTAACTTTTTCTTAGGCTTTGGTATTGTCGCTGCCGTGGTGTCTTGGTGGCTCAATAAAGTCGTCAGCAAACATTTTACATCCACACAAATTTACCTAGTCTGCGTATTTTTATCTATCTTCACCTTTGTGCCGTTGATCACAGCTTCGTCCTATTGGATGTTCTTCATCCCCTTTGCAGGCGTCGGTGTGTTTTCTGTGCTCGCCTGGGTCCATGTCAACAACCTCTTCTCACAAGCAGTCGACGAGTCTGAGCAAGGCTTAATCTTCGGTGTCTCACAATCCATGTGGTCACTCGGTGGCATGATTGGCACGACATTAGTCGGCGTTACGGCTGCCAAGCATTATCAAATCGCCGCCAGTTTGCCAGTTGGGTTTACCATCTTATGCTTTATTGTGGCTATTTGTATGGCAATGGCGCTTGTGAAGAGTAAGCAAAGCCGCCTGACAGTATCATAATACAAATTTTCTAACATCTTTACCTTGAACAAATGGCGCTTGCTCAGCACGCAGCTGCCCGCTACTAACCGCCAAGGCATTTCCTGGTTGCAAAGCATTATTAACTCGCAATGGTAAATTTTGTACACGTCTATTGATGTTATCAACAAGCCAAACGCCACAATCTGCATCACCTGCTTGTTGTTCAGTATGTAACACTCTTATCATTACTTGACCGTGAATTTTCGCGCTTAGCAATTGGATTATTCTTGAAATTGCAGTTTGCACGCCTGGTTGGACGTATGCTGCCAACGTACCTGCATAATCCGCATCATTATTTGCTGAATCGAACAGCTCAATATAAATTTGCCCCTGTTGCAATCTGACTACAACACCAAGCCAATGCGTCCCATGCACCTCATCATACTCAAGATTACTCACCGTTTCTGCCGTTGTGTTGATAACAAGTACTGTAATCTGATTAGGCTTTGTTAATGCTGTATTAATGGCCTCAATAAACATTTGTTGCGGGTGTTCACTTGGCGAATGAACCAACGGAATATACACATAATCATCAAACACAACATTCGGATTGTTTTGCCAATAATGATTAACTAAATCCACCAACTGAGCATCATCATAGCATTGGCCATCAGCCTGCATTGCACGCAAAGCACTTGAAACTCTTTCACCACCAGACCCCGAAGAGTGCCGGCTATCAAAAGATGTCAAAGCACTACTCACTTGCTGGGGAGTTGTCGGAACCTTTTTTTTGCTCACTAGAACAGTGGCTATGGAATTCGTGTTCACACGTCTCATTGCCGTTGTAATATTCAAATCAGAAACCAAATAAAATCCTGACGTGGGTTGAGTTGCTCGTTTATGTTGCCCTAATGAGGTGGCCATACTACGACGATTTTCACGATGAACATGAGTATCTCTTCTTCTGTCTACATTGGTTTCACCACCTGTCCACAGACTCATATTAGGTTTTGCAGAAAGTAAGCCATCTTCACCAATAAAAATTAATTTACCCCCCCTACGCCTAGCTTCTTGAAATGCTTGGCGCATTAATAAAATCGTATGATAGGCGCACAACCATTCTTTAAGCAGTGCTGTAATGGCAACGCGACTAGCTGAATGAGGAGAAGATCGAATAATGAAAAATTTAAATAAATCATACAGTGTCTTGTTTAATCCATATTTGAACTCATGTACCGCCATATGGTTGTGAGAAAAATCGGGGAACTTTGCAACATATTGGTGAAACATATCATCTGAATCAATGAAACTCAAAAACGACATTTCTTTTTCAGGCCCAATATCTCGTTGTAAAGCTACTCTCCCTTCTCTATCCATTTGAGGAAGGTTGTTTGCAAGATCGAGATAAAGCATATCTTCTAATCGATGCAATGACAGGTAAACTTTACCAACGTGCAGATACTCCAAGGCACCATCTGCTTGCCACCTTAAACTTGGTGGATGGTCAGGGTTGTAGTAATCTTTCATTCCATACGCGTATTTCAGTGCGTGATAAGCAGAGTTTCCTGTTGAATTAAATGGATTGAAAGCATTTGGGAATCGCTTCCAAAAATCAGGGTGCTGTTGCTTTAAACTGCTCAATTCAACTAAAAAATCATCTATACCATTACTGTAAGCATGTTGCAGTCGTTCTAAAATATTATTAAACAAGTATGGATTCTTTTTGCTTTTGTCTGAATAATCAACACAATATTTATAATTAGAACGTAGGTCTAGCATAAAACGTTTAATCACATCTGATCGATCTTTTAATTTTTTTCGTAATGCCGGGTTGCGGATGTAATCATTGTTTTTATTTAATTGCGTGTAAAAATCAAACTCTAAAGTCTTTAATACCATTTCGCAATATTGGCGAGCATGCCGCTCATCCATACGGTAATGATAACGCCTTGACGATGCATTCCACCTAGCATGGAGGTAATTAAGCCCTCGATATTGAACAACAAAAAACTTGGTCTGCTCTAATTCTGCCTGGCATGCCTTTATTAAAGTTTCTTCTGCGGCTAAGTCCCCAGACCGTAACGATTTCAACCTATCGTTCACGCGTATTCTCAATGCTTCTTCATCTGTCGTAAGCGCGGCCCCCATGTCAGCATAGGGTATTTCAGCAAAACCTTTTTTTTCGCCGAACGTTGTGCTTTCGATCTTGTCGATGTTACTCGCTATTGTGGCATCGACAGTTATTGTGCCATCTTCACATTGTTTTTTTAAATCAGTAAGTTTGTGAACAATATTGCCTGTTCGTGCAGAAGTCCGCTTCGTTGACTGCCAAAATTTTTGTGTTGCCTGTGCTTCTCTTATTGAGTTAAAACTATCTTTGGTTAGGTGAACTTGCTCATCATCAACGTCTGAATCATCTGACAACTCTGAACCATAATAACGTCTATTAGCAACTTCAAATACCTTCAATTCAGCAGCTAGCTGTTCTTTACTGTAAAATCCCCATGCGGGTTTAACTATGCCAATAGCTTGTTTGATAACTTCTATATCTGCTCGATGATTTACCCCTGCTTTTTTATGTCGCCTTATTTCATGCAAGTATTTATCTATCAAGTAGTATACGATAGTAGGATCTGATGGATTCAATTCAAGAGCACATCTACCGACATCTGCACCTTCATGCAACATGGCTCCTAATTGGATCTCAAGAAAGCGCTCTTCTGTAATGATTTGATGTTGCCCATCAAAATTATGAAACAAATAATCCATAAACATAAACCCACATAGTATTTTAAAATACGAACGGAAACCTATTAATAAAAGCTATCAATTAGCCCCTAGTTAACTTCATTAATACTGGTAGTAGCGCCATCATATTCAGCTTATGTGAAACTCTTCATTCGCTATCTCTCAGCTTGGGCACTATAATACCACCATGAAGGAAATTGATGTATTAGTAATCGGTGCCGGTGCCGCCGGCTTAATGTGTGCCATCGAGGCAGGCAAGCGTGGCCGCTCGGTTTTGGTGCTGGATCATGCCAACAAAGTCGGTAAAAAGATCCTGATGTCTGGTGGTGGACGCTGTAATTTCACCAATCTAGAGGTTAGTCATAAGCACTTTATCTCCCATAACCCACATTTTTGTAAATCAGCACTGGGGCGATTCACGCCGGATGATTTTATTGCCTTAGTTGAAAAACATGACATCCCCTACCATGAAAAAACCTTGGGGCAATTATTTTGCGATAAAAAATCGAAGGATATTGTGGATATGCTGTTACAAGAGTGTGACGATGCCGGTGTTAACATCAAACTTAATGTTAGTGTTGATAACATCAAACAAGAGCAAGATAATAGCTTTGCTCTAAAAACCACATTGGGCGAACTGCAGTGCCAATCACTCGTTATCGCTACAGGTGGCTTATCTATCCCTACCATGGGCGCTAGCCCATTTGGCTATAAAGTCGCTGAGCAATTCGGTATTGCCATTCGCCCCACTCGTGCAGCGCTCGTGCCTTTCACCTTACAACCGCACGATAAAGAAAAATCCGAAGCCTTATCAGGCATAGCCGTTGATTGCACCGCTGAATGCAATAATACGCAATTTAATGAAGCCATGTTATTCACGCATCGCGGCTTAAGCGGCCCTGCTATGTTACAAATATCATCTTATTGGAACGCCGGTGATGCCATAACAATAAAAATGCTGCCGGAACTAGATTTATTAGATCAACTAGTCAAAGCCAAAAAACAAAATCCTAACACCTTATTAAAAACACCACTCACACAACACTTCAGTAAACGCATGATAAACATTTGGTTAGGTGAAAAATTAGAAAACCAACCCCTGCAATCCTGCTCCAACAAACAACTTGAAGCCATTGCCGCCACCTTTCAACACTGGCAACCTAAACCCAATGGCACCGAAGGCTACCGCACAGCTGAAGTCACATTAGGTGGTGTGGATTGTAATGCCGTTTCATCCAAAACTTTCGAAGCGAATGAGGTGCCTAATCTTTATTTTATCGGCGAAGTACTCGATGTCACCGGCTGGTTAGGTGGCTATAATTTTCAATGGGCCTGGGCCTCGGGGTTTGTCGCGGGTAATGTGGTTTAGCTTACTTTCTGACATACAGCCAATGATTGTTGCAATCGCTGATAGCTTAATACCATAGGTGTCATAATATCTTTATTATGTAAAGCCTGGTAGCCTAGATCAAGCTCCCCTTCTAACCATGCTTGATGTGACAGCCTATCAGGCAAGCCAATCAAACGGCCCATTTTAGTTTCAGAACAATGGGAACGAGCAATAACATGCTGCTCTTCTAAATTTGACCATACGAAAGAGTCATCATTGTCTGAAAAAGGCATGGAATAAATAGAGTTTGTTTTAACACAAATCCGCCAATGTAATAGTTCATGGGCTAATGCAATCCATATGGGAGAGCTATACATTTGCAAATTATGCTGTTCATTTATGCCATAATCGTAATCACCTTGAACAAAAGCAGCCACCTTATGATTAAGCTTATATTTGATGACTAACCTGCGTTGATCAAAACTAAAATCTCTGCCCGCAGAAAAAGTCAACTTAACAGCTTTGCATTCACACAGCTTAACTATTTTTCTCAAAAAGTAACGACCCAATGGTTGTGACAACATCAATAAAAACTGTGAAGGAATAAGCTGTGTTCGCTCTAAAAAATGCTTCCCAGAACGCGTATACTCAATAAAACTTAGTAATTTACACCATAGTTCATATATATCTTTTTCATTTTCACGTACCGCTGAATCATTCACTGGATTAACATTTTTTTGATACAAAAGCGTATCAGCCACCCATACATTCATGTTTTCTTGATCACTCATCAGCAAATCAACTACACGACAATGTAAATGTTGTATTTTCTCAATATATCTCAATATATAAAGCACGCAATCTTCAGGCATATACCGCTTTAACATCTCATTGACAAGCTGGTGTGCCATATGAAATAACTGATAAAGCAAAGCTTGTGCCAGTTTAATATTTTCCATAGGCAAATTAACTGTAATACGATCCCCATAGTCGTAAGAAAAGGAATCGATACTTCCAGGTAGAAAATCATCTTCTGTTATGCGTTGCTGAATGTAAAGCTGAGACAAGCTATTTAATTCTTGCACAAGCACGAAGGAAAATGTCATGATCTGTATTATTTTTATTATTATGTGCAATCATAGCTTGCTAAAATTAAGGCTTCATTAAACGGCCTTTATTAGCTAAAAATTAACGACAAATTGCTAAAATATATTACATCTTTGCTAGCTGGGTTTCTTATCTATACTCCATTCCCCCATGTAAGCTAACTTTTCTTTACGGCTCATTTTTTTAATTTTTGCCTCCAACTGCAGTGCTTCTGTCTTCGTCTCAAGCACCCAGCTTGCGGCTAACCTCACAGGTGGGAAGCTGCGGGTGAATTTACATTTAGGGCTCCCTTCACAATGCTCTTGATAACGACGCTCAAGATCGATTGTGTAGCCTGTATAATATGCGCCGTTGGTGCATTCGAGCATGTAAACGTAGTGTTTGTTATCCATAGCCACTATAATAGCGCAAAATTAGGAATTCTTACTATGGCATTGGTCAACTTACGCAACATCACCCTATCCTACGGGTCTCATCCTTTACTCGATAAGGTTAATCTTGCTATTGAAGCAAAAGAACGAATTTGTTTGATTGGCCGAAATGGTGAAGGAAAATCAAGCTTATTGAAGCTGTTGTTAGGTGATGTCGTGCCTGATGCTGGTAACATCGAGCGCTCACCTTCCCTCAAAATCGCTAATTTAATGCAGGAAATCCCGACAGACCTAACCGGAACCGTGGCTGAGGTTGTATCCAGTGCGCTGGATCCTGATGCAGATGATTATTGGAACCACCCCATGTTGGTGGAAAAAATACTCTCGCAAATGCAATTGGACCCTGACTTAAACGTTGATGCACTCTCAGGCGGTATGGTCAGGCGCGTGCTGCTGGCTAAAGCACTGGTGGATGAGCCTGATATTTTATTACTTGATGAGCCGACCAATCACTTGGATATCAACACCATTATCTGGCTGGAAGATCTATTACTCGGATTTCAAAAAACTTTATTATTTATTACCCATGATCGTAACTTAGTGCGCAAACTCGCTACCCGTATTATCGAGATCGACCGCGGCCAATTGAGTAGTTGGGATTGCAGTTACGATCAATATCTCATTCATAAGGCTGAAATGCTGTCAGCTGAAAGCAAAGCCAATGCTTTATTCGACAAACGCTTATCAGAAGAAGAAAAATGGATCCGCAAAGGTGTTGAAGCACGTCGCACACGCAATGAAGGCCGCGTTCGACAATTAAAATCGATGCGAGTAGAACGCCAACAACGCCGTGAAGGGGCTGGCAAAGTTAATTTGCAACACCAATCCGTTGACCGTTCAGGCAAGCTGGTCTTTACGCTTGAGAACGTCAGCTATCAATATGATGACAAGCCTATTATTAACGATTTTTCTAGTGTGATTTGTCGCGGTGATAAAATTGGCATTATCGGCCCTAATGGTTGTGGTAAAAGTACCTTTTTACGCGTGTTGCTAGAGCAATTAAAACCCACCAGCGGCACAGTGAAACACGGCGGCAGTTTAAATATCAGTTATTTTGATCAGACACGTGAACAATTAGATGAAAATAAATCGGTTGTTGACAATATTTATGACGGCTGTGAGTTTATTGATATTAATGGCCGTTCACTGCATGTAATCAGTTATTTAAAAGACTTTTTATTCACACCAGAGCGTGCCAAAGTCCCGACGAAATCACTCTCCGGTGGTGAGCGACATCGTTTGTTATTAGCGCGATTATTCACAAAGCCTTGTAACGTCTTAATTCTCGATGAACCGACCAATGATTTAGATGCCGAAACACTGGAACTATTAGAAGAACATTTACTCGATTACAAAGGCACATTATTACTCGTCAGCCATGATCGTGAATTTATCGACAATGTTGTCACCTCCACGATTGTGTTCGAAGGCAATGGTCGCATCAATGAATATGTGGGTGGCTATCATGATTATTTACGTCAATCGCCACACGCGAAAGCTAAAGCACGCTCACCGGCTAAAGCTAAAAAAGGAAAACCTAAGTCAACGCCCGATCCAGAAAAACTCACACAAAAGCAGCGTCGTGATTTAGACGCGCTTCCCAAGAAACTTGAAAAGCTAGAAGCATTGCAAACCACCCTGCTTGCTAAAATAGAAGCCCCTGAGTTCTATCAACAGCCGGCAGATGAAATCGTCAAAGCCAATGCAGCCATTGAGGAAAATGCGGTAGAAATCGCCAAAGCTTATGAATACTGGGAAAGCCTAGAAGCACGGAAATAAGATTTTATTTTACGGTAATGGACAATCAACGTTATTGAGGCTTGTCAGGCACAGGTGAAATAAATGCATCACTATAAATACGACTCAAGGAAACGCCGGATAAGAATGCCTGTTTTTTAAGCTTAAGTGTGATCTCTGATGGTCCGCAAATATAGACCATCGGTTTCGTGACGACGCTTAACGTTTTCAACATCAACGCTTTGATATCCGCTTGTTCTTCGAGTACACAACTTTCATAAAAGAAATTATCATACTGTTCTGCCAGTGCTTTCAATTGAGAATCGAGATATAAATCGTTAACCGTTACACCGCCGTGTAAAAAATAAATATCACCTTGATGCTGTTGTTTAATCGCATCACGTGCGATAGCTAACAATGGTGCAGCGCCTGTGCCAGTGCCCACCAATACAATAGGAAAGGCTTTGTGATTGGGATTACAGTAATAACAATCACCGATTGGGCCTCGAATCGTCACACTATCGCCGACCTTTGCTTCAGTGGTTAACCAATGCCCCATCACCCCTGATGGCATAATTTTGATATGTAATTCAATATACCCATCATCAACAGGCAGGTTAGCAATAGAATAACTGCGGATCACACCGTTAGGATTCACCAAATTTAAATATTGCCCAGGAGTCCAAGAATCAAGGTTGTTAACCGTTAAGCGCACGCAAAACACATTATGACTTAACGCCAATAATTCTGCTATTTCAGCAACCGTCGCAATATCATCATCGCTGGGTAAAGTGATGGATATATCCTGCTGCACACGAGAAATGCACGGCAAAATATAGCCTTTTGCAGCGACAGTAGGCTTTAAGCCCTTTTGCCACGTGGGGTCAATATTGTCACTATCGGTCCGACACAAGCAAGACTGGCAAGTGCCAGCCTTACAAGAGTGTGGATAATCAACTTGATGACGAAGTAACCCTTCTAACAGGGTTTCATCTTCATTCAGCGCATACGTCTTATTCTCAAATTGAACATTTGCCATTATCTATCTAACACATCATCTCGAACACTATTGGCGATAGCCGCCACTTCAGCAATATCAGCATCACCAATGCCCAGTTCCTTTAATGTGGCACCTAATATTTCAATAATCGCATCGACGTGTGAATCGTTAAGCCCCTCTTTAACTAAATGACGATGCCCATCACGCATGTTTTGACCTGTGTAATTATTCGGCCCACCAAAAACCATAGTCAAAAAGCCTTTTTGCTTAGCGGCTTGTTTTTCCATATCCACGCCTTCAAAAAAGGTATTCACGCGATCGTCGGCTAAGACTTTACGATAAAAAATATCAACGGCTGCATCGACAGCGGCTTCGCCACCTAATCGGTTATATAATGTTTCACTCATTGTGTTGCTCCTGCTTTTTTTGTTTAAATTCAAATCGTTATTTACTGATATCTTTATTGGCTCTGTTTCTGAGCTTCTTTTTTCATCATCTGATACAACTCATCTCTCAACTTGAGACGCGATTTTTTAAGGTCTTCTAAATGCTCATCAGTCACCGCTTCCGCACCAATCTCAGCCTGGCGGACTTCTTTGTCTACAGTATGATGTTTTTCAGACAATTTTTGGAAATGCGCATTACTCATTTTCAGCTCATGAATAATTGCTTCGTATTCTGGAAATTCAGTTTTTAAGTTGTGGTGTTCGCCCGTCATAATATACCTCGTTAGTCACTATTGTCGTTCGAGGTATAATTATAACGCTTGGCTATTCACTAAAACATGATCTAGGTTAGTAAGGTTGCAGATTGCTACTGTGAAAAGAAGCTTACCTTACCCGTATCCAAGTGATACATCGCGCCAATAATTTTGATTTTGCCTTGTTTCACTAAGGATTTAATAATAGGACTTTGCTCGGGAATTTCTCGCACGACATTCATGACATTGTCTTTAGCGATGGTATTAATATAGGCTGGATTTTTACAATTGGTGGTATGCATTGATTTAGAAGCTTGCTCAATGGCGGGATGAATCTTGTCGAGTAATTGAGTTAAATGACCCAATTTGACTTTATCACAAGCACCTTTCACCGCACCGCAACTATCATGCCCCATCACCACAATCAATTTTGAACCCGTAACGGCTGTCGCATATTCCATGCCGCCTAATACATCAGGATTAATCACATTCGCTGCCACTCGCGTCACAAAAATATTGCCCACACCTTGATCGAAAATAATTTCAGGTGGCACACGTGCGTCAATACAGCTCAAAACAACGGCGGCTGGATGCTGCCCTGCTACTGTTAACTCAGCTTTTTTAATATAGTTAGATTGTAACTGCTCATGATTCAAGTAACGTTTGTTACCTGCTTGCAATCGTGTCAATGCTTGAGCCGGCGTCATCACCTGCTGAATTTTTGCTGTGACTAATGGTGCTGTTACCGCTGCCGTTTGCGCGAATAAACTCAAGGGTAGTAACAACGCGATGCTAGCGACATATAAGTTGAAA
Source organism: uncultured Gammaproteobacteria bacterium (assembly GCA_963975985.1). Taxonomy (GTDB): domain Bacteria; phylum Pseudomonadota; class Gammaproteobacteria; order JABDGN01; family JABDGN01; genus CAXBIY01. The sequence goes on from CAXBIY010000003.1 coordinate 215,122, forward strand.
GTTTTCATATCATCTCCTTTGAATAGTTAAACCGTAATTTAGCATAATAACATAACAATAATGTAACAAATGCCATAGATTATGAGACGAGAATATAAGACCGATAATCATTCGAACAATTGTACAATTTTAGCCCTTCATTGCCTTCGCCAGTAAATCTCCAAAGCCTGTTGCTGGCTTGGGCTTAGCGGGTGCTTTTTTAGGCTTTGCTTTATTCGCACCAGCTGCTGCTGGTGCAGCGCCCTTCTTCATCGTCAATTGTATACGGTTACGCTTCACATCAACCTCAAGTACTGTCACTTGTACGATTTGACCGGCCTTAACCACTTTGTTGGGATCTTCAACAAACGTGTCCGCAAGTTGCGAGATGTGCACTAAGCCATCCTGATGCACACCGATATCGACAAAGGCACCAAAGTTTGTGACGTTGGTGACAACACCTTCTAACTTCATATTCGTTTTTAAGTCGGTGACTTTTTCAATGCCCTCTTTAAACGTAGCCGTTTTAAATTCGGGGCGCGGGTCACGGCCTGGTTTTTTAAGCTCATCTAAAATATCACGAATAGTGATGTCACCCACTTCTGATGTCACGTAATCTGAAGCTTTAATACCCGTGATAAATTTCGCATTACCCATCGCGTCTTTGATTGTCACATTATTTTTTTTCATCATTTGGTCAACAATGCCATAGGACTCCGGGTGAACGGCTGAAGCATCCAGCGGATTATCACCGCCGATAATACGTAAAAAGCCAATGGCTTGTTCATAGGTTTTGTCACCTAAACGTGGCACTTGTTTAATACTATCGCGATTAGCAAAACGTCCATGCGTTTCACGGTATTGAATAATGTTATTCGCAATGGTTTCATTTAAGCCAGCAATACTTTTTAATAATGGCACTGACGCTGTATTAATATCAGCACCGACGGCATTGACACAATCTTCTAACACGGCATCTAAACTACGACCTAATTTAATTTGATTCACATCGTGTTGGTATTGCCCCACACCAATGGCTTTTGGATCAATCTTAACTAATTCAGCTAAAGGGTCTTGCAAGCGTCGAGCAATCGATACCGCGCCACGGAACGTCACATCTAAATCTGGGAATTCTTTGGCGGCTAGCTCCGAAGCGGAATAAACCGATGCACCGGCTTCAGATACGACAATAGATGTCATCTTTTGTTCAGGCAATAGTTTCAGCAATTCATTGGCTAGCTTATCGGTTTCGCGTGAGGCTGTACCATTACCGATGCTGATCAAATTCACGTTGAACTTTTTACAAAGCGATGCTAATTCAGCTAAGGATTTATCCCATTGCTTTTGCGGCGCATGCGGGAAAATAACAGCTTTCGCTAATAGCTTACCGGTATCGTCAATCACAACCGTTTTAACACCTGTTCGAAAACCGGGATCTAAACCTAGCGTGATTTTTTTACCTGCCGGCGCGGCCATCAACAAATGGGTTAAATTCTCTTTAAACACATTAATCGCCGACTCTTCTGCTGCTTCACGCAAGCGCATCAGCAAATCAACATCGATTTTTAATTTCAGCTTAATCTTCCACGTCCATTCCATCACTTGAGTTAACCAAGCATCGGCTGGCTGATTAGCGGCACGAAAACCCGCTAGATTTGCGATTTTTTGCACGCAATAATCCGTGCCATTATCTTCAACAAATTCAATAGTGCCACGTAAGAAACCTTCTTTCTGTCCACGAAAAATCGCCAAGGCTCGGTGCGATGGCACTTTTAACAAGGGCTCTTGGTAATCAAAATAATCTTTAAACTTAGCGCCCGCTTCTTCTTTATCTTTTTGCACTTGGCTAGTTAACACGGCATTTTTCCACGTGTATTCGCGCAAGGTATTAATTAAATCCGCATCTTCCGCAAAACGCTCCATTAAAATGTGGCGCGCACCTTCTAACGCCGCTTTCACATCTTCAACATCTTTATTCACATACTCAGCGGCTACCACTTCTGGCTCTTGAGCGGGATTACCCAGCAAACTATCAGCCAACGGTTCTAAACCTACCTCTTTCGCTATCTGCGCTTTAGTACGGCGCTTTTGCTTATAAGGCAAATATAAATCCTCCAAACGCGCTTTGGTGTCAGCCGCTAAAATTTGCTTCTTCAACTCCGGCGTTAATTTTTCTTGCTCCGTAATGCTCGCTAAAATCGTTTCACGCCGCGCATCCATTTCACGCAAATACGTCAAACGCTCTTCCAAATGTCGCAACTGCGTATCATCCAACCCACCCGTCACTTCTTTACGATAACGTGAAATAAAAGGCACCGTCGCCCCTTCATCTAGCAGTTCGACGGCTGCGTTCACTTGTGACTCTTTAACGGATAAATCTTGGGCAATAATTTGATTAATGTTCATTGGGTTCCTAAATGCTGAAGTGATTCGTGACGCACATTGTAACGGATTTTCTACTTTCTGCTATCGCATAAATGCGTTACTTCTCCTTGTAGTGCCTGCTTAAATATAAAACAGCGCAACAAGATTGAGGTATTATTTACAAAAAACCATAACGTTACACTTCTTAGTTGCCTTAGCAATCATTCAATAAAAAGTTCTGTAAGTCACGTCATCCCGCGGCTTGTCCGCGGGAACCAGAATGTCACATACTCAGAATGACTGGATTGTGTGGTCAAGCCACAGAATGACGGCGGCTATTTCGCCTAACTAGATATGAAACGCAATATACCCATTCAAATAAGCCGCAAAGCCGCACCAAATGAGATATGGCAGTAATAAATAAGCCACTAGCCTTGCCTGCTTCCAGGTAAAGCATATGGTCATAAAGGTGGCAACCACAATCACTGCTAACACGCCTAATGCTAAACCCGTCATATGGGCACCAAAGAATATCGGTGTCCAACTCCAGTTCAACAATAACTGAATCATATAAGCGGTTTTAGCTTTGTTCAGATGACAGTGCTTAGTCCATAAGGACCAACCGGCAATGGCTACCATAATATAAAGAATGCACCAGACGACGGGGAACACCCAATTCGGCGGTGTTAATGACGACTGTGGAATCGTTTGGTACCAAGTGCTCACACCTGTTTGTGTGAGTTGGCCTATTAAAAAACCAACCAATTGCAGTGCAACAATCCAACCAATTAAACTTAGCCATTTTTTCACGTAGTATCCCCTTTTCGCTTGGTGTTGCATGAGTATAGCTTATGTTACTGAATGCTCAAGAGTGGCAAAATCACCTGAGGCACTCAAGCAGTGTCAAGCCATGCTACGTTAAAGAAAAAAATGGGGATTATGAAATGAATGGTTAATATTAACATCACCAGTGCAAAAACACTGATGATGTTAACTAAACCGATTAACCTATTTGGGAAACATTAATTTGGGAAACATTAAGTGTCACAACAGCTGAATCTGTAAATTGAGCTAAATCAATTTTGCTAGTACCATTGGTTTCGCACGAGCCTACAACAGTGCCATTATAAATAACATCAATATTATATAACTCACCCCAAGCACTTTGCTGACACTGAACAGTCGCTTTCTGTGCTTGTTGATCAAACGATATCACACCAATATTGTTTTGAGCGTTATACACTGGGCTACGTACTTCTAATTGTGTGTAAGCCGTTTTAGCGTGGTTAGTGTCTGTTTCCGTGCTACCTGCGACTGTATCTTTGGTTAATGGCATGCCCGGTGTGAAACCTAGCGCCAACACATGATTCACAGGCACCATAGACAAAGTATAAGCCATTGCTGAATTTGAGAGCGACCCCATGGCAATTAAAGCTACTGCTATTAGGCTGAATTTATTTAAAGATGTTATATTTTTCATAGTATTATCCTTGTGTTAATTTATCTTTCACTGATAAGATTGTTCATATTTTACACGAAAACAAGCGCTGCGGCAAGATAATTGTGGTGCAGCCTAAGCTTTTGATTTTGAGATGAATTATTGATATTCCTCTCGTTACTGTTTCCTTTCGCAACTGGCTAGCGGCAACACCAACCGGGTCTAATACAATGGGAATGTTGTGAATATGTGCGTTGCTTTGAGCCAACAACATAGATTGAACCCACGAGGCATCTAAGGTGCCAATGTTCAGCACCAACGCCTGTGCAATAACCACAATCTCTGCCAGTTCTTCCGGCGCATGCGCCATAATCGGTGAGGCACCAATGGCCAACAACGCATTAGCTGTAAAATTAGTGACGACTAAATTCGTAATGTTATGGACGACAGGCGATTCTGCCCGGATACGATCAAGATGCATATTTACCTTCCTACGCTAGTATTAACTAGATCAGGTTCAAAGGGTCAGGCTAAGCCTTCTCAGCGCAATGCGCTCCCCTGGTATAAAAGTTCGTTGCTATAATAGCGTTTCTCAGATCAAAGTCAACACACTTGGTTGAAGTGTCATCGTTCGTGTTTTGTCAAACTTCCACTGTTTCTATTGCACCACTATTGATAAAACATTTTACGGCTTGCAAAAAGAAAGAGCAGAAATCCGGATGAATCTCATCATATTTACTTTTGGATGTCGGGTGGGTTGTTGTTAACTCAATTAGCTGTATGAATTCTTCAGGAGTCGGTTTGTAGTAGGGAAGAATGTTGTTCTTATAATTTTCTTCTATAAGACCCTGAACTATCGCTGAATCTGGTTGCAAGTTTTGGTCGATTAATTTCTTAAAAGATTGGTTCCACTCATTATTCTTTACTTTAATTTTCTCTAGATCAGATGAATCAAGTTTAGACATACTATCCTTACATTGATCCATAATTTCCTTACCCCGCTCTCCCATACTGTTTTTGATATAGTCAGCCATTTCAATTTGATTAGGATGCTTGAATCCCAAATATAGTTCTGTTTCTTTCATTTTGATTGCTCCCTAGAATGTACGATGTGCCAACTCTAACAGCGTTAAGGTTTTCAACTAATCATTTTTGAAGGATTGCTTAATTTCATCCAATGTATAACGTTCCTGCTTCAATTGTTGAATTTTTTTGATTCGTTCAACCATTGCAACATCATACAAATGATAACCTGCTGGTGTTAAGTCAGCAATTAATAATAAACCTTGCTGAGTCCAATGGCGAATAGTTGACTTAGTTTCATCGACTTGTTTAGCAAGTTCACCAATGCGCAATAGTGCTTCTGTTTCTGGCTGTTCCGTTTCACCCTTTGCAGCTTTCAAATAAATATTTAATGAACGATCCACAGCTTTCATAATTAGCTGCATATAATCATCTTTCGAGCCACCTAATTGCGCTTGCTCTAATGCACCAATATACGCTAAGCGATCTTGCTTACGAATAATCGCAGGGGGGTAACCTAACATCAATAAAATCATATTCATTAATAAGCGTGCGGTACGGCCATTACCATCAATGAAGGGATGAATCGTGACTAATCGGTAATGCGCTTCGGCGGCTAACTCTATAGGATGTAATGTAAGGGATTCTTTTAACCAATTTAGAAACTCCGTCATCAAATCCGGCACTTTGCGTGGATTAGGTAACACAACCGTTGAACCTGAAATTCTGACGGGTACACTACGATAAAAGCCTGCATGCTCGTCTTCAATCCCCTTCAGAATAACGTCATGAATATGCAGAATATCTTTTTCAGTGAGTTGCTGTGGCTTACGCTTGATTTGCTCATGCACCCAATCTAAAGCATGAGCATGGTTAGTGGCCTCGAGGTGCTCGACTAATGATTTCCCACCGACAGTTAAACCTTTTTCAACAACTAACGCCGTTTCACGACGCGTTAAGGTATTACCTTCAATGGCGTTACTGGTGTAAGTTAATTCGACACGAAACCAGTCATCCAAATTGCTGACTAGCGCTTTGGATAATGGTCTGTACGTTGCAAGCTCAACTTGTTTTTTAGTTAAATCTACTAACTTCATAGCGCAAAGTATAAACTATAACGCCACACTTTGCGCTTTTATTTAATCATTTAAATACAATGGGTTACAGGCTCACCACTTGGATTCAGCCTAAATCAAGCAATATATACCCATTCAAATACGCCGCGAAACAGAGCCATAAGGCATAGGGTATTAACAAATAAGCCGTGGTTTTAGCATCTCGCCATGTATAAGCGATAGTAGCGATAGTGAATAGTGTTGTCGCACATAACACAATAAATGCTGCTGTCACTGCATGGGCAGTAAAGAAAATCGGGCTCCAACTCCAATTGAATAGCATCTGCAAAACATAAGTCACTTTAGCTTTGCCAAATTGTGCATTGCTCGCATGCGACCAAAGGTACCAACCTGCTACGGCAATCAAGACATAAAGCGTAATCCACGCAATGGAAAACACCTGATACGGCGGTGACAACGGCGCTTGTGGTAACTGCAAATACCAAGTTGGAATACTACCTTGGATAAGATGCCCAATGGCAAACCCCACCAACTGCAAACCTACAATCCAAACAATTAAACTTGATACTTTCTTCACACTCACTCTCCTTTTTGACATGTCGCACTAATGACTAACATGGGTGGTCTCGATTTATGAATAGCAAATCGTGGATTATCCACAATTTGCTCATCTGTCGGCATCGGCTCAAGAACTCTATCAATTGTGAAGCCATTGCACAATAAGGTATTACAGTAAGTCGATAACTGCCGATGATACTTTTCAATGCCATCGATAAACCAGGTTTGTTTCACTTGGGCTTCGTCCCGGTAGTTCCCTTCCTGTGGTTCATTTAATAATGCTGTACAAAGTGGATGTTCGACTGAAAAAAGTAATTGGCCTTGCGATTTTAACCAAGAGTGAATCTTCTTTACCACGGCACCAAAGTCTTGCACATAATGAAACACTAATGATGCGACGATGACATCAACATTATTTTCTTGCATCTGAAAGGTTTCAATAGGCTCGCAAACATATTCAATGTGTTTATCATCCGTACGCTGCTTTGCTTCATCAAGCATATTACGTGAAGGCTCAAGCCCAATCACCTGAGCTGCACCCTGCTCTCGGGCATAGCGACAAAAGTCACCAAAACCACAACCGACATCGAGTACTGTTTTAGCTGATACATTGAGCAGCGAACGAATAGCGGGTTGCTCTAATGCATCATTATAACCCTCTGCATTGTCACGCAGCTTTTTATAACCATCAAAGAAATCAGCATTGTCATAAATATTTTGCATCATTTCACTCATGATGTAATTTAGTATCAGAGTTATGCTTCATTAAAGTGGCTTCATCTACTGAAAACTGCTTCATTAGCTGATTCACTTCTATTTCAGATAAGGCAGATGTCCCATCATCTGCTTGGGCATGAGCGATACCACTGAAAGCTGGCAGGAATTTTTCTGGTGCAGCTTGATGAATATCTTCGAGGAAAATTTTATGATCATGGACATCCATATACGGAAATAATGCAGCCATCATTCCCACCATTGCTTCTGGTGTCATCTCAACCATTTGATAAGTTTTTGCTTCAACCGCTTTTAATTCTTCATCGGTATACAAGCGTTGCAACTCAGGCATGACCACCATTTCTTCATCATTTAAATGGCGCATATTGTCAGCTTCAAATTCTCGAAAGCTAAGATAAAATTGGTAGCCTTTTTGTTTTTTCACTTCAATATCAACGTCATCAGCAATTTCAGTCAATGCTGATATCCAAGCACTAAACAAGCCATCATGCTTTGCATGATCAGCTTCAACAAATGGGATAATGAACTTATGTTCACGGTAAAAACGGTAACGTCCTGCCACACATTACTCCTTATCGAAATAACCCATATTATACCCAAAGCGCTTGAGTTTTAGGTTATTAAAGACATTTCTTGTGTATCGTCATCCCGTGGCTTGACCACGGGATCTAGGAAGTGACGCTGGCTTGATAGTATGCTGGATCCCGTGGTCAAGCCACGGGATGACGATCTTATGATGATTTATCCACACACCTAAAATTCAAGCGCTTAAAGTGTATCAATGCTTAAGATTTTTTCTCACGTTTTTCTGCACGCTTTTCTTTTAACGTTTTAGCCGGTGGTTTTTTACTTTCTTTCTTTTTGTCTTGCCCTTTACTCATGATAATGTCTCCTTATGACGATTGAATACGGTAAATAATGCTAGCTATATTGTTGAGCTAAGCATTGAGATTGTCAATAGCGCTATTTAAACGGTGTGCCCAAATTATCATCACTTTCGACCATAAAGATACCTGTTTTCATTCTTTCAGCGACTTCATTGATCGAATCGCCTCGTACCTTGTCGCCTTTGCTGGCTTCTGCCATTAAATCCTTGGCTTGCTCATCCGTCATCCAATGCATGCCGATGGATACAATCTCTTTCGGGTTTTCGATATTGACACCATTGATCACGCGAATGGGCACAGGGAAATATTGCTGATAGGTTTGGCCATGCACTTCTTGCGGGTTCAGTTTATCCTTTGGCGGAAACCACGCTTCATGAAAATCATCGAAGGTTTTGTCATCATGCAGCTCACGAAATAAAACCGAAACGGAATGTGGTGTTTGTTGGTATTGGCTTTTTTGAAATAATTCCGACAGCACGGATTTTTTATCTTCAGCACTTAAAGCATCCAATGCTGTTACAGCACTATCCATATCATTAGCTTGGAATGCCGACCAGAACTCATCACTCACTGTATTTGTCATGCTCTCTCTCCTTCTATACTTAAAGTGATTGTTGCCTTAACGCTATCCATTGTCAATTGCTAGGCATCTGAATTTAAAAAATGCTAGAATTGCATGATAAACCACCAACGCAAGGAAAACCGTCATGTCAACCTTAGCCCCACACATTACTCGTCAACGTTTATTAATCGAAGGCTTTTTCGACAAAACCCTTGATGCGGACAACATAACGGAATACCTTAAAAGCGTTGCAGCACATTTAGACCTACGCACCTACGGTGAACCGACTATCTACTCACCGGAAGGCATGGGCAAAGGTGAAAACCAAGGTTTCGATGCTTTCATTCCGCTTATTGATTCAGGCATTTCACTTTACGCTTGGACCAGTGAGAAATTCATGTCAGTAGTGTTTTACACGTGCAAAAGTTTTTCTGAGCAACAGGCCATTGCATTTACTAAAGACTTTTTTAATATTGGGCCAGAATTTGAGACTATTAGTTTTTAATTAGAATTATTACAAACTCTTGCCACCATCAACATGTAATGTTTGCCCGGTAATAAAGCCGGAATTTTCACTGATTAAATAAGCAATAGCTTCGGCGACTTCAATAGGTTCACCAATACGACCTACAGGCATATCATCCAGCATATCGTGATAATCAGCACTGCCTTTCGGACGCGCTTGATACAATAATTCGGTTGCGATCGGCCCAGGCGCGACGGCGTTTGATGTGATGCCAAATTCGGCTAATTCTAGTGCCCAGGTGCGCGTGCAACCCGCTAATGCGGCTTTCGCTGCCGAATAACTGGTACGTTTTTTTGCCCCTAACATTGATCGGCTGGTAATATTCACAATCCGACCCCAGCGCTGCTCTTTCATGCCCGCCAAAAACATTTGCACGACTTGTACCGCTGTTCGCACATTCAAATCAAAGACTTTATGCAAATTGTCTAGCGTCACATCCTCAATCAATTCAGGCATGACCAACCCCACATTATTCACGACGCCATCAATGCTATGCTCGTGTTTAATTTCAGCCAGCAGCCTTTTAGTTTGCTCGGCATCACTCAGATCGCATTTGTAAAATTGACCCGGATAATTAGCATTATCCGTTCGCGCAATACCGACAACATCATAACCCCGCTCAAGCAACATTTCAGTTGTCGCCAAACCGATACCTTTGGTAGCACCTGTGATTAAAATCGTACGTTTATTCATATAACCTCTTAACCTCTAGCATGTTCAATGTTAAGCTAACTTTCACTTTCTCAGCCATTATTAATCAGCTCCACTCAACAAGTAACCTCAAATGCGAAAAATCCTTTTTCACCATACAGGACAAAATCAACTTCCTTACCGTCACTTCTACGCCAATAACTTAATTGATAGCCAAAATTATGGTAACCCATTCACGGCCATTATGTGCTTTAAAAATAAGGTTTCTAACGGTGTGCGACGAGTGCTCAAGTGTGTGTGCAACCTGCTAATGCGGCTTTAGCCGCCGACTAACTGCAAAAAGTGATTTGATAGTTGGTGACAACCTTGGTATCGTTTTTCACCGAACAAGTAAAGCTTGATGATTTATCATCATATTGATAAACATAAGCCGTTGGGCAAGCCGCTTTCACCCATTGGAATTGTGGTTTTGCCCAATCTTGCCAATGGCTATTGTTGTTATTGCCGCAACTGGTTGTCGCTTGTGGAACAGGAATGGCACCATTAGAGGTTTCCCACCAATTTGCACAACCACAACAATTAGTGCCCGTGTTGTAACAACTATCTAGTGGTGGATGCGTGCAAGCATACAGCTGCGTACCTGAGTAAGTTAAATCCGTTCCAGTAAACGTTTGGTCACACTTGAAGATACCAGTGGCATCATCATAGAGCTTGGTTTTAAGATTAACTTTAGGGTCAGCCTCATAACCTGATTTATCGTAACCTGTCAGCAGATTAGCTTGCGAACAGATACCTTTGTTTACTGAGACATACCCTTGCAATGTACCACAAGTTTTATTAATACTGTTGCTACCACTGTTGTAACTTAAACCACAAATAGTGCCTCCGCTACAATCAGCATTGGTATTACACAAATTACTGGGGTATGTGCCAACGGCCGTGACGTAACGATGATTAGAAATATCATCACCTGATAATGGCGTGACACTAGGGTACTCACTACTAAAATCGTAACCACATGCGCCTAAGGCCGTATTCGGATCGGAATCAACTGGTTGAATGGGCGCACCAATCGCTGCGCAATTATCATAAGGCGCTGCACCAACATTACCGCGGCCTTTCATTTCAATGGGAATGTTAATACCATCGATTAATTGTAGATCATAAACACCATCCCCGCCGGTGCGGTTAAATGTCATTTCTACTGCATTGAAGGCAACGGGAGCTGTCGCTGCACCAACACCAGGGACACACAAACCATCGGCCCCTGTTGCACAAGTATTCACTCCACAGATGACACCGCTGGTAGTGCCATTACCTGCACCAGTACCGGTACAATTCGTACGACCAACTATACCCGCATTATACAATGCCACACCAGGTACAGCTGGACGTCCGCCTGAAGCTTCACCATTGGTTTCAGCAATGCTGATGTTCATCGTATCCGGGGCCGTGTTGTTTGAGGCAGCGACTAACATGCCATTAGGATGGCTGCCATCGAGACTTGGGTTGCTCCAATAACAATTGCCTGATTCAGTATTACAACTTGTAGCGGCTGGACAATCGGCATTGGATGTACAGCTACCACCATCAATCGTTGCAACACTACCCGGTTGGAATGCCATCCACACAGGATGTGAACATTGATTAACGACCGTTACCATACGGTTAGTGCTGTCATTAACCGCCACCGTTGTTGCGGTGGTTGACGTTGCAGCTGTTTTGCTTTCCGTTGATTGTGTGTAAGGTAATGATGCAGACACCGCTAAAGCACTGCCATCAGTATTCGGGACAATAGATGCATTCACATAACATGATGCATGTGCTGCTAAGGATTGACCGGAACAACTATCTTCACCTGCTGTGAGCTGCGTGGTAGCCGCGCCATTTAATGTTGCTGCAAGTGCCACAGTCCCTAAGGTTGCTGTTGCGGCATTACAATCATTAGTATATTTAAACTGCACCACATTATCACCGTATTGATAAGCAGTTGATGGCAAAGCTAAGCTGGGGTAACCATTAACTTGAGTACAATTTCCACCGCTTGTGGCAATCGTTGTGCTTGTTAATGGAACTTCATAAGTTTGACCATCACTTGCATAACTATAAGTCACACCAACCGCCGTATGGCCAGCCGCCGAAGGGGTAAATGTTGCGGAGTAAGTACAAGCCGTTGTGCCTAAATCACCAGTACAGCCATTATCAATATCGCTTAAACCGGCCGTATCGCCTGTTGGCGTTACGCTGATTGGTGTAACAGCGGTAGCAGTATGATTAACAAAGGTAAACGCAACGTGATAAGACGCTACGCTGGTTTGTGACTTAGCAGGCAATGGTGAGGTTACTGAGCCTGTGATATTAGCTTGAGTACCACCTGAAACAGTTGTTGATAAGGCAGGCAATAAACGGATAACCGTAGCGCCATATCTGGCTGTTAACTCAGCTGTCGCTAACCCTTCTGCTAACCCATGGAATGAAACCGTTACGTTACATGTTCCACCAGCCGACAATTTTACGTTAGTACACGCATCATCCTTAATTTGAAATTCAGCACTGTTCGAAAACGTGTGTGCAATAGCATTAATCAGCAACGGCGACGGTAGATTATTAGTCAGTGTATATTGCAGTGTATACGAGCTACCCGTTTGTGTTGTTGCCGGCAAGCCTGTTGCTGGTACTAACGCCACACTAACGGGGGCTAAACCGGCATTAGCGGTTGAAAATGTTAGCCCTACTGTTATCACTATCAAACTGATAAGTATCAGACGCTTTAATAAATTCATACTGCTTGCTCCTTAACTGGAATGATGCCATTGATTAAAATAAGTTATTGGGTAACTGGTAAGTAACGCTCATTAAGATCGTACTCGTGCTTAATGTACCGAGTGATAGTTTGTCGTTCGACCAAAGCGCTATACCATTACCGGATGTGATTTTCCCTAGGTTTTCATACTCGTACCCTAGCGATACAATTAATTGTTGCGTAATATTGTAATCAACACCTAAGCCAACATTGAACATAAAATTGTTATTCGTGTGGTCATTAAATGCCGGTCCATCAATACGTGGGTCGCCTCCATCAATTTCGTTCTCTTTGTAGTTTGATACAGAGGTTGATGCCAAGCCTAAACCAAAACTCACGTAAGGCGAAAAATTCCGCCATTCATAAACGTTGACTTTTCCAGACACACTAAACACATTGGAACCTAAACTAAGGTTATAGTCGTAATTTGTAAAGCTGGGGAGAGAAAACAATTGTATCTGGCCACCGGCAGCTGAAGCATTCAAATGCTGATAGCGAAACGCTACGCTGTAGTGCGGTAACCATTTATTTTCAGTATCCCAACGATAACCGGCAAAAGCTGAAAATGACAAATTAGTTGAAGGACGGTTGATAGTGTAGTGATCGACATCTTTAGCAGGTGGTTCCAACCCTTCTGCCAGGTTATGAACATCGGCTCCATCCGCATAGCCTGGAAACATCAGGCCTAAATCACCGCCGACAATCCAGCCACCGTGTGGTGCGTCTGCTTTTGTCGCAGCAAAGCTCAATGGCGCGTATAACCCTATTAACAAAACGCTCAACCATAACGTACATTTCTTTAACATATCAACTCCCTGTTTTGCCATTCACATATAGCCTCTAAGCATCAATCTGAAAAATTACGACCACCACAAAAAATGGATGCCGGTAGTTTAGCGAGATTGAAAATTTAAGTAAATAGACGCCATATTATTTGAGACATTGACCTGTTGCAACAAAGGCTGCGACATTCAGGTTCAAACTTGTCTAAGCTTTAGCAGGCAAGCTCAGTTGCACATTTCTTGTGTATCGTCATCCCGTGGCTTGACCACGGGAACCAGCATACATTAAGCTAGAACCATTGCCTAGATCCTGTGGTCAAGCCACAGGATGACGACATCAAGTTAACCAGCTTTGTCGCTTTTCTAGAATACACCGTCGTAAACACGGCTCTACCGACCATCCAAACCGTATTTCACGTGTCAGTGTTGAATCTGCAATGGGTGATGGATATTTATTATTTAGTTATCAGCGTTAGCATGGTTATTTTTGGGCGTATTGGCGACATCTATGGACGACGATTAGTCTTTTATATCGGTATTGCTTTGTTATTGTTAGCGTCAATCGGCGCAGGTTTTTCCCAACATTTTGGTTGGCTAATCTTTTTTCGTGGCATGCAAGCGTTAGGCGTATCCGCAGTTATTACGTTAGCTGTAAGCATTATCTATGTTGTGTTTACCGATCGCGTTAATTTAGCCATGGGTGTTTATGGGTTGGTGACGAGTTTAGGTTTAGCTTTTGGCCCCACCATTGGTGGCTACTTAGTTGCACACTATAGCTGGCCATGGGTCTTCTTCATTAATGTGCCATTCCTCATTATTGGCTGGCTGTGCTGCCTAGTCAGCTTACCTGAATCTCGTGCTGAGACTAAAACACCGCTAGATTTAGGTGGCGTATGTTTGTTAATTGTGACATTAGGTTCGTTAATTTATGGCGTGATTCACGGTGGTGAACACGGTTGGATGGCATGGTCAACTTGTATTTGGTTCATCATCTTTGTTGTTGCACTTCCCATCTTAGTTATATATGAAAGCAAACAAGCCTTACCCATCATGAATCTACGATTTTTTAAAAAACCATTGTTTTCACTGGCAGCTCTCTGTTGTGGTTTATCAGGCTGTTTAATTACAACTGCCCTATTCTTTGACCCGCTGTTTTTAGAAACGGTGCAACATCATTCACCCAAGATATCTGGCCTAATTTTACTCGCGCTACCGGTTGGCATTGTTTTGTTCATCCCATTGATTCATCAATTATTAAAAATCATGCAGCTTCAAACTTTATTTGTGCTGAGCTTTTTGTTTTTAATGATTGCTGCTTGCTTGCATAGCTTATTTCAGGCCGACGTTTCTACTGTTGTCATAGTAATAGCATTACTATTCATTGGACTAACTTGGGCAGTATGTAACATCGTGACACCTGTCGCGGCACAAAATGCCGTCGGCGCTGAACAATCAGGTTTAGCCGTTGGCACAGTTTACACGATGTTTAATATCTTCTCAGCTATAACCCTCGCCATCGCGGTGGTGGTTTACCATCATCTATTTGATGCTAACCAACATCTAGGCTATACCGCAGCTTTTCTGTCAGGATTTAAAATGGTATTTATACTATTAGCAGTCGTGACACTTATCATCACGCTTATCGGCGCGGTCTTGCGAAAAAAAGTCACGTCATAATTGACGAATACTGATGAGCTAAACGATGCTCTGGATCCCGCGGTCAAGCTGCGGGATGACGAATCTAACCGAAAATGCTAAGATGTTGCGCAACACATTAGGGAGAATGCTTGGTGCAAAAGGAATTTATTGACGTTGATAAGGGTCGACTTTTTTATCAAATGGCGGGGGAAGGTGAACGTGATATTGTTTGGGTGCATGGGTTACCGCTAAATTCTAATTCTTGGTATGCCCAAGTTGAGCATTTTAAACCCAATTTTCGTAATATCGCGATAGACTTGAGAGGTTATGGTCAATCTTCTGAAATCCCTAACGATACTCCTAGCGTAACAGACCTTTATGTTGCCGACCTCCTCACTTTATTCAATACACTTAAATTAAATAAGCCCATTTTGGTTGGCTTTGCCTCAGGTGGACACGCCACATTGAAGTTTGCGGCAGCACACGGTGATTTAATTAGTCAGTTAGTGTTAATTAATGCATCGCCCTGCTTTATGAAACAGAAAAACTGGGATTGGGGTTTTGACAAAGCCGCACTCGATGCCTTTATTGCAAAGCTTAACGCTGCAGACACCTTAGAGCAGTTATCCGACATTATTCTAACCAGCGCCATGCGAGATGTCAGTGGCAAGCAAAAGCAAGCGTTAACGGCTTGGTTCAACACCATGCTAGCAAGCGCTAAAAAAGAGACTTTGTTATCGTTTTTTAACAACATTGCCTATGATGATGATAGAAGCCTATTAAAAGATATCACGACGGCGACGTTAATTATCTGCAGTCGACTCGATAAAGAAGTCCCTACCGCCGTTGCCATGTACTTAAGAGAAAACATGCCCAATGCACAATTATTTGAGCTAAATGATATTGATCATTTTGGCTTCGCCACACAGTCTGCTCTCGTCAATCAAGTGATTGAACAATTTATTCAGCCGAGTTGCACCATTAACCTACCCTCAAACTAGGAAACAATAATGTCAAATTACACAACACCTCAAGCATTTTACGATTTATATTATGATTTCACAGGCTACTCACATGGTGACTATCCGAAAGGCCAAACCGCTATTGCGCA
This sequence comes from uncultured Gammaproteobacteria bacterium, assembly GCA_963975985.1. Classification (GTDB taxonomy): domain Bacteria; phylum Pseudomonadota; class Gammaproteobacteria; order JABDGN01; family JABDGN01; genus CAXBIY01. The sequence goes on from CAXBIY010000003.1 coordinate 231,255, forward strand.
AGACTTAGCAAAGGTTATCGCCCATCCAGAAGCGGGCAAATCAGCCCCCTTAGTCGTCGCTAATTCCGTTGGTATTTATGTCTATAGTGATGAACCAGGACATCGTTTAATTAGCTCGGCAAGCTATCGTGCTGCACCTAACTCAGGGTTTTATGAAATCACTAGCATATCGCATGTCGGCCCAGCTATTGCCTACTTAGGCGCGCTCAAAGATGCCGGCAATGATGCCTGGGAGAAACATCTCGACCCGCTAATTAAGCATCTGACTGACGTGCGAAAAATCAATGCCGCACCGATAGCAAAGCACTGGTTAACACAATTAGATTCCGTTGTGTTCCGCGGCAAAGAAGCGCAAATCAAAAATATGATTGATTATGCCTGTTCACTCGCAGCTAACTACTTAATTTCAGTTAAACAAAGTAAAGAAGCCTTTGGCTCGCAGCATATTGTCGACCATTTTTTAAATGTGAGCAGCAAGGAATACCCGGTTCCATTTGATACCGTTATGATTAGCACGTTCGTATTAGCAGGGCTACAAAGTGTTTATGAATTATATAGCGCACTCAACAATCCCGACATCAATTGGCCCAATGCACGCATCATGTTACATAACCTAGCCGGCACTAACTATGGAGCAGGCATGACAGAAGGTTCTAACTGGCTAGTGCCTGTCGTTAAATCCATTGCTGGAACCGTGTTAAATCCTAAACGTATTTTGATATTACCTTATGCACCACCGTCTGAACATTTAGGTGATGATGTATTACCCGACGATGAGTTTGACAAAATGGCGAATCAAACCTGGGGTTCAATTTATTCACGCCCTGCTATTTCGGAAGCGGCATTTTCTCATGTGGAAGATATTACCATTCCCTATCGTGCTCCATTACCCGGTGATTATGAAATCACCAAAGCCGATCAAATCGAAGACTTTGTTAAACGATTAAAATTTTCAATCACCAGCCCCAAACAAATGCTATCCAACACGGTTGGCTTTTGGTTAGCCGGCGAAGCGGTTAATAAGCAGTGGCAATTCGATAAAATGGATTTACCGGGTTTAACCCACGGTTTCCCTACTGGCATGTCAGCATATCCCGATAATGCCCCTGAAATTAAGCCATAGGAATGAAACACCATGAAATTAACTGAACATCAAAGCTTACCCTCAAGTGGCGCTCGCAGTGTTGAATTATTCAAGATTGAAGGCGAGCAATTTCTAGCGCTGCCACAATTAGCCGAAGACATCGCCGGCGACCCCGCCAACATGAATGGTGGCGATAGCGATGTTGATGTGTTGATTTATCAATGGCGAGAGTCTGAATTTCATGAATACCAACGCATTCCTTCTCATGGTAATGAACACATTAGTTTTTATGCCTTTGATGGCCGCTACTTTTTAGCCGTCGCCAGCATCCGCAGTGGCAAACAGCCTAATTTTAAAACCAGCATTCAATCCGTCGTGTATGAATGGCAAGCCGATCAATTTGTCGAGTTCCAACGCTTCGATACCTTTGCGGCCAAAGGCTGTAAATTTTTCAGCATTGAGAACCAGCACTACATAGGCTTTTCTGAAGGCGTCAAAGAATCAGAAACGGATAATGATAAAGACATAAACTCCCATTTGTACCGCTGGAATGGCGAACAATTTGAAGCTTTTCAGTCACTCCCCTCGACCTGGGGCTATGACATGACCTTCTTTCAAATGGATAACCGCTACTTCTTAGCGATTGCCGACAACCTTGCCGCATCGACCATTTATGAATGGAATGGCAAACAATTTACTTCATTCCAAGCAATAGAAGCACAAGGCGGCGGCCGCCACTTTTGCTATTTCACGGCAAACAATCAACACTACATCGCTTTTGCCAATCTATTACATGACAGCACACTTTACTGCTGGAATGGCGATACTTTTGTGGCAACGCAAACATTAACCAGCGCTGGCGCACGTAGCTTTTCAGTGTTACAAGCCAATAACGAAACCTATTTATTCCGCACGAACTTCATTACCGGAACACGAGAACAGCCCGTCACTGAAATGGATTCCATTATCTATCAATTGAAAGGCGAACAACTTGTTGAAACGCTGACCTACAAAACCGACGGTGGCACTGACAGCAACACCTTTAACGACAACAATCGCACCTATTTAGTAGTGTCAAACAGTCTAAGCAAAGATATCCGCTTTAAAACACCAAGTAAAATTTATAAAATGACGCTTTAGTTATTGGTGAAACGTTGTCATAGTGGTTTTTCAGCTTATTTTGTTAGATATACCAAAAGCGATTGAATTTTAGGTGTGCGAACAAACCATCTTAAGGTCGTCATCCCGTG
>CAXBIY010000004.1:0-215928 GCA_963975985.1 uncultured Gammaproteobacteria bacterium
GACAGTCACGGCTGGATAAATCGGGAACTGTCAGATTAAGTCTGAGCTACTACAAGTTAGTATCCATAAAACACAGGTTAAGAATTGTGTAGGCTGATTTTAATGAGAATTTTAGAAATGGGCTAAGTGTTGGTGAGATAAAGCCACTTTATTAATCGTTTCTGACGAGGGGAGTAAAAGGCAAGTGTTCAATTCCCAGCCTGCCTTTGTACTTAGGTTTTTAGGCATACAGAGCCGGAAACACACAACAATGTACTGCTAATAATTTCGCACCAGTTCTAAAGTCCAGAGAGCTGATATCGTTATTCTGCAGTGCTTTGAGCGCACTGGTTGAAGTATTAAGCTTTTCAGCCAATATGTCTAAAGGATACCTTGGAAGGATCGATTGTAATATTTGCCCCCAAGGAATATTCGCGTTTAACTCTTCATTACCCAACCGTACAGAGGGTGTATTTCCGGGTTTAAACTTAGGCTTAATGTCATCGTTGAATGTTTTCATCACACTATCTTTTGCTTTATTCATAACTTGCTCCTTGATGTTTAAAAATTCCTGATGGTCTTTATTTGATTGTTCCCTTCATTTTTCAAGCCAGTTTGATTATTATTTGGCAGTTATGGCCTGTATGAATAAGCTTACGACTAAATTTGATTTTTATCAAGTTTTTTTGATAAAAAAATAATTTTATTGTATTAGATGGTTGTTTTTTGACAATTTAAATAATTGTTGTATCATGGGCGAATGGAAACACTTTCAGAGCGAATCAAATATCTTTTGCAGGCCACAGGTACAAAGCAAGCGGACTTGGCAAGATTAATTAATGTCAAGCCTCAAGTTATTAACTTCCTTTGCGAAAATAATGCCAAAAACTCTCGTTTTACTTTCGATATTGCCAGTGTGCTAGGTGTAAATCCGAAATGGCTTGTGACAGGCGAGGGGATTATATTTTTGGATGATGACCCTCGATATAAATTATTTACAGATTATCAGATAGTTTCAGTTATCACTCCGAATGAAATAATAGATTCCTTAAAAAATCTTGTAGAGCCTGAGGGAGATGGGCAACAGTATGCTCCTATCAGAAGTGCGCTCAGCAGTGTTTATGCAATGATAGTCAGTGAGCCATCTATGTCACCCTGTATTCCAGTTAATAGCATTGTGTTTTTTCAATGGAATCCTAACCTGAAACCAGTGAACAATACATACGTGGTTATCTATGCGGAAGAATATAGTACTATTTTAATAAGAAAATTTGAAATGACGAATAATAGAAAAATATTTTCTGTTATCAATGAAGAATTTTATAGACCTATAGAAGACTCGAAAAAAATAAAAATAATTGGGGAAGTAGTGGCTAATTATGTTAATTTTTAAGGGGTTAAAATAATGCTAGATATTGTTGAGAAAGTTAAACAAGGATTTTTTTATTTCACCACCTCAATGAAAAATAGATATCCTTGCAAGATTGAGGCAGTTGATGATCTTTATGATGCACAAAAGCCATCTCAAATTTTATACCGTGTATTAAATAGGCTGGATGTGAGAAAATGTACTATTGAAGAGCTTTCTATCGACCCTTCTATTATTGCAAAATTTCATCCAGTCGACGCTATGAAATTGGGGGTTCTTCTCGCTGGTGATGCAATGTTGAAAAATATTGATCATAAAAATATAAGTGATATGAAGGTTAGCTATGAAAAATTATGTGTTTCCTTATTTCAACTGAAGGAATAATAAATGAATCAAAAATTTCAACTAAATAGCAAATACGTTTTGTTGTTAGTTATGTTATATGTTGCTGCGAGCGTGGCAGCCGATACTGTTGCCTATAATTTTTCAAGTTTCTTTGGTTTTTTGGAGTCAGGTGCAACGATTATATTTCCAATAACGTATATTCTTGGCGATATAATTTCTGAGGTATATGGTTGGAATACGGCCATGAAAGTGGTATGGCTTGGCTTGTTGTCAGAGGCACTTTTTGCTGGATTAATTTTATTTGACTTAAGTTTAAAGCCTTTTCATTCTTCTGGTGTTGATATTTCCCATTTTCATGCAGTGTTAGATAACATGTGGTTGTTTGTTGCCGGGGGTATCATTTCAAATGCAATAGCGGGACTGCTGAATGTATATTTCATATCTAAATGGAAAGTTTGGACAAAGGGCAAAGTGTTTTGGGTTCGAAGTATTTTGTCGACGTGTATTTCCGAATTTATTTTGATAGTGGTCACCATTTTAATTGCGTTCCTGCCTTTTTACGGCGCTGTGTTTACAGCTAAAGTATTTGTTGACGCTTATATTTTAGAAATCATCTACGCGTTTATTTTTGTCATACCTGCCCAATTGATTGTTTCTTTTCTTAAAAAGAGTGAAAAAATTGATAATTATGATTATGACATTAGTTACAATCCCTTTAAATTTTCGGAGAAAACAGTATGAGAATTGGCATTATTGGTGCAATGATAGAAGAAATCGAAGGTATTCATAAATGGCGTGATATGCAGTGGCAGAGGAGCGTAACAATTGGGCAGCGCCAATATCACGTTGGGGCGAAAGAGGGGCATGAGGTAGTTTTGGTTTTTTCTCGCTGGGGTAAAGTCGCTTCTGCAAGTACAGCTACGACACTGATTGACCATTTCAAAGTGGACGCAATTATTTTCACGGGAGTGGCTGGGGCAGTTTCATCTGATTTAAATGTAGGTGATGTTGTGGTTGCCAATGAAACTATGCAGCATGATATGAATACACCAGGTTTGTTTGGAAGATTTGTTATCCCATTGACAGATCAGTCATACTTTTCAACGCATACTGTTTTGAAAGCAACGGCTGATACAGCCGTAGAAGCGGCCCTGGAAACAATTAACAGTTCAACAGCGTTGCTAAGAGCTAAATTGCAGCAATTTAAGATTTCTGCTCTTCCTAAAATGGTGTCGGGGACTATTGCTACGGGTGACCAGTTTATTAGCGATGTTAATACGGGAAGTGAGTTAGTGAGAGCGGTTAATTTGCTGCCAACTTTAGATTTAAAATGTGTTGATATGGAAAGTGGCGCTGTTGGACAAGTCTGTTATGAGCATAGCATCCCCTATATAGTTGTTCGCGTTATCTCCGATAAAGCCGACCATTCTGCTCAGGTTGATTTCCTTCAGTTTGTGAAGGAATTTGCAGCACCATTTGATCAAATTATTATCCAGCATTTCTTAGAAGCTCTTCCAACAACATTGTCTTCATGACTCGGGTTAGAGAAAGGGTTAATCAGCAAAGACGATTAGCTTCCTATTACTAGCAGTGAGGATTCTAGATGTGGAGAAATATGCGTATGTTAATTGATTTAACATACGCAGTGATTTGACGCTACTTTGAATCCCCTTCCTTTTCAATCAATACTTTCGCCAACTCAGTTACGCAAAGCACTACCCAACCCACCCGATCCACTGTATAATTCGCCGCATCGCAGCCAAAGGGCATCATTAGATCCGGGCCTGCGATTTGGCGAAACTTTAACGAGGAGTGCATCTTGCATAAGAAACTGCAACGACCTGGTCGACCTGTCTTTTTAAACTTAACGCAAATCCGTTTTCCTATTACTGCTCTGACTTCTATCGTGCACCGTCTATCGGGCTTATTACTTTTTATTTTAATTCCTTTCATGTTGTGGGCACTTGAGCGCTCGTTAGCAACGCCTGAAGGTTTTCATTGCGTCGGGCACTTTTTTGCATCGCCGGTGATGAAATTTTTCGGTTGGGTATTTTTGTCAGCATTGGCTTATCATTTAGTCGCAGGTATCCGTCACTTATTCATGGATTCAGGTATTGGCGAAAGTAAGCAAGGTGGTCGTGCCGGTTCGATAATTATCATCATCGTGTCGATTGTGTTAATCGTATTAGCGGGAGTATGGATATGGTAAAGAGTGTAACGAGTTTAACCCGCAACGGTTTACGTGATTGGTTAATTCAACGCGTTTCAGCTGTTATTGTCGCCGCTTATATTATTGCGATGGTAATTTACTTTGTTGTACATCCTAATTTACAGCATCACGAATGGTTATTGTTATTTCAAAATGACTGGATGCGTGTATTCAGTTTGATTTTTTTAATTAGCTTGCTGGCTCATGCGTGGGTTGGTGTTTGGACTATCGCAACTGATTACATTGATTCGATTCGTTTACGTTTCTTATTTTTGATTGTGGTGTTACTAGTATTGTTCGCTTCGCTCATTTGGGGCGTTATGATTTTTTGGGGAGTATAGAGTATGACGATTGCGACACAAGAATTTGATGCCATTGTAGTCGGTGGCGGCGGTGCGGGTTTACGCGCTGCATTGCAAGTTTCACAAGGCGGCAAAAAAACAGCCGTGATTTGTAAAGTATTTCCAACGCGTTCACACACGGTGTCAGCGCAGGGTGGTATTAGTGCTTCATTAGGTAATGTCACAGAAGACAAGTGGCAATGGCACATGTATGACAGTGTGTTCGGTAGCGATTTTATGGGTGACCAAAACGCGATTGAATATATGTGTCAACAAGCTGTACCTTCTATTATTGAATTAGAACATTGGGGTTTGCCATTCTCGCGTACTGACGAAGGTAAAATTTATCAACGTCCGTTCGGTGGTCACACCAGTAATTTTGGTGAAAAACCTGTTAACCGTGCTTGTGCTGCAGCCGATAGAACCGGTCACGCGTTGTTACACACTTTGTATCAACAAAATTTAAAACACGGCACTGTGTTTTTTGCTGAATGGTTCGCGATTGATATCGTGCGCAGTAAAAGCGGCGGTGTTGCCGGCGTAACGGCTATGTGCATCGAAACCGGTGAGATCGTGTTCTTTAAAGCGCGCGCGACTATTTTTGCAACTGGTGGTGCGGGGCGTATCTTTAAAACCACAACCAATGCGCGTATGAACACAGGCGATGGTTTAGGCATGACATTACGTGCAGGCTTGCCATTGCAAGATATGGAGTTCTGGCAGTTCCATCCAACCGGTATTGCCGGCGTCGGTACCTTAATTACCGAGGGTGCTCGCGGTGAAGGTGGGTACTTATTAAATAAAGACGGTGAACGTTATATGGAACGTTATTCACCGAACTTAAAAGATTTAGATTGTCGTGATGTCGTGTCACGTTGTTCAATCAAAGAAATTAACGAAGGCCGAGGCGCGGGGCCAAATGGCGACCACGTGTTATTGAAACTCGATCACTTAGGCCCTGAGGTATTAGAAGAACGCTTGCCGGGTATTAGTGAATTAGCTAAAACCTTTGCTGGTGTCGATGTAACAAAAGAGCCAATTCCTGTTGTGCCAACTTGCCATTACTTAATGGGTGGTATTCCAACGGATATGAACGGTCATGCGATAACTATAGATGAAGACGGTAATGATCAAGTGGTTGAAGGTTTCTATGCTGCGGGTGAATGTGCTTGTGTATCTGTACACGGCGCTAACCGTTTAGGCACTAACTCATTACTAGACTTAGTCGTGTTCGGTCGTTCGGCTGGCATGCAAATCGCGCAAGAGTTAGATGCCGGTAGCTTGCCAATGCCAAGCGTCGATGATGATGAAATCATGCGTGGTGTGAATGCTGTTGAAGCGATTATGAATAATAAATCAGGCAAGTCTGTTACGAAAATCCGTGAAGAAATGCAGGATACCATGCAAGCTGATTTCAGTGTGTTCCGTGATGGAAAACCGATGGAAGAAGGCCTTGAGAAAATTGAGCATTTGCGTGAGTGTGGTGACAATTTAGAAATCAAAGATCACTCTAAAGTGTTTAACACGGCATTAACTGAAGCTTTAGAATTGCGTAATCAATTGGATGTCGCTTATACCACGGCTAAATGTGCTTCAACACGTACAGAAACCCGTGGTGCGCATTCACGTGTCGACTTTGACCAACGTGATGATGCGAACTGGCACAAACATTCAGTATTATTTTTAGATGGTCGTTACGGTAAACGTGACGTGAATATGGAACCCAAAGATATTGAAGCGTTTCCGTTAGAAGCGCGTGATCAATTTTAGGAGTTATGTCGATGAGCGAACAATCACGAACTATGCAGATTTCCATTTCACGTTTCGATCCTGAAAAGGATAAGAAGCCGTATTTGCAAAAATATGATGTGCCAGTCGAAAAAGTGCAAGGCCAAATGTTATTGAATGCCTTGTATTATATTAAAGATGAGCTCGATGACTCATTCGCTTTTCGCCGTTCTTGCGGTGAAGGTGTCTGTGGTTCAGATGGTATGAACATCAACGGTAAAAATGGTTTAGCGTGTATTACGAAACTGGTTGATTTACCGAATAAAGTGACGCTACGTCCGTTGCCAAGCTTGCCAATCATCCGCGACTTAGTTGTTGATATGACGCAATTCTATAAGCAATATGAAAAAGTAAAACCGTATTTAATCAATAATGATCCTGCGCCTGCTCGTGAACGCATTCAGTCGCCTGAAGATCGCGCGAAGTTAGATGGTTTATACGAATGTATTTTATGTGCGTGTTGTTCAACCTCATGCCCATCATTTTGGTGGAACCCTGATAAGTTCTTAGGCCCGGCTGCATTGTTGCAATCGCGTCGTTTCATTGCTGATTCGCGTGACACAGGAAAAGTTGAACGCTTGCAAGATTTAGATGATCCGTTTAGTTTGTATCGCTGCCGCGGTATTATGAATTGTGTTGACGTTTGCCCGAAAGGTTTAAACCCAACTCAAGCCATTGGTCATACGCGTGCGGATATGATTAAGCACGAAGGGTAGGTTAATGGGTATTTTCGCTGCGCGAAAATATTGATTTACATCACCCCTCATCTGCCCAAGGGCATCTTCTCCCCTCGCGGGGCGAAGAGAAAGATTAATCCCTTCTCCCTGCGTGGGATGAAGAGAAAGAATTGGATAATCCCTTCTCCCCGCGAGGGGAGAAGGTGCCCGAAGGGCGGATGAGGGGTGATATAAAGGCCCCAGCAATTTAAAGGTAAGTTAAGTGACAAACAATAATTTTTATAACGACATGCTAGAAAGCTCTCAGCTTTCCGGTGGTAACCAAGCTTATATCGAAGATTTATACGAGCAGTATCTAGCTGATGCTAGTGTCGTCAGTGCTGATTGGCGCCAATTATTTGATGCCCTGCCAAAAACCAGCGGCCAAGAAATTGCACACGGACCTATCCGCGAGCAGTTTTTACAAATGGCGAAACACCCACGTGCAACAGCCGTGACAGTCTCGGGTGATGCCACTCAAGCCCACAAACAAGCGCAAGTCACTAACTACATTAATGCCTACCGCGAATTTGGCCACCGTTTAGCGCAAACCGATCCCTTAGGTTTAGCTGAACCCAAGCGTGTGCCTGAATTAGATTTAGCGTTCCATGGTTTAAGCGACAGTGATTTAACAGCCAGCTTCGATGCCGACAAACTTAATGGCATGGGCCAAGTGACATTGAATGACATCGTTGCAGGTTTGAACCAAACTTATTGTGGCTACATGGCATTGGAATATATGCATATTGCTGATCTGGAACAACGCCAATGGTTACGCACAAAGTTCGAAGGCTTACACGGCCAGCCACAATTAACGGCTGACGAAAAAAAACATATTCTGCAACGCTTAACCGCTTCTGAAGGCTTAGAACGTTATTTGGGCACACGTTATGTGGGGCAAAAACGTTTTTCTGTCGAAGGTGCTGACACCACTATCCCGATGTTAGATCACATAGTCCGTTGTGCAGCAGCCGACACAGTGAAAGAAGTTGTCATTGCTATGGCGCATCGTGGTCGTTTGAATGTGTTGATCAATGTGATTGGTAAACCACCGACAAACTTATTCGAACAATTTGAAGGTAAGCATGACGAAAGCCGCTCGGGTGACGTGAAATACCACGAAGGTTTTTCAACCGATGTGAAAACACCATCCGGTCCAATTCATATGGCCTTAGCTTATAACCCTTCACATTTAGAAATCGTGGCACCGGTTGCCGAAGGTTCTGTGCGTGCCAAACAACAACGTCATGGTGCGAATGGTGAGCATGAAGTGTTACCTGTCGTATTGCATGGTGATGCAGCATTTGCTGGCCAAGGTGTGGTGATGGAAACGTTTAACTTGTCACAAGTTGACGGTTACCGAACCGGCGGTACGATTCATCTCGTGCAAAACAACCAAGTGGGTTTCACGACCGATGCGTTTGATGCACGTTCGACTTTATACTGCACTGATATCGCTAAAATGATTGATGCACCTGTTTTTCATGTGAATGGCGATCAGCCTGAAGCCGCCGTTGCTGTGATGCAGTTAGCCTTTGAATACCGCATGAAATTCAAACGCGATGTGGTGATTGAGTTGGTGTGTTATCGCCGCCACGGCCATAACGAAGCCGATGAGCCAATGGCGACGCAACCCACCATGTATCAAATTATTAAAAAGTTACCGACCACACGCGCGTTATACGCTAAGAAATTAATTGCTGACGGTGTGATCAGTCAAGATCAAGAACGTAAGTTATCAGATGAATATCGTGATAAATTAGATGCTGGAGAAGCCGTGGTTGAATTGGCTGACAAAGTAAAATATGACTACGATGTTGATTGGACCCCTTATTTAAATGCCGATTTATGGCAAGAAGTCGATACCGGTATCGATGCTGCTGAATTGAAACAGTTAGGTGAGCGCATTACTGATGTGCCAGCTGACATGAAGTTACAGCCACAAGTTAACAAGCTCATGTTAGACCGTAAAAAAATGGTCTCCGGTGAGCAAGCCTTGGATTGGGGTTGTGCTGAAACCTTAGCTTACGCTAGTTTATTAGTTAACAATCACGATGTCCGTATTTCAGGACAAGATTGTCAGCGCGGCACTTTCGCGCATCGCCATGCCGTATTGCACGACATGAATAGTGAAAAAACGTATATGCCTTTGGCTTACTTAAAAGAGCAACAAGCTAGCATTTGTATTCTCAATTCAACCTTATCGGAAGAAGCCGTGATGGGTTACGAATGTGGTTTCGCTACAGCGGCACCTAATAGTTTAGTGATTTGGGAAGGCCAGTTTGGTGATTTCGCTAATGGCGCGCAAGTCATTGTCGATCAATTCTTAAGTTCGGGTGAACAAAAATGGGGTCGCTATTGCGGTTTAGCCCTGTTTTTACCGCACGGTTATGAAGGCCAAGGCCCAGAACATTCATCTGCTCGATTAGAGCGTTATTTACAATTGTGTGCGCAAGATAATATGACTGTGTGCGTGCCGAGTACACCTGCTCAGACGTTCCATATGATTCGTCGTCAAATACTGCGTACGGCGCGTAAGCCGTTAATTGTGATGACACCTAAAAGTTTATTGCGACACAAGTTAGCCGTTTCAAGTTTGGAAGATTTATCAGAAGGTAAATTCCATACGGTGATCCCTGAAATGGATGCCTTGAAAGCGGATAAAGTGAAACGTGTAGTAATGTGTAGCGGTAAAGTCTATTACGATTTATTGCAAGCCCGCCGCGATGCCAAGCGTGAAGATGTGGCTATCATCCGTGTGGAACAGTTATATCCGTTTCCATTGAATGAAGTGACAGTTGAATTAGCACGTTATAAAAAGGCTACCTCAGTAGCATGGTGTCAGGAAGAACCAAAAAATCAAGGCGCATGGTTCCGTTTGAATCATCGTATGACGGAAGCCTTGGCGAAAGGACAAGTGTTGGAATATGCAGGCCGTAAAGCGTCAGCATCACCTGCACCAGGGTATATGGGAACGTTTTTGGCGGAACAAAAAGCGTTGGTTGAGAAAGGATTAGGCTAATCCCTTCTCCCGTTTCGGGAGAAGGTGGCCGCAGGTCGGATGAGGGGCGAGCTATGCTCGCATAAAACTTCCGCGAAGCGGAAACGATTTAAAAATAGTGAGAAAAGCATGAGTATAGAAATCAAAGTCCCCGTATTGCCAGAGTCAGTTGCCGATGCAACGATTGCGGCATGGCATAAACAGCCTGGCGATGCCGTGAGTCGCGATGAAAACATCGTTGACTTAGAAACCGATAAAGTCGTATTGGAAGTCCCTTCTCCCATCGATGGTGTGATTGAAGAAATCATTATCGCCGAAGGTGAAACAGTTACTACGGGTACGTTAATTGCTAAAATTAAAGAAGGTGCTGCCGTTGCACCTGCTGCGGTTAAAACAGAAACAGTTGCATCAACTGCTGCGGCGACAGCCGATGATGTTAGTCCTGCTGTACGCCGATTAGTGCAAGAGCATGGCATTGATATCAGCAAAGTATCCGGCACTGGCAAAGGCGGACGCGTGACGAAAGAAGATGTTGAAGCCTTCATGAAAGGCGGTAGTGCCCCCGCACCTGTTGCCGCTGCTGCACCCGTTGTTGCGGCTGGCCTACGCGAAGAAAAACGTGTGCCGATGACACGCATGCGTCAACGTATTGCCGAGCGTTTATTAGAAGTGAAACAAAATACAGCCATGTTAACCACATTCAATGAAGTTAACTTAGCTGCGGTGAATGTGTTACGTAAAAAATACAAAGAGTCATTTGAAAAGCAACACGGTGTGAAGTTAGGCTTTATGTCGTTCTTCACTAAAGCCTCAGTCGAAGCCTTAAAACGTTTCCCTGAAGTGAATGCCTCAATTGATGGCACGGATGTGGTTTATCATAACTTCTGTGATGTCGGTATTGCCGTCTCAACCGATCGCGGTTTAGTGGTGCCGGTATTACGTAATGCTGAAGGCATGAGTTTCGCTGATGTCGAAAAAGGTATTAAAGGTTATGCCGAAAAAGCCCGCACCAATAGTATCAGTCTTGATGATATGACAGGCGGAACATTTACGATTACGAATGGTGGTGGTTTTGGTTCGCTATTATCAACCCCGATTATTAATCCACCACAAAGCGCAATCTTAGGGATGCATGGCATTCAAGAACGCCCCGTGGCAGAAAATGGTGAAGTTGTGATTCGCCCGATGATGTATTTAGCATTATCCTACGATCACCGCGTCATCGATGGTAAGCAATCTGTATTGTTTTTGCGAACCATTAAAGAATTATTAGAAGATCCCGCGAGATTATTATTGGATCTGTAATGATAGATTTAAACTGAGAACGAAGAAATTAACTAAGAAACTGAGAGAAACTATGAACCTACATGAGTATCAAGCAAAACAATTATTTGCTGAATATGGGATTCCCGCACCGGAAGGTGAAGTTGCGTGGAATGTGGAAGAAGCTGTCGAAATCGCTAAACGTTTAGGCGGTGAAGTGGTTGTGGTGAAAGCCCAAGTCCATGCCGGTGGCCGTGGTAAAGCCGGTGGTGTCAAAATCATTAAAAATACACAAGCCAATGTAGAAGAAGCGGCGCGTGCATTGTTAGATACGCTTTTAGTAACGTATCAAACGGATGAAAAAGGCCAACCTGTTAATCAATTGTTAATTGAGAAGCCAAGTAACATCGGTCGCGAATTGTATTTAGGTGCTGTGATTGATCGCGAAGAACAAAAAGTCGTGTTCATGGCGTCAACCGAAGGTGGTGTGGAAATTGAAAAAATTGCTGAAGACACCCCTGAAAAAATCTTAAAAACAGTGGTTGTGCCATTGGTTAATGTGATGCCTTACCAGTGCCGCGAAGTCGGTTTCCAATTAGGTTTAACGGCTGATCAAATCAAACAGTTCACAAAAATCATGATGGCTTTAGGCCGCATGTTTGTGGAAAAAGATTTAGCTTTATTAGAAGTTAACCCATTAGTGGTAACCGAAGAAGGCGATTTAGTTTGTCTAGATGGCAAAATCGGTATTGATGACAATGCACTTTACCGTCAACCACAATTACGTGCCATGCGTGACCCTTCACAAGAAGACGAGCGTGAAAACCGTGCCCGCGATTGGGATTTAAACTATGTTGCACTTGAAGGCAACATCGGTTGTATGGTGAATGGTGCTGGTCTTGCGATGGCAACCATGGATATCGTGAAGCTACAAGGCGGCAAGCCTGCTAACTTCTTAGATGTGGGTGGCGGCGCGACCAAAGAACGTGTGTCAGAAGCATTTAAAATCATTTTGTCTGACGGTGATGTGAAAGGTATTTTCGTGAATATCTTTGGTGGCATCGTACGTTGCGACATGATTGCGGAAGGTATTATTGGTGCGGTAACAGAAGTCGGTGTCAACGTACCCGTCGTCGTACGCTTAGCCGGTAACAATGCCGACATTGGCGCACAGTTATTAAGAGATAGTGGCATGAATATTATTCCTGCTTCCGGTTTAACAGAAGCAGCGGAAAAAATCGTTGCGGCAGTAGGTGAATAATCATGAGTGTACTAATTAATAAAGATACAAAAGTTATATGCCAAGGGTTTACTGGTAAACAAGGTACCCTTCATTCAGAACAAGCAATAGAATACGGCACGAAAATGGTCGGTGGTGTTACGCCAGGTAAAGGCGGTACGTTGCATTTAGGTTTGCCCGTGTTTAACACGGTGGCGGAAGCCGTTGAAGAAACCGGTGCAACAGCATCTGTTATCTACGTACCAGCACCTTTCTGTAAAGATTCAATCATCGAAGCGATTGAAGCGGGTATTGAATTAATCGTCTGTATTACAGAAGGTATTCCTGCTATTGATATGCTAGAAGTGAAACGTTACATGAATAACCAACACGTTGAAGCACGTTTAATCGGTCCTAACTGCCCAGGTGTTATCACACCAGGCGAATGTAAAATCGGCATTATGCCTGGTTACATTCACCAGCCCGGTAAAATTGGTATCGTGTCACGTTCAGGTACATTAACGTATGAAGCCGTTAATCAAACGACTGAATTAGGTTTAGGCCAAAGCACGTGTATCGGTATCGGTGGTGATCCGATTCCTGGTACTAGCTTTATCGATGCGTTGGAAATGTTCCAAAACGATCCACAAACCGAAGGTATCATCATGGTCGGTGAAATTGGTGGCACAGCAGAAGAAGAAGCTGCTATGTATATCAAACACAATGTCACTAAACCTGTTGTGTCATACATCGCGGGTGTAACAGCGCCTGAAGGTAAACGTATGGGCCACGCCGGTGCGATTATTTCTGGTGGTAAAGGAACAGCGGATGAAAAATTCGCAGCCCTAGAAGCCGCAGGCGTTCACACCGTGAAGTCACCTGCTGAAATGGGCAAGAAGATGAAAGAAGTGATGGGTTAAATTAAACCCTAAACTTGTAAAGGCGGCCCTTTATTTTATAAGGGGCCGCCTTTTTTATGTGTAGGCTTTGTTAGCGTCATTATTTAACGCGGTTATTGTGCGGCTTGTAGCACTGTCATTCCGCGGCTTGACCGCGGAATCTAGAAATGAGTTAAATGATGCTCTGGATCCCGCGGTCAAGCCTCGGGATGACGATACGCAATTGACCGCCTTTTTTATAATTTAATTGCTGATGGCTGTGTAATGCGTGTTTTGTACGCTAGCTTGTTTTGCCATCGCTACTTGTTGCGTAGTGGCATAGCCAGTGATGGCGATGAAGGCAAGCGCGATAATGCTAATAGTTAATTTATGTATTCGTTTCATGTGAAGCTCCTATTGTTTAATTATTAGGCTGCAATATCACGATACGCCTTTATCATTATTGGGTCAAAAAATGATATATTTTTTATATCTTATAAATCAATAGGTTAGCTTAATTGCTGTAACATTTATAGTTGTATTTGCGCAATCTTGACACAGTAGTTAAGGGTGGAATCTATAAAATACGCTTAGACTTTTAACTGATGCTTAATGCACGTAAACTACAGCCCATGAAACGTTCCACCCTTATCGCCTTGCTCGGCATTATCTTCATCAATTCTTTCGCCTTCTTTTTTGTGATGCCCGTGTTTTTACATTTGTTTATGCCGGGGGCAGACTCGATTTTACCTAGCGGCTTATCTCACGCTTCACGTAATCTAATTTTTGGCATTGCGGTTGGCTTGTCGGCTTTTACGCAAGTGATCTTTGCGCCATTCGTCGGACACTTGTCGGATAGAGTGGGGCGTAAGCGCGTGATGTGTTGGTGTTTGTGCGCACTCGTGTTGGCAATGGTGTTGGCGTTGGTGGGCATTGCGGTACATAGTTTAACGTTGATTTTTGTGAGTCAATTGTTGTCGGGCCTATCATCCATCAGTCAGCCCGTTGCGCGAGCGTATATTGCCGACTGTGTAACCGGCACAATGAAAGCCTTTTATTTTAGTTTAACGACAGTCGCGATGGTGATTGCGTTGGTCGTGGGCCCGCTAGTCGGTGGTGTGTTTAGTGATAAAGCGCTGTTAGTGCATGCAAGCAATAGCCTACCTTATTGGATTGCCTTGTTACTAGCCGTGATGAGCGTGGTATTGTTGCTAGCGTTTGTGAAGCGTGACGTCATACACGATAATGTTGCTGTATTAAGTTTTCGATCGATCATGGCAGTTTGGCGTCAGCCATTGGTGCGCTATTTATTGTTAAGTTTTTTAGTATTTGAATTCGCTTGGGCGGCGTATTATCAGCATCTTTATTTAGCTTGGCCGATTCAATACCATGCGAGTGCGACTTGGGTGAGTCTGTTTACTAGCTACCAAGGTGTGTTAATGATTTTTGCTACCACGTTGATGTATTGGTGGTTGCTGAAAAAAGTTTCTGTGCAACGTATTGTGATTTGGGGCTTGTTGATTACGGGATTGTGTTTGTTGTTGATGTTGTTATTCCCCACGCAATTACCGCAGTGGATTTTAGTGACACCTGCCGCGATTGCCATTGCGGTGGTGTACCCCTCGAACATGGCGTGGATGTCGAATAATACAGCGCCGGAACATCAAGGCAGTTTGATGGGATTTTCGAATTCGATTTTGAACTTGGCATGGTCGAGTAGTAGTTATGCGGTTGCGGTGATGATTAATGTGAACGTGCGACTGCCGATGTTGATTAGCAGTGTGATGATGTTGGTGGCGTTTGGATTGATGTTTAGGAAAAAGGAAAGACCGTGAGTTTAGAGACCCTATTACAACAGCATCAATTCCATGACATTCTGCCAACTGAATTATTACAAGGCAAAGCTTACACGTTTGATTTAGCCAATCTCGATATTGACTACCAAGACATCGATGCCTTAATGGCCTACACCAAAAAATGTTTAACTGGCTACGACATCGGTATCAGTCGTTATGCCGAACAACGTGGCATGCAACTCGAACGCAATATTCACTTAGGTTTAGATTTATCCGTGCCGCCAGGCACAAAAGTATTTGCCCCCATGGATAGCATCGTCCACAGCTTTGCCGATAACGATAAACCCGGCGATTACGGTCCAAGCATCATATTGCAACACGAACTCGAAGGTGAAACATTCCATACCTTGTATGGCCATCTATCACGAGAGTCATTAACTGATTTAAAAAAAGGCCAAACAATTAACGCCGACCAAGCTTTCGCAGCAGTTGGTGATCTCCATGAAAACGGCCAATGGCCACCCCATCTACATTTTCAAATTATCCAAGACATGCAAGCTGATGAAGGCGATTATCCAGGTATGTGCTCAGTGGCCGATGCTAAGCGATATCTAGCCAATTGTCCCGATCCTAATCTAATAATTAAACTAAATTAATTAATTTGCAAATTCAACTTTTCGATCTATAGTTTCATTATAATTAAATGTAATAGATTAATATAGCAAAATTTACCATATTTTGTTGGGGAGACTATACTTATGCAGTGGACGGTTAATGTGCACCGGAAGGTAGACAAACAATATGCTAAATTACCTGATTCAGTTAAAGTTGTACTGAAGGCGTTGGGCAGGGAGTTAAAGCAAAAGGGGGCCGGTATTACCTCGCTGGTCGCATTATGGAAAATTGAAGGGTAAAGATGAGCATTATCATTGTCATTTAATAAGAGGTCGGCCAACTTATGTCTGTTGTTGGTTTGTGCAAAGTAAAGTGAATAAAGAACTGGAGGTGTACTATGTCGGTACCCACGAAAAAGCCCCATACTAGTCAAGTTGAAATTTATGCTGTTGATTCGCATGAAACCTTTTTGCTGCCTAAAAAAGTGTTTGTGAGCTTAGAAAAATATAAAACAAAAACGGATAAAGTGAATGATGATTCATATGAAAGTGAATTAATGGATATTGACGAATTGTTTACTGATATTAACAAAAAATATGGTGAGCAAGGTTCAATACTCCGTGGTGTTCGTCATCGTGAAGCCTTAACCCAAAAAGAATTTGCTAAACGTGTGGGCATCACCCAAGCCGATTTATCGAAAATGGAACACAGCAAACGTATGATCGGTAAAAAGTTAGCGCGCCGTATTGGCGATGAGTTTAAGGTCGATCCGCGAATCTTAATTGAGCTTTAAAGTTTTTTAATACTCAACGCATGAATATCCGTTTCCATCATATCGCCTAACGCATCATAAACTAAGCGGTGGATTGCAATGCGAGATTGATCGTTGAATTGCTCGGAATCAATGAAGATAGTGAAATGACCTTTGCCACTTTTGGCACCGGCATGGCCGGCGTGTAGGTGGGAGTCGTCGCGGATGTCGAGGTCGGTTGGGTTGAGTGCGCCAGTTAATAAGTCGCGCATTTTTTCGATTCTTTCGCTATTTGTCATGTTTCATATGTCGAGATAAATAAACGGCTTGAAAGATAACAAACACAACCGTTAAACCTAAAATACCAAACAACTTAAAGTTCACCCAGGTATCAGTGCTAAAGTGGTAAATCACATAAAGATTCACGCAACCTAACACGAAGAAATAAATTACCCAGCTGAAATTTAAACGCTTCCAAACGGCATCAGGCAAGTCGATATTTTTGCGTAGCATGTGTTTCACGAGCGGGTCTTTACCAACAAATTGTGTGATGAAAAACACAGCAGCGAACAACCAATTAACGACAGTCACTTTCCATTTGATGAACATGACATCATGAAAGATGAGCGTTGCGCCACCGAGCACGGCAATTAAGACTAATGTCGCTAGCTGCATGTTTTCAAATTTACCATGACGTATGCGGTAATAAATAACCTGCAGCAATGAGACTACAATAGCCGAAGCCGTCGCGACATAAATGCCAAACAGTTTATAAGCGACAAAAAAGATAATGATGGGTAAAAAGTCATATAAAAATTTCATGCGGGGAATTTTAACGGTATACTGGCGAAATGGCTAGTTTATTAGAGATACATCCCCAAAACCCGCAAATGCGCTTGATTGAAAAAGCGGTTGAACAGATCCGCAAAGGTGCAGTGGTGATTTACCCCACCGATTCCAGTTATGCCATTGGTTGCCATATGGGTGATAAAGCTGCCCAAGACAGGATTCGTCAAATCCGCCGTTTGAGCGATAAACATGATTTCACATTAATGTGTCATGATTTATCGCAAGCCTCAGAATATGCCACATTTGATAAGTCGACCTTTCGGATGCTAAAAGCCCATACGCCAGGGCCATTCACTTTCCTTCTGCAAGCCGGACGAGCCGTGCCCAAGCGCTTGGTGAATCCTAAGCGTAAAACCATCGGCATTCGCTTGGCCGAAAACCCTATTGTTGATGCTTTATTGGCCGAATTACACGAGCCGATGATGAGCGTGACCATGCAATTGCCTGATGCTGATTGGCCTATCGCCGAAGTCGACGATATCCCTGATTTTCTCGAAAAACAAGTCGATATCATCATCGATGGTGGACATTGCGGCACCGAGCCCACTACGGTTGTTGATTTGCAGAGTGGTGAGCCTGTCGTGATTCGGCAGGGTCGAGGTTTGTTGTTTAATTGACCAGCTAAAAGTGTTCGTTTAAACTACGGGCAGTGAATATAATAAAATAGGGGTAAATAACTTATGTGCGTAACCATCGATCGTTCAGTGATGACGAGTACAACTATTTTTGCTAATGTATTTGGTAATGTTCGTGATGGCTATTCGATACTTCAAGGCTACGTTAATAACGCACAAAATATTGCTGTCGGTAAAAAGAATTGTATGATTTTGCCTGTAGATGGCACCGCTGTGCAGGTGCCAGGGGCTTCGCTTTCTGGTGGGGATGACTTCATGCCCGGTTTTAATAAGGATGAGCATCAGCACTTGGGGCGGATGTTTTATGGGACGAATAAATGTTTCCTGCAGGAAACGTATGTTCCAACGATATATACTCCTGGCTGCCCGAGGGCTATGGGGGGGGGCCGCCCGCCAGCGGACGGTGTTAGTGTTATCCAACAGGGCATTTATACGATTGTAAAGGTGGAGCTACAGGCTAGTGATGGAGCATTAGAAGAGGCAATTAATGGATATTGCTCTGGTCAACTGGAAAGCTGCCGAGGTATCCTCGCGTTTTATCGTGCACACTACAAGAATAGTACATTACTACTTTGTTTCTTCGATACCCCAACGGCTCAGTCGTGCCCTCCAATTTTATACACTTACCAATCTTCGATGGTACGCATCCCGTTGTTGGATGCACACGATGGTTGTGTGCCAAAAAACGAGCCCTGCGAACGTGATCAAGTGATTTTTTTGTATGACTATACGCATGACAACACACTAACGCCGGCAACATTATTAAGACCAGACGGTAGACCTAGGCACGAATATGACAGTACAGTTTGTTACCCCAAACATGCAGATGTCATGGTGTGTAAGATTGACCCAGGAGCCTATCGTTGTGAGCATGGCCACCGCGTCAATAGGCTAGATTTTGGTAAGCTTCCCAATGGTGATATGGTGATTGATTTGAATAATTGGTTTGACGGGAAACGAGAGTATGAGTCTTACTATGTCGCTGCTGCAGGCACAACGACTGTTTCGACTTATTATCCTTCTGCGTTTAAAACAAGTGGACATGTTGTTAACGACCCTAAGCATATGGAGGTTGCAAGCAATTGGAGCTTCAATCACATGATCCAGTTTCCCGGTGGCGAGCAAGCAGGAGCAGGCCCAATGAACAGTTTAGCCAGTTGCTCACATTTTATTAGACAGGCTCCCTCGTCTCGCTCTCCCAATAAGACCGTTCAATTAAGGAAATTGTTGAAGCCTGGTGACCTTGGGTTTGAGCCGGCGAGAATGTGATCACGAGCCTTGTTGCAGCTCAGGGGAGCAGGGCTCCTATTGGAATGAGCACTTTTTGATCAAAAAAAACACCATTAGTAAAATTAGCAAAACGAGTTGTAACATGTGCTGGTACGCTAGAGGAAGGACATTTTATCCTCTCTACATTGAGAATATTCCAAGCTAATCTGCTATAATTCTTCGCTAATTCAGCCCTAAACGGAGCCCCAATTGTCTTCAATTTCATCTAAACAGCGCGTAGTTTCCGGCATGCGGACTACGGGCAAAATGCATCTTGGCCATTATCACGGTGTGCTCAAAAATTGGGTTAAATTGCAGCATGAGTATGACTGCTTTTTTTTCGCCGCTGATTTGCACGCATTGACGACGCATTATGAAGACCCGAGTGTGGTTGAGCAAAATGTTTGGGATATGCTGATTGATTGGTTGGCCTGTGGTTTGAACCCGGGTTCGGCGACGATGTTTATTCAATCGCGCGTGATGCAGCACGCAGAATTACATTTGCTGTTATCGATGAGCACGCCGTTGGGTTGGTTAGAGCGGGTACCGACTTACAAAGACCAAATTCAAAAGTTAAAAGATAAAGATTTAAATACCTACGGCTTTTTAGGTTACCCGGTGCTAATGAGCGCAGATATTTTATTGTATCGCGCGGGCTTTGTGCCCGTGGGTGAAGACCAAATTCCACATGTCGAAATGACGCGTGAAATGGCGCGACGCTTTAATCATTTTTATGGCCGTGAGCCTGGCTTTGAAGAAAAGGCGATTGCCGCGATTGATAAAATGGGCAAGAAGAATGCCAAGCTGTATCGTGACTTGCGCAAGCGTTACCAAGAACAAGGTGAGCATGACGCCTTAGAAGTGGGTAAAGCTTTGTTGGAAGGCCAGCCTAACGTGAATATCGAAGAGCGTGAATTATTACTCGGTTTCCTTGAAGGTGGTGGTAAAGTTATTTTGCCTGAACCACAAGTGTTGCTGACAGAAGAATCGAAAATGCCTGGCTTAGACGGTGAAAAAATGTCGAAGTCTTATGGTAATACCATTGCCTTGCGTGAAACACCGGAAGACGTGGAAAAGAAAGTCAAAACCATGCAGACTGACCCTGCGCGTGTGCGTCGTACCGATGCCGGTACGCCAGAAAAATGCCCAGTGTGGGGCTTGCACGAGGTCTATTCGGATGACGACACGAAAGACT
Source organism: uncultured Gammaproteobacteria bacterium (assembly GCA_963975985.1). Classification (GTDB taxonomy): domain Bacteria; phylum Pseudomonadota; class Gammaproteobacteria; order JABDGN01; family JABDGN01; genus CAXBIY01. Next base: position 20,219 of record CAXBIY010000004.1, read on the forward strand.
GGGTGCAAAAAGGTTGCCGCAGTGCAGGCATCGGTTGTTTAGATTGCAAGAAACCATTAATCGATAGCATCAATGCTGAATTGAAACCAATTCGCGAAAAAACCCAAGAATTTGAAAGTGACCCTAGCTTAGTGCGAAATATTATTGCGGAAGGCACAGAAAAAGCGGAAGCCGTTGCCAGCGAAACCATGGAAGATGTGAAGCGCGCCATGGGGCTTTTGTACCGATAACTGAGAGTAACTAATGAATGAGCCTGTAATGGAAGCTGAAGAACAGCAGAATTTAGAACCACAACCGGAATCAAAACTTGACGCATTGGCGATGGTGCGCGGTGAACCAGTGTTGGAAATCCCTAAGGATTTATACATTCCACCCGAAGCGATGGAAGTGTTTTTAGAGGCGTTTTCTGGCCCGCTTGATTTATTATTATATTTAATCAAACGCAATAATTTGGACATTCTTGATATCCCCATTGCGGATATTACACGCCAATACATGGGCTATGTCGATATTATGAAATCGATGAACCTTGAGTTAGCGGGTGATTATTTAGTGATGGCAGCAACGCTTGCTGAAATTAAATCACGCATGTTATTACCACGCCCTGGCGCTGATATGGATGAAGATGATCCACGTGCTGAATTAGTCCGTCGCTTGCAAGAGTACGAACGCTTTAAACATGCCGCGCATGATGTGGATGAGATGCCACGAATGGAACGTGATATTTTCTTAGCATCATCGGAACCACCGGATTTAAAACTTGATCGCCCATTGCCAGATGTCGATTTCAAAGAATTGATGATGGCCTTTGGCGAAATCATGAAACGCACTGCGGCTGACGCCCATCACCAAGTGGGCCATGATGCCTTGTCGGTGCGAGAACGTATGACGACAATGCTCGATGATATGAAATTTTCAAAAGATTTCCGTCAATTCACCACATTCTTTAAGATAGAAGAAGGTCGTCAAGGTGTCGTGGTAACGTTTATTGCGATGTTAGAGCTGATTAAAGAATCTTTAGTTGAGTTAGTGCAAAGCGAACCTTTCGCCCCGATTTATTTGAAAGCTAAAAATGACGAAGCTCATGAACCACGTGAATACGACGACGCCCAAGCAGCCAGTTAATAGAAGAGAGTTATTATGGAACAAGCACAGTTAAAGCAAATTATTGAAGCCGCCTTAATGGCATTTGACGAACCCATGTCAACACAGAAATTAGCGAATTTATTCGAAGAAGACGAGCGCCCTGAAATGAGTGCGATGACAGAAGCATTACAAAGTTTGCAAGACGATTGTGAGCATCGCGGTGTGGAATTAAAGCAAGTAGCCAGTGGTTGGCGTTATCAAGCCAAACAAGACACCACGCCGTGGATTAAAAAACTTTGGCAAGAACGTCCACCTAAATACACCAAAGCCTTTTTAGAAACCTTGGCATTAGTCGCTTATCGTCAGCCTGTGACGCGTGCAGAAATTGAAGATGTGCGTGGTGTCGCGGTGAACCCGAATATTATTAAATCACTCATCGAGCGTGATTGGGTTAAAGTCGTCGGCCATCGTGATGTACCCGGTCGCCCTGAATTATTGGGTACCACAAAAGATTTCTTAGATTACTTTAACTTGAAATCACTCAGCGAATTACCAACACTCAAAGAAATTCAAGATTTAGATATCATGGGTACCGAACTCGAAACCCAGTTACAACTACTCAGCGAAGAGACCATCGCTGCTGCACAAGCACAAGATAAAGCGGCTGCCGACGCCATTCAAGAAGAAATCGATCGTCGTGGTATTGAGTTAAGCGATGAAGATGAGATTGAAGCTGAAATTGCTGCGGTTGAAGAAACCATGGTGGATGAAGATGCTGAAGTGGAAGATGATATTGATACTGAAGTTGCGGTTGTCGAAGAGACGGCAGTGGTTGAAGAGTCTGCCGCGGAAGATGAGCTTGAGGCTGTTGAAGAAGAAGCTGAAGCTGAAGCTGAAGCTGAGGAAGAATCTACCGCTGCAAATCAAGATATGTAAGGTGAGATAAGTGTGCACTTATGAAGAATGAGCTAGCCCCCATTAATGCAACTTTTGTTTTAGAGATAAAAAACATCATTGGGACGGCACGGGAAGCCGCTGCTCGTAGTGTTGACTCCCAACGTGTGTTGATGTATTGGCACATTGGTAAAAATATTTTTGAAGAAGAACAACAAGGTAAAGACCGTGCTGATTATGGTACTTACCTGCTCAAATCCCTTGCTAAGGAACTTACACCTGAATTTGGCGGTGGTTTCTCCTATAGACAACTTTCGTTGTTCAGGCAGTTTTATCGCACTTTTCCAATTGTGAACGCACTGCGTTCACAATTGAACTGGACGCAATATCGGTTACTCACTCAGCTGGATAGTGATGAAAAGCGGGAATATTACGTAATGGAGGCCAGTAAAAATAATTGGTCATCTCGCCAACTGGAACGGCAAATTCATAGCAACTTATATGAACGACTTTTATTAAGTAGCGATAAAAAGACAGTGTTAGCTGTAGCTCGTAACGAGCGGCTTCCTGAAAAGCCTGAGGACATTATCAAAGATCCGATGGTGTTAGAGTTTTTAGGTTTGCGACGTGAAAGCGCCTATTATGAAAAAGATTTAGAGCAAGCAATAATTACGTATTTGCACGATTTTTTGCTGGAACTGGGTAATGGTTTTTCTTTTGTAGCTCGGCAAAAACGGATTCATATAGAGGGCGATGATTTCTTTGTGGATCTTGTGTTTTACAATAGACTGCTTCGTTGTTTTGTACTGGTTGAGTTAAAAACCCATAAGCTCACTCACCAAGATTTGGGTCAACTACAAATGTACGTGAATTATTATGATCGTGTAGAAAAATTACCTGAGGAAAATCCTACCATTGGCATATTGCTTTGTGCTGATAAGAATGATGCCGTAGTGAAGTTTTCATTGCCGGAAAATAATAAAACTTTATTAGCGAGCGAGTATAAATTATATCTGCCATCGGAAAAGCAATTACTCGTAGAGCTTAAAAAAGAAATAGATATTTACGAGCAAGATAAGAACTCTAATTCCAAGGATTAATTTGCTATTAATCTAGTGCAGTATCAAGGTTGAAATACGGTGTTTGAGTTAAGGTATGTTCATATTGATTACGCGGGAGGTAGATTCATTAGCAGAATGATCAATCGGTTCGATATGGTAGGTGCTCTTAATAATGGGATATTCTTCTTTAGCTATGTCCAAAATTTCAGGGAATGTGATGAGCTTGCTATTATCAATTATTTTTTGAAAAATAGGGGTGTCTTTTTTATAAAGCCAATAAGTTGCACTACCAGGAGCATTTATGCTGTAAATTCCACACTCCTTCCCGTTGGTTAATTTTATATTTCTTATGATATTTTGGTTGAGTAAGTTACCTAACGTTTCTTTATCTTCAAATGCTACAAAAACAACATCACCTTCTTGAATCGTGTTGATATCTGTTAAGATTCTTGAGATTGGCACACCAAATTTGCTCAAGTAATAATACGCTGTAGAATCGTGTAATTTTTGTAGAATGCTAAACCCACCAAACACATGATAACTGTCAGTATCTTTCATTAATGCTGAACGTTTGATTCTATCATTAAATATTCTAGGGGTTGTAATTGACTTAGCATTATTTATCATTTTGTATAAGGGCAAGCTATTTAAGTATTTTTGGTTAACTTCTTTAACTTCTTTTTTATAGCGGTTATATGTTTCCTGATCAAGTTTCCCTGAGCATTTTAATCTTCCAATGCTTTTTTCAAAAGAGTTTATTTGATATTCAATATAGGCTAAGGCATTTGCTTTAACATTTCTTATGTCATCTTTTTCCGTTACAAATTGTATTATGCTATCTTCCCATTTATCAGACTTAATAAAGCATTTAGCGATCTCTAATCTTGAAATAACTAAAATACTATTTTTAATAGTAGACAGCAATTGCTGGTTATTATTTGGTTGCTTGTGATATTTTATGGCATTAAATAAGATTAACATTCCAATAAACTGACCAAAGAAAGTATCAGCTTGGCCTAAATTGATATTTCCTGCGAAAGAAAACTCATCCAATCTTGGACTGGCAGCATGCGTGAGAGGCTTGTATGAAATAAAATTCAACCCACAATTATGTACAGAGGAGTTGATGGGGGAGTGAATATTTAAAATATTTAGCACACCTATGAAATTCTGATGGTGCATCATATTAGCAAGGATAATTCTGAATAGCCTTTCCAACATCAGAGAAAGATAATAATAATGTAATGGGCCTCCAATGGCATTGTTCTCTGGTTCTTTTAGAAAGGTTTTTATCTTGAATAAATCTGCCTCTTGAAAGATCGCATTTATTTCTTTGTTATCATTAGAACGATTGTTGTGTACACTACCATAAGAAGAAAGATTGATGTGCCTGATAAGCGCTTCAATTATAGTTGAGTCAGTTTTAGAAATTAAAGAATAAAACTGTGATGCTGTACTATAGTAGGCCTCAATGGGGTCGAGGGAAGGTAAGTTAGCATCAACCGAATCTGTTTTATGGCCACTATATCTGAAAACTAACAGTGGTTGTGTCGCTATTGAGTGTCTAGGGATGGTTTTTCTTTCATGCATCTCTAGGGCTGTTTGAAAAAATGATTCTATACATTGTTTCGCAAGCGATTCCCCAGCCTTATCAGGTAGACACATTACTTGTTGAATAACATGAGTGAAATTAGCTTGGGTTCGCATGTAATCTTGCCGAGCTAGGTGTTTTAAATAGAATGGCATTAATTTGATATAGTGTTCGATTTCGAATGTCAAAATTGAGGCAAGGTTGGTTAATGATTTATTTGTGCTATATAGCTTAAGATGACGGTTAATTAAAGCACCAATCCCGAAATTACCCCAATTCTCAGAAACAGAGGGGGCAGTAAGGACATAATTTTTTTCGGCCTTGATGCGAACCCCAACTAAAGCTTGATTAATACGATCATCGTTATTTATAATGTTTTTATTGATTCTAATTGATATGTTTTCTTCTATTAAGGCTAGAAATTTTTCGTCATTATTTAATTTGAAATAAGCTAAAATAAGATTGCAGTACCATGTGCCACAACATAATGTGATTATTAAGAGGGTTGGGGTGTTAATTTGAAAGTATAGTGTTGAATCGATAAAGGGTTCTGTTATTCTGAGGATTATTAATAAACTAATGCTTAAAAATGAAAGGACTATTAAGACAGGTAATTTGAATTGTCCAGGGAACAAAATATCAATAACTACTGAAAAATGTTGGCCATATTTTTCCTTTAATTTTGATTGGCTGTCGATTAAGGGTAGCCCTAATGCGGAGAAAGCACCTATTAACGTAATTACAGTATAAGTAAGCCCATCAAGATTGGGTATCGAGAGGTGAAAGTGAGGAAGCCATACAGATCCTGCAACAATGCAAAAGATAAAAAGAAGTAGAATAATTTGTAGTAGCCATTTGTTTGATAGCATCAACAGTTTCTTGATGTAGCTGAGGCAACTACAACGCACTGATATTACCTAATTTTTCGCGCAATTTATCGAGCGCGGCTTGGTTTTCAGCCAATTTATCTCGTTCTTTTTGCACCACTTGTGCCGGTGCTTTGTCCGTATAACCCGGGTTTGATAATTTTTTATCAGAGCGTTCGCAGACTTCGGTTAATTTCTTAATTTCTTTTTCTAAACGAGCAGATTCGGCAGCTTTGTCGATTAAGCCGGCGAGTGGAATTAATAATTCTAAGTTGCCAACTAAAGCTGTTGCTGCTGCAGGCGCTTCGTCGTTAGCTTCTAACCAAGTGATGGATTCAAGTTTAGCTAAGTTAGTTAACAAGCTTTGTGTGTGTGCTAAATTAGTTTTATCTTGCTCGCTGCCATTACGCATAAATAACGGTAGGGTTTTGTTCGGTGAAATGTTCATTTCGCCGCGGATGTTACGCACACCAATAATGGCTTGTTGTAACCATTGGCCTTGTTCTAGCGCTTCGTTATTCACGAACGCGACATCGAACTCGGGGTAGGGTTGGAGCATGATGGTGTCAGCTTTAATATTCAGTAATGGCTTAACTTGTTGCCAAATGCTTTCCGTAATATACGGCATTAATGGATGTAATAAGCGCAAAATATTTTCTAACACTTCGAGTAAAATAAGACGGGTGCTGGATTTTTGAATGTCAGTGTAATCGTCATTATTTAAAATTGGTTTAGTCAATTCTAAATACCAATCACAGTAATCGTTCCAGACAAATTCATATAAGGTTTGGGCTAGTAAATCAAAGCGATATTTAGCGAAGTAATCGTGAGCTTTCTCGATGGTTTGTTCTAAACGGCTGACAATCCAGCGGTCGGGCAAGCTTAATTCAGCGGCTTCTTTATTTGCCAAGGGTTGAGCTTCTGTATTCATCAATACAAAGCGAGTGGCATTCCAAAGTTTGTTGCAAAAATTACGGTAGCCTTCTAAGCGGCCTAAATCAAATTTAATGTCACGCCCAGTTGATGCGAGGGCGCAATAGGTAAAGCGTAAGGCGTCGGTGCCAGATGCGGCAATGCCATCGGGGAATGCTTTGCGGGTGTTTTTCTCAACTTGATTCTGCGTTGAGCTTTGCATTAAGCCCGAGTTACGTTTTTTGACTAAGCTTTCTAAATCGATGCCATCGACTAAATCAATCGGGTCTAATACGTTACCTTTCGATTTTGACATCTTTTGGCCTTTCTCATCGCGGATGAGGCCGGTGATGTAAACATCTTTAAACGGCACTTCATCGGTGAAGTACAGGCTAAACATGATCATACGGGCGACCCAGAAGAAAATGATATCGAAGCCAGTGATCATAACATCAGTCGGGAAAAAGGTTTTTAAGTTAGCTTCATCTTGTGGCCAACCTAAAGAGGCGAATGGCCATAGGCCAGCAGAAAACCAGGTGTCTAGCACGTCGTCATCTTGTTGTAATTCGATTTGGGCTTCTAAGCGATATTTCTCACGTACATGGGCTTCATCTTTACCGACATAGATATTATTTTTATTGTCATACCAAGCGGGAATGCGATGGCCCCACCAAAGTTGGCGACTGATGCACCAATCTTGAATGTTTTCCATCCATTGAAAATAGGTTTTGCTCCAATTGTCAGGCACAAAACGCACTTCGCCATTTCTGACCACATCGATAGCTTTTTTCGCTAACGGTTTAACATCGACATACCATTGTTCCGTGAGGTAGGGTTCTAAAATTTCATTGCCGCGTTCATTGCGAGGGATTTGTAATTTGTGGGGTTTCACTTCCACTAAAAAGCCCATTTCTTCGAGTTCTTTCACGGCTTGTTTGCGTGCAACAAAACGATTTAAACCTTGATACGCCATAGGCACATTTTCATTAAGGTCAGCGCTGATAGTTAAAATGTTAATTAACGGTAAGTCATGTCGTTTGCCGACTTCGTAATCATTAAAGTCATGTCCGGGGGTGATTTTCACACAGCCCGTGCCAAATTCCGGGTCGGCATGATCGTCAGCGATAATCGGTATGGTGCGATCGGTTAAGGGTAATTTGACGTGTTTGCCGATGAGGTCTTGGTAACGTTCATCGTTAGGGTTAACGGCAACCGCGACATCACCGAATAAGGTTTCAGGGCGTGTGGTGGCGACAATCACATGACGTGTTTCATCATCAACTAAGGGATAACGCAAATGCCAAATGTGGCCGTCTTTTTCTTGATTTACGACTTCTAAGTCAGACACGGCAGTATGTAATTTGGGATCCCAATTGACTAATCGTTTGCCGCGATAAATCAAACCATCGTCATACAATTTTTCAAAGGCCGTGACAGTAGCATCGGACAAACCTTCATCCATACTAAAACGTTCACGTTCCCAATCAACGGAAATACCTAAGCGACGCATTTGCTGGGTGATCATGCCGCCGGATTCTTGTTTCCAGTCCCAAACGCGTTCGAGGAAGGTTTCGCGACCTAAGTCATGACGGGTTTTATTTTCCAGTGATAGTTGTCGCTCGACTACCATTTGAGTCGCGATGCCGGCATGGTCAGAACCGACTTGCCATAAAGTATTGTCACCACTCATACGATGGTAGCGAGTGAGGGCATCCATCAAGGTATATTGAAAACCATGGCCCATGTGTAGGCTACCCGTGACATTGGGTGGCGGAATGACAATGCTAAAAGTTTGACCAACTCCAGATGGCTTGAAATAGCCTTGCTGTTCCCAAAGTTTGTACAAGTTTTGTTCTATGGCATGTGGATCGTAGGTTTTGTTCATTATATTGAGCTTATGTTGGGTTAAATCTGGGGCTTTCTGAATACTAGCCAAGGTTGTGCGATTTTACTTCAAATCCTTGGGTTTTGTAAAATTTATAATGTGAGCGACAGGCCGCTTGCACGTCTGGCTGTTCATAGACGATTTCCATCACGCGTTTGAACGCTTGATAGCTATCGGGCACTGTTGCAGCCAGGTTGAGCAATATATCCGGTTGAGCTGGGGTATGCTGGGCCCAACCTAAGTGGATGCTAGTGGTTGGCTGTGCTTGCTCATCAATGATTTCATGTGGCAAAAAGCTCGTATCCTGATATGACCAGAGAAAATCATCAACCTCTTGGCATTGATTTTCGTCATTACAATGAATGTAAAGCTGTTGATCACTCGCCAGAGCCTTTTCTGCCAGCTTAGCAATGAGGGAATAAGCTTGGTGTTTTTGCGCTGTTTTTGTTACGTAAAAGTCGATTTGCATAGGGGTTAGATGGTAACATATGGCCTAAATTTACTGAACCAGAAAAGCAGAGAATCATTTGATTATCTTCCGTTATTTAACTAAAGAAGTCGTCTACGCCATGTTGGCCGTATTGGTGATTTTGCTGCTGGTATTTTTAAGTACGCAGTTGGCATTGTATTTGCAAAAAATGGCAGAGGGGCAACTCGCCGCTGATGTATTAATGCGTTTAACCGCTACCATGATTCCTAACTTAACCGGCTTGCTGATGCCGATGGCATTTTTTACCGCTATTCTGTTAGCTTACGGTCGCTTATATGCCGAAAGTGAAATGACGGTGTTGCAAGCTTGTGGCATGAGTCAGTTACGATTGCTGGGTTACACCTTAGCACTGGGTGTTGTGGTTACCTTGATTGTAAGCTTGATTGTGATGGTGGTGTCGCCACGGCTCATGCGCTATCAAGGTGAATTGTTAACGCGTACGGCCGCCAATAATATTGTCGAAACCATTATGCCGGGACAGTTTCAAAAAACGCCGGATGGTACACGTGTGTTTTATGTCGAGAAAATGTCGCGTGATAGACACATGATTGAAAACATTTTCACTGCCCAGCAGGGCGTTAAGCAAAATCCGTTAGATGATAAGAAAAAGAAAGCAGCGACAACTGATAAAGGCCATGCTTGGGACGTGGTTTTTGCTAAACATGCCACGCAAAAATACGAGCCTAAAAAAGGTGGTATGTTTTTAGTTGCACATGATGGTTATCGTTATATTGGCACGCCAGGACAGCTGAATTATTTGATTGTTAAATATGGCACTTATGCCGTGCGATTGCCCTCGCCGAGTAGCATGGGAAATATAAGCGATAGTGTGGCTGCTATGCCGACCTCTGTGTTATTAGCCAATTATCATAACCCAGAATATGCTGCTGAATTTCAATGGCGAGTCTCGATTCCATTGCAAACATTTATTTTATGTATCTTGGCTGTGCCATTGAGCCGCACCAAACCACGACAAGGTCGTTATGCACCGTTGTTGCCGGCTATTTTGATTTATGTGTTTTATGCCAACTTTATGTTTGCCGCACGTGATTGGGTGCAGAAAGGCAATGTGCCTATTTGGTTGGGCATGTGGTGGATTCATGTCATCTTGCTAGCGTTAGCGTATTATTTGTTTATCGGCAAACCCGGCTGGAGCAAAGTGATGAATTTACTACTGGGTTCATTTAGCAAAATACTCCCGACGAGAAAAGATAAAACCGCATGAAAACATTAGATCGTTACATTATTAGCTCGATTATTAAAACCACCATCATGGTGTTTTTTGCGTTGTTTGGGTTGCGTATGTTTATCAGTTTGTTTGGTGAAATGCATCAGTTTGGCCAAGGTAATTATGGCTTGATGCAGGGCTTAGCCTTTATGGGGCTGAATATGCCACTGTATATGTATGAGCTATTTCCCAATATCGCATTAGTCGGTGCCTTGATGAGCCTAGGATTATTAGCGCAAAATAGTGAGTTAACCGTGATGCGTGCTTCTGGCATGTCAATGTTTCGTATCATTTGGTCGGTCGTGATGGCGGCGCTTATTATGATTGTTTTCATGACGCTGGTGGGAGAGGGCTTGGCACCACATCTTTCTACCTATTCTGAAATAACCAAAGCTAAACAAAAAGCTGATGGGCAATTGATTACAACGCAATACGGCACTTGGATGCGCATGGGGAATAGCTTTATTCATGTCACCAAAAATGTCGACAACAAACATTTGGAAGGGGTTGTGCGTTATCGATTTAATGCGCAACATGAATTACTGTCAGCAAGCTCAGCCAAAACAGCCGATTTAAAAGATGATGAGTGGGTGTTTCATGATATCGCCACCAGCTATTTCGGAAAAAATAAAGTCACTAAAACGACGGAAGCAACAGAAAAAGGCAAACTGTTACTAACGAAAGAAAAAATCGGCGATTTGCAGCCGGATGAATTGCCGCTGACTCAATTATATACCGGTATTCGTCACCGTGAGAGTAATGGCTTAAATGCTGATGACTATGAGTTATCGTTTTGGACGCGTTTATTGCAACCCATTACCACTTTGATTATGGTGTTATTAGCCGTCCCCTTTATTTTTGGTCCATTGCGTACGGTGACCATGGGCTTGAGAATACTGTCTGGCGCGATGGTAGGTTTAGCATTTTATATTTTCAACCGGTTCTTTGGGCCATTTAGTATTGTGTATCAACTGCCACCCTTTGTGGCTGCAGTGATACCGCCTTGTATTTTTGCCTCAATAGCGGCAATTTTAATGTTTAAGAAGAAATAAGATCAACATTGGGAGCAGTTATGCCAAGTAATGAAACAACAAAATATCATAAATTATTACCTTGGATTATTTGGGCTTTAGGTGCTTTGCTGTTTTTTTCTGAGTACGCGGCGCGGGTTGCACCCAGCGTGATGACGGAACAATTGCAGCATGTGTTTCATGCATCAGCCGTTGAACTCGGTGTATTGGGTGCCTTCTTTTATTACGCTTATGTGACAATGCAAATTCCCGTCGGCATGTTGGTCGATCGCTTTGGTTCACATAAATTATTAACGATAACAGCCTTGATTTGTGCCTTGGGTAGCATCATGTTCGCGATGGCCGATAATTTAGTGGTTGCCTGTATAGCCCGATTTTTAATTGGCTTTGGGGCATCATTCGCTTTTGTCGGTACGTTAAAATTGGCTTCTGTTTGGTTTCCTGCATCACGTTTTGGTTTGATGGCAGGCTTAACGCAAGCGATGGGTATGTTTGGTGCGGCTGCGGGTGAAGCGCCGGTTGCAGCAGCAGTACATCATTATGGTTGGCGTGAAACGATTGTATTTTTAGCTGTTATCTTTATTATCTTAGCGATTCTGATTGGTTTTATCGTACAAAATCATCCGCCCGGTTATGTCGTCACCAAACCTCGCTCAAAAACCAAAAGTAATGTTTGGAATGCTATTTTAATTGTGATCAGTAATCCACGTACTTGGGTTAACGCATTTTATATCGGTTTGTTATACGCGCCAACAGCTGCATTTGCTGAGTTGTGGGGGCCACGCTTTTTGCACGAAGTTTATGGCCTCGATAAAATTCATGCTGGCTTCGCCGTGAGTTTGATTTACATCGGTTGGATATTCGGTGGGCCAATTAGTGGCTTTATTTCTGATAAAATCGGTCGTCGTAAACCGGTGATGTTGTTTTCTGCCTTCGCCGGCATGGTGTTGCTAGGTATTGTATTGTATGTGCCAGGGATCCCTTTAGGCTTACTCGAGGTTCTGTTATTTCTTTATGGCTTAACCAATTTTGGTGTTGCTATTTCCTATGCTTATGCCAGTGAAATTAATCCACGTCGTATTGCGGGTACGTCTATGGCCTTCGCCAACATGTCATCGGTAATTGTCGGTTCATGGCTGTTTATGCCACTCATTGGTTGGATGCTGGATCGTGTCGCGGGACATGAAGATGCGATCAATCATATCTATACCGCCCATGATTTCCGTAGCGCAATGTTTTTATTACCGCTGTGCTTATTAGCCAGCTTTATTATTGGTTGTTTCTTGAAAGAGACGCATTGTCGCAACCATGAGCCGCATCCCGCTTGATTAAAAAAAGCATGTGGTTTTCCGCTAAATTGACGCTGGAAAAATTCTTGGTGAATGGTGTGATGCAACAAATAACGTTAACCGACCGCGAAACAGAAGTGCTTTATTATAGTTTGAAAGGCTTAACCGCCAAAAAATAGGTTGTGAAATTAATATCTCACCACGTACTGTTGAGACCCATTTATAATCTAAAGGCTAAATTTGATTGCGCGAATAAGACTGAACTACGCCGCAAAGTGATACCTGGCGGTTATACGTATTAATTCTACAGATTAAATAAATACGCTAATCTAAACGATAAATTAAAGATGAACGGCATGTATTGTGCGGCGGGTGTTTCACTGGTGACGCCTGTGCCGGGTGCATATTCGAATTCAAAGCTGGTCACAAAGCGTGGGGCAAATCGCCAATCAGCACCGGCGCCGAAGGTGGGGGAGTAAACACCTTGGGTCGTGACAACATCCTGACGCGTGGTGTAATTGACGCCGAAGTCGGCAAACATGTCTACGTGATGTTTTCGTGATAACGGCACAAAGAATTTTGCGACTAGCGCGTAATCGGCTGTGTCAGTACTGAAGTCGTAGGTGTGATAAGGACTCGGAATTAAGTTATGAGGTAAAGGAAATGGCAGCGGTGGTAAATAAGGTTCGAGTTGGCTTTCATAAATATGGTTAAAGTGTACCGTGGCCTGCGGGTAATGTACGAAGCGTGCTTCGAGTGCGAAGTAACTACTCAAGCGGTAACCGAAGAATGCTTCAGCTGTCATGCCACCTGATGATGCGCTTGATGGCGCTGCGATCTGTACGATAGGGTTATTGGTTTTATTTACGAGTTGCGACCAATCAGTATCACCATAACCCATACCAAAACCGACATAAAAATTAAGCGTTGGCCATTGGTAACTGCTGCTTTCGCTATTACTGCGATCGGCCGTTACAATGCTGTTTTTGTTAGGTGCCGCATAGCCCATGCTGATGCAGCTAAGCAGTAGTGTGATTAAGAGTATTTTATCAATTTTCATATTCATCATATATTAAATAAGTAAGCCAAACGCAAATCTGCGTTATATAAAAATGGCATAAATTGTTTGACCGGGTCGAAGGTTGAAGCACCATCACCCACCGCATATTGAAACTCAAAACTGGTTTGGAAACGTGGCGCAAAACGCCACACAATACCGCCACCAAAGGTTGGCATATAATCACCTTGGGTGCCGACCATAATATCTTTACGTTGCGTATAATTAATGCCAACATCGGCAAACGCACGTAAATGCCAGCGTTTAACGATGGGTACATAGAACTTACCGACTATGGCAACTGAATTAGTATCAGTACTGAAATCATAAAGGCCATAAGGGTTCGGCACCGGGGTAGGAATAGGATCGATAGGTAAGATCTCGTGCATGTTGACGTGACGAAAATGAATCGAAGCTTGTGGATAATGCACATAACGTGCTTCAATCGCAAAACGATCAAGAATTTTATAACCAACAAATAAATCGGTTGTCATACCACCAGAGTTGACGGACGTTGGGGCTGATAAATCGACAAGTGGGTCGTAATCATGATCCACCAATTGCGACCAATCAGTAGTACCAACACCCATACCAAAGCCAACGTAAAAATTTAATTTGGGCCATTCATGCGTCGCAGTCACGCCTGATACATTGCTGTCGTCAGCATATGCTATCGACATGAGTGACAATAAAAAACAAAATAAATAAATGTGGGGATTAAAATTTTTTTTCATCGTAGTGGTTGTTGGTGCGATGCACTCAACTTAATAATAAAGGGTAGTGAAATTAGGCCACATAGTATCAAATAATAGCTGGCAGCGAAATGGGTATGGAAGAGATTGATTAAAAATTGTGCGACTAAGGGCGCTGTGCCGCCAAACACGGCCAATGACACGTTAAATCCGATACCGGTACCCGTTTGACGCACGTCCGTGGGAAACATTTCCGCCATGGTGACGGTTGTCACGCCGTTGATGCATGCGATGCAAACACAATAAATGATTTCTGCAATCAGCGCTAAACCGAAGCTATGTTGAGAGAATAAATAAAACATTGGGTAGGCGAGCAAGATGAAGCCGATGGTGCCGATGAGTAAAAATAGTTTGCGACCAAAGTGATCGGACAAATAACCTACCACAGGAATTAGTAGCATCACCACCACCATACCAATGGTGTTAAGTGCTAATGCGGTATGTAAACTGAAGCCGTGATTTAAGGTTAAAAATGTGGGTAAGAAACCAATTAAAATATAACCTGACACCGCTGCGATACAAATAAATCCGACGATTTGCGTGATGGATTTAATATGTTGTGATAGTGCAACTTTAACCGGCGCGTCATGTAGCTGCTTGTTTTCACGATGCTCTTCAAATTTTGGTGTTTCGTCACTGCGTAAACGCAACCATAAAATACCGATGCCAAACACTAATGATAAGAAGAAAGGAATGCGCCAACCCCAGGCCATCAATTGTTGTTGCGTGACTAACCAACTGATCGTCATGCCAATGGCGGAGCCAATTAATTGTCCGCTATAAACACTGGCCATGATTAAGCTGCCGGCTAAGCCACGACGTTTCGGTTTAGCATGTTCGATAATATAGGCCGAAGCGCCGCTGAGTTCGCCACTGACGGCCAGACCTTGAATTAGGCGTAATAACACGAGTAATAACGGTGCGAGGATCCCCACGCTTTGATACGTTGGGAGTAAACCAATGCAGGCGGTGGGCAATGCCATTAATACCGTGGTGATGAGCAAAGCCTTGCGACGGCCTAAACGATCGCCAATATGGCCAAAAATCATCGCGCCAATAGGTCGCACAATAAAGCCGGTCGCAAATATTGCGAAGGTTAAGAGTAAGGCGATGCTATGTTCCGATTTAGGGAAAAATAATTGTGCAAAAATAGGTGAAAAATAACCGTATAAGGCAAAGTCATACCATTCATTTGCATTGCCAAGAATGGCAGGGAGGATCGATTTTTTTTGCATCGCCGGAGCATACGTGAATGTTATCACCGCTGTCAAATCATGATAAAATGCCGAGCATCTAACTTGTAGGGACGAAAAAATGAACACCAATCTTATTCTTAATACCGATTCTTATAAGGCTTCACATTATTTGCAATACCCTTCTGGCACGAGTTTTGTCTCCAGTTATATTGAATCACGCGGTGGGCAATACACGGAGAGTGTGTTCTTTGGTCTACAAGCATTTGTGAAAGAATACTTGTTAAAACCCATTACGCAAAAAGATATTGATGATGCCGAAACCATTTTCATTGCCCATGGAGAGCCGTTTAACCGTTCAGGTTGGCAGCATATTTTAGATGAGCATCAGGGCTTCTTACCTATCTCGATTGAAGCGGTGCCAGAAGGTTTGGTGATGCCAACGCGTAATGTCATGTTGCAAGTGATGAATACCGATCCACAATGCGCATGGTTAACCAGTTATATTGAAACGGCCATGTTACGGGCTATTTGGTATCCGACAACGGTTGCCAGTGTTTCCTATTATTGCAAACAAATTATTAAACGTTATTTAGATGAAACGGCCGATAGCTCGGATAACCTACCGTTTAAGTTACACGATTTTGGTGCGCGTGGTGCCTCCGCTTATGAAGCTGCCGCATTAGGTGGGATGGCTCATTTGGTTAACTTCCAAGGCACTGATACTTTAGCGGGCGTATTAGCGGCACGTGAATATTATCATGAAGAGATGGCAGGTTTTGCTATTCCGGCTTCTGAGCATTCCACCATGACAGCGTGGGAACGTCACGGTGAAGTCGAAGCCTATCGCAATATGCTGGAGCAATTCGGTGGAAAAAATAAATCATTATCCGTCGTGAGTGATTCTTATGACTTATGGAATGTTGTCGATAATATTTGGGGTGGTGAGTTAAAAGACTTAGTGGAAAATCACGGCGGTACTTTAGTGGTGCGTCCCGATAGTGGTGACCCGGTTGAAATCGTCGTGAAAGTCATCCGCCATTTAATGGAAAAATTTGGTTACACGGAAAATCGCAAAGGCTATTACGTATTACCCGATTATATCCGTGTGATTCAAGGTGATGGTGTATCACCCTTAACGATTGAAAATGTATTGCTCAACATGAAAGAGCATAAACAAAGTGCTGAGAACATTGTGTTCGGTATGGGAGCCAGTTTATTACAACGCATCGACCGCGACACCATGCGTTTTGCGATGAAAGCCTCCGCTATTAAAGTCAACGGCATCTGGCGTGACATTTACAAAAATCCTATTACTGACCCTGGAAAAAAATCGAAAAAAGGTCGCTTAGCCTTAATCCGTGATAAAGAAGGCGACATCATGACAATTCAACATAACGACTTAGCTGACAGAGACAATTTACTTATACCTGTTTACCGCAATGGTGAATTGTTGCAAGATTGGTTGTTTAGTGAAGTGCGAGAGCAGGCCACTGTGTAGATCGTTTAGTAAACTGGATGTGAATGACAAAATGGTATTCAGATCCGGTCTACAGTAAATGTGTGCCAGCTTCTGCATGGCAAACATAAAGTTTTGGCTCTAAATTCATGTCTGTTTGATATAAGTTTGTTACCGTATTCACAAAGTTATCGCTTTCCGCTTGTTTGACTAATGCAACAGCACAACCACCAAATCCTGCACCGGTCATGCGCGCACCATAACAGCTGGATTGGTTGTTGGCATGTTTGACAATGCAGTTTAAAGCATCGTTCGTCACTTCAAAATCTTGTTCTAAACTCATGTGGCTGAATTGCATTAAATGGCCTAATTGGACAGGGTCTTTCGCTAAGAGGGCATCGCGAGCAGCTAGGGTACGATCATTTTCACTAATGACATGCTTGGCGCGTTTGAAGGTAAGTATGTCCATGTCGTCTTGTTTTGCGAGTAATTGTTCGAAGCTGACATCGCGTAATTTTTTCACACCAAATAATTTAGCGGCGGCTTCGCATTGCTGTCGGCGTTCATTGTAAGCCGATTCAACTAAGCCACGACGCGTTGATGTATCCATAATTACAATAGAACAGTCAGTCGGTAATGGCACCGCCTGTAAGGCTAAGCTACGGCAATCGATGAGTACAGCATGGTCTTGTTCACCGGTGGCACAAATCAACTGATCCATGATGCCGCAATTCACACCCACCCAATTATTTTCAGCGGCTTGGCAAAGCACCGCCATTTTTGTGGCATCCCAATCGATGTCATTCACTTGTGTTAATGCAAGTGCAATCGCTAATTCAAATGCTGCCGATGAAGATAAACCAGCACCGATAGGCACATTGCTATCAATCACGGCATCGAAACCACATAGAGGTTTATCGGTTAATTGTTGTAATTCATGGGCAACACCATTGATATATTCTTTCCAGCTATCGCCTTCTTTCGTTAAATGACTTAAATCGATATCAGCCGACTCTCGTCCAAAATTCAAAGCTCGAATATGAATGTGTTGATCGTCCCGTGGCGTAAAGGCTAATAGTACTTCGCGATCCAATGCCATCGGTAAAACAAAACCGTCGTTATAGTCAGTATGCTCTCCAATCAAATTGACTCGGCCTGGTGAACGAACAATAAATTCAGGTTTGGTTTTATAAAATTGTTGGAAGTTTTCAGCAATTTGATTGGTCATTGTTAGTCTCTTAGCTATGCCACTAGATGTGAGGGCTACGTTTTCATGGTGGGATTATATACCCAAGCTCGATCAAACTGTAGGATTTATAGATACACTCAATTGTATCGTCATCCCGCGGCTTGACCGCGGGATCCAGAGCTTCATCGAGCCACAATAATTTCCTAGATCCCGCGGTCAAGCCGCGGGATGACGACATTAAGGGAGTTATTGTTCACCATTACGCACGCAAAGTCTCAGCAGCTTGTTCGGCAGTGATGTCACGCTGTGACTCGGCTAGCATTTCGTAGCCGACCATGAATTTTTTAACGCTGGCTGAGCGTAATAGTGGGGGGTAGAAGTGGGCGTGTAATTGCCAGTGTGAATTATCGTCGCCATTGAATGGTGCGCCGTGCCAGCCCATGGAGTAGGGGAATGAGCAATCAAATAGGGCGTCGTATTTTTGTAGTAAGGTTTTTAAAATAGCAGCTAGGCTTTGGCATTGTGCCGTGGTTAAATCCGGTAGGTGTTGTATGGCGAATTTGGGGAGTAATAGCGTTTCGTAAGGCCATACAGCCCAGAACGGTACCACAACGATCCAATCGTCATTTTCACATACTACACGTTCTTGTTTTTCGCTTTCTAATAAAGCGTAATCGATTAATAAATTACTTTGATTTTTGACAACGTAGTTATGTTGCTCGATGTCCTCTTTTTCAGCTTCATTGGGGATGAAGTCACTGGCCCAAATTTGGCCATGGGGGTGAGGGTTGGAGCAACCCATGGCGGCACCTTTGTTTTCGAACACTTGTACCCATTGGTATGATTCGCTGAGTTCAGTGACTTGTGTTTGCCATGTGTTAATCACACTGACAATGTCAGCTTCATCCATATCAGCTAAGGTTAAATCATGGCGGGGTGAAAAACACATCACACGACAAGTGCCATTGGCCGATTGTGCTGTTAATAGTTCATCATCGGTTTGCCAGCTGTCGCCTTCGGGTAACAAGGCGGCGAAATCATTGGTAAAGACATAAGTATTGGCATAATCAGGATTATGCTCACCGTTGGCGCGCTCATTGCGTGGGCATAAATAACAAGTGGCATCATGCTGGGGACGCTCATTCTTTGCAACTGTTTCTTGTGCGCCTTGCCAAGGACGTTTAGTACGATGCGGTGAAACTAATACCCAATCACCCGTGAGTGGGTTAAAGCGACGATGCGGTTGTTCGGTTAACATTGTTTGAGTTCCCATTGCCATGCGTGTTGTATTATTGTTGCCAGGTCGGCATATTGTGGCTGCCAATGCAGTGTATCGATAGCTGCTTGTGAATCAGCAATCAAGCGTGCCGGGTCGCCTGGGCGGCGTTCAGCCAAGTTAACGGTGAATTCTTTGCCGGTGACTTGCTTGACGGTATCAATCACTTCTTTCACTGAAAAGCCATTACCATTGCCTAAATTAAATCGCAGACTTTGTTGGTTTGCAATGAGATGTTCAAGCGCTAGCAGATGTGCGTTGGCTAAATCACAAACGTGAATATAATCACGGATGCAGGTGCCATCGGGGGTGTCATAATCTTCACCGAAAATACTCACGCTATCGCGCTGACCAGAAGCGGCCTGCAGAATAATCGGAATCAAATGGGTTTCAGGATTATGGTCTTCACCGATACGTACTTTAGGATCCGCGCCTGCGGCATTAAAATAGCGTAGGCAAATTGATTTTAAGCCATAAGCTTTATCGTAATCTTGCAAAATGGTTTCAACCATGGCTTTTGAGTGGCCATAAGGATTGAGCGGTTGAACCCGTGCATCGGCAGCAATAGGAATGGTTTTGGCATTGCCAAACAACGCAGCGGTCGATGAAAAAATGAAGTGTTTAATGTCGTGTTCACACATCATGTCGAGTAAGTTAATGGTGTGAGTGACATTGTTATGATAATACTTAGCGGGGTTGTCAACCGATTCACCGACTAAACTCGAAGCGGCAAAGTGCATAACAGCATCGATGGCATGTTCAGTGAAAATTTGTTTGAGTAAGGTTTTATTACCGCAGTTACCTTCGATAAAGTCACCACCTAACACGGCTTCACGATGGCCCGTGCTTAAATTATCTAAAGTGATGACGTGATGTTGATTGTCGAGTAGGCAGCTAACCATATGGGAGCCGATGTAACCGGCTCCTCCGATGACTAAAACATTCATGAGTTATGCTCGGCCAATATGGCGTAATTTTTTGCCTGATATTAAATGGCGCTCGATCGTTTCTAGCGGTACATTTTTTGTTTCAGGTGCAAAGTAATTGATGAATACGACACTCAACACGCAGATGCCTGAGAACATCCAAAACGTGTGAGCGGGTCCAAGTGCTGTGATTAAGGTCGGGAATTTGTTACCCAGCATCGCACAGCATAACCAGTTCATACCTGTTGTAAACATCACGCCCATGTCACGCGCACGTAACGGGAATATCTCGGCGCATAGTAACCAAATAACAGGACCAAGACTGATGGCAAAACCGAAGATGAAGAGCAACATGCCCGTGATGGCTAAATATTTTTGTGTCGGTGTGACAGGGCCTAAGATGAACATGTAACCCAGTAACAACATACCCAATGTCATAAAGGTTAAGCCAAAAAACATCAGTGGTCGGCGACCCCATCGGTCAACGACAAACAAAGCGATGACGGTGGTTAATACATTGACGACACCTAATAAAACAGTACCCCAAGCTTGTTGCGTGCTAGACGCATAGCCGGCCAATTCGAAAATCTTAGGGGCGTAATACATCATAGTATTCATGCCGGTCATGATTTGAATAAACTGTAATGCTAAACCTAAAAATAATACACGGCGGAAATAAGGCTTCTTAAATAAACTCCAGCTGACTTGGCTTTTAGTTAAGTTAGCTTCGATGTCATTGAGTTCTTGATCGATTTCATCTTGATTGGTTAGCACGCGTTTTAATACCGCTTTTGCACGGTCGCGATGGCCAATCAACATCAACCAACGCGGGCTGTAAGGTAACACTAATACGCCAATAAACATGATGGCAGAAGGAATCGCGACCACCCCTAACATGGCACGCCAATTACCGGTGTAACTGAAAGCAGTGTCGCTAACGAACGCTAGTAGAATACCGATGGTAATCATGAGTTGGAATAAGGTCACCAACGCACCACGAATGCGTTTAGGCGCAATTTCAGAAAGGTAAATGGGAGCTGTGAATGATGCAATTCCTAATGCTATGCCTAGAATAAAACGTACGTTAATTAAAAAACGATAACTGGGTGCGTATGCACAAAGAATAGAGCCGACAACAAAGATACCCGCGCTCAAGAGCAGTGCACGACGGCGTCCAAATTTATGCGAGATGGGATTCGCTAACAAAGCACCTAATACCGCGCCAAATAAAATCGAACTCACAACCCATTCAACTTGGCTGGTGTCCAACATAAATTCTTTTTGGATAAATTGGTTGGCGATAGAAATCACGCCAATATCAACACCAAATAATAACCCGGCTAAGGCGGCTATCGTGCCGATGATGTAAACAATGCTACGATTATAACTAATGTGATGGGGCTGTTGTGTCGTCATGATGGCTACCTCTTTAAATCTAGGTCTTAGGGATTAGGGCTTAGGTGTTAGGTATTGTTGGTGCCGCTTTGCGGCGTTTTTGTTCTAAGCAGAAACGCGGACAGTGTAAATGAGATATTACCTTTTCGCAATCCTATCCCTATCGGTAATGGATTGTCAGTTATTGGATAGAAAGCATCCTGGCCTGATTATAGTTTGAGCATTTCTTGCGCTTGGGTAACCGCTTTGGAGGTGTTGTCCATAATCTGTGGCAGTTGCTGCAATTGTAGTTTGGAGCAGCATTGCGCAGCATCGCCGTTGAGTAAATTAGGTGTGCATTTTTGCAAATGTGCAACGCCGAGTTTGATAGTGGCTAAAGGAGTGGCTAAATCATGTCGCAATTGTGTTAATTGAATGTTTGGTGTTTGTTGCAACTGACGATACTTATAATAGAGCAAGGCCAGGGCGACCCAGCTGATTATTAATAAAATAAACCCTGCTACCATTTCATTCTCCTTCTATGATATAATTACTAGCTAATGCAAATATGAAATAGCGTTCACGGATACCATGCGATATAAACGAATTGTAGCATCAATTTTTTGCCTCTTGTTAGCGAATGTGTGCTTCGCTGCAAAGTTACCCACGGTTAACTTGTTAACCTGGTGGAACTATATGGATACGCCGCATTTGCAGCAGTATGTTCAGCAAAAATGCCACGTTAAACTGTCTTTCGATGAGTACTATTCCAACACAGAATTTTTACACCGTTGGCACACGGGGCAGCGTGACTACGATTTAGCTATTTTTTCAAACAACATGTATCACTTGGTGAAAAATGAAATCGGCTTGCCGGAGAGCCCATTGTCGCAACAAGTGCAGCAATATAATCCGTATGTGCGCGCCGCTTATCAAAGTGGGCATTATCCTCCTAACGTGGTGTATTTTGATTTAACGATGACAGGCTTTATTTGGAATGATCAAGTTGTTCAGTTAAATAATACCGATGATATTTTCACTATTTTTAAAAAGGCAGGTAATAACTTAGTGGTGATGATGGATGATCCCATTCAAGCACGTATTATTATGAGTCTGGGGCTATCACAAGCTAAGCACGGCACCAATTATGCGGGTGAACATATCAGTGATTTAGCGCCATTAACCGTGGATGATTTTAACCGTTTAATTCAAAAGACCAATGTATTTGTTGCTAATAATTACACACGATTTTTTACTGACAAAAAATTTGCTTTTGCTTACACTTGGGCTTCCGCTAGTTTTAATACGGCAACTGAAAGCTCGCATTATCATTTGCTGATCCACCCCGAGATGTCCTACGTGGCAACAGATATGCTGGCCAATTTAGATAATCGCCCAGCTACTTTGTGTGTGGCTCGCGCCTTAACAGAGCCTAAAGCGGCGCGGATGATTCAAGCCTATTCTCATTATATTTCACCTTATGTTGATGGTGAATCAAGTAACGACAAACATTTTAAAGCTTATTATGCATTGTTTAAGCATGCCCTACCCAATGTTATTTTTCTGAATGAACCTTATAGTTATAAACAGTATGACCGCTTGCAACGCACGTGGGAATTAATCCGATTTGAAGCAAATGATAATGTTAAAATTACCAAAAATTAATAGTATTCGTGATGTGCAAAAATCCATTCGTGTACGGATTACGATTTCATTTATGATTTTGATAATCGTTTGCGGTGGTTTGTTGATTTATATTCACGGTAGTTTGACCAGTAAACAAGAAGTCATTAATCAGCAACGTTTGGATTCAACACTGAACATTTATCGTTCCAATTTAGCTGAGCAATTAGGTATTATTGCAAGTTCAGACGTGTTTATTGATTATATTCGTTCAGGTGCAATGACACGGCATGAAATTATGCCGGAATTCTTATATCAATTAACCGCATTAAAATCCATGAGTATTGAAGGTATGCGTTTAAGCCGAAAGAATGGCGATGTGTTATTTAATGGTGGTGCGCAAACAAGCCATCAAGTGACATTAAAGTTGTGTTATTTAAATCGTCAATTGAATAACCAGTATGGCGCATGTGATTACCGTTGGACCTTGTTTTTTAATCATGCATTGTTAATTTCAGCACTGCAGAAATTGAATCGGAATATACGATCTGATCCGAGCTATCCTGCGATGCAGCTAACGACCAACGATCAATTCGGCAATTTTGATATGTTGCCGCATAACCCCATGACATTACATTTAAAGATGAACGACCATAATGGCGATTTTCTTTATATTTATGGTCTTATCGTGATAGCGATTCTGTTTATCTTTGCTGTTTGGAATAATTACAGTGTACGTAGTCGTTTGAATCATTATATTACAGACCCGTTAGAACGCTTAACAGGACGGTTACAGCGTGGAGAATCGCTGAATACTAGTGAGCGTAATATTAATGAAGTGCAGTATTTGATTGATCAGATAGTTAACTGGAAGCAACAAATTAGCCAGGTGCAAGCCAAGGAAAAAGATGCTGAGATTGGTAAATTACTTTCGCAAATTGTACATGATATTCGATCACCTTTAGCTGCCATTGCTGTGGCAACAAAAGACTTGTCGGGCGTTACTGAAGAGAGACGTAGTATTCTACAGTGTGCTTTAGATACGTTGAGTGATTTAGCTAATAATATTTTGTCATTAGCTAAACGTAGTGACGCGAAAAGTATTGTGTCTGATATGGCGGAGCCTGTTGCAATTACCTTGACACGTTTAGTCTCTGAAAAACGTTTGCAATATGGTGAGCCCATTGCGATTAAATTAGATATCAGTGATGAAGCTTATAGTTTATTTGCTAATTTCGACCACATCGAGTTCAAGCGGGCGATGTCGAATTTAATGAACAATGCATTTGAAGCAATTGAGCAAAGACAACCTGAAGCAGGCGTGTTGCATTTGCAGCTCAGAGCACATGCCAATAAACGCATTAAAATTGTTTTGAGTGATAATGGTTGCGGTATTCCAGAAAAAGAAATTGAACAAGTCCTGAAAGGTAAGAGTTTTGGCAAGCAATCAGGCCATGGTTTGGGATTATCTGGTGCCGTTAATTTAGTGCAATCATGGCAGGGGGAGCTAAGTGTTGAATCGACTGTCGGCGAAGGGACCAGTATTACGATTATTATTCCACAAACTAAACCCGCCGCCTGGTTTGCAAAAGATATTACCTTATATCAAGATTCGACAGTTATCGTGTTAGATGACGATAAATCTATTCATTCTGTTTGGGACGAACGTTTTGAATCAAACATTTCTGAAGGCGATCATATTAAGATCATACATTGCTGTAGTCCTGATGAGTTAATTGAATATCATACAAAACATGCGATTGATAATGTAGCTTATTTGATTGATTACGAATTAATGAACAGTAATATGAATGGCCTAGATGTGATTCGCCAATTACAAATTGCAGATAGAGCAACATTAGTGACTAGTCGTTATGAAAATACGAAAGTGCGAATTGATGCGCAAGATTTGAAAGTGAAAATATTACCAAAAAGTTTTACGCCTTTTATTCCTGTGAAAATTGCCTATACAGCTCCAGATGTTGTTTTTCTTGATGATAATGAAGCCCTAACGTTGCAATGGAAATTAGTGGGTGAGCAAATGGGGAAACGAGTGGCCATTTTTAATGAAGTTGATGAGTTTGAAAGACACATCGTCAATTTTAATAAAGAGGTTCATATTTATGTCGACGTTAATCTCGGTGAAAATGTACATGGTGAAGTTGTTACTAAGTGGCTTTATGATAATGGTTATAGCAATATTTATTTAGCGACAGGTTATGACAAAGATACTTTCCCACCGATGCCATGGGTGAAAGATATTGTGGGCAAGGAGCCGCCGTTTTATACTTCAAGTCATTAAAGCTAAGCCCAATCTATTCTACTCTGCACGACCACGCCAAGTATTTCATCTTTGTCAGTTAAGGGGAATAATTTTTGTTCCAGATCTGGATTCAATGATTTGATGTAGTGGACATTGCCATCAACAATTAATTGACGGAACAAGGGTGTCTCGCTCTTGTGTAATTTTACAATAAGGTAATCACGGTCATTCGCTAGTTTATCTCCATCAACGATAAGCAAGGCCTCTCTTGGAAATAAAGGTTCCATTGATGAGTCGTTAACATAGATAGCGAAACTATTTTCACTAATGGACACATCAGTTAATGTGCGCTCAGCGATACTATCGGTCGGCCAAAATTTCACATGTGTCCAACCATCTGGCGTTGATTGCAATGACTCTAATGGCTCTTCGCCGCGTAACTGTGCAATGGTAATGTCGAAGTAATCAGCAAGCCGTTTGACCGACGTGTGATGCGGATTTGGGGAGGTGCCATTAACAATCCGGTGAACAGTGGGCTGGGGCAGGTCCACACGCCTGGCGAGTTCGGTGATTTTTAGCTTATGTTCAAACATGAGCTGAGAGAGTATCTCGCTGATCTTACTTACTTTTTTCATGTAATAAGTATAGTCATTAGTTGAAAAAATACATAATTTGGGGATGCCAATAATGAATACGAATAAAATATACATAAAAGCTTGTGCTATTCTCATTAATGTATATAATATTCTTACGGAGACGGGATATTGACCGAATTGATTCAAGGAGTGGGATCTGACATACGCGAAAAGGGCGCAAGCCCTAATTAAACTTTCTGAGGAGACTGATTATGCGAACTGCTGAAATACTAAATGATTTGCCACAACAACCTAACTTCAAACCGGGCCAAACGGCTCACACGCAACTCGGTGATGAAACGCTGAATGCGAATGTGCCATGGGCTGACGTGATTAACGACATCTTAACGTCAGGACAATATAGCTTGGATAGCTTGGCCACAAAAATTCAAACCACGGCAGCTAACGTGATGCCATTATTGGATAATGACGCCAGCCCATTAGACTTTAAAACCGGTGCGAAATTACTATCTGTTCACTGCATAGTGAAACCGGAAATGTATATTTAGTTTTATTTACGTCTGAAAAATTGAAGGCCGCATCAGCGGCCTTTTTTGTTGGCCGTTAATTTGAAGTATTTATGAATAATGGGGTGGTGAGTGTAGTTACTCCATCTGTTAGCGCCGCTATTATGCAGCTTGTAGTGCACATCATTGTGCGGCTTGCAATACCGTCATTCCGCGGCTTGACCGCGGAATCTAGGGATGCGTTAAATGATGTTCTGGTTCCCGCGGTCAAGCCGCGGGACGACGATATTGTCGTCGGCTCACTGAGTATTTCATGGCGACCAAGCTTTGCTTCGCTGACGGGCATGACGCACCCGCGGCCTTTTTTTATGTGTTAAGTATGACTTAAGCATCGATTGGGTATACTCATGTGCCATGAGTACAACAATAATAAAATTGCCAAAGGTAAGCGTCGATACTATTTATCAATCAATCCGTGATAGCGGGACTAATGAACTCAAGCTGCAACATGCTGCTTGGCAGTTGAAAATGTATTTATCTCAATATCAGCCTAATGCTGCCGATAAACGTGCTTTGTTACAATTGTCAAATTACTGGTTATATCAATTTAATGATGCACAGCATTTGGCTCGGGTGACTTGGTTGCATGCAATATGGCGTTATTATTGTATTTTTGATGATGGCTCCGATGCGTTTATATTTATTTCTCAAGCCTATCTGAAATTTTCCAATTTTGAGTGGTTGATAGATCTCTATAATCAAGTGACATTTAGTTCCCGACTTTTTGACGATTTCTATCGTACACGTTGGAATCAAGCTCATAGTGCTGAACTGTCATGCCTCCTCGGAAAAATGTTTGACCAATCGGGGTTTGGTGAAGAGCTGGAGAAGGCTGGAGCATTATTTGAGTCAGCCTATACCCAAGGCTATATTTATGTGGCTTCATATTTATGTCGCTACTATAGTTTGGATGGCATAAGCGCAAGAGGTAAGCCTGATGAAAAACGACGAGAAATCCGTACTAACAGAAATTTTCTAGCTGCAGTGCTAGAAAGTGCGATTGCACAGGGCGATCTGCAAGCCTGTTATAGTTATGCGACATTATTGCCTAAATTAAATCCACACTTGTTTAGACGAGATTTTGCGATTAGCCTATTGCGATATGTTGTGAAAAATGTGCGAAGTGACTATGAGTTTTCAGACGTCTCACTGCGTCAGCTTGCAGTTGATGGCTTAACACGACTGGGTGTTAGTGATCCCGCTTAAGCACAAATTCCACTAACTCAATCATGGCATCTTTGTGAATGGAATCAGGAATATTTTCTAACGCAAAAATGGCTCGTTGTTTTTCACTTTCAGCCACTTGACGGCAATAATCTAACGCATTCGTGTCGGCAATGGCTTGTTGAATTTCAGCTAAGGCATCAATACCACCTTCGGTGATCGCATCACGAATGAGTTTGATTTGTTGCGGTGTGCCGTGTTTCATCACGTAGATTAAGGGTAACGTGGGTTTGCCTTCGGCTAAATCATCGCCGATATTTTTTCCCATCGTCGCTGCATCAGAACTGTAATCTAAAATGTCATCAACTAATTGATAGGCCATGCCCAGGTGCAAACCGTAATTGGCCATGGCAGTTATTTCAGCTTCACTACGGTCGGCTGCTACGGCACCTAGTTGTGTGGCGGCACGAAATAATTCAGCAGTTTTACAACGAATCACATCAAGATAACGAGCCTCTGTTGTGTCGGGATCATTCGCATTGATGAGTTGTAACACCTCGCCTTCGGAGATCACATTCGTCGTGTTCGCCAAAATATCCATGACCTGCATATTCTTTAACGACACCATCATTTGAAAACTGCGGGAATATAAAAAATCACCGACTAGCACGCTGGCTTGCGATCCCCAAACAGCATTAGCCGTATCGAGTCCACGACGCAGTAATGAGCCATCGACAACATCATCATGTAATAAGGTCGCGGTGTGAATAAATTCGATAATGGTTGCCAGTTCAATATGCATTTCGCCACGATAGCCAAAGGCTTTGGCCGCTAATAGAACCAACATCGGGCGCGTACGTTTGCCACCACTATCAACAATATACTGGCCAACCTCACTCACCAATTCCACACGTGAATAGAGTCGACGCATGATTAAGTCATTAACTTCTTCCATATCATCTTTGAGTAGCGTGCGAACGGTTTCCAGTGACATATTCAGTACCTATTTGAGCTTGGGCAGCATTATACCCATAAGCTCAAGGGATGTGAATTACATCAATTGTTGTTATGTGGTTTGATGGCCTGCTAAGCCTTGCTATCTGGCCTTAATTTGCGTAGAATTCGCGCTCCTTAAACGATATCCATAGCCTAAGTGGAGCTATATAACATGTATGCGATTATAAAAACGGGCGGCAAACAATACCGCGTGGCTGAAGGCCAAACACTCAAAATTGAAAAATTAGCGGTTGATGTTGAATCAACAGTTGAATTTGACGAAGTACTGATGGTTGCCAATGATGGTGACGTAAAAGTCGGCACACCTATGCTTGAAGGCGCAAAAGTCACTGCGACTGTGCTGGATCAAGGTCGTCACAAGAAGATTAAAATTGTTAAATTTAAACGACGTAAGCATTACGATCGCCAAGCAGGCCATCGTCAATATTTCACAGAAGTGAAAATTGAAAAAATTGCAGCGTAACTCAGGAGAGAAATAATGGCTCATAAGAAAGCAGGCGGTAGTACTCGTAATGGTCGCGACTCGAACCCTAAGTATTTAGGTGTGAAACGTTACGGTGGCCAAGTTGTTAAAGCCGGTGAAATTATTGTTCGTCAACGTGGCACTAAAATGCACGCAGGCAAAAACGTAGGCTTAGGTAAAGATCACACCTTGTTTGCTAAATCAGCAGGTAAAGTTGAATTTAAAGACCAAGGTCCTAAAATGCGTAAGTACGTACATATCGTGCCAGTAGCAGCTGCTGCGTAAGCATTCTTGATTTAATACGATAAAGCCTCGCATTGCGAGGCTTTTTTATTCTGGAAAACTAATGAAATTTGTCGACGAAGCAACGATACATGTAAAAGCAGGAAAAGGCGGCGATGGCTGCATGAGTTTCTTGCGTGAAAAGTTTGTGCCACGTGGCGGGCCTAATGGTGGTGATGGTGGTTTTGGTGGCAGTATCTATATAGTAGGCGATCGGGGTTTGAATACCTTGGTGGATTATCGTCACAAGCGTTTGTTCCGCGGACAAAATGGTGAGCAGGGTGGCAGTAAAGAATGTACCGGCGCGAGTGGCGAGGATATGTTTGTTGCCGTACCGATTGGTACTTTGATTTACGATGATAACACCGACGAACTGATTGGTGATATTACCGAGGCGGGCCAGCAAATGTTGGTGGCCAAAGGCGGTATTCGTGGTTTAGGTAATGCGCGCTTTAAAAGCAGTGTTAATCGTGCGCCACGCCAAACCACGAAAGGTAAGCTGGGTGACGAACGTGATTTGCGTATGGAGTTAAAATTACTCGCCGATGTAGGCTTGCTGGGCATGCCCAACGCGGGTAAGTCGACATTAATTAGTAAAGTGTCTTCTGCTAAACCAAAAGTCGCTGATTATCCTTTTACCACCTTGCATCCTAATTTGGGTGTTGTCAGTTTAGCGCCACACCGTAGTTTTGTGATGGCGGATATTCCTGGTTTGATTGAGGGTGCTGCTGAAGGCCATGGTCTGGGCGTGCAATTTTTAAAACACTTATCACGCACCGGTTTATTATTGCATGTGCTCGACATCAATCCGATTGATGAGAGTGACCCGGTTGAAAATGCTAATGCCATTATTCATGAGCTTGAAAAATTCAATGCTGAATTAGTGAATAAAGAGCGTTGGTTAATCTTAAACAAAACAGATACGCTAATAGAGCCTGAATTATCAGAACGATGCGATGCGATTGTACAAGGTTTAGCATGGCAAGGCCCTGTGTATCGTGTCAGCGCTATCAGTGGTGATGGTTTATCAACGCTTTGCGAAGATATTTACCAACATTGCCAACGTCAACTTGACGAAAGTTAAGCATCCCGCTACATTATGGCTTCTTTAAAAAAAGGGGCCTGTGTGTCATCACAACCACTGCATTTATTTAGTAATTTAAAAAAAGAAAGTGCTTTTCGCTCCATTGTTATTGTCGTGTTTGCGGCCATATTTTATTGCTACGAATTCACCCTGCAATCATCGCCTGGTGTTATCACTAATGAATTAATGTCAGACTTTCGCATTGATGCAGCAAGCTTAAGTATTTTGTCTGCGTTCTTCTTCTACGCCTATGCACCCACACAGCTGATTGGCGGCATGCTTTACGACCGTTTAGGCCCGCGCACGTTAATCACTATTGCAACCTTGATCTGCGCATTAGGCACCATTATTTTTGCGTTAGGACCTAACCCTGAAGTTTTAGCAGTAGGTCGATTATTTATGGGATTGGGAGGCGCATTTTCATTCGTTGGTGTCTTGATTTTAGCGTCGCGTTGGATCCCTCTAAAATATTTTCCACTCTGTGCCGGTCTATTGCAATCATTGGGTTGCTTAGGTGCTATCTTCGGACAAGTGCCATTAGCGGCCGCTATTCATCATTTTGGTTGGCGTGAATGTTTTGTTGTATTAGCGGTTGTTGGTGTGGTGTTAGCCGCTTGTGAATTCAGTGTGATTCGCGATTGGCCTGAACATATTATCCAACGTTTAAAAGCGAAATCCCAGCGTGTCAAAGTCGATGACGTCGCATTCGGTCAATCATTAAAAATAGTCTTTGGCAAAAAACAAACGTATTGGATAGCCCTTTATGCTTTCACTGTCTGGGCACCAATTGTTGTGTTCGGCGCATTGTGGGGTATCCCATTCATCCACACGGCGTATCAAATTTCCATTACAGAAGCCTCAACCGTGGTGATGTTGTTATGGTTAGGTATCGCTGCCGGTAGTCCTCTATTTGGTGTTTGGTCTTCTCGCCTGGGCTCACGTAAAATTCCATTGGCCACATCAGGTATGGTGGGTGCAGTTGCAGCTGTTATCGCGATTTACGTGCCGATGCCATTGCCCATGATGTACGTCGTGATGTTCTTCTTTGGTATTGGCGCATCAGGTCAAACGCTTATCTTTTCCGTCGTGAAAGATATCAATCAACCTGGCGTGCTAGGCACGGCCATGGGCTTTAACAATTTATGTGTGGTTTTAGGTGGTGCAATTTGCCAACCTTTAGCAGGTTTTTTATTACGCCTACATTGGGATGGCCTCTTAGATGCAACGCACAATCCCATCTATAGCTTAGGTGATTTTAAAGAAGCCCTGATCATCGTTCCCATTGCTTTTGCACTGGCATTCTTTATTGCTACCTTCTTTCTCAAAGAAACGCATTGTCGACATACGTATTAAAGTAGGGGGAATAGAAATTAAATCCTCAGACACAAAAAAACCAGCACAAGGCTGGTTTTTTTGTATCGCTTAAGCTTATGCAGCCATCGCTTTAACTTTAGCCGTCAAACGACTCTTATGACGCGCAGCTTTGTTCTTGTGAACTAAGCCTTTGCTTGCCATTTTATCGATAACAGAAGCTGATTTTTTAAATGCTTCGTTAGCAGCATTCACATCGCCTGATTTGATAGCAGCCAATGTTTTCTTTAAATAGGTACGCATCATTGAACGGTGACTCGCGTTCAACTGACGACGGGATTCTGATTGTCTTACACGTTTGCGTGCTTGGGCTGTATTTGCCATTATTTCTTATCTCCACTAAATGGACGCGCATTGTGCCGCGTTTGACCAGGGATGTCAATGTAGAATTGACATTATACGCCGCTTTTGGTGGTTTATGAATATACAAAAATTGTTGTTTTCTGGGGAGAGGTCGAAAGTATTAAGCTGGCGCAGCTTTCATCAGCCGATGTCATCTGAGACACAAATTTAAATACTGCCGCTTGATGCACCCCTGCTAAATTGCAATAAACGCTTAAATTAAAAGGTATATATTTGATACACTCAGACGGTATGGAGCAGTATTGTTGGCCCGTCTCGCGATTGGTGCCTATATCATGCAGACGTACAAACTCCTTGCTTGCTAATGTCGTTAATTGCTTAGTGATATGCTGCATAACCAGTATGTGCTCATCAGTGGTATATGACTGAGCCAATGTTAAACCAAAATCACTGATACAAACGGATAAATTTTCGTGACTACAGGCTTGGCGTAGTAGGATAAAGCAAAGCAAGGTGGCTGTTGCAATGGGGTCGATAATGACTTGGTGAATGTTTCGAATATCAATATCGGACAATTCCGATACTATCCCATCAGGCCTTGTGTCCATAGGGATCACTCGGCTTGTATCCATGGGCAAGGTTGGCGTTAGCTGTCCTTTCTTATTAAGGCTGAGTATCTTGATTAGCGGTAAGTGGTGATGATGATTAACAGACATTATAAATTGATGAACATGATTGATATCACAAAATTCTAAATCCACATTATTTAACGATGTCCAACCAGATCGTGGCTTAAAGAATGCCAGGTTAGTTACCCCGCGGGCATGAATGAATCGTTTGGATAAGCTATCGAACCCCTTTTTTCCCTTGGTTTCCATTATTGTATCGTCAAGCGAAGAATAATATTGGCGATGGTTAACATCTAGCAAAAGAGCGTAATATTCTGCGTGCCCAGTGTCAGTGCTGATAGTATAAAAAACCATAGTGCTCTGGTTGCAACTTATCGCGTAATTTGTCATTTCTTGAATGCGCTGCATGACCGGATTACCCGGAGTATTGAGTTCGCCAAGAATTTCATAGCGCCATGGTTTGGTGAGCATAGGAAGACTACTTTTTTGTTATTGTTTGGTCGCCATAATAACGGTTATAGCTTAACACAACCTTAACTAGCCATTTACTATCAACCACGCTAAGATACGCCCTATGGCTAAGTCACTCGTTAAATCTACCGGTATTTTCTCAAGCATGACGTTTATCTCGCGTATTTTAGGCTTTGCTCGGGATATGGTGGTCGCGCATCTGTTTGGTGCGACGGGCGTGACGGATGCATTTTTTGTGGCGTTTAAAATTCCGAACTTTATGCGACGCTTGTTTGCCGAAGGGGCGTTTGCGCAAGCTTTTGTGCCGGTGTTGGCGGAGTATAAAGAAAAGCGTTCGGCCCGTGAGTTACAAGAATTTGTGAATCGCATCGCGGGGACGTTGGCATTGATTTTGATGGTGGTGACGATTGTCGGCATCGTTGCCGCACCGATTGTGATTACGATTTTTTCGCCTGGCTTCCCACACGATGGCACGCGCTATGAATTAGCTGAGCACATGTTGCGGATCACCTTTCCCTATATTTTATTTATTTCACTCACCGCGTTTGCCGGAGGCATCCTCAATACGCATAATCGTTTCGCGGGTCCAGCGTTTACGCCGGTGTTATTAAATTTAAGTATGATTGCATTTGCCATTTGGGTGTCGCCACATTTGGCCGATCCGATTACCGCTTTAGCTTGGGGTGTGTTTGTTGGTGGCATTATCCAGCTCGCGTTTCAATTTCCGTTTTTACGTCAAATTAAACTCGTGCCTATCTTTAAATGGGGGTGGCGAGACCCGGGTGTGCAACGCGTATTAAAGCTTATGATTCCTGCATTATTTGGTGTATCCGTCGCGCAAATCGGTTTGTTAGTGGATACCATGTTCGCCTCATTTTTACAGCAAGGTAGCATCAGTTGGCTCTATAACTCTGAGCGCTTAATGATGTTTCCTTTAGGTGTATTCGGTGTTGCCATCTCAACAGTGGTCTTACCCCATCTTTCTAAAAAGCACGCGAACAAATCCACTCAAGATTATTCCGATACTTTGAACTGGGCTATTCGTGCGGTGCTATTCATCGGCGTGCCCGCTGCCATTGGTTTAATTTTATTATCCGGCCCCTTGCTCGCTACTATGTTTAACTATGGCCATTTCAACGATTTCGATGTCGTGATGACCCGCCAAAGTTTAATCGCCTATTCCATCGGCATTCCCGCGATGATGTTAGTGAAAGTCTTAGCCTCCGGTTTTTACGCCCAACAAAATATTAAAACCCCGGTTAAGATTGCTGCCATTGCTTTAGCCGTCAACGTTATTATGAACTTTGCCTTAATCGTGCCATTGCATCACGCGGGTTTAGCACTCGCATCGGCCATTGCCGCTATCGTCAACGCAACCTTGTTATTGTGGCTATTAAAAAAATACAACATTGCCAAAGCTGCCAAAGGTTGGGGCGTGTTTTTACTGCGTTGCATTATTGCTAATGGCTTAATGGCCATCGTGCTATGGCTAGGTACAGCTGATTTACAACAGTGGTTCACTTGGCACTGGTCACAACGCGCCTTGCATTTGTTTGTCATTCTTATCGCTGCAATCACAACGTATTTATTAACACTTCGTGTTAGTGGGTTACGCCTGAAACATTTGCGCTCGCCAAATTAAATTATTAAGATTTTGTTAGGTAAAATTTGCTATTGTTATTCCCAATATACAGATAAGGGTTGATTCAAAGCCTTGGTTCCCACGCTCCTATAGTACATCTGACATATCAATGAAAAGCAAACCTGATTTATCAGAGCGAGCCGTGTTGGCAAGTGCGCTCAATCATCAAACAAGCCATGGGGTTAATGAGCTCCTTGAACGTTGGATGGCGTTAAACTAGCTTGACAACTTGATTGCTATTAGCAATGGTTGGTGTAAATAATATGAAAAAGATATGCTGCATTGGATGCAAGCCTATTACAAGCGAATTTAATAGGTGCAAGCAGCCTTTTATCGTTGTGTGCATGCACCTGAATCTATGTTTGTAGAGGCTGCGCCGCAAGATGGTGCTTTACCAGTATATCGCAATCCCGAGAAGTCACTATACGCTGCCATCATCTTATCAATCAACAGATTAATCTACCCTCTGGTTCACCAAGAAAACCTGTTTTACAGCCCAGAGAGCTGTTTAAGTAGTTGTTTATTTCCCGTATAATCTCACCCTATGAAATTAATTCGAGATTTACAATCTACGTCCTGCTTCCCTAATGGTTCTGTTGTCACTATTGGTAATTTTGATGGTGTTCATCTAGGGCATCAGGCGGTATTAAGCCAGGTGTTGAAAAAAGCGGAACAGTTGGCTTTGCCGGTTGTTATTTTAACCTTTGAGCCACAGCCGTTGGAGTATTTTAAGGGTGATGCTGCCCCTGCTCGGTTAATGCGATTGCGAGAAAAGATTGTCGCGTTGCAAGAATACCCGGTTGATAGTTTGGTGGTGCTCAAATTCAATGAACGACTTGCCAATTTATCGGCCGATGATTTTATTCAACAGATTTTAGTTGAGCAGCTGAATGTGAAACATTTGGTGGTGGGTGATGATTTTCAATTTGGTCACGATCGCCAAGGTGATTTTTCGTTATTGCAGCAGCAAGATTTTACGGTTGAGAATACACATACCGTTAGTTTAGACGACCGCCGGATTAGCAGCAGCTGGGTGCGAGAAACATTACAGGCGGGTGACTTAGCAAAAACAGCCGCGTTGTTGGACCGACCGTTTAGTATGATGGGTAAAGTGACGCATGGTCATAAGCGTGGACGCACCATTGGGATTCCGACAGCTAATCTTTATACCCATCGAGCCGTGACGCCCATTCGAGGTGTGTACGCGGTTAAAGTGAAAGGCTTACCTGAAGGTGAATTGATGGGGGTGGCAAATGTAGGCACTCGGCCGACCGTCGATGAAGGTACGCGAACCCTACTAGAAATCCATCTTTTTGATTTTGATCGGGATATCTATGGTGAGCAAATTGCGGTAGAATTCTGCTTGAAGCTGCGTGATGAAAAGCGTTTTGATGATTTTGGCGAGTTGAAAGCACAGATTTATCAAGATGTGGATGACGCGAAGGCATTTTTTGGATAATTCCTTCTCCCCGCGAGGGGAGAAGGTGGCCCGAAGGGTCGGATGAGGGGTGATATAAATCAGTGAGCATAGCTCGCCACGAAATTGATTGATATTTCCGCTGCGCAGAAAAGATTATTTAAATCACCCCTCATCTGCCCAAGGGCATCTTCTCCCCTCGCGGGGAGAAGAGAAAGAGAAATAATATGACAGACTACAAACAAACATTAAACCTACCTAAAACCGGCTTCCCCATGAAAGCCAACCTCGCTCAGCGCGAGCCAGAAATGCTTAAGCGTTGGAGCAAGTCGAACCTACATAAAAAATTACGTGAAGCCCGTGCCGATAAAGAAAAATTTATCCTGCATGATGGCCCTCCGTATGCTAACGGTAACATCCATATCGGCCATGCGGTGAATAAAACCTTAAAAGATATTGTCGTCAAATCACAAACCTTGAATGATAAAAATGCGCCTTACGTGCCTGGTTGGGATTGTCATGGTTTACCCATTGAAGTGAATGTCGAAAAGAAAATCGGCAAACCGGGTGTCAAAGTTACACCCGAAGAATTCCGCGCCGCGTGTCGAAAATACGCAGCGACTCAAGTCGATTTGCAACGTGAAGATTTTAAACGCTTAGGCTTAATCGGTGATTGGGACCATCCTTATCTCACCATGGACTTCGCCTATGAAGCCAATGTCATCCGCACCTTAAAAGACATTATCGCCAATGGCCATTTACAACAAGGCTTTAAACCCGTGCATTGGTGCTTCGAATGCGGTTCATCGCTAGCCGAAGCCGAAGTGGAATATAAAGATAAACAATCACCCTCGATTGATGTCAAGTTCCAAGTGAAAGATGCCGATGCATTTGTGGCTAAGTTCGATTGTGCCAAAGCCGGCAAGGGCGATGTTAGTTTAGTCATTTGGACGACAACACCTTGGACCTTACCCGCTAACCGTGGCGTTGCCGTTCACGCAGACTTAGATTATGCCTTGGTGCAAATCGGCGAAGAGCGCTTAGTATTCGCCCACGATATGTTGGGTCAAGTCATGGAGCGTTATGGTGTTGAGCACTACGAAGTACTCGGCACATGCTTGGGCGCTAAGTTAGATCGCATCGCATTGCAACATCCTTTTTATAACCGTGAATCATTATTGATGCTGGGCGACCACGTCACGACGGATGCCGGTACCGGTTGCGTGCACACCGCACCGAGTCATGGTGCTGACGATTACCGTATCGGCTTGCAATATGATTTACCCATCGATAATTGTGTCAAAGCTAACGGCGTGTTTGCCGATGATGTCGAATTATTCGCGGGCCAATTTATTTTGAAAGCCAATGCAGCTGTCATTGAAACATTAAAAACGAACAATAAGCTGATGCATGAAGACAGCATGCAACACAGCTACCCGCATTGCTGGCGCCATAAAACGCCGGTTATTTTCCGTGCCACGCCACAATGGTTTGTGAGTATGACCAAAGCCAATTTAGAAAAAGATGCTTTAAGCCAGCTCGATAGCATTCGTTGGTTACCTACTTGGGGCCAAGAGCGTATGGAAAAAATGCTAAAAGGTCGTCCAGACTGGTGTATCTCACGCCAACGTACCTGGGGTGTGCCATTGCCGCTGTTAGTGCATAAAGACACGCAAGAGCTGCATCCTGATCATTTAGCGATTATGGATAAAGTCGCTGAGCAAGTCGAAGCTGAAGGTGTCGATGCTTGGTTCAAAGCTGATGTCAGTGAATACACCACCGATAAAGATTACGTTAAAGTCACCGATGTATTAGACGTGTGGTTTGATTCCGGATGTTCGCATCGCGCGGTATTAAAAAGTGGCGAATGGCCCGACTTACAATACCCCGCTGATTTATATTTAGAAGGTTCCGATCAATATCGTGGTTGGTTCCAAACCTCAATGTTAACGGGGGTTGCAACCACTGGCCAAGCGCCATACAAAGCCTTAGTGACACACGGATTCACCGTCGATGCGCAAGGCCGTAAAATGTCGAAGTCAGTCGGCAATGTCGTCGCACCGGAGAAAATATTTAAAACTTTAGGCGCTGATATTCTTCGCCTATGGATCGCGTCAACTGATTTTACGGCTGAAATGACGGTGTCCGATGAAATCTTTAAGCGTACCGCTGATACCTATCGTCGCATTCGTAACACCGCAAGATTCTTATTATCAAACTTAGATGGCTTTGAGCCAGCGCACAGTGTTGCGAACAATGACATGATCGCCCTAGATCGTTGGGCAGTCGATTTAACCGCACGTTATCAAGCCGAAATTATTCAGGCGTATAACAACTATGAATTCTTAACCGTCACCCAAAAAATCCACCATTTCTGTTCTATCGAAATGGGTAGTTTTTATTTAGATGTCGTGAAAGACAGGCAGTACACCTGCAAAGCCGATAGCGTTGCGCGTCGTTCAACCCAAACGGCGATGCATCACATTTTACAAGCCTTAGTTCGTTGGATTGCGCCTATTACTTGTTTTACTGCCGATGAAATGTGGCCATTTATTCCCGGTGAGCAAGGTGAGTCTGTGCATTTGGCCACTTGGTATGAAGGCTTAAGCACCATGGATGAGGGTGCCAGCATGAACAATGCTTATTGGGCGAACATCATGTTAGTGCGTGATGTCGTCAATAAAGCGATTGAAGTGGAGCGCAATGCCGATAAGCTAGGCTCAGCATTAGAAGCACACGTGACACTTTACGCCAAGCCTGAATTAAAAGCTGCGTTAGCACAGCTAGACGATGAATTACGTTTTGTGTTGATTACATCTGATGCACAAGTGTTAGATGAATCAGAAAAACCCAACGATGCACAAGCCACCGAGTTAGATGGTTTGTTTGTCAGTGTCGATGCCTCAAGCCATGAAAAATGTGAACGTTGCTGGCACCGTCGTAAAGATGTGAATAGCAGTGTTGAATACCCCGGTATTTGCTCTCGCTGTGTTGGCAATATTGCCGGTGAAGGCGAAGTAAGACAATTTGCTTGATGCCGTCATCCCGCGGCTTGACCGCGGGATCCAGAAAAATCAATGAGCAACTGGATCCCGCGGTCAAGCCGCGGGATGACGATACACAGTTACTTGCTTCATTTTTCATTGAATTACAGAGACCCTAAAAATACAGGTTAAACTATGTCAAAAGCAACGAAACATTCAAACCTCCATTGGCTTTGGCTCAGCCTCGCCATCGTCATCCTCGATCAATTCACAAAATGGTGGGTTAGCAGAGAATTAATTCTCGGCGAACTCAAACAAAGTACGCCTTTCTTCGACTTTGTGCTTGCTCACAACTATGGCGCAGCATTTAGTTTTCTCGACATTCCTGGCGGATTACAACGTTGGTTATTTGCGGGTATTTCCTTAGTCGTATCCATTGTATTAATTATCTGGTTACGTAAAACCGCATCCCGCATACAGTCATTTTGTTTAGCATTAGTCATTGGCGGCGCTGTTGGTAATTTACTCGGTCGTGCCTTTAGTGGCTACGTTGTCGATTTCTTATCTTTCCACATTGGCGAACATTATTGGCCAGCCTTTAACGTAGCTGATGCTGCGGTCTGTGTTGGTGCTGTATTATTAGCGTTAACTTTCATCTTCAGTAAAAAATCATGAAAATATTATTGGCCAATCCTCGAGGTTTTTGTGCTGGTGTGGATCGCGCCATTGAAATTGTCGAACGTGCATTGGATACATTAGGTGCCCCTATTTATGTGAAACACGAAGTCGTGCATAATAAATTTGTTGTCGATGGTTTGCGAAAACGCGGTGCTATCTTCATTGAGGATTTAACCGAAGTGCCTGAAGGTGAAACCTTAATTTACAGCGCCCACGGTGTTTCACAAGCTGTTCGCCAGCAAGCGAAACAACGCGGCTTTAAAATATTTGATGCCACCTGCCCACTCGTCACAAAAGTCCACATGGAAGTCA
This sequence comes from uncultured Gammaproteobacteria bacterium, assembly GCA_963975985.1. Classification (GTDB taxonomy): domain Bacteria; phylum Pseudomonadota; class Gammaproteobacteria; order JABDGN01; family JABDGN01; genus CAXBIY01. Next base: position 60,643 of record CAXBIY010000004.1, read on the forward strand.
CACGCTACGGCCGTCACGAGATGGAATGCATCCTTATCGGCCACGCCGGCCATCCGGAAGTCGAAGGTACCATGGGGCAATACGATAATGACGACGCGGGTATTTATCTAGTGGAAAATGTAGAAGATGTTGCAACACTGGCAGTTAAAAATCCTGAACAACTCGCTTATGTTACGCAAACGACATTATCGATGGATGACACCTCAAAAGTCATCGATGCCTTACGCCAAAAATTCCCGAAAATCCAAGGCCCGAAAAAAGACGACATTTGCTACGCCACTCAAAACCGCCAAGATGCCGTTAAGACCTTAGCTGAGCAATCCGATGTTGTCTTAGTTGTGGGCTCTGTCGCTAGCTCGAATTCTAATCGCTTACGCGAATTAGCTGAGCGTATGGGTTGTCAGGCGTACTTAGTTGATGGTGCGCAAGACTTAAAACGTGAATGGTTTAATGACAACACCACCATCGGCATCACTGCCGGTGCTTCTGCCCCCGAAATTCTCGTCAAAGAAGTCATCAATCACCTCAAATCTTGGGGAGCCACGACTGCTGATGAAGTGAAAGGCGTTGAAGAAACGATTACATTCGCGTTACCGAAATCTTTGAGAGGTTAGGGTTGATATGGAGGCGGTTGCAATAAGGGATCCTGCAAAATGCCATCAACTATCTTTTCTAAATGTGACTTAGTGAGACCTATTCTCGCCCATGGTGAACGCTGATGTGAGACATGAATTAATTGCTTTTCTTCAGTTAAAGCTCGTGTGATTTTTGCCATATCGACTAAGGTATCTAGCTTTGGCATGCACATAAATAGCAAGCGGTATGCGCTCTGCTGGCGAATAGGGCGCGCATTATAGCCTAACATATTATGGTAGCTTCCCAGTCGCTGTACTAATAAGCGGGCAAGTCTAACAGGCTTATTAGATACATCGACATTAACATCTAACCAACAATCTTCACCGATGAATGTTTGCAATTCCTCAAGTTTTGGCGGGAACCATAGTAAATCGAATATCTCAAGCTTTTCCGGGTGATGGATTTTGATACTGTGTTCGAACAATGTGCGCTTGATAGTACCTTTAAAGACTAAACGCATTAATGCAATTTTATGACCTCGGTTTAGGTGCTGAGAAATTTGAGTATAGCTAGAGCGGTCAAGGATATTAACAAGCTCGCCTTGTAATTTTTCTGTTGGACTGAGTCCAAGTGCCCAATACGAGGGAGGCTCTTCTCCTGGTTGAGTGGCGCGACTTCTATAAGGGACGTTGTTGGCATATGTAGCCTCAAATTCAAGGAGTACGCGAGCAATGTGCATGAGTAAGGCTAAAAATGTTAACGCCTCTAATACGATAGGGGCTTGTAACATCTCAAGGTTAGCTATTTGACTAAGGAAAAAATCCGCATCATATTGCAATGCTTGTTGTAGTGCCTGTTGAGCTGGTGCGAACATAGGGAAACTTCCAGTGTCCGAATTGGAAGCAAAAATAGGCGTGTAGCTCATGATGTCCCTCAAGCAGAATCGATGTAAAGGCGTAGGCTAATTTGTTATAAAACATAGCACTTGCGTTACCCTAACTACTGCGAATATTATTATTAGTTCATATTGTATACAATGTAATAAGGGGAGACAAGCACTCTATTGAAGAGGATGTCGATATAGCTCTTTAACTTTTTTCATGGCTAACAAAGCGATAATTCCTGTCACAATCACAAATAAACTCGGTGCGCGGGCGGAGTGGAAATGTTCTTGCAGTAATACGGAAACTGTTGGAGCGAAACCACCGAATAGAGCGAAGCTAATGTTATAGCTTAAGGCGATAGCTGTGTAACGGATGCGAGTGGGGTAATTTTCGGCGAGCAATGCGGGGAGTGGTGCCAGTACGCATGCGCCTAAAATGCCGAGTAAAGCTTCGGCAACCAGCATGTGTTCGAAGTCACCTAGGTTCATTAGAATGTAGATAGGGTAGGCATCAATCACGAGGCCGATGATGCCGCATAAGATAATAGGTTTACGGCCAATTTTATCTGATAGCCAACCGATGAAGGGAGTGAGTACGGCGAAAGCAAGTAGGCCGAAAAATGAAATTTTGTTAGCGTCATCGACTCCTATATGCACAGTTTGATTGAGGAAGGTAGTGATGTAAATAAAGAATAGATAAACGCACGTACCACTAATACCGCCCACTAATATAGTGCGAATGAGTAGCGGCCAGTGTTGAAGTGTGTCGCGGATTGGTGTTTTGGTTAAGCGGCCAGAATGTTTTAAGTCTAAAAATTTTGGTGTGTCTAACATGCCACGGCGAAGGAAATAACCACCAATAGCTAATACGGTTGTTAAGAAAAAGGGAATACGCCAAGCGCCAGCTGCAATTTCATCGGGTGTGAAAACGAGTGACATGATTTGGCTGACGATAGTCGTTAGCAGCATACCGAGCAAAGCACCCATGATGGGGATGCTGGTAAATAGACCACGGCGTTTCGCATCGCAATGTTCCACCGCAAAAACAATTGAGCCAGGTAATTCACCGCCGGCGGATAAACCTTGCATTAGCCGTAGGACAATGAGTAAAACAGATGCTATGCCACCGATTTGCGCGTAGGTTGGTAATACACCGATTAATAGATTGGGGATGAGTAGCACTAATATAGATGCGGTGAAAATATGTAAGCGACCAAATTTATCACCGAGATAGCCAAATAATACGCCGCCGATGGGTCGTAATACGAAACCTGCTGCGAAAACAAAGGTGACGAGTATGCGTTGAGTTGAGTGACTGAATTGGGGGAAAAATTGGTCATTAATAATGGCAAAATGTGCGAATAAGCTGAAACTGTACCATTCAACAATATTGCCGATAATAACGCCGAAAACAAGCTGTTGGTTGGACTGTAGTTTCATTGAAGTATCTTAACAAAACAATTGGAATAGTGTAAAGTGAAGTCTCGCTTAAATGGAATTGACTCTTATGGCTAAAAAACCCGCCAATCTTAAATACAGTGTTAATGATAAGGTGCCGTTTGGCAATTTAGTTGGTTTGAGCTTTCAGCATATCATCGCTATGTCGAGCATTTTGATTTTACCTGTTATCGTAGCAAGTTCAGCGCATCTAGCCAGCTCAAGTGTACTGAGTTTTGTGCAAATGTCGATGATAGCCATTGGTTTGGGTTCTATCTTGATGGGATTTCGTCATAAGCTATTTGCTCCTGGATATTTAGCGCCATTATTATGCGCACCTGCTTATTTTACTGCTGCTGTCGCTGCAGTAAAAACCGGTGGCTTATCATTGCTGTTTGGTATGACTTTAGTGGCGAGTGTGTTCCAAGGTATCATGGCCAGCATTATCACTAAGTTAAAAAAATTATTCCCTGCAGAAATCATGGGGATTGTTGTTGCCATGATTGGTTTGAGTTTGATTCCAACGGCATTTAAAGATGCCACTGGTGTAACAAATGTTGTGAGCCATGTGTGGCATGGAAAGGATTTATTTGTGACCTTTCTGACTTTAGCTGTGATGGTGGGTTTGACTGTGTGGGGTAAAGGGATTTTATTTTCACTGAATTTAGTCATAGGCTCTATCGTTGGTTTTGTAGCTGCTTATTATTTTCAACTTTTCACACCAGCCGATTTTCACGCTGTATCACAAAGCAGTTGGCTAGGTTTTCCACATCACTTGGGTGTGACACATTTAAGCTTTTCTTGGGTGATGTTAGTGCCATTTCTTATCGCTGGCGTGACGGTGACCTTAAAAGACATGGGTACCTTGCTAACCTGCCAAAAGATTAATGATGCTGAATGGAAACATCCAGATATGCAGCCTATCCGCCGAGGTTTGTTTGCAAATGCTATCAGCAATGTGGTGGCATCATTATTGGGTGGTTATCCCAATAGTTTATCGTCTAGTAACGTGGGTTTATCATTAGCGACAGCTAATACTAGCCGATTTGTGGGTATGGGTGCTGGAGCGTTATATATTATTATCGCCTTTATACCCAAGGTTGTTATTTTGTTTACGATATTACCGCACCCTGTTATTAGCGCTATTCTATTTTATGTCGCAACATTTATGATCGTAACAGGTATGCAGATTATGTTCTCTCGCATGTTAGATGCTAGAAAAATATTTGTTATTGGCTTGTCAATCATGGCTGGCTTGATTGTGGAAATGGAGCCGACCAGTTTTTCTCACTTGCCTAGCATGATTAAGCCATTTTTTGGTTCGCCATTAAGCGCTACTGTTATTGTTGCTGTCGTGTTGAATTTGTTATTTCGCATAGGTGTTTCAAAATCAGCGACATTGGGCTTGCAGCTAGGCAGTAACGTGAGTAGTGCTATTTGGGATTTTATGGAAGTTCAAGGTAGAAAATGGGGGGCATTGCCTGAAACCGTTCATCACGCATCTAGCTTTATTACCGAAGCGATGGAAGCTATTCAAGCCTTAAGCTTAACGTCATCAGAAGTGAAAGCAGAGGTGAGTTATGATGACCATGATATGTCGATTGAACTACATTACCAGGGGCCAAGTTTAGAACTTGATGTAAAATTGCCAGATGTTGCATCCTTACGACGTGATGCAGCAGCAGCACAGCAACTTTCTATTTTCTTGATGAAAAATCATGCTAAAAATATTAAAGTGACAAATCCACATGGTGATTATCATGTTCTTTGTGGTACGGTAACTTTTATATGAAAATGAACACGACCATTCGGCATGCAGATGAGCTCAATAGAGCTATCTGGCTATCGAATCTTGGTTTAGTTGGCTTAGTCTGTTTTGCCGTTTTTATTCCATTACTTGTCGCTTGTTTAATCGTCTGTAATTATTTGTTACGTGATTCTATTATTATTATTTTAGTCAATACCCATGCATTAAATTATATGGGTGTCACAGTTTGGATTTGGCTGATATCGCTAATATTATCATCGATAGTGAGCTCTTCTGTTTATTTAGTGATTGCGTATGGCAAATTGTCACAAGGATTAGTAGGTATTGTGGATGCCATCGATATTATTTCAAATCCGCAACAGGGTGGTGGTAGCTACGACATAGCGTTGCTTTCTTCGTCTGGCTCAAGACGAACGGATTATATCGCTCGGGCATTGGTGAAGTTAGAACGAAATTTGAGTAACTACCGCCAGGGTATGGTTGCACAAGTGGAGCAGCGTGAGCGACTACAGCGCGAATTGCAGTTGGCTAAGTCGTTGCAACAACAAGCGTTAAGAAAAGATTTTGATCGAATTAATCAGCAGCTTGGTAATACCGTTTTGTTTGCTGAATTAATTTCAGCGGAAGAAGTCGCGGGTGACTTTTATGAGTATATGCTTTTAGCCGATGGTCGCTTATTGGTATTAGTGGGTGATGTTTGTGGTAAAGGTATTGCTGCATGTTTGGTGATGATTAAAGTGTTAACAGCGTTAAAATTATTGGTTAACCCAACCTTGGGACTTAAATTCCGAGGCTTAGAGTATGTGGTTAATCGTATTAATTGGTTGTTATGCCAAAATAATGTAGACCATATGTTTGTGACAATGGCCGTAGGTTTGTTGGATGTTAAAACAGGTGAATTTGAATATATTAGTGCAGGGCATAATCCCTCGGTTATTTTACGTAAGTCAACGCAGCAGATTGAGTGGGTGCAAGTTGTTCCCCAGCGCCCATTGGGTGTGAACGAAGCAATGCTTTATCAATCTACTAACTTGGTGTTGCATGCTGATGATGCTTTGTTGTTATATACAGATGGTGTTGTAGAAGCAGTAAATGTTAAACGTCAGGCTTATGATGAAACTGCGCTTGAAACCTTTTTACAACAGCATATGCAGCATTCTATTTCTCACATTATTAATGGGTTAGTGAATGATGTTGACATCTTTGCACAAGGTGTTGCCCAGCACGACGATATTACTTTGCTTGGTGTGCATTGGCAGCCAGCGCAAGGTGTAATGAATAGTGCAATTGAAACTCGAGAAGTGCAACCATCAGTTAGCCAATTTAATGTAGTTGTGGCCAATGATGTGCAAGAAATTCCAGCAGTTCAGCATCAAATTGCAAATTATTTGAAAAAGGCAAGAGTGTCTCACGACGTGATTAACGATGTACAGGTATGCCTTGAGGAAGCGTTGGCTAATATCATGACGCATGGTTATGGCCCTGCTATAGAGGCAAATATCGTCGTGAAAGTTAGCGTGGCTAGCAAAGCTGTTGAATTGACCTTGATTGATAGTGCTGAAGCCTTTAACCCTTGCGAGCTTACCGATACTAATTTAGGTGGCGCTCGCCGTAAACGCGGCAGTCGAGGCGGGCGAGGTGTATTTCTTATTGCCAATTTATCTGATAGAATGAGCTATCATCGAGATAATGATCGTAATTATTTATTGATAGAAAAAGATTTGTAGAACACCATGGAAATTACCAAAAAACACGTTGATGACATTGCCATATTGAAAGTTGAAGGGCAGTTGAGCATCGATACCACTTCTGAACTGATTGCAGAAATTACTCAGGCGTGTCAGGCGACTGCTTCTCCTACCTTACTTTTAGACTTGACCTTGCTCGATTACATCAGCAGTGCCGGCATTCAAGCGCTGTATCAATGCATTGATATGGTCGCTGATAAGCAGGGCCGACTGGTACTTTGCAATGTATTAGCAAATGTACAAAAAGTCCTGGATATGGTCGACATCCAAGCCGATGTTGATATCTATCCTCAGCAAGATGATGCTATTGCAGCATTAAGTTCTTAAAACCTCTGACTTGAGGACCCCCTTATGCAAAAGATTATTGGTGGAATATTTTTAGTCGCCAGCATCGCTATTGGTGCGGGCATGTTGGCGTTGCCTTTAGCGGTTATGTCGTCGACTTTTTATCATTCCACATCGGTGAACATTACTGGCCAGCCTTTAACGTAGCTGATGCTGCGGTCTGTGTCGGTGCTGTGTTATTAGTTATCACCTTAATCTTCAGTAAAAAATCATGAGAATAGTATTAGCCAACCCCCGAGGTTTTTGTGCTGGCGTTGACCGCGCCATTGACATTGTTGAACGCGCATTGGATACACTTGCTCCCCAATTTATGCGAAACACGAAGTCGTGCATAATAAATTTGTCGTCGATGGCCTGTGTAAACGCGGTGCTATCTTCATCGAAGACTTAACGGAAGTCCCAGAAGGCGAAACCTTAATTTACAGTGCTCATGGTGTGTCACAAGCTGTGCATCAGCAAGCCACCGAGCGCGGTTTTAAAATATTCGATGCTACTTGCCCATTAGTCACAAAAATCCATATGGAAGTTACTCGCGACGGCCGTCATGATATGGAATGCATCCTCATCGGCCATGCTGGTCATCCTGAAGTTTAAGGCACGATGGGGCAATACGATAATGACGACGCGGGTATTTATCTAGTGGAAAATGTAGAAGATGTTGCAACACTGGCAGTTAAAAATCCTGAACAACTCGCTTATGTTACGCAAACGACATTATCGATGGATGACACCTCAAAAGTCATCGATGCCTTACGCCAAAAATTCCCAAAAATTCAAGGCCCGAAAAAAGACGATATCTGTTATGCCACGCAAAACCGCCAAGATGCCGTTAAAGCATTAGCCGAACAATCCGATGTTGTCTTAGTTGTCGGCTCCGTCGCCAGTTCCAACTCCAACCGCCTACGCGAACTCGCCGAACGCATGGGCTGCCAAGCTCATCTCGTTGATGGCGCGCAAGACCTCAAACGCGAATGGTTTGCCGACAACACCACTATCGGTGTCACCGCTGGCGCGTCCGCCCCTGAAATCCTCGTTAAAGAAGTTATCACTCAGTTGAAATCTTGGGGTGCCACGACAGCCAACGAAATAAAAGGCGTGGAAGAAACCATTACCTTTGCCTTGCCAAAAGCGCTACGAACCAGTTAACCATTCTACTTCCCAAACTAAATAAAACGCCAATTGATTAGCAAGTTGGGCATGATTGCCATTATTGAGATGACTTAATTTTAACTTAAGCAAAGTATTGTACACTAGCACTTATGTTTATCTATAATATACCAAAAATAAAGACAAGCTGGCTTGAGTTGGAGAGTGAAAAAAAGTGCTTTTTTCGGCAGTGGTTAGTTTATGCCGGTATTCAGGGCGATCCTGTAGAACAAAATAGACTGATAGACGAGATGGTAGGTATCTTGCGAGAAATACCTCATATAACTGAGCCGAATCATCATTGGTTAGCAAGTGCTTATATTCTCGTGACTATTTTACCAAACTTACCGCGCGATGAGAGCACGCTAGCACCATGGCGTGCGTTTGCGGGTGATAGCAATCATCCATATTTACATGGACTATATTTTTTATTGAAAGCTGTTTCTTTCCGATATTTGCTTACTAATAATTCACTCTCTCTGCGTCAATCTATTTCAAATGACCATGTGAAATTTGTTCGAGAGCAGGCAAACGTCATGAATAAAAAAATATTTTTTTATTCTTTTTCTAAAAAGACAAATCTGTCTTTAGGCCTGCCATTGTGTTCTCGTGCTTTTTCTGTTGATTTACTGATGTATAATGATGAAAGAAAAATTGTTGAGAACGTTCTTGATGATAATCTCAAGCAAACATTAGCTCGTGCCATAACAAAATTTGGCCGTAGTTATTTACATCTCAATCGTATTACTCATGATTATCGTGATGATTATAGTGACAATGAACGCAAGCATATGACACAGCTTTGGTGGCTTTATGCTTATTATCTTCCCACTCAATTAAATAAGAACAGATGGTTCGCAGGCAGCAAGCATCTTGAGTGTTCAGAAGCAAACTATTTTCATGACATCACTGCTAGTATTGAGTTGATAGCAGGTCAAGTTGATATTACGTCTATGTATTACTTTGTAGAATGTTTAGGTGAAACGCCTCATATTAGACCTCAATTGCGTGGATATGCTTTTGACATTCAATCCAGGATTAAAACATCGCAAAAACAACTACGTGTTCCCGCCGATACACTTTCCCGTAAGGCTGCCCACAAAGTGCTTGCTGCTGCTGATGTGGCGGTGACATTTTCGGCTTCATTGTTTCTTGAAGAAAAACTTTCGTTGGAGTTAAAGAATACTTTTGAGGTCAAAGCTAAAGGTAAAAAATATAGAACCAAGCGAGCGGAGGATGAGCATGCACTTATTAAAAAAGAGTTCCCTTCTTTTTTAAAATCTGAAGCATTTCATCGTTTCGTTGAAAATCCAGAGGCACATTTTCGTTTTGGTTATTTATGTTTAACCGAGCCTCATGCCATACTTAATTATGGTCGTTCCTATATGGTCTTGCATCAAGATAAGGTGAAACCCAGTGCGCTATATTTAGGAAAGGATATGATGAATAGAGAATATCCCAATGTACGTTATTGCACTAACGAAAGCTGGGATGTTGGGTTGACAACATGGCCAGAACAAACCCAAAAGGCTATTGCTTCAAAAAGCGTTCAAGAGCGGTATGACATAGGCTGGCATGAGCAATTATTTCCACTCGATAGTCGTTGTAAAGTTGATGTGCCCTATATTGAAGTGCATATACCTGAGGTGAGTTTCACAGAGCATGTCGCTAAAATTTATTTTTCGCCAGTTGAAACCTGGGGTTTTGGTGATGCTATAGAGAAAAATTTAATTGAAATCAATAGCCGGAAAGGTCAAACCTTAGAAATTATTAGAACGATACACCCATTAGAAATGTATGCTTGTATTGATATGTTGCTAATTAACAAGGCTTATGGTGCGCATAAACAGTTCCAGAGACCTGGAGCGATGTATTTATTGCGACAGCTTACAACCCAAACTCCTGGTGTTTGGGGTTATCAAGGGCATACCCTAACGCCATTCAGGTATTTCATTAATCTGCTGTTACGTAATCATGGATGCTTACACAAGATAACAGATATGGCTGCTACAAAAACTATGTTGACCGATATACTTAATACAATTGATATAGAGGAATATGTGTCATTGTTGTTTAAGGGTGCGGATAAGCAGCAAGACCTTTTTTCCAGTATATTAACTAAATTGAGTTCAGTACAGTCCGAAAATCAGCTGATGATGGAGCCATTTGTTTGCGTGATTTGTGATCGGCTGTTACAACTAGCACCACGAAAGGTTATGATGTTGAGGAAAGATGCTTATATAAGTGGTCTAAGTCAGAAGGTTTTTTCATCTGAGGTTGGCTCAAATGCTGGTGTGATGAGCGCTGGATGTAAGCTTAAAATCTTTGACGTATTCAATCTGATGGAATAGCGACTCTCAAAAGAGAGTGTTTCCAAGTTTTGATAGGCATGTGAACGCAAACGATACGAAATAAGAAAATACTTGTGTTGAATAATGCGGGGGCATTTAGGGTAATCCCCGTGCTTCCCTAATGTTTATTGTTGTATCGTTATCTGATAAACTTAATCGTTATAATGAGGCGCAATAGGTATGAAACCACTCAATCTTTTAAGTCTATAAAGCACCTCTTTGAAAAGGATTGCTATGCAGAAAATTATCGGTGGAATATTTTTAGTCGCCAGCATCGCTATTGGTGCGGGCATGTTGGCGTTGCCTATCACAACCGGTGTCGCAGGATTCACTAGCAGTGCTATCGTATTCGTGGTTGCCTTTGTGGTGATGTTATATAGCGTATTGTTATTGCTTGAAGCGAATTTGTATTCGGCATCAGGTAGCAATGTGATCAGCATGGCGAAAAACTATTTAGGTAAATACGGGCAGTTGGTTGCTTGGTTGATGTATTTGTTATTATTATATGCCGTGGTGGCGGCTTATACGTCTGGCGGTGGCTCGTTATTCAACGCTGTGCTTCAAGATGTTATCGGTGTCAATGCACCGGCTTGGGTTGGCGCGGGTTTGTTTGTCTTGTTGTTTGGTTTCTTTGTGTTTTTTGGCACACGATCAGTCGATTATTTAAATCGCGGATTAACCCTTGGTTTAATTGTCGCTTATGTTGCGTTAATTTTATTTGTCACACCACACATACATATGCACTTGTTAAGCAGTGGCCATGCGCATTATATTTGGGCGGCAATTCCCGTGATTGTTTTATCATTCACGTCACATTTGATTGTGCCGAGTTTACGGGTTTACTATAAAAGTAATATTAAGCATTTATTGATTGTGTTAATTGTCGGCAGTGTGATTCCATTAGTTTTATATCTTGTATGGGAATTAACCGTGTTGGGTATTGTGCCTGTCAATGGTAAGGATGGATTGGAGTCTATCGCGGGTAGTCAAAATTCGGTGACGGCTTTAACGGCAGCGTTAACACATTTTACTGGCGTGGCATGGTTGGGCCGCATTGCTAACTTCTTTTCTTTTTTTGCCTTAGTGACTTCATTCTTGGGAGCATCATTAAGTCTAAGTCATTTTTTAAAAGATGGTTTTAAGCAAGGTGACCATACCCGGTCGCGCATTTGGAATATTGTATTAACTTATGTGCCACCGTTTATTTTTGCAATGGCCTATCCGCGTGGCTTTATTGCTGCCTTAAGTTACGGTGGTGTTTTCATTGCCGTGCTGTTTGGTATCTTGCCGTGTTTAATTGTGTGGAAGGCACGTTATCGCCAACAGCAACATTGTGGATTTAGAGTGCCAGGTGGGCGTGTGGGTTTAGTGTTGATGATGTTAGTGTCGGTGTTTATCATTGTGATGCAAATCGCGGCAACTTTGAATTTATTACCAGGATAAAGGTAGGTTTGGAAAATCCTCGTTGAGGCTAGCTTGTTCTGGATCCTGAGGTCAAGCCGCGGGATGACGAACTTCTCTGTCATTCTGAGGCTTTCTTTGTCATCCCGCGGCTTGACCGCGGGATCCAGACGAATAAAATAAGGTCGCTGAGGCGAAACTGGAATGTTGATATGAAAAAATTAAATATAGCAGTAGTGGGCGCCACAGGTGCTGTCGGTGAAACCATTTTACAAATATTAGAACAACGTGATTTTCCGTTTGATAATCTCTATCCATTAGCGAGTAGTCGTTCAGCGGGTAAAACCGTGACAGTGAAAGGCCAGGATTACGTGATTGAAGATTTAGCTGAATTTGATTTTGCTAAAGCCGACATGGCTTTGTTTTCAGCCGGCGGTTCAATCTCTGCTGAGTACGCCCCCAAAGCGGCTGCTAAAAAATGCCTAGTGATCGATAACACCTCGCATTTTCGTCAAGATAAAGACGTGCCATTGGTCGTGCCAGAAGTGAACCCTGAAGATTTAGCGCATTACAAAGACCGCTATATCATCGCGAACCCGAATTGTTCCACCATCCAAATGCTAGTGGCATTAAAGCCTATTCATGATGCCGTTAGCATTGAACGCATTAACGTCTGTACTTACCAAGCCGTTTCGGGTAGTGGTAAAGTAGCGATTGATGAACTGATGCAGCAAGTTGAAGATAGCAATGCAAAACCAAACGTGTACGACAAGCCAATAGCCTTCAACGTACTCCCCCACATTGACGTCTTCCTCGACAACGGCTACACCAAAGAAGAAATGAAAATGGTTTGGGAAACGCAAAAAATGTTGCACGATGACAACATCAAAGTGAACCCCACAGCCGTACGCGTGCCCGTCACTCACGGCCATTCCGAAGCCATCCACATCGAAACCAAAACTAAAATCACCAAACAACAAGCCGAAGATTTATTGCGTAACGCCCCTGGCGTGCAATTGATGACAGATGACTACCCAACGGCATTAACCGATGCAGCAGGGCAGGATGCTGTGTTTGTTGGTCGTATACGTGAAGATATCTCCCACCCCAACGGCCTCAATCTCTGGGTCGTCGCCGATAACATCCGCAAAGGCGCGGCCCTTAATGCCGTTCAAATCGCTGAAATCATGCACGAAAAATTCCTGCAAAACTAATATTCAATATTAATTTTGCAGGAAACAAGATAATCTTTTGATTATTAATGGATGAAATACATGCCTAAACTTGCAGAATGGCTGTAGGTTGATGACTTTGTTTTGGAACCAAGGCCGAGTGTTAAGTCGTAATGTATTGGAACACTTTCACAACTTTCTTCACACCGCTGATACGGCGGGCAACGTCGGCGGCTTTGTCAGCCATGGCAGGGGTGACTGTGCCCATGAGATAAACGGTGCCATCTTCTGTGACGACATCAATGGCACTGTTGTCGACGGCTTTTGCACCTAACAATTTCAAGGTGACTTGTGTAGTGATGGCGTTGTCTTCCATTTGTGTGCCGATGGATGTCGGTGGGCCAATAGTGATTTCATTGTAAATGGCTTTTACACCTTTCGTGTTTTTAGCAATGGCTTCAACTTGTTGTTTGGCTGTGGCACTGGTGGCTTGGCCGGCGAGTAACACGACGCCATTTTTTACTTCGACAGTGATATGGTTATCGGCATATAAGGGTTTATTGCCGTAGATGGCATTGCTGATATTAAAATTGATTTCTTTATCGGAAAAAGCACCTTGAATACTGTGGCTGCCATAGACTAATCCGCCACCCGCTGCCGCAACGCCTGCAACTCCGCAACCTTGTAGTAATAAGGCGAGGCTGAGGGATAAGAGTAATAAAATAGTATTCAATCGCATGCGGACAATATAGCTTTACTGTTAGGTAAATGCAAGTGGGGGTTGGGGGATGGGAATGATGTGACGAGCGTAGCTCATCATAAAAAGTCACCTGCTAACAAATGAAAGCATGCGGAATCCACTCAATATCAGGTTTTCCACCTTTCATTGTAATACCCACGACATCGAAGCGAGCGGGCACATCATCAGTGATATTATTTTCTAATAGATAGTGCTGTGCAGTACGGATGATTTTACGTTGTTTGGATCTTGTAACCGTCTCGACACCGGAGCCAAAGCCATCTTGGCTGCGATATCGTACTTCGATAAACACATTACCATCGACCTTATCTTCCATAATGAGATCGATTTCACCGCACTTGCTGCGAAAATTGTGTTCTTTTAAGCGTAACCCTTGTTGCTGCAGATATTCACAGGCAATACGTTCGCCAATGTCACCAATGGTTTTGGTATCCATTATTGCTTAACGAGTTGAGGTGTGCCGCGTACAAAACGCGCCCAAGGTAATTGGCGATAAAGATGGCCGTTAGGCTCAAGATATAATGTACCGGTAAAACCATGGAAAGCACTTTGTGGAAACACCTTCAAGCGATTCAACTGACTCATCATATGATAAGTATCGATGCCTAGTGCATAGAGTTTGCTGTATTGCGCAAAATTGCTGGACCATAGTGTGGCAAACTGTTTACGGATAGCCACTTGACCGGCTGTCGGTGCAATCGCCCATGGCATGTCGGTAAACATGACGCCATTTAAATCGCTATCGCGGCGTGCGGCAGCAATACCATTAAAGATGACAGAGGTTGCATACACAGGTGTATTGCCCGCGTAGTAGAAACGTAATAGGGGTAACACTTGGCGAGCAACACCCGGTGGTGCATTGATGAAAATGGCATCGATGTCTTGGCGGCGGCGTGGAATAAATGTGAATTTTTCGCCTAACGTTTTGCGTAGTGCTGCTGCGCGGGCTTGGCTGCGATCGACATTCATGAGTTCGGCAATTTCATCGGTTAAATTGTTTTTTGTGTCGATAGCTAAACTCGCTACAACTTGTCCGCCTAAGTTTTGAAAGCGTTGAGAAAAATCATTCACAATGCTTTGGCCCCAATCGCCAGCGACAGTAATAGTGATAACGCGAGACTTACCATTTTTCCACATACGTAACGCGGCTTGTGTGGCTTCATTGTCGGGCGATAAACCCAGTTGATAAAAATTATCCGGTGGTGAGTCGCTCATTGAACCATAATTTAAGGCTAGCACGGGTATATCCGGGCCGTAATCAGCCAAGCTGTTGACATGGTCTTTCATCAACGGACCCACAATAAAATCAGCACCATCTTGCGCTGCTTGTTGGTAGGCCGTTTTCATGTTGATTTGCGACGTGTCGACAATGCTTAATTGCGGGCGTTGCAATAAAGGCGTTTGATAATACGCTTGCATAAAACCGTTCAGAATGGCTTGTGCTTGTGGTGTGAATTGATTATTCATCGGCAATAATAGGGCGATATGTTTCGGTGTTGATAATACGTCACCCGCATCAGGCAATACGTGGGCTAATAAATTATTTGCCGGGTTATCGGAAAATTTTTGTCGCCATGCGCGCAGTTGTGCCACTAATATTTCAGGGTTGTTGGTGTAGCGACGTGAAATCAACGTGAGTGATGCCCAAGCTTCAACTGATGGTTGTGAGTCATCCGTGCTGAACTGTTGCAACGTATTATCGTTAACGCTTTGCGAAGCATGCCAAATGGCTTGATTGTTTTGGCGAATATCAAGCGGGTCAGTTAATAATTTGGATAATTGTAAACGGCTTTTAATGGCGTTAACCGTCTGGCCTAAACTCATGTAAGCTTGGGCTAATAATTGTTGTTGCTGCACTTGCATATCAACGGGCAGTTGATCAGTATTCACGATATTTGAGAGTTGCGTGTAGGCCTTTCCCGGTCGGTCGTAAACTAAATTTAATTGAGCAGCCAGCAAAAGAAATTGTGCACTTTGCTGAGGGGCCAACATGGCGGATGGAATAGCCGATAAGGTTTTATCCGCAGCAGGATAATTCTTGTTACGAATGTACTGTTGCACAGCTTGCAATTGATAACCGTAACTTGCATCGCCTTGCGTTTGTTGCGCCAAGCCCAAATAATATTCTGGCGTCGCCGCAAATTGATTGTCGGCGTTTACATTAGACTGCGGCCCCGTTAATGACGAACAGCCGCTAAGTAAAACCATTAAGGTGAGTAGTGCTAAGCAAGAGTTTATGATAGATTTGCGCATGAACTCATTGTACAGGAAATCATGATGCCAAGTGAAGTTGAAAAGGCCCTTTACATCGTCGCCACGCCAATAGGCAACCTTGCCGATATTACATCACGTGCCGTAGAAGTATTGCGCAGTGTGGATGTGATTGCCGCAGAAGATACGCGTCATAGCAAACGCTTGCTTGAGCATCTACAAATCAACACACGATGCATTGCTTTGCATGAGCATAACGAAGGGCAGCAAAGTGAAACCCTGTTACAACGCATACAACAAGGCGAATCAATCGCTGTCATCAGTGATGCCGGCACGCCATTAATCAGCGACCCCGGTTATCGACTCGTGCATTTAGCTCAACAAGCTGGGATTAAAGTCGTGCCCATCCCCGGTGCCTGTGCCTTAATCACTGCGTTAAGCGCCGCTGGCTTGCCTACCGATAAGTTCATATTTGAAGGCTTTTTACCCGCCAAAGCTAATAGCCGCTTAAAACATTGTCAAAATTTGGCCAAAGAGTCCAGAACCTTGGTTTTCTATGAATCTCCGCATCGTATCGTCGATAGCATTAGCAATATGCTTGAAGCCTTCGGTCCCGATCGCCAAGTCGTAATTGCGCGAGAATTGACCAAAACTTTCGAAACCATTCATTCAGCTAATTTAGCGGATATGCTGGAATGGCTAACCGCCGATACCAACCAACAAAGAGGCGAGTTTGTGGTGGTAATCCACGGTGCGCAAGCCAACGCGGAATTAGACCCCGAAGCCGAACGTATCACATCTTTGCTAGCGAATGAATTGCCCGCGAAACAGGCCGCTAAGTTAGCCGCTGAAATAACAGGCCTGAAGAAAAATCAGTTATACAATTGGATTGTGTCTTAACGCTAGATATGTCTATTCTTGTGGGGTGGATAAAAGGGTGAGCGGTAGCGAGCACATATCCACCAAGTAACCTTAAATCAGCCACATTACTCTTGTTCAACACCGCTGGTGGATACATCCGTGCTACGCACGAATTTTTATCCACCCTACAAGGAGTGGTAAACCCAATGTAGCTTGGACATATCCACCATTAAAATATAATCCGCGTAGCGGCAACAATCATTGCTCCATTCGCCCTAAAAAGTTACACTCCACCCCGAGTCAGCCAAACAAGCGCGCTTGCCCCCAAGCGAGGAAAGTCCGGGCTCCATAGGGCAGAGTGCCAGGTAACACCTGGGCGGCGTGAGCCGACGGCCAGTGCAACAGAAAGTAAACCGCCTATGCAAATAGGTAAGGGTGAAAGGGTGCGGTAAGAGCGCACCGCGCGTTTGGTAACAAACGTGGCACGGTAAACCCCACTCGGAGCAAGACCAAATAGGAGTTCATACGACGCGGCCCGCGTTGAACTCGGGTAGGTTGCTTGAGCGATGCGGCGACGCATCGCCTAGATGAATGCTTGTTCACGACAAAACCCGGCTTATCGGCTGACTCATTTTTAATTTGGATTGGACTTACTCAAAGTGCTTAAACAATATCACAAGCATCACATAAGTATCATTCTCAATGACGAAGGTCAACCTGCTCGCGTGCAGTGCAATTTGATACTGGCAGCAAATAGTTGATGGTCGAATTTACTCAGTTGGAAACGTTGAGAGATAGTGGGGCAATGGCTCAGTCGGTAAACTTTCATAGGATGCAGTTTGTTTAACTTTACTCAACACTAATCCATTTTTATACTTCGCAATTTGCTTAAGATCTTTGCTGCGTAATTGATTACGCCATTTGACTTCGACAGGCCAGAATTTTTCATCTTTAACATAGGCTACATCCACTTCGCCTTCGGCTTTGATGTAATAAGTGGGGTAATATCGACGATAGTGAGCCACCACAATAGACTCAACTAATTTAGATGACATCACCGCATCATCTACTGCTGGGACAATTTGTTCAGCGAAGGGGTTATCACAAGGCTTCATCCAGGCCCGAATGGCATGGAAAATAAAGGGGTCGGTGAAAATGATTTTGCGGGCTTTTTTGGGGGCGCCAACCAATTTATCTTCTAACAATGCTTGCTGTACAAATACGGCATCCATATTGGCAAGGATACTCACATAGCCATTTACTGTGGTAGGGTGATCGATTGACAGTTCTTTTGCTAAACTATTCCAAGTGATTTGATCCGTATAATGCTTAATAATACCGTTTAAAATTTCTTTTAAGTAACTTTCTTGTTTGCCATGTTTTAGCATATCACCACGAATCCAATCCGAGTATGTCATTAATGTTGCGCGGCTAATGGTTTGGTTTTTTGCGTAATCATTAATGGCGGTTAAATAGCCGCCATGCTTCATGTAATCATAAAAGCGTGCATATAACACATCGATATCAACGGTTACATTTCCTTCAGCTAACTTAACAAACTCGGAAAATGATAAGGGATACAAATGAAAATCCACTTTGTCAGCTTGACCACGACGGCCAGGGAATCGCATTTTGGCTTCCTGCATCAGCATTAAATCAGAGCCGCTAAGCATTAACACCACCTGCTCTAATTCACCGGCATCGGCTAAATACTTAATGGCTTTATCCCAATTTTTTATATAGGTAACTTCATCGACGATGATATACAACAAGCAGTCTGTTGGCATGTCGGCTATGGTGTTACGCAAGATTGACATTAAATGATGATGATCGTCGATGATCTCACCCGACAAAAAAGCTAATCGCGCTGATTCAACGCCACTCTCTAGGAGGGCTAGCATCCATTGTTTCAGTGTGGTGGTCTTACCAACCTGACGACCACCACCCAGCGTATAAATGCCCGGCATGTTTCGAGGTAACTCACCAATAAGCGCTGCGGTATATTGCAGTGGTTGTTGACCTAAACGCCGTAAATTGGGGTCGTTGGCTTTAAACGCTACTGTTCCCGCTTGGTGACTATTGTGAGTTAAGAATTGACTATCCATGTTCATTATTATAGCCATTGACTAAGTTTAGTCAATATTGATTAGTTAAATTTAGTCAATCATGATAATTTTGTCCCCTTTTTCTCCCAATTTATTCTTGCATTGTGCTTTTTTTGCGTCTATAGTGTTAGTTAGTGGATAAAAGTGGAATTTTGTGGGGAAACCATGTTTCGAGGATTGAACGCCATCAATTTGGATACCAAAGGTCGGTTAACGATTCCAACTCGTTATCGCCAGTCTTTGCAGGATATCTGTGGTGGCAAACTTATAATAACAATAGACACAGAACAGCAATGCTTATTGGTTTACCCCACACCATCCTGGTTAGAGATAGAGAAAAAGGTAGCGGCTTTGCCGAGTTTTCATCCGACGGCACGACGCATACAGCGTTTGCTGATTGGACATGCAACGGAAGTGGAAATGGATGCCAACGGTCGGTTATTGGTTCCACCTCCGTTACGTGACTTTGCTGAGTTAGATAAGAAGGTCGCGTTAGTCGGCCAAGGCAATAAATTTGAATGTTGGAGTGACGCGCAATGGCAAGCGTCACGCGACGAGTGGTTACAAGAGCGAGTCGATATTGATAGCGACTTGCCGGATGAAGTGAAGAACTTATCTTTATAAAAGGGTTTTGACGTTGACAGACGAGCAGTATGCACATAAACCAGTATTGCTTAACGAGTCAATCACAGGTTTAGCCATTCGGCCAGAGGGTACTTATATTGATTGTACGTTCGGGCGGGGTGGGCATAGTTCGGCTATTTTGCGGCAGCTAGGAGAGAAGGGGCGGTTGTTGGCTTTGGATAAAGATCCCGAAGCGATGATTGCCGCTAAGTTGGTTGATGATAATCGGTTTCAGTTTTGTGCCGATTCATTTACTGGCTTGCAATCGCTAATCGAGGGTGAAGGCTTGGTTGGCAACGTGGATGGCATTTTGTTTGATTTGGGTGTGTCATCACCTCAATTGGACGATGCCACTCGCGGTTTTAGTTTTCAGCATGATGGACCGTTGGATATGCGTATGGATACGGAGCATGGTATGAGCGTTGCACAGTGGTTAACACAAACCGATGCTAAGCAATTAGCTGAAGTGTTACGTGAGTATGGTGAAGAGCGCCATGCCAAACGCATTGCCAATGCGGTGATGGAGGCGCAACAACAGCAGCCTATCACCACAACTAAACAATTGAGTGACATTGTGAGCCGCGCGAACCCGAGTTGGGAAAAGCATAAGCATCCCGCAACGCGAGCGTTTCAAGGGTTACGAATTTTTATTAACGATGAGTTAAACGAATTGCAAACAGCCTTAGCACAGTCGCTAAATGTTTTAGCGGTGGGGGGGCGTTTATCGGTGATTAGCTTTCATTCGTTGGAAGATAGAATCGCGAAGCAATTTATTGCTAAGCATTCGACACGTCAAACATCGGGACCGAAAGGGTTACCGTTGCGTGATGATCAAATACCTCCAGCGGCGTTAAAAAAGGTGGGCAAAGCGATTAAAGCTGGGCCTGATGAGTTAGCACATAATCCACGAAGTCGTAGCGCAGTATTGCGCATAGCGGAGAAGTTATCATGAATGCAGCATCACGTGCGTTAGCACAAACTATCTATGGACATGATGGTTTATTTGGGGTATTTTTCAACCGCCGTATGCTTTTGGTAGCGGCATTAGGATTTTCTGTATTTGTGTCGGGTTTAGCTGTTGTTTATGGTAAAGATTTAAATCGACGCTTATATGTCGACTTGCAAACACAAACGTTTCAGCATAATGAATTGCAAACCGAATGGGGTCAATTGTTACTTGAGCAAAGCACATGGACTATGCAAGGCCGTGTTGAAAACATTGCACAATCGCAATTAGGCATGAGCATGCCACAGGCAAAAAATACAGAATTAGTGAGAATCAATTAGGTGTTAGGGCTTAAGGTTTAGGACTTAGGTGATTTTGTAGTCGGTTAGTGACGCTTGATTGATAGAGCGCTGCATCGCCGCTACAAAGCACCTAAGCCCTAAGCCCTAAAACCTAAGCCCTCAACAAGGTTTCCCAGTGAACGATTACCGTCGTCAATCACCACGTAAAAAAATACATTATTTCGATTGGCGCTTTCGTTTCATGCTTTTGATTATCGCATTAATTTTTTCAGCGTTAATCGGGCGTATGGTTTACTTGATGGTAGTCGAGCGGGCATTTTTGCAACAGCAAGGTGATGCGCGAGCCATTCGCGTGGTGAATACGCCGGCTTATCGCGGTATGATTACCGATCGTAATGGCCAGCCACTCGCCGTGAGTAGCCCGGTTGATACTATTTGGATTAACCCTAAAGATTTTCAAGCGACGCCCACGCAGTTAGCCAATTTAGCCCAAATCGTTAATATCCCATTAGCACGTATACAAGCTTCTTTGCAGTATAATAAAAAGCGTGAGTTCATGTATGTGAAGCGACAAGTGCAACCTTCGGTTTCAGAACAAGTGGCGGCGTTAAAGATTAAAGGTTTGTATTTACGACATGAATTTAAACGCTATTACCCCGAATCTGAAATCACAGCACATGTGGTGGGTTTCACTAATATTGATGGTCAAGGGCAAGAGGGGATGGAGCTGGCTGACAATAAAAGTTTAGCCGGTCAGAATGGTTCAGAAAAAGTAGTGAAAGATCGCTTAGGCAACATCATTGAAGTGATTGATACCATGCAAGCCCCCAAGCCAGGTAAAAATTTGCAATTGAGTATCAATATGCGAATTCAATATTTAGCCTATCGTTATTTAAAAGCGGCAGTGACAAAGTTTGATGCACAAGCAGGTTCCATTGTGGTGCTCGATACTAAAACTAATGAAGTCTTAGCAATGGCGAATGCACCATCTTATAATCCTAATTATCGCCCTGCAGATACGGATGGCCGTTATCGTAATCGTGCAGTGACAGATGTGTTTGAACCTGGCTCAACGATGAAACCTTTTACTGTCGCATTAGCTCTGGAAAGTGGAAAATATCAACCGGATACTATGATTAAAACCGGTAATGGTGTGACAAAAATTGCGGGCCATATCGTGCGTGACACAAGTGCGCATGGCACTATCACGGTGTCGGATGTGTTGAAATATTCCAGTAATATTGGCATCAGTAAAATCATGCTGTCGTTACCGCAGCAAAGTTTATGGAATTTGCTTAATGAAATGGGCCTAGGCATGCCCACGCAAAGCGGTTTTCCCGGTGAAGTAGGGGGTGTTTTACCTTTTCATCGTGAATGGAATCCGTTTGTGTTGGCGACATTTTCATTTGGTTATGCGCTGTCTGTTACGACCTTACAATTAGCACATGCCTATTCTATCTTGGCTAATTATGGTGTGGATAAACCTATTTCATTAGTTAAGCTTAAACATGCACCACAGGGCAAGCAGTTGATCAGCACTAAGGCTGCTAAAGAAGTGATTCAGATGATGGAAACAGTGGTTGAGCCGGGCGGAACCGCAACACGCGCGCATGTAAAAGGTTATTGGGTCGCGGGTAAAACCGGTACGTCACGCATGGTGGGTGTGCATGGTTACGAATGGAATCACCATAATGCCGTATTTGCTGGCTTAGCGCCCGCGAGTCATCCTCGTTTGGTGATTGTGGTTTATATACACGATCCACGTAAAATTACTTATTATGGTGGTACTGTGGCCGCACCGGTATTTGCTAAAGTCATGGCTGGTGCATTACGCATTTTAAATATATCGCCGGATCATTTGCCGGGTAAATTACAGCCTACATAGGAAGGGGTTGGAGTTAGGGAAGAGTCAAATAGTGTGGGATGATTGGCTTGTCAACTCCACACTCTAATCTCCAAACTCCATTCCCGCAGAAGAGGAATTGGTGTGAAAGAAAATTTTCGTCGTTATTCGTTAAAAAAATTATTGCAAGGTTGGACGACTGTGTCCAATGAATCTGAGCGTGAAGTGACAGGTCTGTGCCTAGATTCACGACGTATTTTGCGTGGTGAGGTATTTGTGGCGTTGCAAGGCATACAAACGGATGGTCGCGAATTTATTGATAAAGCGATTAAGTATGGTGCAGCAGCTATTTTGTGTGAAGACAAGGGTGAACACTTGGAGTGGACGGAGTATCAACAAGTTCCCGTTTTTTATATCAAAGATTTGGCGAAAGCTTACGGTGAAATTGCGGCTAAATTTTATGACAATCCTTCTAAAGATTTAACCGTCATTGGTGTGACGGGCACTAATGGCAAAACGTCAACGACACATTTTATTGCTCACAGTTTAAATCGTTTGGGACATCGTTGTGGTGTGATTGGCACATTAGGCAATGGCGATATTGATAAATTGCAAAAAGCGCGTTACACCACGCCAGATGCTATTGCGGTGCAACATTGTTTATTTTCGCTGCGAGCACAAGGTTTTACACATGTGGCGATGGAAGTCTCCTCGCATGCTTTAGCGCAGCATCGTGTGAATGGTGTCGACTTTAATGTTGCGGTGTTTACCAACTTAACGCATGAGCATCTAGATTTTCATAAAACCATGGAGGGTTATGCAGACGCGAAGCGTTCGTTGTTTGAAAATTGGGATTTAGATTTTTCAGTCATCAATGCGGATGATAAAACAGGTTCTCAATGGTTACGAAACTATTGGAGCAAAAAACGAGTTTATGCCTACAGTGCCGAAGGAAAGACCGTTCGACAAATCGTATTAGAAGGTGATGTGCCGTTAGTGCGTGCAGCCAATGTGGAATTCACGAGTGAAGGTATGTCGGCTCACGTGATTACACCCTGGGGAACCGGTTTGTTAAATAGCGTGCAAGTGGGGCAATTCAACTTAAGTAATTTACTCGGTGTGTTAACCGTTTTATGTTTGTTAGGTGAGCGTTTAGATGATGTATTAGAACAATTCGAATCCTTACCGCAAGTGACAGGGCGAATGCAAACTTTTAAAATTAAAGATAAGCCATTAGTCGTTATTGATTATTCACATACACCTGATGCGTTAGAAAAAGCCTTGCAAGCATTAGTGCAACATCGTAAAGGTGAGCTATGGTGCGTGTTCGGATGTGGCGGTTCACGTGATAAAACCAAGCGTCCGGTTATGGGCAAGTTAGCAGCAAAATATTCAGATTATGTGGTGCTGACGGATGACAATTGTCGTGAAGAAGATCCGCGCGATATTGTGAATGATATTTTAGAAGGTATTCCCGAGTCAAAACAAGCCGTTGTCGAGCACGACCGTGCAAAAGCCATTGCTTACGCCATCAGTCATGCTGAAGCTGACGATATCGTATTAATTGCCGGTAAAGGCCACGAAGATTACCAAGAAATCAATGGTGAGCGACATTACTTTAGTGACATCGAAGAAGTGAAGCGGCTCCTCTAAGTTAGTCAATATATGGTATGATTTCATCATGATTCAATTATCTCTATCTGAAGTCGCCAGCGCTACTAAGGGTCAGCTCATCGGTGATGACGCCGACTTTTCTGGCGTGAGTATTGATACACGTACGCTGGTACAAAATAATTTGTATGTTGCCATTAAAGGTGAAAGCGTTGATGGTCATGAGTATATTTCACAAGCCATCAAGGCCGGTGCCAGTGCGGTCATGGTTGAGCATCAAGTCGATGTGTCCGTGCCGCAAATTATTGTTGAAGACACAACCAAAGCGTTAGGTGCCTTAGCTAAATATTGGCGCCAACAATTTACGATTCCTTTTATTGGCTTAACCGGCAGTTGTGGTAAGACGTCCACTAAGCAAATGCTAGCGGCTATCTGTCAGCAGGTGGGTAATACCTTATATTCGACCGGCAATCAAAATAATCAATTCGGTGTACCACTAACATTGTTTCGTTTAGATGAAAATGTTGAATACGCGGTGATTGAAATGGGGACGGATCGTCCTGGTGAAATAGCTTACCTCACGGATATTGTTGAACCGCAGGTGGCCTTGATTACCAATATTGCAGCTGTTCATATTGCCAAAACTGGTCGCTTTGACAGTGTCGATAAAATTTTCACAGAGAAATCGAATATTTTTTCTCATTTACCTAACAATGGCTGTGCGATTCTCAATGCCGATGATGCCTATTATCCACAATGGTGTGAGCGTTTATCGCAGGTGAATCGCATCAGTTTTGGCTTGCAGTCAAAAGCCGATGTCAGCGCAACCGATCTTTCACACAATGCTGACTTGCAATACAGTTTTTCGCTTCAGACCCCAGTGGGCAGCACAGATGTGCACTTATCGACAATTGGCAAACATAATGTTGAAAATGCGTTGGCAGCTTCAGCTGCTTGTATTGCAATAGGCTTGAGTTTAGATGATATTACGACTGGCTTGGCTAATATCGAATTGGTCGATAGGCGCTTAATACGTTATCATGCTGTTAATGACGCAAGCGTGATTGATGATAGTTACAATGCCAATGTGAAATCGGTGCCGGCTGTCATTGAAATGTTAGCGCAATATCCGGGCAAACGTATTATGGTGCTGGGTGATATGGGTGAAGTTGGCCCGACGAGTCAGGCTGAGCATGCTCGGATGGGTCAGTTGGCAAAAGATTTAGGCATTGATAGCTTTTATGCTTATGGTGAAGAAACCCAATATAGCATCAGTGCTTTTGGCGATAATGGTTTTCATTTTGATAGCCATGAAGCCTTAAGCGAACAATTAATTAAACAACTCAATCCTCATACCACCGTTTTGGTGAAAGGTTCAAACGGTATGATGATGTATAAAATAGTAGAGGCAATCAGGATTCAAGATTAGGGATTGAGCGATAATTTTATCACTCAATCCTCAATCCTCAATCCTCAATCCTGGAGCAAACATGTTACTTTGGTTATTTCATTATTTAGGTCATTTCTTTAAAGACTTCCACGTTTTTAATTATTTAACGCTACGTGGTGTGTTGAGTGCGTTAACAGCATTAGTGATTACTCTATTGTCAGGGCCGGGCATGATTCGCTGGTTGAACCGCTTACGTGTAGGGCAAACCATTCGTCAAGATGGGCCAGAATCCCATTACAGCAAAGCCGGCACGCCAACGATGGGTGGTTTGTTGATGTTGACAGCGATTGTGATCACAACAGTTTTATGGGGTGATTTAACCAACCGCTATATTATTGTCTTGTTATTTATTATTATTGGCTTCGGTTTGATTGGCGGTATCGATGATTATCGAAAATTACGTTACCAAAATTCTAAAGGCCTATCTGCACGTTGGAAATATTTACTGCAGTCGATGTTGGCATTAGCCGCGACATTATTTTTATTCACATCCGCACAGTTACCTTCTGAAACGCAATTGGTTATTCCTTTTATGAAAGACTATGGTGTGAACATGGGCTTTGGTTTTGTTATTTTATCTTATTTCGTGATTGTCGGTTCGAGTAATGCGGTGAACTTAACCGATGGCTTAGATGGTTTAGCCATTATGCCGACTATATTAATTGCAGGTGCATTAGGTATTTTTGCATATGTTACCGGCAACATTGATTTTGCGCATTACTTATATATTCCTTACGTGCCCGGTGTGGGTGAAACGATTATTGTCGTGGGTGCGATTGTGGGTTCAGGTTTAGGTTTTCTGTGGTTCAACACCTATCCGGCACAAGTATTCATGGGCGATGTGGGATCGCTTGCTTTGGGTGCAGCGCTAGGTATGATTGCAGTGATTGTGCGTCAAGAAATTGTTTTCTTTATTATGTCAGGTATTTTTGTATTAGAAACGGTGTCTGTTATTTTACAGGTTGCATCATTTAAATTAACGGGTAAACGTATTTTTAAAATGGCGCCTATTCATCATCACTTTGAATTAAAAGGTTGGCCAGAGCCTCGCGTGATTGTGCGGTTTTGGATTATCACCTTGATTTTAGTCCTTGTTGGATTAGCAACACTGAAACTGCGTTAAGCAAAGTTGAGGATTTAGGATTGAGGATTGAGAATGTGATTGTTGGCCTCGGTAAAACGGGGCTTAGTTGTGCAGAATATTTAGCAAGTGAGGGGCAGCGGTTTGTTGTTTGCGATACTCGTGCAGCACCAGTATTATTAAGTGAGTTTCAGCAGCAATTTCCAGATGTGCAAGTGCATTTAGGTGCGCTAGATGAGCAGCTATTAACGCAAGCTGAGCGTATTATTTTGAGTCCTGGGGTGTCACTGCAATTACCCGCTTTGCAGGCAGCACAAGTGGCGGGTGTTTCTATTGTCGGTGATGTGGAATTATTTTTGCAAGCAACTGATGTGCCGATTGTTGCTATTACGGGTACTAATGCGAAAGGCACGGTTGCAACATTAGTTTATGATATTGCCAAACAAGCGGGTGTTGATGCTGTTTTAGGCGGTAATATTGGTATTCCTGTTTTAGATTTACTGCATCAACCGCAACCTGAACTTTATATTGTAGAATTGTCGAGTTTTCAACTGCAAAGCACACATTCATTGCAGGCTAAAGTTTCCACTATTCTTAATCTTACCCCTGATCATTTAGATCAGCATCGTGACATGTCAGAATATATCACAGCCAAACAAACCATTTATCAGCAAGCTGAAAATATTGTCATTAACCGGGATGATGAATTGACCTTGCCTCGAATAGCAACAGGCACACAATGGAGTTTTGGATTAAACCAACCGCAAACGGCATTTGAGTTTGGCTTGCAGGGCAATAATTTGTTACAAGGTCAAAAGGTGTTATGCCAGCAGCAAGATTTAGCCGTGATGGGACGACACAATATTGCCAATGTATTAGCGGCGTTGACGATTACAGCAGCCTTAGATATTCCCATTGCCAGAGCAATCACAGCGGCCAAAGCATTTACGGGCTTACCTCATCGTTGCCAGCTAGTGGCAGAAATTGATAGTGTGCGTTGGTATAATGATTCTAAGGCTACTAATACGGGTGCATGCCTGGCCGCGTTGCAGGGTTTTTCTGGGCAAGGTGATATTATTTTAATCGCTGGTGGTGATGCGAAAGGGCAAGATTTATCTGTGCTCAAACCTGCGATCGAGCAGCATGTTAAGGAAATCATCTTATTAGGCAAAAATGCCAGCGAATTTGCTGCTGCTGTGAACCCAGAAGCTACGCAGGTCAGTGATTTAGCAGCAGCGGTAAGCACCGCGAATCGCGTAGCCAAAGCAGGGGACATCGTGTTATTATCGCCTGCGTGTTCTAGCCTAGACATGTTCACAAATTTCGAACAACGCGGTGATAGGTTTCAGGCATTAGTGAGGAAGTTAGCCGGTGGTTCAAACGCAGAAACAGCAACAAACTAAAGTTAAAGTGCCTGCTTTATTCGATCGTTATATTATCTTCGCGGTTTTTTGTTTGATAAGCATAGGCTTGATCATGGTGGCTTCAGCTTCCATGGTGATTTCTGAAAAAGTATTCCACCAACCTTTCCATTTTTTAATGCGTCAAATTATCTTTTTAGGTTTAGGTTTGCTCATGATGTTTTTTATTGTACGTGTGTCAATTGAAATATGGCAACGTTTTGCTCCCATCTTATTTGTGCTGGGTTTATTGTCGCTGGTATTAGTATTGGTGCCGGGCATAGGCCACGTGGTTAATGGAAGCCGCCGCTGGGTTGGTTTAGGGCCTATAGCATTACAAGTTTCAGAATTCGTTAAGCTCGCTATTATTTTATATATGGCAGGTTACCTCGTGCGTCGGCAAGAAGAAGTCCGCACACGTGTTTTAGGCTTTATTAAGCCAATGGCCTTGCTAGGTCTTATCGCTTTATTGCTGTTAATGGAGCCTGATTTTGGCGCGACTGTTGTGGTGTTTTGCACTATTATGAGCATGATGTTCATGGCTGGCGTTCGGCTTCGACAATTTGTGATTTTGCTGACAGTCGTTGTTGTCGCATTTGCTTTGCTTGCCATTTCGGCGCCATATCGTTTAGAACGCTTAACGACTTTTATTAACCCTTGGGCGAATCCTTACGGTAGCGGTTATCAACTAACACAATCGTTAATTGCATTTGGTCGTGGTGGTTGGTTTGGTGTGGGGTTGGGCGAGAGTGTGCAAAAGTTATTTTACTTGCCAGAAGCACATACCGATTTTTTATTCGCAGTATTAGCTGAAGAGTTAGGTCTGTTCGGTGTGTTAATTGTGATTAGCTTATTCTGTTTGTTAATTTTTCGAATTCTACTGATTGCTCGACGCGCGCAATTGCGTGGGAAATTATATGCGGCTTACTGTGCCTACGGTATGGCTGTTTGGTTAGGGATGCAGGCAGTAGTGAACATGGGTGTGAATGCCGGCATATTACCGACAAAAGGTTTAACCTTACCTCTGATGAGTTATGGTGGCAGTAGTCTGCTGATTGATTGCATCGCGATTGGTATTTTATTGCGAATCGATCACGAAACACGAGTGGATGTTCTTGGTCTTAACCAACCACGTTATGTGAGGCATAAATGACAACTGTATTGATTGCAGCGGGAGGGACTGGTGGACATGTATTTCCTGGCTTAGCTGTTGCCGACGCTTTGCAGCAAAAAAATATTAAGGTTGTGTGGATTGGCACACAGCATGGATTGGATACTAAGCTGGTTCCCCAAACCCAGATCCCTTTTTATTCTTTAGCGATTAAAGGCTTGCGCGGTAAAAGAAAATTAAGTTTGTTACTGGCACCATTTAAAATTATCGTCGCGATTATTCATGCGATGAAAATTATCCGTAAAACCAAGGCTGATATGATATTAGGCATGGGTGGTTATGTGAGTGGCCCCGCTGGCATTGCGGCTTGGTTGATGCGCAAACCTTTAGTGATTCATGAACAAAATGCGATTGCGGGTATGACCAATAAATTATTATCACGTTTTGCTACAACGGTCTTGCAAGCCTTTCCCGATACGTTGAAAAATGCTGTGACAACAGGCAATCCTATTCGCAGTGATATCATGAACATTCAACATGAGCAATCTCACGAACCTTTGCGCGTGTTAGTGTTGGGTGGCAGTCAAGGCGCGCAAGCGATTAATCAAATCATGCCAGCCGTGTTGCAACAACTAGTAGGTCAAATAACAGTTTGGCATCAAGCCGGTGCAAAGCATGTGGAAAATGCTCAGCAAGCCTATGGTCATGCGGATGTGAAATTAACCGCATTTATTGATGATATGACTGCTGCCTACGCTTGGGCCGATGTGGTCATTTGCCGAGCGGGAGCGTTGACGGTGGCCGAAGTGGCGGCAGCAGGATTACCTGCCATTTTTGTGCCATTTCCTTCTGCTGTGGATGACCATCAAACGGCGAATGCTAAATATTTGATTGATAATGGCGCAGGTTTGCTAATTCAACAACGCGATTTGAATCCTGACAAATTAACGACTATGCTTGGTGGCTTCTTAACTGATCCCAGTAGACTAAAAACGATGGCAGTGAAAGCGAAACAGCTTGCTAACTCAGAGGCTACAAAAAATGTAGTTAATCAGTTACTAAGCGCTAAGCCCTAAAACCCTGGAAAAATATGACAACGAATACAAAAGACTGGATGCGCAGAATTCAACATATGCACTTTGTCGGCATTGGCGGTTCTGGCATGTGTGGTATTGCCGAAGTGTTTTTAAATGATGGTTACCAAATTTCCGGTTCTGATCAAAATGCTTCAGCCAATACTGAGCGTTTAGAAAAACTGGGTGCTACGGTTTATTTTGAACATAGTGCAGATAATCTTAAAGATGTTGATGTGGTGGTAACGTCTACCGCTATTCATTCAGATAACCCTGAAGTGCTAGCGGCCAAAGAACGTCGTATACCCATTGTGCCGCGTGCTGAAATGTTAGCCGAGTTGATGCGCTTCCGACAAGGTATTGCGGTAGCAGGTACGCATGGTAAAACGACAACGACGAGCTTAATGGCAAGCGTATTAGCCGAGGGTGGTTTGGATCCAACCTTTGTGATTGGCGGCCGTTTAAATAGTGCAGGCACCAATGCGCAGCTAGGTAAAAGTAATTATTTGGTTGCTGAAGCTGATGAAAGTGATGCGTCATTTTTATTGTTACAACCGATGATTTCGATTGTCACCAATATCGATAAAGATCATATGCATACTTATGATGGCGATGTGAATAAGCTGTATCAAACCTTTGTTGATTTTTTACATCATTTACCTTTTTATGGATTAGCTGTGCTGTGTATTGATGATGAAGGTGTTCAAGCGATCATTGATCAAGTGACTCGCCCGATTATTACTTATGGGTTTTCTGATAAGGCCGATGTGCAAGCCAAAAACATTGTGCAAACCGGAACGAAAGTGGCTTTTACTGTTAAGCGAAAGGGGCATGATCATGATTTAGCCGTTACGTTAAATCTACCTGGTGACCATAATGTGATGAATGCCTTATCAACGATTGTCATCGCAACTGAATTGGGTGTTGATGATGGGGCTATTGCCCGCGCGTTAGAAAAGTTTTCGGGCGTAGGACGTCGTTTCCAACAACTCGGCACGAAACAATTTAAACAAGGCAAAGCCCTAGTGATTGATGATTATGGCCATCATCCCCGAGAAGTGGCGGCAACCTTGCAAGCTATGCGGGCGGCGTGGCCAGAAAAACGCATTGTGATGGTGTATCAACCTCATCGTTATACGCGCACACAAGAATTATTCGAAGATTTCACACAAGTGTTATCGGATGCCGACGTATTATTAATGTTAGAAGTTTACTCAGCCGGTGAAGATGTGATCCCGGGTGCGGACAGCCGTAGCTTGTGCCGTAGCATCCGTTCGCGTGGTAAAGTTGATCCTATTTTTGTTGAGCCGAACGATACCTTAGCAAAAGCCTTGAATGATATTGTGCGTGATGGCGATGTTGTGTTAATGCAAGGTGCGGGAAATATCGGCGCGTTGGCAGCAGAACTGGCGCAAGATGCCGTTTAATTTATCATCCAATAAAAAAATGACAGATTGTTAATTAGCAATACACTATGCCTAGAAAAAAATCTAAACATTTAAAGCAAGATCAACAATCCGAGTTGAAGCTTACCTTTGCAAAAAATCGGCAATGGATTTGGCGTGCATCGATTGCTATATTAATTATTGTTTGTTTGGTTTGGCTGTATACGTATACGCATAGCGACAAATTCCTACCTATTCAGCATGTCAAAATTATTGGGCAATATACTGCCGTTTCCAAGCAAACCATCGAGCATACATTGGAGCCTTATGTCTCGAGTGGTTTTTTTAGAACCGATATCCACGCCATGCAAACTAAGTTGATGATGATTCCTTGGATTGCCGATGTCGACGTCAAAAAAATATGGCCGAGTACGCTGGTGGTTGAGCTACAGCAGCAACAGCCGATTGCCCAATGGGGTGCGGATGGTCTCATGAATATGGATGGCGAGGTTTACAAGCCGCAAGATAGCGCAACAATACCAGAAAACTTGCCACAATTTAATGCGCCAACTGAAGATGCGAAACAAGTGTTCGAAGCCTATCAGCGTATGAACAAAATGCTAGCGGTGCTGAATCTTCAGGTCGTCGGTATCGATATTTCTAATCGTATATCTTGGCGTATCACATTGAGTAATGGTATTAAGGTCATGCTCGGTCGTGATGCGATCTGGCCACGCTTAAAACGATTGATTACTGTCTACCCTTTAGTGATTGGCGACAAAGCCAATAAAGCCATTAGTATTGATATGCGCTATCCGAATGGCGTGGCGGTCAAATGGCGCAAGCGTTATTAGTCAGTCGCTTTAAGTATAGAATTGGCCATGTAAGCCTATTGGTACAGCCTGTGGTAGAGTGGCGCGAGCCATTTCAGTGAATGATTGGGCGTCAATAACTAGCAATTGTGTTCTTGGTATTTCAGTATTGAAAATCATAGAGAGGATGATGCCATGATCTTCTTCATTAGTCTTAGGAGCTGCAACAAAAACAGGTTCGCCACAGATGTAATCAGTCTCATTCCATGCCGCGAAGTTGCCAGTCCGCATATCAAGTTTAACTAATTGATTTAAATATTCCCCCGGCTGTTTATTACTGCTGGCATAGGCAAATTGGTAGGGTTCTGTGTTAATGTGCTTATAGTTAATATTGGGTAATTCGATACCTTGGTCAATCAGTGTTGTTAGTTCAGTTCGTTTGTTTGCTAAATTGATCGTCAAGCGTTTTGCTGTCGCTTGGGAAAATGCTCGTTCTTCAATACCTTGCAAATAAAATTGTTGAATAATACTGGCGTCATTGAAGGTGGGTAGATCAACGATGACGGTGTTGCCTTGTTCATATGCGTTAATTTGATGGAACATAAAACAGGCTTCAGTTTCAGTTTTAACGACAATGTCTCCCGTGTTTTTATCAATAATAGTTAACTGTGTCGCTAACGATTCATTCCAGTGATAATTTTCAATAAATG
Organism: uncultured Gammaproteobacteria bacterium; assembly: GCA_963975985.1. Lineage (GTDB taxonomy): Bacteria > Pseudomonadota > Gammaproteobacteria > JABDGN01 > JABDGN01 > CAXBIY01. The sequence continues at coordinate 93,755 of CAXBIY010000004.1, forward strand.
CTTCACGATTGAGTATAAATTGTTTTCCCGTTGTCCGTAACGGTGTTTCAATCAAGATTAAATAACGTGGTGTCATTGCAAAACTATGTATATATGCCGGGTTTTTCGTCGGTATTTTGGCAATTAATTTTCGCGTGATTGAACCAGCATTAACTTTATAGAAGTGGTAATAACAGGTTGGACCTATAGAAATGGTGAGGTTATAAAAAACCTGTTCCGCAAAATCATATTGAGGATGTGCGGTAGTTAGCACACCTGAAAATTTATCGGTAAAGTTAAAGTGGCCAAGGGTGTCTAAACTGTTTGGATCAAATTCAACATAGTGAGTGGTTTCTGTCATGGCAACGTGATGGCCATTTACCACGCTGATATTAACGTTGGCATTGTCAGTCAGAGATGGGTGAATTTTACTCCACAGTTTTTCTAAGATATTGCGTTTGGGCAAGCTCGCAAATTCTTCGTAGCAACATTTTTGCTTATCTTGTGCAGCGCTGAGGCTGTCAGATTGGAGAAATTTGTTGTGGTAGTTGACTTGCCCATTGTGGAAATGAAAGCGATGTAACAATGCAAAGCCATCAAACCAGTGATTTAATGGTTGTTGGCCAGCCTGAAATAGGGCGGGACCATTGCGTATTAATGTGCCATTTAGCCATGAGGGTAGTTGGCCCGATATATCCAACTTAGTTTCCGGCGTTTCCTCAGTGACGGATTGGAACGCTGTGCGAAGATTCATGCATTATCCTTTAACATGTGGATCAACATAGATTGCTTCGGTGTAGCCACCACAAATTTGGCTTGGTTCCATGAGGCATGGCCAGATTTAACTGGGTTATTGGAAAACCCATAGCCTTCTTCAGGTACGCCAAACCACCCCGTACTCAGTTTGTCAGACTTGTCTTTATCGTGGAATAAGCTAATCGCATAGGTGCCGTAAGGTAAATTAAATTGGCAGCTTATGCTGTCTGCTTTAGGAGGCTTTACGCAGCTTTTAAAGGCAAGCTTGCCTGACGTATCATCGTCAGTGAAAGCTTTTTCGTTATTAAATATGGCAACCCTCACAACGCCCTGGTTACCTACAATGTTATTCACTTTCACGCTTAAGCGACTGCTATTGGCAAAACAATTAACGGATACCGATATTGCAACGGCTAATAATAAGGTGTTAATAAATTTCATCAGTTTAGTTTAGCATAAGCTAGGAAGGCGACATCAGGTATAGTGGTTTGGCCACTCAATTGCTGTAACGCTCAGCTTATATAATTGCGCTGCGTGCAGATGTAGGGAGGCATGACGTTGATTGGCCTAGCACCTGAATAACCGAGTATTGGAAGTATGAAACTTGATGAACAGTATAGGCAATAGTGAAGATGGTGCTAGTAAGTTAAAGTGTTACTTTAACTAAAGCAACTAGCAATATGTTACTGGTATAGTAGTTTGAATGCGATCGGAAAGATCGTAGAAAAATCCGGTAAATAACGCTGAAACTTCATAAAAAAAGTTGGCATTATTCGTAACTGACTGTAAAATAATAGATAACACACACACATTAAATGAAGGACACTGCCGCAATGGCAAAGAAAACTGATAAAAATCTTATAGTTGGCCTCGATATTGGTACATCTAAGATTGTTGCTCTCGTTGGCGAGCTCACTTCTGATGGTCAAATTGATGTCATTGGTTTTGGTTCACATCCCTCCACGGGTTTGAAAAAAGGTGTTGTTGTCAACATTGAAGAAACCGTGCATTCAATTCAGCGAGCCGTAGAAGAGGCCGAATTGATGGCTTCTTGTGAAATTCACTCGGTGTTTGCCGGGATTGCGGGTAGTCATATCCGTAGTTTGAATTCGCATGGTATTGTGCCGATTCAAGATAATGAAGTCTCGCATGCCGATATCGATCGTGTGATTGATGCAGCGCGTGCTGTCGCTATTCCAGCCGATCAAAAAATCCTACATATTTTGCCGCAAGAATTTGTGATTGATAATCAAGACGGTATTCGTGACCCTATTAATATGTCCGGCGTGCGCTTGGAATGTAAAGTGCATATCGTGACAGGTGCTGTTAGTGCCGCTCAAAATATTGTTAAATGTGTGCAGCGTTGTGGCTTGCAAGTGTCTGATGTGATTCTAGAACAACTCGCTTCAAGTTATGCCGTGTTAACCGATGATGAAAAAGAACTCGGTGTGTGCATGATTGATATTGGTGGTGGTACCACGGATATTGCTATCTTCACCGAAGGTGCTATTAAACATACGGCTGTTATTCCTATTGCCGGTGACCAAGTCACTAACGATATTGCTGTTGCACTTCGCACGCCATCGCCTTGTGCTGAAGAATTAAAATTAACTCAGGCAACGGTTGATTCAGCCAGTGTTGCACCCAAAGAAGCCATTGAAGTACCCACACCTGCAGGTGATGGTAAAGGCCGTCAAGTATTACGCCGTAATTTAGCCGAAGTGGTTGAAATGCGTTATGAAGAATTATTTAGTTTAGTGTTGGCGGAATTACGCCGTAGCGGATTTGAAGATGTGATCGCTTCTGGCATCGTGTTAACGGGTGGCGCATCGCAAATACCCGGTGGCTTAGAGTTGGCCGAAAAAATCTTTACTACGCCTGTACGCTTAGGTATTCCACAACATGTGCAGGGATTGGAAGAAATTATCCACAACCCGATTTATTCTACCGCCGTCGGCTTATTATTATATAGCAAGCAGCAGCAAGGTCCTGGTGCGCCACGTAGTAAAAAAACGCCAGTTAATGTGAAATCAATCGTTCAACGTATGAAGGGTTGGTTTCAAAAAAACATGTAGCAAAGCTACCATGCGTTTTGTAGGAAAATAGATTTTTTGAGATAGAGTTAGCAATAACTAATGTGCTCACTAATAATAGATTGAATAATGCACCAACGGAGAGGTAAACAGCAATGACAACAACTATGTTTGAACTTATGGGTAGCCACGATCAACGAGCCGTTATTAAAGTTATTGGTGTCGGCGGTGGCGGCGGTAATGCGGTTGAACATATGTTAGCTGAAACGATTGAAGGTGTCGACTTCATTTGTGCCAATACGGATGCGCAGGTCCTCAAAAAATCGGATGCATCAATCAAAGTGCAACTCGGTGAAGAAATTACGAAAGGCCTAGGTGCTGGTGCGGATCCCGATGTGGGTCGCCAAGCGGCTGAAGCAGATCGCGAACGTATTCGTGAAGCATTAGCGGGTTCTGACATGGTATTTGTAACTGCAGGTATGGGTGGCGGTACTGGTACGGGTGCAGCTCCAGTGGTTGCTGAAATTGCTAAAGAGATGGGTATTTTAACGGTTGCGGTTGTGACCAAACCGTTTAGTTTTGAAGGCCGTAAACGTATGGCAGCAGCAGATGATGGCTTGCACAATCTTGCTGAACATGTTGATTCATTAATTACGATTCCTAACGATAAATTATTAGCCGTGTTTGGTAAAAACATGTCGTTGTTAGATGCTTTTAAAGCGGCTAACAATGTTTTGTTAGGTGCTGTGCAAGGCATTGCTGAATTAATCACTTGCCCAGGTTTGATCAATGTCGATTTTGCAGATGTGCGGACAGTGATGTCAGAGATGGGAATGGCCATGATGGGCAGTGGTACCGCGAAGGGTGAAAATCGTGCGCGTGATGCAGCTGAAGCTGCGATTGCTAGTCCATTACTTGAAGACGTTGATTTAACCGGTGCTCGAGGCATCTTGGTGAACCTGACTTCAGGTTTAGATTTATCGATTGGTGAATTTGAAGAAGTTGGTGAAATTGTGCGTAGTTTCACATCTGATACCGCAACTGTCGTCGTCGGTACGGTGATTGACCCTGAAATCACGGGTGAGTTGCGAGTGACGGTTGTCGTCACGGGCCTAGGTAGTAATGTCGCACACAAAAGCAAACCAAATTTGCGTGCAGTTGACTCCTTCAATACCGAAAATAAACCCGATTACGCAACACTAGATAAACCGGCAGTTATGCGTCATCAAGCGACTCATCAATCAAGCCATAAACCTAAATTAGAACCAGTTGAAATGCCTGGATCAAGCAATTCCCATTCTTCTTCGGTTACACCATCAGGTAGTGCAATAGAAGAAAATGATGAAATGGACTATTTAGATATCCCTGCGTTTCTACGTCGTCACGAAGAAGCGTAAGCAGGGGTAAATTGGCTCGAACGGGCATTTTGCTTAAGGTCTAATCTTGTGGTATGATTGTTAAAATTTGTACAACAAAAAGGTAAACAACGTATATTGTTATGATTAAACAACGAACCTTAAAAAATGTTATTCGAGCAACCGGTGTGGGTCTTCACAGCGGTAAAAAAGTTTATCTCACTTTGCGTCCCGCAGCTGTGAACACCGGTATTATTTTCCGTCGTGTTGATCAAGAGCCTGAAGTTGAAATTGCAGCCGCAGCTGATATGGTTGGCGACACTACGATGAATACCACGCTAACTAAAGATGGTATCAATGTTTCAACCGTTGAGCATTTGCTTTCTGCTATGGCCGGTTTGGGTATTGATAATGCTTACGTTGATGTCAGTGAAGAAGAGATTCCTATTATGGATGGCAGCGCCGGTCCATTTGTATTTTTACTGCAATCAGCTGGAATTGAAGAGCAAAATGCTCACAAAAAATTTGTGCGCATCAAAAAAGAAATCCGTGTTGAAGATGATGATAAATGGGCGAGCTTATCACCTTATGACGGTTTCAAAGTTGATTTCCAAATTGAATTTGATCATCCCGTTTTACAAGAATCTGGACAGCAAGAAACTTTAGATTTTTCGAGCACTTCTTATGTTAAAGAAGTGAGTAGAGCGCGTACGTTTGGCTTTTTATCGCAATATGAATGGTTACGTGCTAACAATTTAGCCTTGGGTGGCGGTTTAGATAATGCTGTCGTATTAGATGACTTTAAAGTGTTAAATGAAGATGGTTTGCGTTATGACAACGAATTTGTGAAGCACAAAATTCTTGATGCCGTGGGTGATTTATACTTACTTGGCCATAGTTTAATTGGTGAATACAAAGGTTATAAATCAGGCCATGCGATCAATAATAAATTATTACTTGCCTTGTTAGCTGAGAAAGAAGCATGGGAAGTGGTCACGTTCGATGACCCTGCTGAAGCACCTATTGCTTATATGCAACCAGCCTACGCCAGTTAGTTAAGTCCTACTTAGTATATGGTCCATTCCAATCCTGTTGAAATACACGAGTGAGTTGGGTGTTCAAGTGTTTGTCGTTAACTACAACAGCCATATCACGGCTGTTGTAGAAATAATCTTTACTCCAGTTTCCTGTGCCTATCCAAATGATATTATCATCAACTACCATAAATTTGGCATGTTCGACACGACCATAGGGCATGTTGCGACCTTTATAAGCGGGCACGTGGCTGACTTTAATACGAATATTTTTATAGCGCTCTAGTTTTTTTAATGCTTTTAACGCGCGTTTACCTCGCATAACATCCGAAACAATCATATGCACTTTAACCCCTCGTTTTGCCGCTTTGACTAACGCATCATCGATTAAATACCAGTGCCGGTGTGATTTATAGGTGCTGAAATCCGAGTATTGATAAAGTTGCACATCAATATTCGTATGTGCGGCATCTATCAAATCTAATAGTCGTGGTAATTCCCAATCCAACGCGTGAGGGATTAACTTCACGGGGCTAAAGGCCGGGTATAGTGTTGCACCATCCAATTTAACAGGGTGTTGATGTGTGACAGGTTTAAATTGTAATCGTTTGGGAATATGACCAGTCCAATCAATGTTAAATACAGCGGTGACCGTTTTTGCAATGGCGGTGTTATCAATCAGCACACCGATTTCATGGTTTTGATTAATGGCCTTCCAATCAAAATTTTGACTGCCGATGAAAGTGTATCGTCGATCGATAATCATGTATTTGGCATGCATGACACCACCAGTCAGTTTTTTAATATCGACATAACGGATGTGAATTTTTTTATTTTGTTTGAGTTCACCAACAGCAGTTGCACTTTGAGATTTAAAGAGCTTATCTAATAAAATATTAACTTTCACACCGCGATTAGCTGCTGCTTTTAAAGCATGAATCACTTTTTCCATCGATGAGTGACGGGCTGTATTGAGATAAAACGCACCAATATCAATCGAGGAGTGCGCATGTTTAATTAAGTTGAGCCAAGTTGGTTCAGTTTGTGGAATATCTTTTTGGCCATAAATCGTATTGAGCGGTACGCTTTCAACCAACGTAACGTGCTTGGCGTAGCTGCTGAATGAGATTAAACAAATTGTTATTAAGATTATTTTTCTAAACATCTCGAACATGATAACATGGATTTATAGAGTTTGAAGCTTGGAGTTTAGAAGAAAAAATTGCTTTTCTAAACTCCAAGCTCCAAGCTCCAATATCAAGGAGTTACCATGAGGCTTAAGCGTACTAAAATTAGTTTATTAATTATGATCATCCTTATCAGTGTTGCGTGGGTAACTTGGTATAAGGTGGAGCACAGTGGTGATCGTGCGCGTTTGTTGGTTGAGCAACAAACCAAACATTTAATCGTCATCGATAAAGAATTTCCTGCTATTGCCAACCTTGAAGGTTTTTTAGTACATTTTAAAGATTCACCTGATAACCAGGCAATTATATATGCGGATAAACAAGGTCGTTACTTAATCATGGGCCATATCATTGATAACAAGGGTATGAACATTACCATGAAAGAAACCAGTCAAATGATTCGTTCACCGCAAAATATTAAAGCCTACCAAGATGCGCAGCACTTACATTGGATTTTGCAAGGAACTACAAAAGCTAAGCATGTTATCACTGTTATTGTTGATCCCAATAATCCATTGTTTCCTAAGCAATATAAGATGCTAGAAACGGACGTAGCTAATGGCGAAATCGCCGTACGTTGGGTGATAGTCAATTATCTAAAACCTTTTGGTGCTAAAACCGCGGCAGCTATTTTGCAAGCACCTGATCCTGCGAAAGCGTTAGCCCAAGCCGCTAATCATTATGATGTGAAAACGCAATCAGCCGGCATCAAAGCATCGATGGCTGTGAAGCCAAGCACACAACAGCAATTAGATAGTAACTGGAATTTCATGCAAAAATATAAGCTTAATAGCACGCCGATTTCCATTTTTAAATTAAAGAATGGACGCGTTTATCTTGTGAAAGGTCTTCTTATGGATGAAATGTTAGAAGGTGTTATTGAAGACTCAGAAAACAATAGCCAGAGCGAATAAGCCTGGTTAATTCAGATGTTGTCACGCATGCGTAAGTTTGCAAATGGCAGTGAGGCGTCAAGTGATTTGGGTTTTATACTACAGATTTAATTGGCTTGTCATTCAGGCATTGCGGTGTCATATCTAAATATTGCGTTGAATAACCTTGCTGTGTGGCTTGCTTAAGTAAAAAGTCATAAGCTTGCTGACTGATTTGTGGTTTGCGTGAGAGAATCCAGAAATATTTTCTGTCAGGCGTGCCCGTTACTGTGTATTGATAATCTTTATCGACGTAGATAATCCAATAGCTGTATTTAAAGGGCCACATAAATTGTACTTGCGTTTTGCTATTACTGTCGTCTTTATCAACCCACGCATTAAAGTGTCCTTTGGAAATTTTTCCGTGGATGGATTTTTTACGACATTGCGTGCCAATTGAAAATTCAGTTGGATGTTTTTTGACGATAGTGTAGCTTGAGAAAGTACCAACACAATCTTTTTCGAAAGGCACATGTACAGCTGCAATTTCATACCATTTACCCATGTACTGTTCAGGGTTAACATAATGCATGGTTTTGACGGGCGGTAGTTGATGGCTAGCGCAGGCGCTGAGTAGGCAGATCAAAATGGCTAAGATGCTTATGCGTTTCATGGCAAGCATTGTAATGGATTACATGATTTTTTTAAAGTTTCCTAGCACCCAAAAGGCACTTAGGCCGAATAAAACATAAACGATCTTTGTCATACGATCATCCCCCACAATCGTAGTGACCAAATTAAAGTCAAATGCGACGAGTAGCCAATTTAAGCTACCGATAATCACTAATAATAGGGTTAATATATTGAGGAATTTAATCATAGGGAGGCTCCGTACAGGTGTTTTGCCAAGTATAGACTATAATACCTATCACGAAAAATATACCTAGGAGCCGATGTGCAAGAAATACTCTCTATTCAGTCTCATGTTGCCTATGGTTATGTGGGTAATCGTGCAGCTGTATTCCCACTACAGCGTTTGGGATATGACGTAACCGCCATTAATACCGTACAATTTTCCAATCATACCGGGTATGGGGAGTGGACTGGCCATGTGCACGACTATGCCATGATAAGTGAACTCATCGCTGGCGTGACAAAGCGTAATCCCCTTAATAATTATTCAGCTATTTTAACCGGCTATATGGGGGATGCTGTATTAGGTGAGATCGTATTAGATTTGGTCACCAATGTGAAACAAGCCAACCCTAATGCTATTTATTGTTGTGACCCAGTGATTGGTGATGTAGGTCGTGGTACTTTTGTGCGTGTAGGACTACCGGAGTTTTTTCGGCAACATGCTATTCAGCAAGCCGACATAATTACACCCAATGAATATGAATTAGCCTATTTAAGTGGCATTGAAATCAATAGTTTAAAAAACTTGAAAATCGCATGTGACAAATTACATGGCCAAGGTCCAGGCATTATTCTTGTGACCAGTGTGACAGTTGGCATGAACGATGACGAAATTGGTTTGCTAGTCAGTGATGGCGATAATTTATGGCAAGTGATGACGCCTAGATTACCATTAGAACCTGCGCCCAATGGAGCCGGTGATGCAACCGCTGCCATTTTTTTAGCGAAATATTTAGAACATAAAAATGTTGAAGACGCTTTGGAATTTACAGCTAATGCGATTTATACCATTTTTTCAGCTACGCACCAAGCTGGCACACGCGAATTACAATTGATTGCATCACAAGAACAATTCGTACAACCAGATGTGGATTATGACGTTTATAAATTAATTATATAGCTTTCCTATTGAGATTCTTTGCCCCGCGAGTGGCGTTGTTGAATAAATCAATTTTTACAGTTCCGTCATCCCGCCGGATGACGTGCTGTTAAGTTGTATAAAAGCTGATTTATTCAACAACACCCCGAGAGGGGAGAACATGCCCTTGGGCAGATGAGGGGTGATATCTTTATTAATGACTTTAGTCATTACACCACTTGTTCTAAGTGTCGGTTCAACCAATAGCCTAAAATGGCAGTAAGCAATAAGCTAATGGGTAATATGATTAGCGCTAATTTCAAATCATGGGTAGTGTAATGTGGTACGGTTTCGCCTGTCACAGGTTGGTGGATAGCGTCAATTAACCAGCCGACCACTAATTGAAAAATAGCACCACCTGCAATAATAATCATGTTGGTCAATGCCGAAGCGGTACCAATGACTTCATCATTTTTAATCTGTTTGTGAAAAATACGCCAGACAATCACTTGAGCACTCGATGTAAAGCCAAAGGCAAATAGTAGTAGGTTAATGGTATGGAAAGGTAATTGTGGGCTGTAAAGAATGAGGCTGATAGTAAGGCTTGCCAATAAAGCCCCGATAACTAAAAGCCATTTTTCTAGCTGTAATCGATCGCACAAGATACCAATGATCGGGGCACCGATTGCCCAGCCTAAGAAAATTAACGTGATAGAAAATGACGCTTGTGTCTTGGAGATGTCGTATTGATTGGTTAAAAATGTAATGCCCCACGTCGCAGCAAAAATAGAGGTGGGCAAATAAAATAATCCGCCGATGACGCCATTAATCCAAATAGTTTTATTTTTTAATAATTGCCAAGCTTGGTGCACGATAGCACTTCCAGGTAAGCGTATTTCTGTAGGGTTGCAGCAAGTAAGGTAGCGATTAGGTATTGCCGCAATGGCCATGATGATAATAAAGCCCAGCAAAGCAATGCCAAAAATACTCTGTTGCCAGCCAATGGCATGAATGATATTTGCTGCAAACACTTGTCCAAATGCGCCAGCTAATGTGCCTAGTGATATCACTAATGACGTAACAGTCGTAAAATATTTACTGGGTAAGTAACGCTTCGTGACGTATAACGCGCCGACAAATGCAAATGCTGAACCTATGCCAATAATCGCTCGGCCGAGTAAACCTAATGTGATGGTGTGGCTTGTGGTGAAAATTAATGTGCCAATAATACAAACCAAGATAGCCCAGTTGAGAACAGTTTTTACTGAGTAGCGATCAAACAGCATGCCTGCAGGGACTTGTGCAAACATATAGGCGAAATAATAGAACGATGCGAATTCAGCAATGCCTAGCGCATGCGTGTGATACTGAATCAATAATTGATTCATCACTAAGCCGGGCGATATACGTAAGAAAAATTCATAGCAATAAAAAATACTGACAACAATAATTAAATACCAGTAAATTTTTGCCGCTTTGAAACGGTCAATTTTTTTTATATTCTTTGATGGCATCATGCTTTCACCATGGTTTGTCAGTCAGGATATTGATATAGATAAGCGCGCAATTGATGATATGTCATACCTAAGCTTTCGCTTACTTTAGCATCGTGATGTTGGGCGCTAGTTAAAACTTGATTATTATAACCTATTAAATGAGTTAGATTAACTAAATGCTTGAATTGTCCCGCTAGAGATGAGGTGAATGTTTAGATGGTACGCATATCCACTCATTACTATGATGTTTCGCGCTTAGTTGTTAGGTAAGAAATTGGGATGTGGTGCTTTGAGATCATAGTTGACAGCCCTCGCTAAATATTTCACTATGCGGTGATGAAACTCGAAAACAAGGCCATATTAATACTCATCTTCGTTACCGCTATGTGGGGGCTAACTTTTCCGTTAATCCACAATGCGATGCAAGATATTGGTCCTTTTGCATTTGTATTCGTTCGTATGGTGTTAGCTACCATCGGTTTTTTACCTTTTGTGTTCAAGCGTTTTCGTAACACAAATAGTTTGTTGTTCTGGGGCGGTCTACTTTTAGCGATATTGAACACCGTTACTTATTTATTCCAATCAGAAGGGTTGGAAACTATTTCTGCGTCGCGCTCTGCATTTATTACGGGTACCAATGTCATATTAGTGCCATTGCTAGCGCCCTTGTTTCGCTTCGGTCGGCCAAAAATATATGAAGTGATCGCGGCGCTATTCTGTATGTTAGGGTTGTATATACTAACAGGTGAGAGCGTTAGTCATATCAGTGTTGGTGATATCTGGACGTTTGGTTGCGCATTACTTTATGCTTTGACAATATTGACATTGCAAATCATATCTAAGCGCTGTAAAGACAATACGCTACTGGGTTTCTACCTCACAGCATTCGGCATGTTAGTGCCGGCAGCATTTTTATATCATAGTGATTTTCAGCACGTGTTTAGCCCAGCTGTTATTATTGCCTTATTATTCTGTGCTTTCATTGCAACCGCTTTAGTGAATTATTTGATGACGCACTATCAGCAGCATGTGAGTGTGACAAAAGTTGCCGTGATTTATGCGTTAGAGCCGGTGTTCGCCACCGTGTTTTCGGTGTTGATTGAGCATGAGCATTTGAATTATCAAATTTACGTGGGTGGTGGTGTTATTTTCTTTAGTATCTTGTTGCCTGACTTAATCCGTCTTGCCAGAAAAAATTAATACTGTTGAAACATTGTTTGAATAGTTGAGTGTGACTGTGTTTTTGCCAATGCTAACATCAATAACACGCGCGCTTTTTGTGGGTTAAGGTTGTCACCCGTCACAAATCCATATTGATCATCCATGCTGGGATCGCGGTTAATAATCCCACCATTAATGCGTGATGAGCGAACAACAATGATGTCTTGTTGGCTGGCTTCGTGTAATGCTTCTTGAATGGCGGCAGATTGATAGCCTCGTCCCACACCCGCACTGACAATACCTTTAACGCCATCTGCAACAGCCGCTTTGACTAAATGCTTATCAGCAAATGCATAGCCATAAATAATATCGACACAGGGTAGCGATGAAATATCATCAAGACTGAATTCGCTTTGTGATGTGTGTAAACGCGTGGGTTGCTGGTAAAACACGGCATCTTGATTGACGATAGTACCGAGCATACCAAAGTCAGGGCTTTTAAACGCATCGAGCGCCGATACATGTGTTTTGCTGACATATCGAGCGGCATGAATGTCATTATTCAATACCACCAGGACGCCTTTGCCAATGGCTGCATCACTTGCTGCGGTGGTGACTGCGCTTAATATATTTTTGGGCCCATCAGAACTTAAAGCATTAGCCGGACGCATGGCGCCAGTCAATACAATCGGCTTGTCAGTATGGCAAACTAAGTTTAAAAAATAAGCGGTTTCTTCCAACGTATCCGTACCATGTGTGATGACAATGCCGTCCACATTATCATCAGCTGATAAGGCTTCAATACGTTTAGCCAGGCTAAACCAAATGTCTTCACTCATATATTGGCTAGAGACTTGTGCAATCTGCTCAGTTTGAATATCCGCAATTTGCCCCAGTTCCGGCACGCTAGTGAGGAGGGCATCAATACCGACATCAGCAAGTTCATAATGCTCATCAAGCGTATTGACACTTTGTGAGGCAATGGTGCCACCGGTGGCTAAAATATGTATCTGTTTCTTCATGGTCAGAATTATACGCGACACTGTCGAAATAGTGCAATTTTTATGATCCGATGCTAGACTTTAGATTATGTTCAGACCCAACCAGCCTTTTAGGGGCATCGCAATCCCCGATGAAAAGGAAATCATCTACAACAATGCCGACGATTACTATCAGGCATTGCTTCACGATATCGATCAGGCCGAAAAAACCATCGATATGGAAACCTTTATTTTTTCGAATGACTTCCTGGGTGAATGTGTAGCCGAGCACTTAGCCAATGCGGCTAAGCGTGGTGTAAAAATCAGATTGTTAATTGATGGCATGGGTGCTCTGTTCTGGGGCAGCGGTATTGAAAAAACCTTAACGGATGCTGGTATTGATTGGCGAGTGTATCATCCTGCTCCTTGGCGCCTGTGGCAATGGAAACACTCAAATTATTTAAACAAGCATATCATGCTGCGAGCGATGCATTTTTTAGCGGCAGTAAATTCACGTAATCATCGAAAAATCACTGTCGTCGATAATAAAATTGCTTGGATTGGCAGCGTTAATGTAACCGCGAGTCATCTATCAAAACAGCAAGGCGGTGAAGATTGGCGTGATACTTGTGTGCGCATGAAGGATTTAGATTTTCGTGATTTAACCTTAGCGTTAGAAGCAGAATTTTATGGTGAGCATTACCAACGCTTGTTTAATACAGAACTCTATAATCGAATTTTTCGTTTGAATAACACTTTATTCCGGCGGCGTTATACTTATCGTGGCATGCTGCGAAAAATTCGTCGAGCGCGCGAACGTATTTGGATTACCAATGCTTACTTTGTGCCTGATATTCGTTTGCTAAGAGTGCTGCGCGAAGCAGCATGGATTGGTGTGGATGTACGAGTCATGTTTCCTGCAAATAATAATCATATTTTTATGAACTGGGCTAGCTCAGTGTTTTACGAGGCACTATTAAAAGCGGGCATTAAAATCTTTGAATATCTGCCCGGTATGTTGCACGCTAAGTCGATGATTGTGGATGACTGGTTTATTGTTGGCTCTAGTAACTTGAATCACCGTAGTGTGTTTCGTGATTTTGAGGTGGATGTCGTTATCTCAGCAAACAAAGCCAAGCTAGATTTAGAAAACAATTATGTTGATGATTTGGAACATTCACGCCAAATCACATTAACCAGTTTCGAACGCCATAGTTTTTTAAAACGTATGATGGGACACGTGGCGCTATTATTTAGGTATTTTTTATGAGATTTTCTATTTTAACTTATAATATCCACAAAGGCTTTAGCCAGGGTAGCGAATTTACCCTGCATGATATGCGTGATGCGCTCAAGCAGCAGAGCCCAGATATTTTATTTTTGCAAGAAGTGCAGGGTGAACACAAAGCTAAGCAAGATAATATTGCACAATGGCCATTGGAATCACAGCTTGAATTTTTGTCTGATAGTCATTGGCAACATCAAATTTATGCAAAAAATGCAGTCTATAAGCAGGGCCATCATGGCAATGGCATTGCGAGTAAGCATGAAATACAGCGATGGGAAAATATCAACGTAGCGATGAACAAAGCTGCATCACGTAGTTTGCTGCACGCCGAAATTCAGTTGCCAGACTCCGACCAAAAACTGCATGTGATTTGTGCGCATCTCGGATTGTTCGAAGCCGAACGAGAAAAACAAATTGCGATGTTAAGTGAACGTATCGAATCGCATGTGCCTCATGATGAGCCGTTAATCATCGCTGGTGATTTCAACGATTGGCGTAAAAGAGTCGGGCAATATTTACAAGAACATCTCGAATTAAAAGAAGTTTTTTTAGAGCAGCAAGGCAAGCATGCAAAAACCTTTCCGGCAGTGTTGCCAGCTCTATCAGTCGATCGGATTTATTATCGTGGTTTAGATTTAATTAAAGGTGAACGGCTCACGGGTAAACCTTGGACAGGTCTGTCTGATCATATACCGTTATTAGCCGAATTTGAAATATAGCTGGTGTCCCGGGCAGGGTTCGAACCTGCAACCTGCTCCTTAGGAGGGAGCCGCGCTATCCAATTGTGCCACCGGGACAAATATAAATGAGAAAGGAATATTTTACCACAGAGTTTATACGGCAGCGTAGGTCTTAATGGTATCAGAGAGTTCAAGTTGCGAGACAGGTTTTTTCAAGTAGCCTGCCATGCCACAGCCTTCGCAGCGTTCTTTGTCTTCATCTGACACATGAGCGGTTAAGGCAATAATCGGTGGTGTATGGCCGTTAATTTGTGGATGAGCATGTAAATTTCTCGTGAGCTCAAAGCCATCTGTGTCAGGCAAGCCAATATCCATCAATATGAGGTCATAATTGTTATCAATTAATGAATCCATGGCTTGTTGTCCGTTGGCTGCAATTTTCACGTGGCAACCAATGTTTTCCAACAACTGTTTGGTTACCTTTTGAATTAAGTGATCATCTTCCACTAGTAAAATATTAGCATGGTGATGTTCTTTGGTCTTTTCTTGCTGCACATTATGTTCAGACCAATCATCCCACGATTTAGCTAGTGACATGAGTAAGTCAGAAGGCTGTAATGGTTTTTGAATGATGGTGTAAAAACCATGTTCTTTCGCTGATGCGATTTCAGAAAAATCTTTTGCGGTCGAACAAAGCACTAACATCGTATTTTTAAATTGTGGGAAGGCATAAACAAATTGCGCAATTTCATTGGCACTGCCATTATCTAGCTCGTTATCAATAAGGATAATATCAAATATTTGTTCTTGTTCAGCAGCACGTTGGATGCGTGCTTTAACATCTTGGCTGTCACACATAATATTATGATCGCTGGCAAGTTGTTGATGTGTCGTTTGTGCGCGTAACTTATGGTCATCGACAATCATGACTTTTAAATGAGAATATTGGCGCAACCAGACGGTATTGGGTTCAGCTGTTTCAACGACTTTAAAGGGGATGTCACACCAAAAAGTGGAACCCCAATTGATTTGGCTATTCACTTGTACGTTACCGCCCAATAAGGTCACCAATTGTTTAACAATCGCGAGGCCTAAGCCCGCACCTTTGTAGCGACCTTTGTAAGAAGGTTCTACACGGTTGAAGCGCTCAAATACATTATCAATTTTATTGGCAGGGATGCCAATGCCGGTATCTTCAACGGTGATTTGCATAATGGTTTTACCATCAACCATATGTTTAGGTTCAACAGAAATTAAGATGTGCCCCGAATTGGTAAACTTGATGGCATTGCTGACCAAGTTGATGACAATGCGGCGCAAACAATAAGGATCACTGACAACATGGCGTGGAATCGTATCGCAGTAATTAATAATTAACGCTAAGCTTTTCTCGTTGGCTTCGTGAGCCATTAAGCTAGTGACATCTTCAATCAATTCGCGCAAATCAAATGATTGAGGGTTGAGTTTTAATTTTCCTGACTCTACCTTAGAAAAGCTTAAAATATCTTCTAGCAAGCCTAATAGTGTAGTACTGGCACGAGTGATTTCATTAATGTTTTCAACTTGAATAGGGTTGCGTTCATGCAGCTTCATGACCTGTGCCATGCCGATAATACCGTTCAGCGGTGTACGGATATCATGACTCATGTTCGCTAAAAATTCACTTTTCGTTAAATTAGCCGTTTCTGCTAATTGTTTCGCAGCAAGCAATTCATTTTCAAACTGTTTACGTTCAGTAATATTAGTGGCGACACCGAGCACCCCAACAATTTCACCATTGTGATCGCGCAATGGTGTTTTGTGCGTTAAGTAAGTATGGGTGCTACCATCATCTTGCGACAAGTCACTTTCATAAGTGACCGATTTTCCTGTCGAAATGACTTCAGCATCGTAACTGGCAATCGTTTCGGCTTTGTCTGCCCAAGGTAGTTCATGATCGGTTTTGCCAATCAATTGATCCAACGAATCTAACCCAGCCGTTTGTAGTGATAATTCATTACAGCCTTGGTAATGACCTTCAATATCTTTCCAAAACACGCGAGTTGGAATATTAGAAATAATATCGTTTAACTGTGATTCAGTCAGCTTAGATTTTGCTTCAGCTGCATATTTTGCCTGTGCCAATTGTTCCTCTAAGGCCTTGCGTGGGCTGATATCAATACAAATGCCTAATACACCGGTTATATTGTCTAATTCATCACGCAATGCGATACGTTGGGTTAAATAAGTAATAGTATCACCGTGATGATTCATACTCTGCTCTTCGCAAGTCAACGCCTCACCGGAATCAATCACTTTTTTATCATTCTCACAAATGTCATCAGCGTATTCATGCCAACACAATTCACGATCAGTTTTGCCAATGATGTTTTTTCCACCGTTAAGCCCAGCTACTTTGGCCATGTCATCGTTGCAACCAAGATAAGCGCCTTGCTTATCTTTCCAATAAATATTGCCGGGAATGGTGTTGATGATTTTATCAAGAAATTCTTGCGTCAATTCAACGCGACGTTCAGCTCGCTTGGTGGATTTCTTTAATACATCCAATTCATATTGCTTTTGTTGCAGCTGCGTCACATTGACTGTACTATTTTGCGTAACAGGGGTACCAACGATCAATGTTTGTTTGCCCGAAAAGATGCTTAAGCGTTGCCAATCATGTGATTGTGTTGAGAGGCGCCAATGATGTTTTTCCGACAACGTGGAGAATTTTTTGCCTGTGGCATCAAAAATAGGGCATTGCAATAATTCAGCGGCTGCTGAATTAAATTCGAGAATATAACCTTGTTCGTTCAAGCGGATAATGACGGTGTCATTATCACTATGGCTCGCGGAAGCTTGACCAAGCTCATCCGTCTGCACTGCGCCGTTAATCATGCTCTAAGCCCTAGTGTGAGAGTACCGAGTATAATAGGTTACCCTAGGGTTTTTGACTACTGTAATTGTGTGTGCGAGATTGGCTATCTATTGGTAAGGAATAAGGCGCTAACCGTTAATTTTTGTGAGAATTAACATCATTTGCCTCAATTTATACTGAAAGCAAGTTTTCAAACGCATCCCAAACATTACCCTTGGCCAAGCCTTTGCTGAGTTTGTCGATTTGGGCGATTTGTTTGAGGTAGCTTGAATAATCAGAAAGCGTGTGTTGGCTTAAGTGTTGTTTGATGAGAGGCATGCGCTTTTGCCAGACGCCAAATTGACGCATGCTGCTTTCACTGCCGCCTGCTGCCGCGATTTGCGTGAGTTGTTGGCAATCGCGGGCTAGGGCCCATAAGACTAGCGTGGGTTCCGTGCCTTCTTCTTGTAGGCGACGCAACACGGTGCTAAAGCGTTTGTTATCACTTTGTAGCCAGGCATCAGACAAATCAAACACGTCATATCGCGCATTATTGCTGATGGCATGGCGGATATCATCGGCACTGATGTCACCTTCATGGAGTAAACTGAGTTTCTCAATTTCTTGGGCGCAAGCGAGCAGGTTGCCTTCCGTTTGTTCTGCCAATAAATTAAGGCCAGCATTATCGGTCGTTAAGTTAGCGGTTTTTAAACGTTGGCTGATCCAACGTTGCAGTTGAGCACCTTCTAGTGGCCATATCGGTAACCATGCGCCGTTGGACTCAATGGCTTTCACCCATTTACTTTTGCTGCTGGCAGCATCTAATTTATTACAGGTGATTAATAAGATTTTATCAGTCGGCATGTTGGCGATATATTCTTGAATCGCTTTGCTACCGGGTGTCCCGGCTTTTTTATCGCCTAGACGTAATTCCAGCAAACATTTTTCGCTAAACAAGCTCATGCTATTAGCTTCGTCACAGAGTACTTGCCAGTTGAAACCAGTACCCACATCAAATGTTTTACGCTCATTAAAGCCTTGTTCGCTAGCTAATTCACGCAAGCGTTGAGCGGCTTCTTGCTTTAATAACGGTTCATCACTACTGATAAGATAAATCGACATCAATTGTGATTGCCGCCAGAATTGTGTGAGGTCAAGCTTCATGGAGTAGTTTTGGTTGACGTGTTAGCTTTTTTACTAGTTTTTTTCGCTTGGGATTTTTCAGCTTTAACCATTGCCTTGCGAGCATCTTCAGAGCTTATTTGACTCGTCATTAGATAGACGGTTTCATGGTACATATCCGCCTCTAAACCTTGAGCCTGTGAATTGCTGGCAAGCATTTGGTTAACACTTGCCGTAAAGGTACGATTCGTACTGACCGATGAGCCGTAAACGACAGTGCCATCCGGCAGAATAATTTGATAGCCTACCGATAAAGTTAAGGTGTAGTCGCGCGTACTATTATCAGCACTGATGCTGCCAACCGATTGTTGTACATTGGTGTTTTCTAATTTAATGATAGCGCTGGCATGGCTGCTGTCATCAACGACATCAATCTTACTGCTGATTAAGGTTTGGCGTAACGCTTGCTCAAAGGGTGCATAAGGTGTTGAGCTATCAATATACACTTTTTTCAATAACGGTGGCACATCAACTTTGCCGCGCAAATGAAAACCACACGCTGTGAGCGTTAAGCAGAGAAGAAAAATTAATGTATAACGGATGTTTTTAAACATAGTCACTTTTTGAGTTTACGATACGACAATATTCACTAATTTATTCGGTACAACAATAACCTTGCGAACCGTGTTGCCGTCAGTATAACCTTTCACTTTCTCATCGGCTAGCGCTAATTGTTCGATGCTTGCTTTGTCGGCATCGCTAGCGACATTGATTTTAGCACGCACTTTGCCATTAATTTGTACGACCATTTCAATGCTAGCACTTTTCATAGCCTCTTTATCGACTTTCGGCCATGCGGCTGTCATTGCTTTGCCAGTGAATTGTAAATCTTGCCATAACTGCGAGCAGATGTGAGGCGCGATAGGCATTAACATGCGAATCAAGATATTGAAGCCTTCATAAATGAGGCTATCGGCAATGGCTTGCTGTGTAACACAATCCCCATTTTTTTGATTACATTGTGCTTTGGCTTGTTGCAATTGCTTAGGGATATCTTGCAGCAAGTTAAGTAATTTCATTGCACCTGAAACGACAGTATTAAATTGCAATCGTTCCATATCGTAACAAGCTTGCTGCAATATCTCGTGCAATTGTTTGCGTGTTTGGCTAAAGCTTTGTTCAGCTGCTTGCCAATTGGGTGTTGGAATATCGTCATTATTAAACACGGTAATAAGCGTTTGATGTGTGTGTGCAAATTGCCAAAAACGATTTAAGAAACGGTGAGCACCATCGACACCATTATCCGACCATTCCAATGATTGCTCTGGCGGAGCGGCAAACATAGAAAACAAGCGAAGGGTATCAGCGCCATGTTGCGCCATCAAATCAGCAGGGTCGACGGTATTGCCTTTTGATTTTGACATTTTCATGCCGTCTTTTAATACCATGCCTTGAGTCAATAACTTTTTGAAAGGTTCGTCGCCTTGCACTAAGCCTTCATCGCGCAATAATTTATAAAAGAAACGGGCATATAACAAGTGTAAAACGGCATGCTCAACGCCGCCGATGTATTGATCGATGGGGGCCCAATATTGTGCGCGTTGATCTAACATTTGTTCATTTTGATCAGGGCAAGTATAACGTAAGTAATACCATGATGATTCAACAAACGTATCGAACGTATCAGTTTCACGTGTTGCTGCTTTGTCACAGTTGGGGCACGTCGTTTGGTAAAATTCAGGCATGGTTTTCAACGGTGACGTCGCGCCATCAGGCATCAGGCCTTTCGGTAATACGATAGGTAAATCTTTTTCCGGTACAGGTACGGCACCACAATCATCGCAATAAATAATAGGGATAGGTGTGCCCCAACAGCGTTGGCGTGAGACGCCCCAATCGCGCAAACGATAATTTATTTTACGCTCACCGTTGCCATCCTCGACTAGCTTATCGCAAATGGCGTTAAATGCCGTTTCAAAATCCATGCCATCGAAAGAGCCAGAGTTAACGAGCGGCGTTTTAGCAATAAAAGCTGACTGTGTATAATCATGTTCACCCACTAATACAGGGGGAATAGGCAGGCTATACTTTTGAGAAAATTCAAAGTCACGTTGATCATGAGCGGGCACAGCCATCACCGCGCCGGTACCGTAGTTCATTAATACATAGTTAGCGACCCAAACAGGTAGGGCTTCCCCTGTTAAAGGATGTTGAACTGTTATGCCAGCATCCATGCCCTGTTTTTCCATCGTCGCCATGCTGGCTTCCGATACATCCATTTTTTTGCAAGCTTCAATAAACTCGGCAAGTGGAGTATTTTGTTTGGCGGCTTCAAGCGCAATAGGGTGTTGTGGCGCAAGCACGATATAGGGGCAGCCGTAAATGGTTTCAGGGCGGGTGGTAAATACAGTGATTTTTTCAGCCTGACCTTCAATAGAAAAATCAATATTAATTCCTTCAGAGCGGCCAATCCAATTGCGTTGCATGGTTTTGACTTGGTCGGGCCAGCCATCAAGCTGATCGATATCATTTAATAGCTGATCGGCATAATCCGTGATTTTAAAGAACCATTGCGGAATTTCACGTTGTTCAACTAGCGCACCTGAGCGCCAACCACGACCATCGATGACTTGTTCATTCGCCAATACGGTTTGATCAATTGGATCCCAGTTGACCACAGAATTTTTACGATACACTAAACCTTTTTCAAACATGCGAATAAAAAACCATTGTTCCCAACGATAATAGTCCGGATCGCAAGTCGCTAATTCACGAGACCAATCATAAGCAAAACCGAGCGACTTAAATTGCTCGCGCATAATGGCAATGTTTTCATAGGTCCATTTTTCAGGTTGAACTTTATGTTTGATAGCCGCATTTTCGGCAGGCAAGCCAAACGCATCCCAACCCATGGGTTGTAAAACATTTTTACCCAACATGCGCTGATAGCGCGCGACAACATCAGACAGGGTGTAATTACGTACGTGCCCCATGTGCAATTGGCCGCTGGGGTAGGGCAGCATCGCCAAGCAAAAGTATTTTTCTTTGCACAGATCTTCATTGGCTTTAAACGCTTGCGTTTCATCCCACTGTTGTTGAATGGTTGGCTCAATTTGCTCAGGTGAATATTGTTCTTGCATAGTCTCAAATAAGTTATATAAAGTAAGCGCTAGAATACCTCTTGCTCGATTCATAATCAACACCTGGCTGTCAAAAAATGTGCATGTGTAAAGAACCGTCTAAGACATATCAAGTATGTGCTAAAGTCGTGAATTAATTTTGCAAAATCATTAAGTTGCACTAATCTATTTGAAGTACAGAGGCGCACATGAAAACTAAAAAAATGATATCAAAAATCATCCTCCTGATCAGCACATTGGCTTTGGGCGTTGTGGTGCTAGCCGAAGACGTTTTGAACCCCTTATTCGATCGACGTAAATTACAAAAATCTCAAATTAAATCACCTAGTGAACCGATTGCTAAAGCTGATGAGCACTTAGTTAAGCCCGTGCTTTCTGTTGCTCCAGCCGCGATTAAGCAAAATAAGGTTGAGAGTGCTGAGCCTCTATTAGTTGCGGGCAAAATAGTTGCCGGTAAAAAAACTAAAGTGACATTACCCGTCGAAAAAACGATACCACCCATTAGCCCTAATGCTGCTGAAGTTAACAAAGTATTAGCCAAAGAAAACCCTCGTGAATATACCGGCGGCTTTCCTTGGAATCCCAAAATTTCAGTCGAAGGTGATGCCGGTAATACCCGCAGCATGGCGATCACCGATTTAATGATTCCTATCTGGGGTAATTGGAATAACTTATTAATGATGGATGTGCGTGCCCATGCAGCAACCGACGATACGCGTGAAGGTAATGTGGGTTTAGTTTATCGTTTCATGCCAGATGAAAATAACATCATCGGTTTTTATGGCTATTATGATCGCAGTGAGTCATCAACAAACCATTATTACAGTCAAGCCACCGTCGGTGTGCAACGTTTAGGGCAAGATTGGGACTTTTCAGGTAATGGCTATATCCCCTTTGGTAAAACACGTAACTTAATTAATGCCCAACAAGGCTCTGCCACGTTACGTGGACACAACATTATATTGGAAGACTTCTTTGATACTTATGAACAAGCGGAAGCTGGGTTTGATTTAGAAGCGGGTCGGTTGTTGTGGGGTAAGCCCGAATATGAAATGCGTGGCTATGCAGCGTATTACCATTTTGGTTTCGGTGGCGATGATACTGCCATTGATGGTGGTCGTTTGCGTTTTCAACAAAGTTTAAGTCACTATGTGCGTTTAACGGCAAGCGTTCAATACGATGCCGTGCGTGATTGGCAATACCAATTCGGTGTGCGCTTAGTGTTTGGTGGTGTGAGTGAAAGCTTACGCAAATATGACCCGACTAATTTACGCAATCGCATGATGACAGAAGTCGTGCGCGATATTGATATTGTGACAGCGGATAAAACCCTCGAACGTGATATTGATGCTCCACAAAAAATTTATTTTGTTGATGAAGATGCAACAACGGTTACTGGCGATGGTACCTATGCTGACCCTTATTCAAACTTAACCCAAGCGGATATTGATGCCGCAGGTCAAGGTAATATTATTTATGTTTATGGCGGCCATGCAACGGGGCAAGCGCCTGAAACGTATCAACTCCAATCCGGGCTACATTTTGAGGCTAATCAAGATGTCATCACCTCGGGTGAAGCCTTTAATATGCAATTCGATGAACATACCGTTAACTTGCTACCCAAAACCGTATCACCTATTTTTGAAGCGAATAATATTGGTAGCGCCGCGCCGGCTATACAGCTATCCAGCGGCGACAAAATTGGGCATTTTAGTTTGATCACGAATGCCACTAATTCGGAAGGTATTGATATTGCGAATGCGCAAAACGTCACGTTAAATAATGCCGATGTACAAGGTTTCCAAACCGGTGTCACCATTGAAGGGCCTAACACTTCAAATATCACCGTGAACAATGTGCAATCTAATTATAATGAAAATAAAGGTTTCAATATTAGTGATATTCAACATTCACTAACTCTCAATAATATTTCTGCGACAGGTCAACAACAAACGGGTTTGATGATACAAGGTTCTGACCATGTAACAGTCACCAATAGTCAAAACGGCGTAAGCAATTTCAATCAAAATGAAGTGGGTGTTGATGTTGCCAATTCAAGTCATGTGCATTTAGGCCAGATTAGCGCATCGGATGCTAGGTTAAGTGGTGTTGAGTTGAATAACAGTAATAATGTCACGATTAATACCGTCACCGCAAACAACTCGGGTGCTGATGGTGTTGATATCACGGGTGGTGCTAATAATACCTTGGGTATTGTCACAACGAATAATAACGGTGCTGATGGTGTGGAAATAACAGGTGCATCTACCAATACTAGTATTAATACTATTACAGCCAATCAAAATGGTTTAGATGGTGTTGCAATAAATGGTTCAACGGGTGTGAGCGTGGTTAACACGGTGACGGCTGATGGCAACCTTGGTGATGGTGTCTTGATTAATAATGGTAGTAGTAATGTCAGCATGAATACTATCGCAGCAGGGCAAAACATTTTAAATGGTGTTGCGATCAATGATTCAACCGGTGTCAATGTGGTTAATTCTGTGACGGCGGATGGCAACCTTAGCGAAGGCGTATTGATTAATAATGGCAGTAGTGATGTCAGCATTAATACCTTGCAAGCGAATGACCAAACGGTATTTAATGGTTTACTGATTAATAATGCTAGCGATGTCAGTATTACCTCAGCTACTACGTCAGGTAACGCAAACGATGGTATGCAAATCGATAATAACAGCAGCGGTATTACTATTGGTACAGCCGAGAGTGATGACAATGGTCAGCAAGGTGTATCTATCGCGGGTGCTAGCGCCGTTGCGATGACAAACGTAACTGCCGATTCAAACACCGATAATGGTGTGTTAATTAATAACAGCAGTAACAATGTCACCATTGGCACGGCGACAACGAATACGAATAGTGAAAATGGTATTGATGTCAGCGGTGATAGCGGCATCACATTGTCGAATGTCACAAGCACAGACAATACGGATAATGGTGTGCTGCTAAGCAGTGCAGCCGGAGACAACTTAGGTACGGTTATCGCAACAGACAACCATCAATCGGGTGTTGCCATGACAAACTCTGCTGATGTGAGAGTCAACAGTATGACAGCCGATGACAATCGTGCTGATGGTGTCGCTTTAAAGAATACGTCGGGTGTGACGCTGACCAACGTCGTCGCTGATCGTAATACCGATGACGGTGTGCTCATCGACAGCAACAGCAGTAGTGACAATATTACAACGTTAACCGCTAACCATAACAAACAATCAGGCGTAGCACTGAATGGTGCGATGGGCGTTGGTATCACTACGTTAACGGCTAATCACAATACCGATGACGGTGTGCTGATCAATAATAACAGCAGTAGTGACACGATTCACACGGTGGCGGCCGCTGATGAAAATGGACAAAATGGTGTCGAGTTTAATGATACGGGTGCTAGCAATAGCATTGGTACCATCACGGAAGCGGAACATAATGCAGGTGATGGTGTTGATATTGATAATGGTAGTCATAACGTTACGTTAGGCGATGTCATCGCTAAAAATAATATGGGTAGTGGTGTTAACCTTAACGATGCCAGTGATATTAATGTAAGCAGCCTCACAGCGGATGATAATGCCGCCACAGGTTTAGCGGTAGCCAATAAAGCTGATGACATAAACGTGACACAAGTTAGCGCCGATAATAATGCCACCGGTATTAGTATTAACGATAGCAGTGCTGTCACGCTCGGCAGCGCACAAACGACTAATTTACAGGTTGATAGCAATACAGCCGACGGTATCGATATCAACAATAAAAGTCACAACGTTGCACTTAATGGTGTGTGGCAAGCAAAAGATAACCAACAAATCGGTGTTAGCATCAACGATGCCACCAAGGTCAACGTCACAGGTAATGATGATTTCTCAGATAACGATGGCTTAGGCATTTCTATTGCCGACAGCAAACCATTATTAAGCAGCAATGGTATTACCTTTGCCAATACAGATGTGTCAGGTAAGGATAACGTGGGCGGTGGATTATTAATTAGTAACAGTAATGACGTGACGATGGGTGATGTGACAGCTGATCAAACTAGCGGTACAGGTGTCAGCATTGATAATGCAAGCCACGATATCACGTTGGGTAATGTCACAGCAGATTATGCCGGCAATGATGGCATGCAGATTAGTGATAGTAATGACGTGACAACGAATAACGTCGAAGTGAATCATGCTCACAGCGATGGTTTGTTAATCAATAATAGTGATGATGTGATGATGAATAACGTCACTGCGAATAAGACAGGTGGCACAGGCGTTATCATTAACAATACCAGTAGCGCAGTCACGCTGAAAAATACGACAGCGAATAACAATGCGGTCGATGGCATCAAGTTAGATGATGTGGCTGGCATTAACATTGGATCTAGTGCGGCTGGGGTTGATGTTTCAGCTAATAATAACGGCGCTAATGGTATTGAAATTGATAATAGCCAGGGCAATGATACAGATATTAATTTCAATGGAAATACGACGGCAAATAACAGTATCAGCGCAACAGATGATAGTGCGGAGGGGTTATCTGTCAATAACTCTCAGAAGATAATTTTTGGTGGTAATAGTACGTTGGATGGTATTAATATTAATAACCAAGGAATAGCATCATCAAACATACTAACCGATGCGTTTGAAGGCAATGTTATTAGCAATAACAAAACAGTCACCATTGAGAACACCGATATCAGTGATTTTCTTGGCAATTTAACAGTTAACAATGCCGCGGGTGATGGGTTTGTGTTGACTGATGACGACGACGTGAGCTTCAATAATGGTGTTGTTACCGTGGCTAATGCAACGGGTACGGGTATTAATATCACTGATTCGCAGAATGTCGGTTTCCCACGCATTGATGTAACAGACTCAGGTGCTGATGGTTTTGATATGACCAATTCGGATAATGAGCCAAACTCTTCCCAGTTTCAAGGCACAGTAACGTCTAACGGTAATATAGGCGATGGTGTCAACATTCAAAACAGTGGTATTGGCTACACTGGCACCGTCACAACGAACCAAAACCAGGGGAATGGGGTAGTGCTCAATAATCTTGCTCAAGCTTCTGAGTTGGATGTTGAGGCCGGTAGTGAAATGAATAACAATGATGGTGCAGGTCTTGTGATAGATAATAGTAACCCTACTGCAACAGCTAATTTTACTGGTGTTAGCTTGTCGGGTGATGGGGTAGAACTAGATAATGCATCTAATATTGTGCTTTCTAATTCGACTATTAACAGTGCTGGTGTGGGTGTCAATGTGACGGGGCAAAGCAATGTTACATTGAACGACGATGCTGTCACTAGTCAGAATTATGCACTGCAATTGAATTTAGCTACTGGCTCAACTTTTGAATCAAATGACGGTAGCTTCACGACAACTGATGCACCTGCCGAAGGTCAACCGACCATCAATGTCATCTTTGGTGGCGATACCACGGGTACGAATATCTCTATGAATGATGCACAGGTTTATAATGTAGTGACTGCACCAGCCGCTCAAGGTTCCTTGATGACTGTGAATAAAGGTTCACCTGATGAGTCAGGTACTCCAGCGACATTTGAGATTAATAATCCAGATGATTTTAATGGTTCAGTATTCAACGCATCAACCAGTCAAACCCTTTATGTTAATGGTCCTGGCGGTGGCACTGTAGGGCCGGGTGTTACTAAATCATTTACAATTCCCAATCAGGCAGCACCACCCCCTAGTGATGATAACCCTTAAGCAGAATAACTAAACCTAACTCTCCCGCAACATCATTGTTGCTACGGGCAGCTTATCTCGTGCATCTTGCGCATATTTAGCCCGCTATCATTGCTTTTGCTCAAATTTTGTCTATACCTAACTATACCCTTGGTCAAGGAAGACGACCATAACAACAACGGGTGTAATATGAAACGGACACTTTCCTCAATAGTGGCTGCTGTTTTTAGTGTATTTGGCTTTGCCAATGCCGCTGAAACCGAAAGCCGCGAAACCAAAACGCCATCAGCTTCGCGCCTGCAAGTTGTTAACGTTGATCAAGCTACAACTAAGGAAATGCGTGAGTACAAGGCGATGACTTACTGGTATCCCCGTTTATACATTGAAGGGGCGGCTGGCAATAAACGTGTTCTCGGTATTCTTGATGGCATGATTCCGATTTGGGGCAACAGCAATAATTTATGGTATTTCGATGCGCGTGGACAAATCTCTAGCCAAAACAGTAATGAAGGTAATTTTGGTACGGGTTATCGACACTTAACAGCCGATGGTAATTCTATCTACGGTATTTATGGTTTTTATGATCGGATGGATTCACCCAACAGTAATATTTTTAATCAAATGACATTTGGGGTTGAACGCTTAGGCCATGATTGGGATTACCGTATCAATGGTTATTTGCCATTTGGTAAAACACAGTACGCGATTAACAATACCAACACACCGCCTGCCTTTAGTGGGCATCAAGTCATCACGACAGATACCACGACTTATGAATCAGCCCAGGCCGGTTTTGATGCCGAAGTAGGGCGTAAATTATGGGGCGGTCCTTATCATCCTTTGCGTGCTTATGTGGGCTATTATTATTTTGGTTTCGATAAAAACACACCCGGCATGAATGGTGTGCGTGTGCGCGCTGTGCAGACAGTCACGCATTGGTTTGATGTGTCCGTGGGTGTGGAATACGATGCGATTCGTCAAATGCAATATTTAGTCGGCTTTCGTTTTAAATTAGGCGGTGTGAATTCAGCATTATGGAAAGCGGATCCGAATGATTTACGTAACCGTATGATGTCAGCCGTGACACGTGATTTAGATGTCGTCACTGTCGATACGCGCCATCAAACCATCGATGTGTTGAGCCCTGAGCCTGTGTACTTTATTAACCAAGGCGCTGCAGCCGGTGGTGATGGTACTTATCAGCATCCTTACAATACCATTACGCAATCTGATATTGGTGCCGCCGGACAAAACAGCATGATCTATGTGCAAGGTGCTGGCCCCAATAATACTGACCGACGTTACACCTATGATTTGCAGAGTGGTGTGCATTTAGAAACAGGGCAAACCTTCAGAACCTCATCAACGGATTATGATGTAATGTATCAAGGCCACCCTTATACGGTATTAGGTAGCACGCAAGCGCCGATTATTACGGCTTCACAGTTAGCAAGCAATCAAGCTGCGATGACAGTAGCCAGTGGTGATGATGTGAGTGGATTTACGTTACAAGGTGCTAATGGCCAAGGCCAAGGTATCAACGTTGACAATGCTAATCATGTGAATCTTCATCAAATAGCAGTGTCTGGTTTTGCCGAAGGCGTGAATGTGACCGGTACTGGTTCGCAGGTGGTGAATATTAATGATGTTGCTTCTGAGCACAACACGAGAGCCGGGATTAGTATTAATGACCATGCTAGCCAAATCAATTTAAATAATATCGATGCGGATAATAACACCCAAGGTTATGGTGTGGTCTTTAGTAACGTTAGTAATGTTGATTTAAATGCAGTCGCTAACAGCAATGATATTTTAGATTTAGATAATGATACCGATAGTTTAGCCATTCTAAATGCAAATAATGTGACGATGGGTAATATTGCTGTTCAGAATATTAATAACGACGGTGTATTAATTCAGAATTCGAGTCATGTTCGTTTAGGTAATCTTACGGTGAGCGGGGCGCAAGGTGATGGTGTCAATATCAACCATGTAATGGACTCAAGTTTCGGCAATATCAATGTGAGTGATTCACAAGACAACGGTGTCAATATTAGCAACACGAGGTCTTCAAGTTTTGGTAATGTGAGTGTTAACGCATCACAAGCCGATGGTGTGTCGTTAACGAATGATAGTCAGCTACAAATTGGCACTATTACAGCGGCTAATAACGTGGCTGCAGGTGTTGATATCAGCGGGAATTACACGGGTTTAAGCATTCATGCTGTCGACGCTCAGCATAACCAGACAGGTGTTGTATTGTCCAACACCAACACCGTTTCAGGCACTAACGGCAATTTAAACATTAGCAACATTGATGCTGAGCAAAACCAAATTGGGGTTAATTTCAGTGGCGCGAGTTATGCGAATGTTGGTAACATAACTGCCGATAACAACATAGATGGTGGTTTGTTATTTTCTAACAATACTATTGGCGATAACATAGGTACATTAACCGCGACCGGTAATACAGGTTATAGCCTCGAGCTCGACCATGCGAGCAATATCGATTTAGGCAGTGACGTTAACCAATCTGATGCGATTGATTTATCAGACGACACGGATGGTGTATCGATTCTCAATGCGGATAATGTCACCCTGGGTAATTTAAGCATTCAAGATAGTCGTGATAATGGTGTGTTAGTTCAGAATTCAAATCATATTCATTTAGGTAATCTCACGGTGAGTGGCGCACAAGGTGATGGCATCAACATGAGCGATGTGACGGACTCAAACGTGGGCAATATAACGGTGAGTGATTCACAAGGTGACGGCGTCAATATGAGCAATGTGACGGGATCAAGTTTTGGTAATACGGATGTTACCGATTCACAAGGTGTCGGGGTACTATTAAATAATGTCAGTCACCTACAGATGGGCACTATCACTTCATCTGGCCAAGGTGCTAATGACAATGGTGTTGAAGTCGAGAATGCTAACAACCTTGATTTAGGTAATATCAGTGTGAGCGGTTCCGAAAATGCGGGTGTTAGCATCAGCAATGTGAGTAACGCGAACATAGCTAATATGAATGTCACTGATGCTATACAGAATGGTGTATCGTTAGCGAATGATAGCCAGCTGCAAATTAATTCCATCACTGCTGATGATAACGCAGCAGCAGGTGCCGACATCAGTGGCTATTACACAGGTTTAAGTATTCAAGACGTCACTGCGCAACATAACCAAACGGGTGTGTTGTTATCCAGCACGAACCCAGGCTCTGGTGCCGATGGCAATTTGAATATTACTAATATCAATGCAGATAATAACCAAATCGGCGTTAATTTCAGCGACGCGAGTTTTGTGAATGTAGGCACGTTAACTGCCAATGATAATACCGCCGGTGGAGTGTTGTTCTCTAATAAAGCCAGTGCCGATGATGTGGGTACGTTGAATGCGACGGGTAATACAGGTTATGGCGTCGATGTCTCTCAATATTCAGTTGCTGCGAGCTTAGGTAAAGTTGGCGGCGTTAATATCAGTAACACACAAGGTGATGGTGTGATTGAAAATTCCACTGCATTTTTCTACAACCTAAATTCAAGCAACAATACTGGCGACGGTATTTCGGGTAGCGATGCGAGTGGTATGCAGCTGTACTTGTACGGTAATACAGTGTTGAACAACAATAATTATGCGATCAATATGAGTAACAACTCATCTGACCCAAGCAGCCACAGCGTCAACATTTATGCCGATAATATTAGTGCCATTAATAATAACTATGGTGTGTATATTAACCATGGCTATAACGATGATATTGGTCAGTTAACGGTAAAAGGAACAAAGACAGGTTATGGCGTCAATATTGTAAATTCGACAAAAGTGCATGTTGGCCAACTGGATATCGCTAACAATGCAAACTTTGGTATGGTGTTAAATGATGTGGAGAACTCAAGTTTCGGCACAGAGGTTAATGCTATTACACCTTCACAAGTGACCGGTAACCAACAAGGTGTCGTCGTGATCGGTGGCTCAAACAATCTAACTTTTGATGACTTGAATGCGGCAAATAATAAGCAAACGGCTCAGTTTTTAATTAACGGTGGTAATGCTATTGCCTTGAATAATGTGACGGTGCTGAATACGTCTCAGCCTTATGATGTGGCAGGTTTATATCTTAATGGGACTAACACTAGCAATATCACGGTCAATGACAGTGGTATAACAGGTGACGCATTTAGCAACGTGATGGGTGATGATATTTTGATAAGAGGTGCCAATCATGTGAAATTAGATAACATTAATATACAAGCAACCGATTGGATGCAAGGCGTGTTAACCAATCCCAATGCGATCGCGATTCAACATGGAGCGAACAATGTGACGTTAAATTATGTTAATGAAACCGCGACACAACAAAGCAACCCCGGCTGGGCTGATGGTTTGCAAATGACGGGTGTAAATAATGTCGCGATTAACAATAGTCAGTTTAGCGGCAATAGTGGTGATGGTATTGCCATAGCAGCGCCGGGTAGTGGTACCAACGTTAATTCTAGCATCACTAATACGACAACGAATGATAATTATGGTCAAGGTGTTGATATCAAGCCAGGCGTAAGCGGTGTAACGCAAACAGGTGCCAAATCTGAAAATAACAAAAACAATGTTGAGCCAAATGGTTAGGCATCGAGTTAACGTTTATTGAGAATACCGAACACCAAACTCATCACTCTCCCATAACGTCACCGCTGCCACTGACACATTAGGGTCGGTTAACAATTCCTGTAAATGTTCAAACAACCACTTCGCTAAATTTTCATCGGTCGGGTTAATCACATCAAACGGCGCGACTTCATTAATGAATTGATGATCAAATTTATCTGCCACTTGGGTCATCACTTGTTTGATATCATAAAAATCGACAACTAAGCCTTTATCTTCGTCCGGTGCTGGCGTATTAATCTCCGCTTCCAATCGAAAGTCATGCCCATGAATGTTAGCGCACTTACCTTCATAATGCCGCAACGCCCGCGCCGCATTAAATCGTGTCACAATTTTGAGAGTGTATTGAGCTGGCATCCGAGTGTATCCTTATGGGGTTGTGCAGCTATTATACAGTGCGATAATACCGTTTGCCAGCTTTCTCATTAGTGTCTACAATCAGTGCATTCACATCCACGAATAATCAAAACAGGAGGGTAATGTGAAGTTTGTTGCGTGCCCAGCTGAGCAAAATATTTCAAGCTTTGATGATTTAATCACGGACTACGTGACAGCAGTTAATACTGATGGTGCCAGATTGTTTGCTTCAGATAAAAGCTTGGTGATATGGAAATTATTCCTTTATATTCAACAACGAAAAATTGATGTTGAAGCAGCTAAAAAAATCATTAATTTAACAACATTAGTTACACACACAGGTTCATTCATCGATGCTGTGTTGTTGTTATCAAATTATCAACCAGAAAATCAAACCGCCTTGGCGGCAGCAATTAATGCTTCTATGCCATGTGGTAATTATGTAACAGTGTTGAGAGTCATCTATAATTTGCGCAGAGTGGCTCTTTCTGATAACGAAATTGAGCAAGCTAACTTTTACATGGCGGCTGAGCAATATTTGAAAGGACTGCCTGAAAATTCAACCTGGCGTGAGTTTGCCATCATTGAAATCGGATGTTCAAAAAGCCAGTATACTTCAGTCTCACTCCCTGGTGATTATCGTGCCATTACACGGAGAAATGATTCAGCTGACAAGCTGAGGCTGCCTCAATCCTATTACGATAAATTCTTGTTAGTATTTGACGGTGGAATATTGCAGGGGGTAGCCGAAGCTTTACCTATTGCAATTCAGATGGGTGACTTGCGTGCCATGTTTGCAGAAGCTAAGCGGTGTGGTGTTCCCAGCTCAAATGATTTTATTTGTGCCTGTGAATTGTTGGGTTATGTCGCGTTGCATGTCAAAGAGTCCTTAATGTTTCGTTATCGTGGGGCAGGTGACATTCAGACACTCACAGATGAATTGCCGTATATTAATTTATATGATGAAGTGAAAAAAGAAATTGAAAATGTATACGCCAAATTAAAATCGGATGATTTGTTCGCTCGCTGTCACTTGTTATTGGCCGGTACGTTATCCACTTGGGAGCCCCAGCTATTAGCTCTATTGAAAAACAATCAAAAAGTGATGTCACCTTATTTGGCTGCTATGTCAGATGCTTATAAGAATGAAACAATTATAAAAAATAAGGTTGATTACTATCTGATTTTTTGTCAAAAGCAGGCAGTCAAGGCAGTCGCGTTACCCGCCAGTTATTTTGGCTATAACGTATTGTCATTAGATGACCTGTTGGGTTCCTACGTGGTTGAATGCAAAGGAAGCGGCACCTGGTTTGAAAGCATGAATTTTTCAGCTACACATAAATTAGCTTTGTATATGAAACAGCGGAAGTTTAATAAAGAGTTAGTGAATGCCAGCCTGAAAAAAATATACGATGACAAAGGTGAACAGCATATTAGTTATACCTTTCTTAAAGGCCTTGTATTTCTGTATTTCGCACAAGGTGGGGCAAATGACGCACCTGAGGTTGAAAATTTACAATCAGCGATAACATGGTTGAGTAAGAGTGATAATGCCTATGCCAAAATTGAGTTGATGATAGCCTATATGCGACAAAGTGAATTGCTCGGAGAAAACCCAGCAGTTATGTCGACGTTGTGGGCAAAGGCTGTTGCAATCAAAACAGCGTTTAAAGAAGGAGATGGTGGGGAAAGTTTTTGGTGTCGTTACGCTAGCGCTCGTTTCTTAGAGCAAGAAGCTGAAGTGCTCAATAATGCTGAAAAATTAGCGCAAACTGGTGAGTATTATGCACAATTAAGTGCAGAATCCACACCAACTGTTGCACATCCCCGTTCAAGTTATATGGCAACTACAAGCCAAACCGACACCTTTGCTACTGCAATGATTGCAACGGGTGACCTACGCATCATGGTGACCGCAGCAATGCATTATTTGAAGCGAAAACCTTCTGGCATCATAGCTGAACAAGTTGTACTAGATGTGAATACTATTGTGGCCTGTAAATTGTTACGTCACGTTTGTTGGTGTGTGGATTCGAAATATGAGGCAAGAGCTGTATGGTCAAATAATATGGGTAAATCAAGTTCGCACGCATGGAAAATGATGACATTAAAAGAGGTGATTGCTGAAAATATCAAGGTTTTTTATGAAAAAATCCGTCACCATCAAAATGCTAACCTGCGATGCCAATGCAAATATTATTTGCTGTCATCCAACTTGATTTCTGACGAACTGATGCATTTTGATCCTGATTTTGATTATAAGGTCAGCACATCCATGGCAGATCAATCGTTGATTAAAAATCGTTCCATTGACCGATTGTTAAAAAGAAAGCCCACACTTTGTGCATGGCTCTATATGCAAGATAAAGTGTTTTATAAGCAGGATTCACATATGTTAGCAACCATGCGCAACATGGTCACGACGGGTGCTAGTGCAGAGATGCCAGCATTTGAATTCAGCCAGCAAGTCATGCGATTAGAGCGTGAGAATAAATGATACAATCAAATTGTACTGGGATTACACAAGGTTATGAAGCCATTTGCCAGATAGACAATCAAGCGCTATGCTTAGCGTGATTCTCCATTTTATAATTCAATAAGGATCTTATTTTGATTACGTTATTTGGGCATGAATGTAAAACACTTGATGATGCTATAAGTGAATACCTTGCTATGTTTTCAGGTAAAGCCCCGATTGCAGCAGCAACGCTATTTGCGGGAGATGATGTCAGGCGTATTTCTATATTGACAATGCTGTTTGAACAGCAAACCTATGATGCCCTAGCTTTAACTCTATTGGTTAATCAGTTTTTTTCGTCCCGCCTTCCTGAGGGGCACGTTGCTCGTGTTTATTTTTCAGCATTAATTAATATTTATCACGACGATGATGTTAAAAGATCAATATGTTTACAGCAAGCAATAGAACAATTAGCACCCTTTTCGCAAGGTGATAACATGAATGACTATTGTGTGTCTCAATATTTATTAGCTAAACTTTTTTTTCAGGGGTTAAATAAAGATTTAAATGCAATGATGAGATTTGTTGAAAGCATAGAGCCAGAATTTTCCAACATAAAATCTCTTGCCATGTGCAATTATACTAAAGCTAAATTTTATGAGGCTGTGGCTGGTTTTTGTGGTGCCGGGGCGAACAAACAGGCAATGAGAAAATATATCGGTTTGGCATTGATGTGGTACCAGGTGCCTGTTGCCGAAACACATCCTGCTGCTATTTATCATTGTGCGGTGTTAACTGCACAAAGTGACCCACAAAAATCAACAGATGAAGCCTTTGTCAATGCTGCCAAATCAGGTGACTTATTACCATTATATCGCATGGCTCATACGAGTATCCTGAAGGCTAAAACAGATATCGCAAGTGTAGACGCTTTTGTGGCATTACGTTATTTATACATGAACACCAAACGGTGTTTTAAGGTAAGAATATATGAGCAAGCCAAACCAACAACAGTTGATAATATTCATTATGTGAGCTTGCATGACACGTTGGTCTGGAATATGTTCAAACGCCAGTTTGATGCGCTTAAAGAGTGGAAGTTGCCTACCGAAGCACATTTAAATGCGTTGTATGATGCGCACATGGCGTTTGCATTAGTGTTGGCGGGTGCGTGGATACTTGAAGCTACGCAGTTTGTACGTAAACATCCTAAGGCAGCGGCTAAATGTTATTTGAAGGATCAGTTTAGACTGGCAGGCAATAAAAACGATAAAGCAAATTTAGAACGGCTTCATGGTAGTTATATGAGCGCAGTTCCTGACTACAAAGTAGCCATTGAAAAAGAGTTAACAAAATAGGAAGGGAAGATAATTAAATTATTGGGTATCGAGTTTGGCGCCTGCTAGAAGTTCGCATCTTGATGTGCAATGGGTATATAATACTCACTCTAAAAAGGAGTCAGCATGACCATTCGCACCCGTTTTGCCCCCAGCCCAACCGGTTTTCTTCATATTGGTGGGGCCCGTACCGCTTTATTTAGTTGGTTGTTCGCCCGCAAACATGGCGGACAATTTATTTTACGGATTGAAGATACTGATCGCGAACGTTCGACAGAGGAGTCAGTGCAAGCGATTTTTGATGGGATGAATTGGCTGGGGTTGGATTGGGATGAAGTGCCGGTTTATCAAACGCACAAGTTTGAGCGTTATGCGCAATTAATCCAACAATTAGTTGATGAAGA
Source organism: uncultured Gammaproteobacteria bacterium (assembly GCA_963975985.1). GTDB lineage: Bacteria > Pseudomonadota > Gammaproteobacteria > JABDGN01 > JABDGN01 > CAXBIY01. Next base: position 130,383 of record CAXBIY010000004.1, read on the forward strand.
TAAGGCCTATCGCTGTTATTGCTCGAAAGAACGACTGGATGCTTTACGTGAACAACAAATGGCAAACAAAGAAAAGCCACGTTACGATGGCCATTGCCGTGATTGTTCAGACGGTGATGTTGATGCCCCGCATGTGATTCGTTTTAAAAACCCGATCGCTGGCTCTGTTGCATGGGACGATTTAGTGCGCGGCACTATCGAAGTGCAGAACAGTGAGTTGGATGATTTGATTATCCAACGCACCGATGGTTCACCGACGTATAACTTTTGTGTCGTAGTGGATGATTGGGACATGAACATGACCCATGTGTTGCGTGGTGATGATCACATCAACAATACCCCTCGCCAAATTAACTTATATGCAGCTTTAGGCGTAAAACCACCCATTTTTGGGCATTTACCGATGATTTTAGGCAGTGATGGTGCGCGTTTGTCGAAACGCCATGGGGCAGTTAGCGTTATGCAATATCGTGACGAAGGCTTTTTGCCTGAAGCCTTACTCAATTATTTGGTCCGTTTAGGTTGGTCGCATGGCGATCAAGAATTGTTTTCTAAACAAGATATGATTGATTTGTTTGATGTTGAACATATCAATAAATCGCCCGCGAGTTTTAACCCTGAAAAATTGCAATGGTTAAACCAACAGTATTTAAAATCTGAAGCGCCTGATTATGTCGCTGCGCAATTGGCTTTAATATTAAAAGCCAAAGGTGTTGATGCGCCAGTTGACCACAAGTTGATTGAACTAGTTAAAGCTCAAGCCGAACGCAGTAAAACCTTAATTGAAATGGCGGATAAGAGTTTATGCTTTTACCAAACCTTTGAAACTTACAATGAAGCAGCTGTCGAAAAATGTTTTAAACCTGAATCGGTGGAGCCCCTGCAATTATTACACGATAAATTGGCTGCATTAAGCGTATGGGAGCAAGATGATATTCACGTTGCTCTACAAGCCGTTGGTGAAGAATTGGGCTTGAAAATGGGTAAATATGGCCCTGCCGTACGTGTTGCTGTTACTGGTAGTACGATGTCTCCAGGTTTAGATTTGACCTTATATTTAATTGGCCAAGCCGATGTGCTTGAGCGTTTGCAAAAGGCTATTGCGCTTATTAAGGTTAAGTGAGTTTCTGGGTCCCGCGGTCAAGCCGCGGGACGACGAGCTGTCATTGTGCGGCTTAACCGTGGAATTTAGGCAAGGCCTATCGTTAACCACCGCTGGTGGATATGGTTATGCTCCGTATAACCTCATTCACCCAACCTTAAATATGATATTATTTGATAGTATTAGCTTATTCTTAAAGGACCTCACATGAAAATCCATATCCTCGGCATCTGCGGCACTTTCATGGCTGGCATCGCCGCCATCGCCAAACAGCTCGGGCATGACGTGCGCGGCTGTGACGCCAAAGTCTATCCTCCCATGAGCACGCAACTTGAAGAGCAGGGCATTCAATTGATTGAAGGCTTTGAAGTCGATCAACTGGATTACCAGCCTGATGTCATCATTGTCGGCAATGCCATGACACGCGGCAAACCGATTGTGGAGCATATTCTTAATAACAATTTAGCTTATACCTCTGGTCCACAATGGTTATATGAAAATGTTTTACATAATCGTTGGGTATTAGCCGTGAGTGGCACGCATGGGAAAACCACAACGGCGAGTATGTTAACGTGGTTGCTTGAAGCGGCAGGCCATAACCCTAGTTTTTTAATCGGTGGTGTGCCTGAAAATTTTGAGTCATCCGCTCGCGTGACGGATAGTGAATATTTTGTGATTGAAGCAGATGAATACGACACGGCCTTTTTTGATAAGCGATCGAAGTTTGTGCATTACCACCCTCGCACATTAATCATTAATAATTTAGAATTCGATCATGCTGATATCTTCTCTGATTTAGCCGCTATCCAAACCCAGTTCCATCATTTATTACGCATGATGCCGAGTGAAGGTTTAATTCTCACGCCGGCGAACGAAGCGGATATTGATGCCGTGATTGAGCAAGGCTGTTGGACCCCAGTTGAAACACTCGGCAACGATTGGCAGTTTAGTTTATTAAAGGACGACGGCTCCGCTTTCACTGTGAAGCATGATAATGAAACGGCCGACGTGAACTGGGATTTATTAGGTCAGCATAACGTTCACAATGCGGTTGCCGCCATCGCCGCTGCGCATCATGCGGGTGTTAACTGGCAACAAGCTTGCCAATCATTTAGCGATTTTAAAAACGTTAAACGCCGTTTAGAAATCCGCGCTGAAAAAAATGGCATCACCGTTTATGATGACTTCGCTCATCATCCCACCGCTATCGCGACCACCTTGCAAGGCTTACGTGCGAAAGTGGGCACGGAAAAAATCATCGCCATCGCTGAGCTTGGCTCATACACCATGCGTGCCGGCATTCACAAAGATACAATCATCCCCGCATTCGATAAAGCCGATGAAGTCTATCTCTATTTACCTGAAGATGCTGAGTTTGAATTAGCTGAGCAAGCTAATGTCCATATTTTTCATAATATCGATAGTATTGTCGGTGCCATTAAGCCCACAGCCCCATGCCACGTGGTGATTATGAGCAACCGTGCATTTGGCGGAATTCATGCTAAAATTATTAGTAATTTGTAGGGTGGATAAAAATTCGCGAGAAGCGCGGATATATCCACCAGCAGTAGTTAAGGAGCCCCGACCATGACCGATCAAGAACACGACTTCACTAAACAAGGCCTCTGGATAGGCCTAGCTGCTTACGCGGTTATCGCCTTCATCATCGCTATTCCATTTATTGTTTAAGCCATGAATGAAATAAAAACTGTTGCCGTATTTTGTGGTTCAAATAGTGGTGTTAATCCTGCCTATACGCAAGCTGCTTCAGATTTAGGGGCATTGCTTGCAAAACAAAATATCAACATCGTATTCGGTGGGGCTAACGTTGGCTTGATGCATAGTCTTGCGTCTTCAGCGCTTGAGCAGGGTGGTTATGTAACTGGCGTAATGACAGCGTTTCTTGAAGCTAAAGAACTGGTTTATGAAGGTGTGTCAGAATCGATTATTGTTGATACCATGCCTGAGCGGAAAAAAATCATGTTTGATCGTTCAGATGCTTTTATTTTATTGCCAGGTGGCACAGGTTCTTACGAAGAATTCTTTGAAATTTGGACTTTGGTACAATTACACAAACAATTAAAACCACTCGGTATTTTAAACATTGCTAACTTTTACGACCCTATGCTTGCGATGTTAAAAAACGCCGTAGCTGAGAAGTTTATGGCAGAAGAACATTTCAATATGGCTGCCGTGTCTGAACAGGTCGATGATATTTTAGAAAAAATGCGGCAAGTTGATTTAAGCTATCGCCCGGAATGGTTGGACGCTGAATTAAATACGAAAGACTAGGATTGATATTTCTCTTCTCCCCTTGGGGGGAGAAGATGCCCGAAGGGCCGATGAGGGTGGATAGAAATAAATCACCGCGAAGCGGTAACCTACTTATTCCCCAATATAACAGGTCCCGGCTCTAAAACAATCGGCGCCTTCAACTGATAACTTGCCACATGCATTGAGTAATTTTTAACCCCATACAGGGTAGCAAAAACAAAAAACAACACACCAAGAGCGATTAAAAACGATTTTAATTTAACTTCAGTATTCGGTTTGTGGCGGCGATAACTGATGACCATCACAAACAATACACTGCAGCCTAATAATACACCACCGATAACATCTGTTAACCAATGCAGACCTAAATACAAGCGTGAAAATGCAACCAGAATGGTTAGCAAAGTTAACGCGGTCATTGGAATACGCTTAAATTCTTTCGGCAAACGTTCCCGGATTAAATAAGCAACAAAGCCCCACACTACCAGAGTGAATGTGACATGCCCGCTGGGGAAGGATAGGGTTTTTAATTGATTCACTAAATCACCAGGGCGATGAGAATAAGAAATCTCTTTGGCGAGGTAAGCAATGAATGCCGCAATAATTAAAGCAATTAACCAATGGCACGCATAGCGCCAATTTTTTTGCCACATTAAATAAATGAAGCTAGCCATCAATGTGGGAATTAACACAACTTTTTGGCCGAAGAAACTTACCACCACCATAATGTGTAGCATCGTTTCTGTGCGCATCGCCATGAAACTGTGATGCACAGGAATATTAATACTCGATACACCCATATGAGTGGCGACTAAAATAAATAACACGATAAACAAACTGAAACAAATAATTGTCCAGATTGCCAAACTCAATTGTCGGTGTAAGTGTGGTTCTGTTGCGTCGCGCAATAACCATTTTAACCAATGATTTTCCATGGTGTCCCATCCTCGTTGTAACAAATTATATAAACCTTCATAAATCGCAAGCATAATACTGCGTGCCAACCAGTAGCTAGATAAAACAGCGACTAAGAAAACAATGGCGCCAAAGAAAGCATGCTCCGCTTCTTTACCGGTAATGTGAACAATGCCAGCACCGATTAAAATACCTGGCACAATGTAACCTGGCGCCCAGATTAAGGCTGAAGCAACATTAGCAATTAAAAAGCGTTTGGGTTGTAAGTTCATGATGCCAGCAATTAATGGCATAGTTGGGCGCAATGGCCCAAGAAAGCGACCAACGAATACACTCTTACCGCCGTATTTTGCAAAAAATTGTTCGCCACGATTAAGCAACTTACCAAATCGACTGAAGGGCCAAATCTTACGGATATCTTCATGGTAGTGGTAGCCTAGCCAAAAACTCAATATGTCACCAGCAATGGCGCCAACAATCGCAAAAATAAATGTTTCAGCCGCAGGCAATGTGCCTAGGCCAACAAAAACACCAAGAACAGCTAATAGAGTAGAGCCAGGAATAAATAAGCCAACAATAGCTAATGATTCAGTAAATGCAATCAGGAAAGTCGCCAACCATGCCCATTCGCTATGATGCTGTACCCAGGTTGGAATGTTGTGTATTAGGTCGTGCATATAGGGTGTTATACCTTATAATCCTCGCCCGCAAAGCGGGAGAGGACAGCTGCAAAGCAGCAGGAGAGAGGAAATTCCAGAGTCATCAATTAAACTAATTCCTTTGCTTGCATATCCGCATGATAAGAAGACCTAACCAATGGTCCACTCGCTACATTACTAAAACCCATTTCTTTCGCCAATGCACCTAAGCGATCAAACTCAGTGGGATGTACATAACGATCAACCCCGATGTGAAACTTACTCGGTTGCAAATATTGCCCCAAGGTTAACATGTCGACATCATGGTCACGCAAATCTTGCATGACTTGTTCAACTTCTTCTGATGTTTCACCTAAGCCCAGCATCATGCCTGACTTAGTGGGAATATTTGGATGACGATTTTTAAATTCTTGCAATAATCGCAACGACCATTTGTAATCCGAACCTGGTCGCGCTTTTTTATAAAGTCGCGGTGCAGTTTCAATATTATGGTTAAACACATCGGGTAAATTAGCATCTAAAGCGTCAAGTGCTTTTTCCATACGGCCGCGAAAATCAGGTACTAACACTTCAATTTTTAATTTAGGACTTAAGGCACGTGCTTCACGAATACAATCTGCAAAATGTTGTGCACCACCATCACGTAAATCATCGCGATCGACTGAAGTAATGACGACATACTTTAATGCCATGTCAGCGACTGTTTTAGCCAAATTTTTGGGCTCATCGACATCCAGTGGATCAGGGCGACCATGGCCTACATCACAAAAGCTACAACGTCGGGTACACTTCTCACCCATGATCATAAACGTTGCCGTGCCATGACTAAAACATTCCGACAAGTTCGGGCAAGACGCTTCTTCACAAACCGTCACTAATTTATTTTCACGCAATTTCTTTTTCAAGTTAGCCACTTCGGGGCTAGGGCTTAAACGAATACGAATCCAATCCGGCTTGCGCTGAGGTTTTTCAGTGGGAGCAATTTTAATGGGAATGCGTGCTAGCTTATCTAAGCCTTTTTTCTTCACGCTAGGGTCTTTTATTGTGCTTGTTGTCATGCCATCTCTCAATCATTTCGAATTGGCGAATTATACTACAAAATTAACGCGAATGCTTGGTTCAGGAATTAGGGCTAGGCCTGTGAAATCAATTTATTTTTCAAAGAGTTAATAAGTCGTTGGCGAACTTGTGTGATATCAAGTGTGGGGCAAAGGGCACTTAGTTGAGTGACTGGCATATTAGCGTAACCGCAAGGGTTGATGCGGATGAAGGGTTCGAGATTCATATCAACGTTGAGTGCAAGGCCGTGGTAGGAGCAGCCTTTGCGGATGCGTAAGCCTAACGAACAAATTTTAGCGCCATCAACGTAGACGCCCGGGGCATCGCAACGGGCATTAGCCGTAATGTTATATTCTTTGAGTAAATCGATAATAGCCGTTTCAATTAGGGTGACAAGTTCGCGCACTTTGAGTTTAGCGCGGCGTACGTCGAGCAAAATATATGCAACGAGTTGGCCGGGGCCATGATAAGTGACTTGCCCCCCGCGATCAGATTGCACGATGGAAATATCACCAGCATTAAGAATATGTTCAGCTTTTCCGGCTTGGCCTTGGGTGAAAACAGCAGGGTGTTCGACGAGCCAAATTTCATCTTCAGTGGTTTCATCACGGGCGTCAGTGAAGTCACGCATGGCTTGCCAGGTGGTGGTGTAGTCTTGTTGGGCTAGGTCTTTTATTATCATATTTTATACCTTTAATTCTCACCCGCTTGCGGGCGTTGTTGAATAAATCAATTTTCCAACTCCGTCATCCCGCGATCAAGTCGCGGGATGACGAGCTGTAACGTTGTATAAAAGCTGATTTATTCAACAACGCCCGCAAGCGGGAGAGGGGGTAATATCACAGTGTCATTAATACTAATTCATGTGATGACAATGCTTGATAACACTTATCAAGTTGCTCTTTGCTTTCAGCTGTTACGGTGACGGTAATTGATAAATAATTACCATTTTCACTTTCACGCGTTTTGAGACAATCTTCTTTCATATCAGGATAGTGATCATGCATGATACCCAGCACAGCTACTTCTAAGTCATCAGATTTTTTACCCATGATTTTAAAGGGAAATTCGCAGGGAAATTCTAATAAGGTTTCATCGCTCATAAGTTCGCCTTGTAATCTTGAAAGTGCTGCCACATCTGTTGCCAAACAGGACCGGGTTTACCGTCGGCAACCATTTCACCATCGATAGTGACAACAGGTGCAACATCTTTGGCCGCGCTACTTAACCAAATTTCATCGGCGTCATAAAGTTCTTCGCGTAAAATCGCTCGTTCTTCTAACGGCATATTAAATTTGTTGGCTAGCTCGACAGTAAGACCACGGGTAATACCACCAAGAATACGACCATCTTCTGGATGCGTTAGAATGACACCATCTTTAACCATGTAAACATTTGAGGCGGTGGCTTCAGACACATAACCTTCACGCACTAAGATCGCTTCATCGGCTTTTTGTTGCGTGGCTAAATCACGTTGGATAATGCTCGGTAATAACGAGGTCGATTTAATGCTGTTGCGCACCCAGCGCGTATCATCGGCAACGATGACAGACAAGCCGCGTTTTATTTTATCGATTGGCATGGTTGTCGCCGGTGTGATTTGCACAAACACAGTAGGTTGAATAGCCGTAATTGGAAAAGCATGATTACGTTCAACGTCAACACCGCGGGTGACCTGCAAATAAATGGAATACGCTTGCGTTTTATCGTCGTATTGCGCCATCAATTTGTCAAAAATCGTGAACCACTCTGAATGGCTTAGGCCACAATTTAAATCAATAGCCAACAAGCTGCGATCTAAGCGTTGTAAATGTTCTTCACCTAAAAAATATTTACCATGATGAACGGGGATGACTTCGTAAATGGAATCGGCAAATAAGAAACCACGATCTAAAACCGATACTTTCGCTTGATCACGCGGAAGAAACTCACCATTTAAATAAACTGTTGTCATGTCGTGATACCTTTAAAAAATGGAACCTAGCCAATCGGAGAAGTGACGCCACATGCCGCCTTTGGGGTCAGCTTGCAGTGCAACTAATGGTTTATCATCCAGCTTGTTACCATTCAGCGTTACATTTAATGTGCCCAACTGTTGGTTTTTGGCCACAGGCGCTTTGGCTTTGTTTTGCATATCCGTCGAGGCTTTCAAATCTTTGTAAGCATTGGCAGGAATGGTGACATATAAATCTTTAGTTAAGCCTACGTTAACATTTTTATTAGCACCGGCATAAACGCGCATGGTAGTGACAGTTTGATTGGCTGAATAAAGCTTATGGGTTTGGTAAAAACGGAAACCAAAGCGTACTAACGCATCGGCATCGGTCGCACGTGCATCTTCGGATGGCGTACCCATAACAACACTCACCACTCGCATACCTTCGCTATCTTTTGCAGAGGCGATTAAGCAATAACCAGCAGCACTGGTGTGCCCCGTTTTCATGCCATCAACATTCGGGTCACGCCATAATAATAAGTTACGGTTGTTCTGACGAATGTTATTCCACGTGAACCATTTTTCACTGAAGTAGTGATAATACTGTGGGAATTGATTGATGATAGCTGTCGCTAAAATAGCTAAGTCATGTGCCGTTGCGTAATGGTCTGGGTGTGGCAGGCCAGTAGCATCCGTGTAATGTGTGTTTTTCATGCCAAGTATTTTGGCTTGTTGATTCATCATTTGCACGAAAGTGGATTCACTTCCACCGATGTACTCAGCTAAGGCAGTCGTGGCATCATTGCCAGACATTACGATGATACCACGAATTAAATCTTCGACAGGCACTTGGTTGCCTTCTTTGACAAACATTTTTGAACCGCCCATGCGCCATGCTTTAACACTGATGCGGACTTTGTCATTTAAATGAATTTGATTAGACGCTAATTCTTTAAACGTTAAATATAAAGTCATCAATTTAGTTAAGCTTGCTGGTGGCAATTTTTCATCTGCATTTTTTTGCGCGATGATGGTGTGGCTATTTACATCCATTAAGATATAAGATTTAGCATTGATGTCGGGAGCTGATGGCACTAAGTATTTTGCAAAAGGATCAACAGCTTTGCTGGGAGCTGGCGTTGTGGCAACTGCGGCAACTTTAGCCGGTGCGTTAGTTTTGTCTAATGCTAATGGTTTGGTAGTGGTGCTTGCTGCAAAACTAGTGCTAGCAAACATAATAATCATAAGCGTGATAAGCAATTTCTTCATGTGTCTTGATCCTTTATTGGGACGGTCGTTGAGGGCGAAACTTTAGCATATTCTTACTGACGGGCCTAGTGCTTAGAGAGGCTAGAAACCGCTTCAGTACTTACACTAGGTTAACAATGGATTTGTTGTGAAGTCAGCATTTGACCTGCCTAATCCTTGAGCATTTATTTTACCAGAGCAAAGGCTTGTCCAAGCCCATTGCGTTCGAAGGTCTTAGTGAGAGCATCAGCAGTATGCACATCTTTAATCGGTCCGACTTGAACTTTATAAAGATTACGACTGCCATTGTTGGCCATAACAATTCGGATGCTATTAGTGGTATAGCGTTTCAGGGTGTCTGCTAAATGCTGTGCTGTATCGCGAGTTGAAAACACGCCCAGTTGTAAATAAATTTGGTGTGATTCGAAGCTGTAGACTTTGGGGGCGGTAACCGGTGGGTTTAAACTATCCGGTGAGCGAGGATTAATGGCTTCGACTTCCACCTTCGCGGTACCAGTTTTCAACATGTTGAGTTTTTTTGCTGCCGCGAATGATAAGTCAATAATACGATTCTCATGGAAAGGCCCACGATCGTTAACTTTGACAATCACCCATTTACCATTTTCTAAATTGGTCACGCGTACGTAGGTGGGCAAGGGCAACACTTTGTTAGCGGCAGTCATGCCAAACATATTGTAAGTTTCACCGCTGGAGGTACGTTGTTTATGAAATTTTGTGCCATACCAGGATGCAATGCCGCGCTGTTTATAACCTTTAGCAGTGTTTAATACATAATAACGTTTACCCATCACGACATAAGAAGAAGGGTTGCCGTATTTACTTTTAGGTTCGACTTTTGGAGTGGCATTAGGGATGTTGGAAACATCGATGCTTTTATAATTGCGCGGGATGCTATCTTTGTTCCCACCATAGCCAATGCAACCTGTGGCTAATACACAAGTTAGCAGTAGGCTTAAGGTGTTACGAAAGAGCTGGGCTGACACTAGCACTGCTACCAGGTGTTAATGTAAGTGTTGTCGACGGCACAGCTTTCTTTGAGATTTTTGGTGGCGTATGCTTCTTGGGTTTAGTAGCATCAGCTTTTACTTGTTTATGATAGTCCGTGTCAATTAATTGTGATAATTGTGTAACAGCTAAGGCATATAAATTACTGATGTTATAACGTTTTATGACATAAAAATTATAAAAACCTAACCAATAGGCTTGGGTGTCTTTACTCTCTTCAACTGTGACAAATAAGGCCTTTGTTGTGTCGGGGTATTTGCCCGTGACGTGAATGCCATAATGCAATAATTCTGACAGCGTATAGCTAGGCTTGCCCGATTGTTTGGGTAGCTTGGTGTAATCACTGCCCACGGTTGTCGCTGGTGCAATGATAGCTTCTCCCGCTTTCCAACCATGTTTATGTAAGTAATTAGCCACACTGCCAATGATGTCATCAATGTTATCGAACAAATCAATGCTACCATCTTGCGAGTAATCAACCGCATAGGCACGATAAGAGCTCGGCATGAATTGTGGTTGACCCACTGCACCGGCATAAGAGCCTAACACTTTAGCCGTTTCCCAATGTTGTTCGCGGGCTAATAATAAAAACTGTTCAAGCTCTCTGGTGAAAAATTTTGTTCGAGGTGGGTAGTCAAAAGCGAGTGTCGATAAAGTATCTAGCACCGAATACTTTCCACGATTGTGACCGTATGAAGTTTCAACACCAATGATGGCGACTAACACACTGACGGGTACGCCATATTGTTGACTGACTTTGGCTAACACTTTTTTATGCTGCTGCCAAAATTTCACGCCACCTTTAACACGTGTTTGACTAATGAAATGCTTGCGATAAATATACCAAGGTTTCGCTTCGTAGGGTTGTTGCATTGAGCTAATGATTTCTGGGCGCACTTGTACTTTATTAAACAGTAAATTTAATGCGTCACGATTAAACTGATGTTTTGTGACCATCATATCTATAAACTGTTGCACGTTAGGGCGCATGGCATTGATGGGTTGCACAGCCGCCGCATGATCAGGTTTTGCTGCATCGGCAGCGAATACCATGGGGCAAGTGATTAAGCTGAAAACGAAAATAATTATTGTAGTCAATTTGCGCATAGGATCCCTCAAGTAGCGATTAGCTTTCTGTGTGTGCTGATAGACATCAGTATGCCAAAACTTGCCATCAATGTCACCACGGATGTGCCACCATAGCTAAATAAAGGTAAGGGCAGGCCAACGACAGGAAGAATGCCTGAAACCATGCCAATATTTACAAACACCGAGACAAAAAAAGTGAAACCAAGACTGCCGGCTAGCAAACGGCTAAAGTTATCTTGTGCGTGATAAGCAATATAAAAACAGCGAATGGTGACCAGTAAATATAGCGATAATAAGATGAAACCGCCGAGCAAGCCAAATTCTTCACCCAGAACGGAATAAATGAAATCAGTAGAATGTTCGGGCAAGAAATTCAAATGGGATTGCGTACCGTTCAACCAGCCTTTGCCCAAAAAACCACCTGAGCCAATGGCAATTTTAGATTGAATGATGTGATAGCCTGAACCAAGAGGGTCACGTTCTGGATTTAAAAATGTCAGCACTCGACCGCGTTGATAACTATGTAAAAAATGCCAAGCAACAGGGGCCGCCGCTGCAATAATTACCGCGCCTGAAATTAACCAACGCCAGCCAATGCCAGCAAATAGTAGGACACCAAAGCCTGCTACGGCAACCATAATGGCAGTACCTAAATCAGGTTGTTTCAATATGAAAGCAACAGGAACGAATAAGATTACCCCGGCAAGAGCTAGTGACGATGCTTTAGGAGGCAGTTGACGGTCACTCATGTACCAAGCAATCATCATCGGCAATGCTAATTTCATGAGTTCAGAGGGTTGAAAGCGGAACAAACCGAGATTTAACCAGCGTTGTGCACCTTTACCGGTGTAACCTATCACTAATACAGCTAATAATAATGCAACAGCAATGCCATAGAGCCATGGAGCCCACAGCTTCAAACGCGAAGGGGAAATTTGTGCGACGACAAACATCACACCAAAGGCGAGACCAAAACGCACCATTTGGCGCACAACGATCAGTACATCTTCGCTTGCCGCACTAAATAGTACGAGCAAACCGGCAATGATGATAAGCAGTAAACCAATCAATAAGGGTAAATCAATATGGATGCGCTCCCAAAGTGATAGATGATGGTGTCCGATTTTATAAGAGGGAAACCATTGTTCGAGAAAGTTTCTTTTGTCAATTTTATTCATAATGTAGAGTTTAGAGTTTGGCGTTTGGCGTTTGGTGAAAGCAATCACAAAACGATCAACGTTCAAACGCTAATGGCTAAGCTCCATTTTTGTCAAATAAATGTTTTTGCTTTAATAAATAATAATCCATCACTTTGCGTGCGATGGCCGCGGCTTGAGGGTTGTTTTGAATGGCCACTGCGAGCACAATTTTAGGATGCTTAACGGGGGCAAAGGCCATGAACATGGAATTATCACGCAGCCGTTCGGTGACATCTTCGGTTTTATACACTTCGTTTGCACCGACATCAAATAATTGTGCCGTACCGGTTTTAGCAGCAACCGTATAAGCGGGGTCGCCAAAACGATAGCCCGTACCTTTGGCAGCAGAGATAACATCAACCATGCCAGCAATAATGGGTTTCCAAGCTTTTTCTGGCATATTAATTTTAGTGCCTAACCGAGGTGGCACATCTAATATTTTACCATCTGGCGTGCGAATGTCTTTGACTAAGTTAGCTTTGTAGTACACACCACGGTTAGCGATGATGCTGGTAGCAACCGCTAATTGTAATGGGGTTGATAGGGTTAGGCCCTGACCAATGCTAGTGTTGAGTGTGTCACCTGAATACCACCGAGTCCCCGTGCGTGCGAGCTTCACAGCCGGAGACGGGACTAAGCCTGGCAATTCTTCACGAATTTGAATGCCGGTGCGTTGACCAAAACCAAAGTCACGCATGACATTAGAAATTCTATCAATCCCGAGTTTTAACGATAACCAATAAAAATACGTATCGCAGGATTGTGAAATGGCTGAGCGTGCATTCATCCAGCCTTGGCCTTTGGGTCGCCAGTTCCGGTAAATACGAGAAGCTTCGTTAATTTGGAAATAACCCGGGTCAAAAATGCGAGATTTTGCGGTGACAACACCAGAGGATATACCTTCTAACGCTAAAATCGGTTTGATCACCGAGCCTAAAGGATATTGCCCGCGTATAGCACGGTTAAACAAAGGTTGGTTTGGACTATCTCGCAATGCGTTATATTGTTTGTTGCTAATGCCGCGCACAAATAAGTTGGGATCGTAGCTCGGGTTCGACACCATTGCAAGAATGTCACCATTGCGGGGATCCATCGCGACGATTGAGCCGCGATATTTTTTCATCGCTTGTACCGCAACTTCTTGTAGTGCGGAATCGATGGTTAGGTAAATATCATCGCCCGGAATAGGTGCAATGCTTTGTAATGTGCGAACCGCTTGGCCAGCTGCATTGGTTTCTATTTGTTGATAACCGACCGTGCCATGCAAGCGACTTTCAAAATAACGTTCGATGCCGAGTTTGCCAATATAATTACTTGCCGCATAGTTGCTGGGGTCTTCAATTCTTTTGGTGTCACTGTCATTAATTCGCCCGACATAACCAAGCATGTCAACCATGTCGGACTTGTAGGGGTAATAACGAATAAGTCGAGCGGTGACTTTTGCACCGGGATAACGGAATTGATTCACATAAAATTTAGCAACTTGTTGTTGTGTGAGCTTTATTTTTAAGGGTATTTCATCAAATTGATGTTTTTGCTTTAACTGTTGATAAAAACGCATAACATCATCATCACTAATGTCTAGCAAATTTTGTAAAGCCTTCACGGTAACATCCATGTCTGTTGTTTTGTCAGGGATAATATCCAAACTATAAACAGGAATGTTTTCCGCTAAAATTCGACCATTGCGATCGTAAATTAAACCACGAGGTGGAGCAATGGGATCTAAGTTAATACTGTTGTCATGTGAGGCAGTAGAATAATAATGATTTTTATAAACTTGCAGATACACCAAGCGAGCAAACAAGATGACCGCTAGTAATAAAACAATTGCCGTTACAACAACAACACGTCGTCGAAACACATTGGTTTGTATTAACGGATTGTGGAAATGGTTTTGTTCTTTCATGCTCGATGATAGGGGTGGTTCGTTAATAGTGTCCAAGCGCGATATAATTGCTCGGCAACAATGGGGCGTACAAACGGATGCGGTAAAGTTAACGCCGACAATGACCACACAATATTTGCGCGCGCTTTGCAAGCCGGAGCTAAACCATCAGCACCACCAATTAAAAAACACACATTACAGCCTTCATTACGCCAGTGATCCATCTGCTGAGATAGCTTCACAGTATCCCACATTTTGCCGTGTTCATCCAAAGCTATTACAATATCTTGACGATCGATAGCCGCTAACATTTGCTCACCTTCTTTGGCGATTAAACGAACAGAATCAGGGTTTTTGCCGCGCTTAGGGGCTGGGATTTCAATGAGTTCAACGGACATTTCAGCCGGCATGCGCACGGCATATTCAGACCAAGCTTCGTTCACCCAGTTGGGCATGCGTGTGCCGATGGCAATGATTTTTAATTTCATAATAAATATAGGGCGAAGTTTACAATCACTGTGCCCACAATTTTTCTAATTCGTAACGTTCACGTGTTTCTGGTTGCATCACATGCACAATCACATCGCCTAAGTTAACTAAAATCCATTCGGCGGTGAATTCGCCTTCCACGCCGTATACGTGAAAGCCCGCTTTTTTAGCTTCAACTACCACACTGTTGGCAATTGATTTTACATGGCGGTTGGAGGTGCCACTGCAAACAATAAAGTTATCGGCAACGGAGGTTAAACCTTTTACATTAAGGTCAATCACATCAATGGCTTTGATGTCGTCGAGGGATTTAAGTGCTTGTTCTTGTAATGTCATAATTGGGGTTTAGGGGATAGAGTGTGGAGTATGGTCGAGCGAGCATTATTTCCAGTTGAAGCCTATCACCAAGTTTCCTTGCGTTGGTTGTCTATATACCTTAGGTATAGGCCGGCATTCTACTGGTAAAGCCCGTGCGCATCAATGTAATCCGCTACTTTTTTGGGCACAAATTCAACAATATTGGAATGGTTAGTCAAAGCCTCACGAACCTGGGTAGATGAATCGTCATGTAATGGATTGTCTAATAGCAGTATTTTACCGGCTGGCGAGTTAGTTAACTCGTTGATATCATTGCTTAAATGATTATCTAGAAAGGCCTGTAACGGGGCTGACAGCTGCATATTATAATCGGGCCGTTGCATCACCACCAAATGACAAACATCCAATATCGCCTGCCACTCATGCCAGCGGTCAAATTCAACAAAAGCATCAACACCCAATACAAAGCACAAGGGCTCATCAGCCCCCACTTCGTCACGCATCTCCCGCAAACTCTCAATCGTCAACGATTGCCCCGACCGTTCCAACTCCCGAAAATCAATCGTAAACCCACGTTCACCTTCAATCGCGGCCAACAACATCCCTAACCGATGCTCTTTACTCGCTCGCAACGGCTTAGCAAACGCATGTTGCCCACACGGCAAAAAGCGTAACTCACTTAATTTAAGTGAATCAAACACAAACCGCCCAATAGCCAAATGACCATGGTGTATCGGATCAAAACTGCCGCCGAGTATTCCTATCATGGAGGGAATACTAACACTAAATTTGGCATTATCGTACTTGATTAACAATTATAATCGTTAATTCGAGGGTTTGCGGCAACTTACTCGAATTTTACCCGAAGTTTATTGGAAGAATAGAGAGGTACAATTAAAATAGTTTATCATGTGTCCCAAATTGGCGCTTGGTTTTCTATGTGCTATCATTATAGGTCCTAAATTGACGCTATATAAAATGAAAGTTAACTACGAAAACAGTATTGAACATAAAGCACTTAAGTTGATTGATAAATCTCCAAGCTCAGTGTTGCTCCGAAAAGATTTCGCACAGCTTGGGGGCTATCGACAAGTCAGTCGAGCATTGAATAAATTGATTGCACAAAAGCGTTTGGTAAAGATAGGTTTTGGTGTATATGCCAAAGCACATCCATCAGAGTATATTGATGAGCCTGTGATTGAAGATGGTTTTGATAATGCGGTGAGAGAAGCGTTAGATCGTATGGATATTCAATGGGAACCTGGCAGTGCTGAACAAGCCTATAATAATGATGAATCGCAACAAATCCCCACACAAAACATCGTGCGTTTAAAAACGCGTTTAAGACGGAAACTGTCTTACGGTAATCGTCAATTATATTTTGAGGGGCAGGTTAATGCTCGATAATATTAATCTTAAAGAGCTTGCTGAAGTAGCAAGTATGAAGCTAAATCTTAATCAAGCTGTTGTTGAAGTCATAGCATCGCCATAAAATTAACGGTGTGTATATATTTTGTTATTTATGGCGTGTTCATGTCTCACCTCATTTTGCGATATCGTTCTTGCAATAAATAATCATTCAAATTAAGATCGATTTTGAATTTTGTTTCAATTGTACTCAATCGGGGGATAAAGTATGAGTTATCTTAGTCATGATCCAAAAACGTGCTCTGTATGTAACCCAGTTTCTCCTCAAGAGGCAGCTCTGAAAGCTAAAAAAGCAGAGGGAAGGGCTGCGATGGAAAAAGTAAAAGCGCAGCAAGCAATAACAGATGCTCAACAAACGAAGGAATTTAGTTTGTTACTGGCTACGGTATATGGTGAGGCATTAAACAGTGCAACATTAATTTACCAAGATAAAACCTATACTAGTGGCAAAATTAGACCTTTCGTGAATCCACGTAATAAAAAAGTTTGGTATGATTACCCAGAAGAATTGGTCGAGAAAATTTATAGATTTGGTCGAATCAAGTATGAGAAGAGCAGCATTTCAGCATGGAAAGCGGTAGCCTCAGTTATTATGAATCGGGTAAACAACTATCCAGGCTCGCCACAAACTGTAACTGAGGTAATTACACAGCCCAACCAATTTTCTGCATATGATCTGAAAAACCAAAGTTTTTGTGAAGTGATGGCCTATTTAGAAAACCCTGAAGAAAACAAAGAGCCAAAAGATTTAAACAATATGCTTCAATATATTAAACCTGTGTATTATTCAAAAACAACCAAGACAGACGCAACAGCCTACTTTAGCCCTTTGGCACAGCAATATATGTATGCCAAAGGTAGTTATCGTATGAGTGCTAGTGATATTATGATACAACGTGATAAGGAAGGCTATGAAGAAGTTGAAGGTATTGGATTATTACCCACAGACGATTTTATATTTTATAAGCGAAGGTAAAGAAATATGAAGCAACTATTCGCCTTGGTGATCACGCTGTTTTTGGTAGCAAATGCTGAAGCAGCCGTGCCCACAGTAAAGTGGCATTGCAAACAGCAATTATGTAGTGTTTACGGTATCGATGCAGATGGCCAACAGTTTTTAATTGATAGTAAAATCCCTGAGCTGATGAAAGAATCTAAATATAGATTTAAATATTACGGGCATAACCTAGGTGGTTTGATTTCATATTGCGGTTCACCATGCTATGAAACACAGTTCATAGATTTCTCGAATCACGAAGTGACCAAAGGTTATTACAATGTGCTTGCGGTGCAAGCTGAACATCAACTTGTTGCTTATGAGGGTGGTAATGTTTTGCTTGTCAGTAGAATATTTCATCCTCAACATTCTATGACAGTTAAGGATCACGTTGCAGGCGATTCAGCCTCGAAAATAGGCAAGATAAAGTTTTTGAGTGATAAAAGATTGTTGTTGGTTTATCAATCAGTCAAGCAATCGAAGCCAGCTAAAGAATATGTTGATATTGCATTGAGCAATTAAACGAATTTGAAAGATCAGCAGCTATAGAAATAAAATAATTAGCCTATATTTAATTTTAGGTATATTGACAAGTTTGTTTTCTAGCTGTGCTTTCTGTGCTTTGTATTAATATAGATGTTAACTGCACTTGGTATACTAGCAAGCAAGCTGATTTGTGCTCTATCTATTTCTGAAATAGGTGTAGCGAAGTAATCTTGTGTAGTTATATTTGAGAAAGATCTATCATGGAAATTCATATCAAAATTAGCTCTGTTAGCTTTGTCTATAAAGGCACAGATATTTAGAAGACCATTGGGGTCGATCCGATATATGTCTTTTTTGCCAAGTTTATATCCTGCCCAATAAGGATTCCCCAGTCCTTGGTATTTAGACATGTGATAAAGAGTATTAACGTCTTTATTTTTCCAATCGGCGATTCCATAAAAAAATTTAGAATCCCCAATGTTAAGAAATACATCTAATAGCTGGTAAGCTAAATTTATGTGCTCAATTACATAAGTTGTTTTATGCTCATCAGCAGTTAAGCCTTTAGCGAGTTTTTCAGCATTGATTAAACACTCAATACCATTATGCCATTTGATATTGTTGTTATTGTCAGCTTTAATTAATCCCTCTGCCAATGCGAAACAGTTTTGGATTTGTTGTAAATAATTTTCCGATGCTTTATATCCTCTGTCTAATGAAAACCTGTTGATACCACATAAAAACCCAGAGATTGTGAGTAGAACAGTTGCAGAAGTAAAGTACGTTGATTTAAACTGATGTGAAATGGCAAAGCCAAAAGAAACAATACCGGCTAAAAAAAATACTCCAATAAAAATATTCAGCCAGTTGGTTTTTAACCAACTTAAGAGTGAACAAACAAACCACTTTCTCTTGGCTTTAAGTTTTTTTCTTTCATTGGTATTGCCTTATTTATACCGTTCACACCACAACAACGTTGCACCAATCACCGCTGCTGGCATGGCAACAAAATTAATGATGGGTATCATGGTGATGAGTAGCACGCCTGAGCCAAAGCCGAGGTTCGTGCCGCGTTGTTGGCTTAGCAATTCACGCATGTGTTTGAATGAGTGGCCGTTGTTGTCCATCGGGTAGTCCATGTATTGCACTGACATGACCCAGGCGTTAAACGCGAACCAGGTAAAGGGGGCGGCAGCGTTGACGCCGGGGATTAAAAATAAGATGGCGAAAAAGATAGCGCGGGGGATGTAATAGAGTAGCCATAAGCCAGCACGACCGACGCTGCGGGGAATGTCTTTGACTTGGGATAGGGCGGAGGCGGATTTTTTCTCGCCAGTGATTAATTCTTGTACACGTTCAGATAATGAGCTATTGAAGGGGGCGGCAATGATGTTGGCAATGAGCGTAAATGTGTAGGCCATGATGACGAGATCGGCGATGGCGAACAAAATCCATAGAATCCAACTTAGCCATTGTAGCCAATGCGGGATGAAACTGTCCATCCAATGTACAAATTGGCTGAAGTAGTGGTAGCCAACCCAGCTGAGGGCTGCGAATAGGACTATATTAATAAGTAGAGGGATAATCACATAGTTGCGCAGTTTAGGGTGGGTGAGCATGGACATGCCGCGGAAGAAGTATTGCATGCCGGAGGTGCTGGATTGAATCATGATTTATCCTTTTAGATGGCTAAAAATATTATACACATCATGCCACGAAGTGGCCACAAAACTACCTAAGCTCTAAGCCCTAAAACCTAAGTCCTTGAAATTTGGCAGCTGCCAAATCCCATCAATTACTGTATACTGCTCCGCTACAAAACGAACCATGGAAACTTTACGTAAATGAGACTTAAACATATAAAACTCGCTGGTTTTAAATCATTTGTTGACCCTACCACTATTCCATTCCCCAGTAACCTTGTCGGTATTGTTGGGCCAAACGGTTGTGGTAAATCTAACGTTGTGGATGCGATTCGTTGGGTGATGGGCGAAAGTTCCGCCAAGCAATTGCGTGGTGAATCGATGGATGACGTTATTTTTAATGGTTCATCGTCACGTAAGCCTGTGAGTCAAGCGTCTGTTGAATTACATTTTGATAATAGCGATGGCACGATTGGTGGTGAATACGCAGAGTATTCTGACATTGCGATTAAGCGTCAAGTGTCGCGTGATGGGCAGTCAAATTATTACCTTAACAATGTGAAATGTCGTCGTAAAGATATCATTGGTGTGTTCTTAGGAACTGGTTTAGGGTCGCGTAGTTATTCCGTGATTGAGCAAGGTATGATTTCGCGCTTCATTGAAGCGAAGCCTGAAGATTTGCGTGTGTTCTTAGAAGAAGCCGCAGGCGTTTCGAAATATAAAGAACGTCGTAAAGAAACCGAAACGCGTTTACGTCACACGCGTGAAAATTTAGAACGCTTAGAAGATTTGCGTGAAGAAGTCAGCAAGCAATTAGATAAGTTACGTCAACAAGCACGTGCAGCTGAACGTTATAAAATCTTCAAAGAAGAAGAACGCACCTTGAAGGCGCAATTATTAGTGTTGCATTGGCAAGAGATGGATCGTCAGCTACAAGACCACGATACCATCATCAAAGATTACGAAGTTAAGATTGAAGAAAAAGTGGCTGAGCAACGTCGCATTGGTGCTGATACTGAGCATGCGCGTGAGCAACAAACCGAAGTCGGCGATGCATTTAACGAAGTCCAAGGTCGTTATTATGCGTTAGGTGCTGATATTGCCCGTTTAGAGCAAAACATTGCGAATTATCGCCAACGTATGGATCAATTGCAAAGCGATCAAGCGCAAATTGAACAGTCATGGCAAGAATTGACGGAACATTTAGGTACGGATAAAGAGCGTGTTGAAAATTTCCGTGCTGAACTATTAGAATTTGAACCCCAGCTTGAAGAAGTGAAAATGTCTGAAATGTCATCGAGTGATATTTTAGAGTCTGCTGAACATACCATGAGTGAATGGCAACAGCAGTGGGATGACTTTAATCAACAAGCTTCTGAAGCGGTGCAAAAAGCCCGTGTGGAACAAACGCGTATTCAACACTTAGAACAGCAGATGGGCCAAGCCAAGCATCGTGTTGAAAAAGCCGAAGTGGAATTGCAAAATATTGATGTGCGTAACCTTGAACCGCAAATTGCTGAGTTAACGATAAACGAAGCAGCGGTTAAAGAACAAATTACCGAGCAACAACAAAAGATTGTTGACCTAGCCGAGCAAATGACGATGCTGCGCAAAAGCAATGACGATGCGCAAACGGACATCGATAACTTACGTGTCAGCGTGCAAAAAGCCAGTGGCCGTCAATCATCATTAAAAGCCTTGCAACAAGCCACCGTCGGTGAGGGTGAAGGTTCTGCCGCGGAATGGTTAAATACTAAAAGTTTAAACAATAATGCGCGTTTAGCGAAAAAACTGCAAATCACCGAAGGTTGGGAAACTGCCGTTGAAACGGTATTAGGTGAATATTTAGAAGCCGTTTGTGTCGATGATTTAAGTGATGTCAGTAATGATTTAACCTCAATCACCACCGGGCAAGTCACATTGTTTGATACTGCTGAGTCCAGCACGTCAGTTGTTGCGAATCATGGCGATTTATTGATTGGCCATGTGAATGCATCGGTTTCATTAGGCAACGTATTAAATGGCGTTTATTGCGTGAGCGATATTGATGCCGCGATGGATATGCGAGCTAAGCTTAATGCGAGTGAGTCAGTTGTCACGAAAGATGGCATCTGGGTGGGTAAACATTGGTTGCGCATTAATCGCAACAATAATGAAACCAGCGCTATCGATCGTGAAAAAGAATTAACCGAGCTGACACGACAGCTTGAAAATGATGAAACTAAGCTAGATTTATTGCGTGAACAATTGCAAGTAGGCAAAACCCAGTTGCAAGACACAGAAATCGAGCGTGATAACGTGCAAGCGAGTTTGAATGACTTGCGTGAAAACCACGGCCATGTCAGCGCGCAACTCCAAGTGAAGCAAAGTGCTTTTGAGCGTTTGCAGCAACGCGCTAAGCAATTAGAGCAAGAGATTGAAGATGACCGCACGACTATTGCGACATCTGAAGACGAATTAAAAACAGCGCGCACTGAATGGGAAGAAGCGTTAGTTAAAACCGAAAATGATGAAGCCTTAAAGGCTGAACTTGATACTAAACGCACGACGTTGCGTGGAGCTTTAGAGAGTGCCCGTGAGAAAGCGCGTTCCGATAAAGAACGTTTGCACGAGCTGACGTTAAAAGTCGAAAATGCTCGCACACAATTAGCGACTGCCGAAGAAAATATCGGCCGCATGCAAGCTCAGTTACATACGTTGACAGAACGTCGCGAACAAATTCAGTTAGCTTTGGCTGAAGGTGATGAACCCGTTAATAACTTACAGCAAGAGTTAGAAACCTTGTTAGAACAACGTTTACGCGAAGAAACGGATTTGAACAGTACGCGTCAACGCTTAGAGACTATTAATGAAACTATGCGTGAATTAGAAACGGCGCGTGATGATGTGGTCCAAGCTGTTGAAGCCTTGCGTTCAGAGTTGGGTCAGCAAAAATTGAACTTACAAACCTACGATGTGCGTCGCACCACCTATTTAGAGCAATTAACAGAGTTAGGCTTTGAATTAGATCTCGTGAAAGAGCACTTGCCTGAAGAGGCTAAGATTGAAGCGTGGCAACAAGAAGTTGAAAAAGTGTCTAACCGCATTCAACGTCTTGGTGCTATCAACTTGGCGGCGATTGATGAATGCACCGTGCAAGAAGAACGTAAAAATTATTTAGATTCACAGTATGACGATTTAACGGAAGCTGTTAACACCTTAGATAATGCGGTACGTAAAATTGATAAAGAAACCAAAGAAACCTTGACCGAAACCTTTGAGAAAGTGAATACACGTTTCCAAGAATTATTCCCTCGCGTCTTCGGTGGTGGTAGTGCTTACCTAGAATTAACCGGTGATGATTTGTTAAGTGCTGGTGTCACAGTCATGGCGCGTCCGCCAGGCAAACGTAATTCATCAATTCACTTATTATCGGGTGGTGAAAAAGCTTTAACCGCTGTCTCATTAGTCTTTGCGATCTTTGAGCTCAACCCAGCACCATTCTGTCTATTAGATGAGGTCGATGCACCACTAGATGATTCCAATGTGAATCGTTTCTGTAACCTTGTGCGCGAAATGTCAGAAAATGTGCAGTTTATCTTCATTAGCCATAACAAAATTGCTATTGAAATGGCTGAGCAGTTGGCGGGTGTCACCATGCATGAGCCTGGTGTGTCTCGAATTGTTGCGGTTGACGTCGACGAGGCCGTAGAGATGGCCACGGCATAATTCGCACAATCTCGCATTGCATTTTTCCATTTATCCGTAGTTGAATGCAGATATCCGCCATTGACAGTAAAATTAGCAATAACGTAAGCTATATTCTAATTCTAATAGGCGTTACGCAAAGCGCAATATGGCTCACCACTCTGCGTTAGCAATGATTTAAAAAATGCTCAGGTATGTTTATACGTTGCGCTTTTTTAAATCACCGCTGCCTTGATTGGCAAGCCATCTTACACTTTGCGAAACGCCTATAAATCAACTGGATGTTGGGCATATGGATATCAGAATTACGTTATTAACGGCTGGGATAATGGTCATACTCACTATCATGTGGGATGGCATTCGTCGTACTCGAATCGCTAAGGCTAGGCGCGAACAACAGCAGCATACGACTTATCAACGTGCCGAAGTTTCGCTGCAACAACACCATGACCAACATCGTGCGCTTTCTGCGGCTCCTGTTAATCTGGATGCGATCGAGCATGAAGAGCAATTGTCATTATTCACACAAGATGAGCAACCAGCAGCGGTCAATGATGAATTTGATATCGAAGTCGAATATGAAGAGACAGATATTGATGCTGACACCGGTGCCATGAACAATATTGACATGATGGACACTGTCACCAGTGAACTTTCCGATGAGCAACACCCTGAATTTGATCCTGAAAACGTGATAGCGCTTTATGTGATGGCGCGTGAAGGTTATTACTTTACTGGCCAACAAGTATTACAAGCGTTACTGAAAAGTGGTTGTCGTTATGGCAAGCATCATATTTTTCATCGTCACGTGCGCTTGGATGGCAAAGGGCCTGTTTATTTCAGCATCGCTTCTGCTAAGCAACCTGGCACATTTGATATTCGCAACATGCATGGCGAGAAAACCACGGGTTTATGCCTGTTTATGTCTGCAACCAATCCTCAAAACACCGATATGATTTTTCAGCTCATGCGTGAGGCAGCTCGCACGTTAGCCGAAGAATTGCATGCCCATGTGTGTGATGAAGAGCGAAAACCATTGAGTTATGCCCGTATTAAAAAGTATAATACGCGCATTAAACAACTCACGGAAGTCGCTGTCGCGTAATATATGCCAACATCTCCAGTATCTGAACGTGCTAGCCAATTACGGCAGCAACTGAATGACTATGCCTATCACTATTATGTGCTCGATGCCCCCATCGTGCCGGACGCGGAATACGATCGATTGTTTCGTGAGTTGCAAGCGCTCGAGCTCGAACATCCTGAATTAAAAACATCAGACTCACCCACACAACGTGTCGGTGATGTTGCACTCACCCGTTTTCCGCCGATCAAACATACTGTGCCGATGCTATCGCTAGACAATTGTTTTAGCGAAGGTGAATTGTTAGCGTTTGATAAGCGTGTGCATGACCGCTTAAATATTTCTGAACCCGTCGCTTATTGTTGTGAACCCAAACTCGATGGTTTAGCGATTAGCATCCGCTATGAAAAAGGTGTGTTAGTGCAAGCCGCAACACGAGGTGATGGTAAAACCGGTGAGGGGGTGACAGAAAACATCCGCACGATTTCATCGGTGCCTTTACGCTTACGGGGTGATGATATTCCTGACGTGCTCGAAGTGCGTGGTGAAGTGTATATGCCTAAAGCTGAATTTGAAGCGCTTAATAAAGGTTTGAATATAGCAGGGCTCAAACCCTTCGCTAACCCACGCAATGCTGCCGCGGGCAGTTTGCGCCAATTAGACCCTAAAATTACAGCTAAACGCCCATTAGCCTTATATTGCTATGCTTGGGGTGAAGTAGAAGGCTATACCTTGCCTGATACGCACTACGGGGTGTTGCAACAATTCAAACAGTGGGGCTTGCGCGTTAATCCTGAAATCACCGTGGCGAATGATATTCACGGTTGTGAAGCCTTCTATCAGCACATTGGTGATCAACGCTCACGTTTAGCTTATGAAATCGATGGTGTGGTATATAAAGTCAATTCACTCAAACAGCAAGCTGAATTAGGCTTTGTGTCTCGCGCACCCCGTTGGGCGATTGCGCATAAGTTTCCCGCACAAGAAGAATTAACGGTATTAGAATCAATAGATTTTCAAGTGGGGCGTACAGGTGTATTAACCCCCGTTGCGCGCTTAAAGCCCGTGCATGTAGGCGGTGTCATCGTCAGCAATGCGACCTTGCACAATATGGATGAAATTGCCCGTAAAGATGTGCGTATCGGTGATACAGTGATTGTGCGCAGGGCAGGGGATGTGATTCCAGAAGTCGTTTCCGCTATTCTCGAGCGGCGTCCTGACAATGCCCAACAAATTGAATTGCCAACACATTGCCCCGTGTGCAACTCTGAGGTGGTGCATAACGAAGGCGTTGCCGCAGCACGTTGCACAGGCGGACTTTTTTGCTCTGCTCAACGCAAAGAAGCCATTAAACATTTTGCTTCACGTAAAGCCTTAGATATCGAAGGCTTGGGTGATAAGTTGGTGGAGCTATTAGTCGATCAAGATTTAATCGATCACATCGATGGCATTTTTCGATTAAAAGCCCAACATGTTGCACGCTTAGAGCGCATGGGTGAAAAGTCCGCTGAAAAATTAATTGCATCCATCGAGAAAGCGAAACAAACTACTTTGCAACGTTTTATCTTCGCCATTGGTATTCGTGAGGTGGGCGAAACGACAGCATTAAATTTAGCGAATCATTTTGGCAAGTTCGATAAGGTGAGAAAAGCGAGCAAAGAGCAACTCATCGAAGTCTCTGATGTTGGCGAAGTTGTTGCTGAAAATATCGTGGCCTTTTTTCATGAGCAACATAACAATGACATCATCGATGCCTTAATCCAAGCGGGCATCACTTGGCCCGAAATCGAAGGTCAATCCGATGCACCCAAACCCTTAGCCGGAAAGACCTTCGTGCTAACCGGCACGCTAGAACAGTTAAGCCGAGACGATGCCAAAGCGCAGTTGCAAGCCTTAGGCGCAAAAGTTAGTGGCAGTGTATCGAAGAAAACGGATTATGTTATCGCGGGTGAAGCTGCGGGTTCGAAACTCACTAAAGCGCAAGACCTTGGTGTGGCGGTGAAAGATGAAGCTTGGTTGGTTGAATTACTAAATACATAGTAATTTATTGCTCTGATTCATCTCATGTCTTTTTTGATTCAGTTGCATCATGTCTCTAAGTGCAAGGTCCTGTTTTTCAGTCTTAGCATCATATTTTGGCCCATGTTTGCCTGGCACACTGGGTATGGATTGAATGTCAACAGCATAGTAGCTGCCATCGTTCCTCGATAACCAGATGCATCTTTTGTCTTTTTCTTCCGGTGTTGGAGGCAGCTTTGTTTGATCATTAAATTTAACTTGTCGCGCGTTTAGGTAGGTAATAAATCGCATAAACAATGAGTGATTTTTTTCTAAATCATAAAACGTGATTTCCCTCGGCGCAGTAAAATCATAACATTGAGTCACGTCCAGCAAGCCATGACCAAACTCGTGAATTAATCTATTCAGTGTATACCAGTCATTAGGTATGCTGGTATGGCATACAACCACTTTTTTGTTATCGTTAGGATTGCTTGCCTTCGGTCGAAGATGCAATACTGTGACAGTAAAGCTTGTAGGCAGCTGATTTTTTAGTTGAGTAGGGAAATCCGTTAATGGTTGTGGGCCATGAGTTTCATATAACACATTGTTTTCGACTAGCTGCATGATAAGGCGATAAGATGAAATGGGGCGAGCACCGGGTAAAAGTTGTATCAGTGGGAAGTGCTTTTTAAACACTAAGTGAGAAAAATCATCTTTTGTGAAATGATAAAAAGTATGTTGTTTGTAAATAGAATCAGCGAAATTACTGATGTTAATCCACATAGCGTTTTGTTTATAGTTAGCTTTGTTCAGCAATCCGCCGCCTTTTTTTGCAAAAGCTAATGGCGTTATCGATGTTTGGTTCCAGTATTCGTTGTCATAATCAAACCCCAGCTGTTCATGTTGTTCTATTCTTCGAGAGGTTCTAAAGATAATAACAGCCTTGTTATTTGTCAGATAGTAGCATTCTTTTTTTAGGTTTTCTGTCGCAGGCATATTCTCAGGTCGGATGCCAGTCGGGTAGCGCCAAAGGTCGTGGGTGGTATTTGTTTTTTTTTCATTAGGCAAATGTTGAAAAAAACGAGCTATCCCACCCTGTCGCTTAGCATCAATAACCAAAATCTGCTGCTCATTAGCTGAGGGGACTTGTAGCGCATAACCATTTCTTTCGTGTTGAGGTGTGATCATTTGTAATTCACCAGCATAATGCGCGACTATTTCATTGGCTTCGATAGCTTCGTTAGCATAAACACCGTGCCCGACGGTTTCATCAATTTTGCAAATAGCCAATTTTTCTGTTTTAGGTGCATTGACGTAGGCTGATACATCTTGAGGGATAGAGCGTGAAGGGATGAACAGTGTTTGGGCTTGAAGAGAACGGTGAACTGCAACGCTTTCAGTATATTGAAAATTAGGTTCTTCAATGCGCTGTTTGAGGTTATCAATAGTAATCTGACACGCAGCAGTACCTGGTTGGCCGAGAGGTTTATCAGAATAGTAAACGCATGTTTGCGTTGGTTTTGGGTTGCTGGAGTAAAACATTATTTTTATTGTTGTTTATGCTGGCTAATTAGCCCTCTAACAATTCCCGCATTTTCGCTTTGATGACTTCGATCGCAATACGGTTTTTACCACCATGAGGCACGATGATATCCGCATGGCGTTTAGCCGGTTCGATGAATTGGTAGTACATAGGACGTACCGTTTGTTCGTATTGTTTGAGCACGCATTCTAATGTGCGGGCACGTTCTTTGACATCGCGGCTCACACGGCGGAGTAAGCAAAGGTCTAAAGCTGTGTCCATGAAGAGGCTAATGTCGAGCAACTCGCGAATTTTTGGTTCAGATAGTAATAAGATACCTTCGATAACTACAATGGTATGATTACCAACCGCACAGGTTTCCGCTTTGCGAATATGTTGCGAGTGATCATACAACGGCACTTGCACGGTTTTACCTTGCTGCAATTGTTCCATTTGCTCACGTAATAAATCGTGGTCAAACGCATCAGGGTGATCAAAGTTAACTTTGGCGCGTTCTTCAATGGGAAGGTGCACTAAATCTTTGTAGTATGAATCTTCAGAAATAATCATCACTTGGTCAGAACCGAGTTCTTCGACAATGGTTTTAGCTAATAACGTTTTACCTGAGGCCGTGGGGCCGGCGATGCCGATGAAGATGGTGTTATGACTCATGCGTGTCCCTTTTGATTTCGCGTATTATAGAGTATCGGCATTAATCAGCCAACTTCAAAATCACATAAACCGCACCTGTGCCCCCATGTTTCGGCTGAGCTGAGCAAAAAGCTAGCACATCTGAGTAGCTACGCAGTTCATTGTTGACGAGATTCTTCAATTTCGGCTGTCCATCCTGTGAGCGATGGCCTTTGCCATGTACCACGCGCACAAAACGATTGCCGAATTGCCGAGATTCGTGAATAAAATCATGCAGCACTTTGGAGGCTTGCACTTGTATCAAGCCATGTAGATCACACTCTGCTTCGCAAGGCAGTTTGCCTTGGCGTAATTGTTTGATAAGCCGGGTTTGCAAGCCACCACGAGCGAAGAATAACTGCTCGGTGGCTTCAACAGTTTGTTCTTGAGTATAGATGGTGTTGAGTTGCGGTGTGTCATCAGCTTCACGTTTGCGCAGAGGTTTGGGTTTTGGCCGATGGTGATGTTTGCCATCATCCAGTCGCTGAACGCCATCGATCGCTTGGCGGAATAGGTCGCTATCAGATGGTGTGATTTTTTTTGGCATTTGGTGATTATACGTTAATTATGTATGGATGAGGGCACCATTAGTTGGTGAATGATTCGCTTTTTTTTGTACAGTTTGTGTAGGACATATTTAATTCACATTTAGGCTGTATGAATAAAATTGACAAACAGCAGATTGAGGCCTATAAACAGTCAGAGAGTTTCAGGAGGAAGCCTTTGTAAAATGAGAGTTGTCGCTTACAATTTAGAAGAGAGAATGTAATGAATAAAGTGCTGATTGGTTGGGAAGAATGGGTCGCTTTACCAAAATTAAAGTTACCGCTAATTAAAGTGAAAATTGATACCGGTGCGAAAATTTCTGCACTTCATGCTGTTGATATCACCCCAGTTACTCGTCATAAAATACCCCACGTGAAGTTTACGACGCATCCGTTTATTAATGACTGGACCGTTGAGCGAACAATTTGTTTGCCGATTATGGATGAAAGAAGAATCATTAGTTCTAATGGTGAAAGAGAAAGTCGATATATTGTGTCGACACCACTCAAGATTAATCATCAAGTATTTGATATTGAGGTAAGCCTCACTAATCGATCGCTAATGCGTTTCCCTATGTTGTTAGGGCGAGAAGCGTTGGCTCAGTTTGCTACAATCGATCCTGCAAAATCCTATTGCTTGGGTAAAAGGACACAAGCATATGCAAAAAAACTGTATAAATCTGAAGTATGAACTACAATAACTTGAACCCATTGACCTATAATCCAGTGAGAACAATTTATGAAAATTGCAATTTTATCAAGAAATAAAAAACTTTACTCAACACGTCGTCTTAAAGAGGCGGGCGAAGCGATGGGACATGAGGTTGATATCATTGATACCTTGCATTGCTATATGGACATCACCAGTAACAAACCTATCGTGCGTTATTACGGTGAAGCTTTGCCACGTTATGATGCTATTATTCCTCGCATTGGTGCGTCAGTGACGTTCTATGGTGCGGCTGTCGTGCGTCAGTTTGAAATGATGGGAACGTTCTCGGTGAATGAATCGGTTGCCATTACACGATCGCGAGACAAGTTGCGTTCATTGCAATTATTATCACGTAAGGGTGTTGGCTTGCCTCGCACTGGATTTGCGAACAAGCCTGATGATATTAAAGATTTGATCAAGCAGGTGGGTAATGCTCCGGTTGTGATTAAACTGCTAGAGGGTACGCAAGGTATTGGCGTGGTGTTAGCGGAAAGTAATAAAGCGGCCGAAAGCATTATTGAAGCATTTATGGGTATTAAAGTGAATATCTTGGTGCAAGAGTTTATTAAAGAAGCAAAAGGTGCTGATATTCGTTGTTTTGTTGTCGGTGATAAAGTGGTGGCTGCAATGAAACGACAAGCAGCTGACGGCGAATTCCGATCGAATTTACATCGAGGTGGCACAGCAACACTTGTCAAGTTGACTAAGGCTGAGCGAGAAACAGCGCTTAGTGCCGCTCGTGTTATGGGTTTAGGTGTTTGTGGTGTGGATATTTTGCAAGCGGAATCTGGTCCTGTCGTGATGGAGGTTAATTCATCTCCTGGGCTTGAAGGTATTGAGGTGGCAACCGAAAAAGATGTTGCTAGTATGATCTTCGAATATATTGAAAAAAATGCGAAAGCTAACAAAACGAAAACACGCGGGAAAGGTTAGTTATGAAAGCGTTACGTATCAATGACCAAGACATTTTACCCGGCACTGTCACAAGAGTTGAGCTTCCCGTCGCGAATTTATATATTCATGCCGAAGTTTCCATGCCTGTTCATGTGATTAGGGGTCGTAAAGATGGTCCTACGGTTTTTGTGAGTGCAGCGGTGCATGGTGATGAGATTAATGGTATTGAAATCATACGCCGACTGATACAACTTAAAAATTTGAAGATTACGTGTGGCACCTTAATTTTAGTCCCGATGGTGAATGTCTATGGTGTTTTAAATCAAAGTCGTTATATGCCAGATAGACGCGATCTTAATCGTGTGTTTCCTGGTTCGATGAAAGGTTCGTTAGCAGGAAGGCTCGCGAATATTTTCTTAAATGAGATTGTGGCTCAGTGCGACTATGGTATGGATTTACATACGGGCGCAATTCATCGCTCAAATTTCCCTCAAATTCGCGCTAAGCTCGATGATGAAGAAACACGAAAAATGGCAGAAGCCTTTGGCGTGCCAGTGCTACTGCATTCCGATTTGCTCGATGGTTCATTGCGTCAAGCGGCCGTTGAAGTGAATACCAAGATCTTACTTTATGAAGCTGGCGAAGCATTGCGTTTTGATGAGACTTGTATTCAATCGGGTTTAAAGGGCGTGGTGAATGTACTGGCCTACTTAGGCATGACTCGACGTCCCATGCGTAAAAGAATGGTTGAACCTTTTGTCGCTTATGGCAGTTCATGGCTGCGTGCTGGTTCCAGTGGCATTGTACATAACCTTAAAAACTTAGGTGCAAAAGTATCGAAAGGTGAAGTCTTGGCTGAAATTGGCGATACGTTTGGCGAAATTTCAGATAAAGTCTGTGCTAAGCATGATGGGATTATCATTGGTAAACAAAACATTCCTTTAGTACAAGAAGGTGATGCTATGTTCCATATCGCTTTTTATAAAAATGATGAAGAAGATGAAGTGGCAGAGCATATTGAAAACCTTGCGGATGATATGTCGGTACCTTTTGATTGAGCGCATATCTAATAAATTAGATAGTGATTAATCACTTGAATGTTTTATTGCTCACGTTGTTCGGCCCTCATCTGTTCTTCGGACATCTTCTCCCGACACGGGAGAAGAGAAATAATGCTATAATTCCTAGCATGAATTTAAATACCTTATTAACAGAAGCTGCAGAGCGATTCGAAGCCGAAGGCTTGTATTTTGGCCATGGTACTGATAATGCGTGGGATGAAGCCGTCTGGTTAGTGTTTCATGTGTTGGGATTGCCCATGGATAGTGATCGCAGTGTGCTTGAGATGTTGTTGACTGAAGAGCAGTTAGCAAAATCCACAGCTGTGATTGAGCTGCGTATCCAATCACGTAAACCGGCCGCGTATCTAACGCAAGAAGCCTGGTTTTGTGGTCTGCCATTTTATGTTGATGAACGTGTATTAGTGCCACGTTCGCCATTTGCCGAAATCGTAAAGTCGCAATTCCAGCCTTGGGTTGAAGTTGATGATGTGAAGAATATTTTAGAGTTATGCACGGGCAGTGGTTGCATTGCGATTGCTTGCGCACAGTATTTCCCCGATGCACATATTGATGCGACGGATATTTCAACGGATGCGTTAGCCGTTGCAAAAATTAATGTTGAAAAACACGACGTCAACAATCAAGTGAGCTTGATTCAATCCGATGTGTTTGCGGATGTGCCTAACAAACACTATGATGTGATTGTTTCAAATCCACCCTATGTCGATGCCGAAGATATGGCAGCTTTGCCTGATGAATATCGTCAAGAACCTGCTGATTTAGCCTTAGCAGCTGGTGATGATGGTTTAGATATTGTGAAAATAATCATGAAGCAAGCAAAAAAGTATCTGACAGAAACCGGTATTCTCATCGTCGAAGTAGGTAATTCTTATGTTGCGCTTGAAGCACAATTCCCAGATGTCCCTTTTGTCTGGCTCGAGTTAGAAAATGGTGGGCACGGCGTGTTTTTGCTGACAAAACAAGACCTCACCGCATATTTTTGATACTATTAAGTCTATGTCAGGAAATACCATTGGAAAAATATTTACGGTAACGACGGCGGGCGAGAGTCATGGTCCGGCGTTAGTAGCAATTGTGGATGGTTGTCCTGCGGGATTAGCGCTATCTGAAGCAGATATGCAGCCGGATTTAGATCGCCGTAAGCCGGGGCAATCGAAGTTTACGACACAGCGTCGTGAAGATGATGTCGTGAAAATTCTATCTGGCGTATTCGAAGGTAAAACGACCGGTACACCGATTGCATTGTTGATTGAAAATACTGATCAACGTTCAAAAGATTATTCAGAAATAAAAGATAAATTCCGTCCGGGTCATGCCGATTATGCGTATTCAAAAAAATACGGTGTGCGTGATTATCGTGGTGGTGGGCGTGCATCAGCACGAGTGACAGCGATGGTGGTTGCCGCCGGTGCGATTGCAAAAAAATATTTGCACGAACAATGTGGCATGGTTATTCAAGGTTATGTATCACAAATCGGTGACATCAAGCCTGAGACAATCGATTTAACTACGGTTGAACATAATCCTTTCTTTTTTCCTGACGCAAGTAAATTGCAACAACTTGAAAAGGCAATAACAAACTATCGTCGTGACGGTGATTCCATCGGCGCAAAGGTGACCGTGCAAGCTAGCCATGTGCCTGCCGGCTTAGGTGAACCCGTATTCGATAAACTCGATGCAGAGATTGCGTATGCCATGATGGGCATCAATGCCGTGAAAGCCGTTGAATTAGGTGCTGGTGTTGAGTGCGTGACGCAGCGAGGCAGTGAGCATCGCGATGAAATCACAAGTAAAGGTTTTCAGTCAAACCA
Organism: uncultured Gammaproteobacteria bacterium; assembly: GCA_963975985.1. Taxonomy (GTDB): domain Bacteria; phylum Pseudomonadota; class Gammaproteobacteria; order JABDGN01; family JABDGN01; genus CAXBIY01. The sequence goes on from CAXBIY010000004.1 coordinate 164,167, forward strand.
CTCGGGCGGTACGCTAGGTGGTATTTCATCTGGCCAAGATATTATTGCGCATTTAAGTTTAAAACCCACTTCTAGTATCACGACACCTGCCAACACGCTTGATGAAGCCGGCAATGAAACTCAAATCAGCACCAAAGGTCGTCATGACCCTTGCGTCGGCATTCGCGCTGTCCCTATTGCGGAAGGTATGTTAGCCATCGTATTGATGGATCATTATCTACGCCAATTGACTCAAAATCACGCTGTCTAAAAAATACACATACCGTTGTTTTCTGTAAGGAATTTGTAAAATTCATTGTGTATTTTTAGACACTTCCCTTATAATGCCCATACCATAATAAGGGGATAATAATGAAAAAGATTATATGGGTATTACTAGCAAGTGTATGCTCGCTATCTGCGGCTAATGCGGCTAATTCCAGCATAGCGAATTCACCAGTTGAATGCCAGAATGGTCATGCTTTAGCGAAACAATACACGGTTATGCTAAGTAAACAGATGCTAATGGGTGATGTTTGTACTTACACATATGCTTCAACAACTGTGCGCGGCAATGCCATCGTTATGTTTAATAAAGTGCAACAAGGTGTAACCTATAGCTGTACTTCAACTAATGCTATTAATTATGGCAAGCGCTTAATTAATGCTAATTTAATAGCAAATAAAGCGACGGCACCATGCAGTTATGCCACGAATTTATCAGGGTTTACAACTACTGTATGTAATTCTTCAGCATCATGTACGACAATGTTAGCAGCGCCTAATTCATCTGCTATTTTTCTTACTGATTAGGAATCGTATATTCAGTTAGCACGAGCGGCGCTGTTTGTTGGAGCTGTCGCTCGTGAAAATTGAGATTTTTTTGCTGCTGAATGCGATTGATTAACGCATTGAAAATTTCTACCATCGCATATTTCGTGCCATCGAATAGTTGGCCTTGATAACGGCAAAGCAATTGATAGAGTTTATCGGGATAGGCTCTTAACGCTTTGGCGAAATCATCAAAGTAAACAAACCCCCTGCTGTTGATTTCATCAATGATTTTATCTTTACGTTTTAGCAGTTTCACGCCATCATCACAGATAACTTGGGTGAAGAACCAATAGTAGGCGTCAATATATTCAATTGCTTGCTGTTGTTCAGTATTGTATGACCACAAACAACATTTATTTGTTGCGGGCAGACTGTGCTTGCGGGAATACGTATTTAACATATAGCGATGAGCAACGGTATGTAGGTTGACGTAATCAGAAAACAAAACTTTCACACCAGGGTTGGCATGCCGGATACTTGAGATGTTAGTGAGCAGCGTCGAAAGCGTTGTGCGTCGGTATAATGGCATTCGGGCGCGCTTGATAAAATCGCATCAATCGCTGCGAGATAAGTTGTGACTTGTTCTGAATAATCAATCATACAATGATAGTACGCGTGATTGTTTGCTTGTGGGTATAAGTTTTATGGCAATTTTGTTGGGTAAGTTGGGGTTAAATAAATTTCTGAAATGGAAATTTAGGTTTAAGCAGATGAACACAAGCCGGTATAAGAAAGTTTACCTTCAGTAACCCATGACTTTAATGTATCAAAGAACTTTTGTTGGCGATCATTTCGAGTATTTTTATCTTCAATTTTAGCGTAATGCTTAGACAGGATGCTCAAGCATGCATTCACATCCGCTCTGTCTAGAAACATGTAATACTGTCTAAGTAAATTAAACACCCTTAGCGGATAGTTTTTTATCATTTTAGTAAAGTCAGAACAATACCAGCTATCATTGTTAATTTCATGTTCTATTTTATGGGCCAATGAGAATAGCTTATTAGGGGCGGCGGTTAATATCATATGATAGAAGCAATAATAGGCTTCTATATCGGCAATAGTTTCTTTTTGTGCTTCAGTTCGAGAATTGAGTAAGCAGCGAGGTCTTAATGCACACAAGCTATACCGGTTCTGATAGGTATATTCAATATGCTGTTTCGCAATACAATCTAAACTGACATAGTGATGACTGCTTAATAAAGAGCAATAACCATCATCGACTATCACCTTGAAGTCGCGGTTAGCATGAATCTGTATTTCAAATAATTTATCAAGTGCAGGTTTAATGGCTATAATTTCTGATCCTTGAAAGCATAGGGTAGCCCAATGAATAATGCTTCTATAATCGCCCGTTTGTGTATGTATCTTGAGGTACTCATTTTGCTTGGCTTGATTGTCGGATAGTTTTTTTGCTTTATATAGCATGGCATTGACATCATCATATAACTCTGCTGCGAGAAGGTAGTCATTGTTGTTGAGTAGTGAGGACAGGTTGTTGATGGTATAGGCATTTCTTTTGTGAAGCAGCTTGTTTACGTTAAATAAATATTTGTAGCGCCAGCTGACTAATGTTGCTTGACGATAAATTTGTTCATATAAATAAACAATGCTTCTATGCCGAATACAGCCAGAGTTAGTTTGGATGTTTGAACTGCTAGCACACTGACCTAGGGCGTAATTGACATTTTCATCTGATATGTTTTTCATGAGCAATTCGGCACGCTCATAATTGATGATGCTCTTTATTGTAGAGCTTAGATGTTCTTTAACAGATAGTGTGACATAAGCTGCCTGTATAAGTTCATCGCTAGATTTTTTTTTGTCGTCTTCGGTTATTTTATTTGACTCAACTCTGTTGCAGAGTTGTTTGTAAGTGCTAAAGTCAAATACCCTGTAGCGATATAAAAAATTAATAATAAATAATAATTGATTAGCATCACACGAGCAGGACTCAACAATTGAGTTTATCTGTAGAGAGAGAGCCTGTTGTCGTTCTGTTGAAAGCGTACGAAATTGTAAGGTATTTTTTAATGTACCGTATGCGCGATAATAGGAATCGGCAATGGATTGCGATTGGTTGCTCGTGCTAACTCTTGAAATGCTAGAAGCATTAGAAACAGAACGCGGCCTAGACAGAGACCCTCGTTGCCTCGCAGGTTCAACAAGTAAGTTCATCGCTGTAATACAATCATCAATCGTGTAATTCATACTGATATACTAATATGCATATCCAATTAATGTAAAGTGAATAATACGAAAAAAGGAGTTCAATCTATTCAATTTGATTTATTGTGAGACAGTTAAAAACAATGTAACCGTAAATGTTAATAGTGCTGTTGAAATAATTAGCGCTAAACCTCATGTATTGATGCATATCATGGCTGTTTAAGTGAGTAGATCTCATTATTAAAAAGTAGTCATTAGGAGTAAATCATGCGAATGGACAAACTAACCAACAAATTTCAAATGGCATTGGCGGATGCACAATCACTAGCGGTGGGGCGAGATAATCAAATGATTGAGCCCGTGCATCTTATGCAAGCCTTGTTGAATCAAGATGGTGGTTCGTCGGAACCATTGTTATTGCAAGCGGGCGCTAATGCTAATGTGTTGCGCGATGAATTAAACCAAGCGTTGGCGCGTTTGCCACAAGTGCAAGGCAATGCGGGTGACTTGCATATTTCTAACGATCTAAATCGTTTGTTAAATGTGACCGACAAGCTCGCACAGAAGCGTGATGATGCATTTATTTCGACAGAATTATTTGTGTTAGCAGCCCTGCTTGATAAAGGCAGTGTTGCGGATGCGTTGAAAAAATCGGGTGTTGATAAAGCGGCACTCGAACAAGCCATTGAAAATTTACGGGGAGGTCAAAACGTGCAAGATCAAAATGCTGAAGATAATCGTCAATCATTAGAGAAATATACGATTGATGTGACTGAACGTGCGGAGAGTGGAAAACTTGACCCCGTGATTGGCCGTGATGATGAAATTCGTCGCGCGATTCAAGTATTACAACGTCGGACTAAGAATAACCCGGTATTAATTGGTGAACCGGGTGTGGGTAAAACCGCTATTGTTGAAGGCTTAGCACAGCGGATTGTGAATGGCGAAGTGCCAGAAGGTTTAAAGCATAAACGCTTATTGTCATTAGATTTAGGTGCGTTAATTGCTGGCGCAAAATTCCGTGGTGAATTTGAAGAGCGCTTAAAAGCCGTGTTAAAAGATTTAGGTAAAGCCGAAGGCAGCATTATTTTATTTATCGATGAAATTCACACCATGGTAGGTGCGGGTAAAGCCGACGGTGCCATGGATGCGGGCAATATGTTAAAGCCAGCGTTAGCGCGTGGTGAATTGCATTGTGTAGGCGCTACGACATTAGATGAATATCGTCAATACATTGAAAAAGATGCAGCCTTAGAACGTCGATTCCAAAAAGTATTAGTGGATGAGCCTACAGTGGAAGATACCATTGCAATTTTACGTGGACTAAAAGAACGTTATGAGATCCATCACGGCGTGGATATTACTGACCCTGCAATTGTGGCAGCAGCAACATTGTCACATCGCTATATTCCCGATAGACAATTGCCCGATAAAGCGATTGATTTAATTGACGAAGCAGCCAGCCAAATCCGCATGGAGATTGATTCAAAGCCTGAAGAAATGGATAAGCTCGACCGTCGTTTAATCCAATTGAAGATTGAACGAGAAGCGTTGAAAAAAGAATCTGATGATGCTTCTAAAAAACGTTTGAACGATTTGCAAACCAGCATCGGTGAGTTAGAAAAACAATATTCCGATTTAGAAGAAGTCTGGAAATCAGAAAAAGCAGCCATGCAAGGCACGCAAGCCATCAAAGAACAGCTCGACCAAGCACGAATTGATATGGAAGCTGCTATGCGAGCTGGCGATTTGACACGGATGTCTGAGTTGCAATACGGTAAAATTCCCGAGTTAGAAAAACAATTAGTCCAAGCTGATGCAGCCGAAGTGAAAGAGCCTACCTTGATTCGCAACAAAGTCACTGATGAAGAAATCGCTGACATCGTTTCCAAGTGGACCGGTATCCCCGTTAGTAAAATGATGGAAGGCGAAAAAGAAAAATTGTTACGTATGGAAGATGCCTTGCACAAACGTTTAATCGGTCAAAATGAAGCCGTGTCAGCCGTCTCTAACGCTATTCGCCGATCACGCGCTGGCTTATCTGACCCGAACCGTCCGATAGGTTCTTTCCTGTTTTTAGGCCCAACCGGTGTTGGTAAAACTGAACTTTGTAAAGCCTTGGCTCACTTCATGTTTGACACAGAAGAAGCCATGGTGCGTATTGATATGTCCGAGTTTATGGAAAAACATTCCGTATCCCGTTTAGTTGGCGCACCTCCCGGTTATGTCGGCTACGAAGAGGGGGGCTATTTAACCGAAGCCGTACGTCGCCGTCCTTATTCTGTGATTTTATTAGATGAAGTTGAAAAAGCACATCCCGATGTGTTTAATATTTTATTACAAGTGCTAGACGATGGTCGATTAACCGATGGCCAAGGCCGCACCGTCGATTTCAAAAACAGCGTCATCGTGATGACATCAAACTTAGGTTCACAACTCATCCAAGAGATGACAAACAATGAAGATGATTACGATAAAATAAAAAATGCCGTATTAGAAGTGGCCGGCACGCATTTTAGACCCGAATTCTTAAACCGTGTAGATGATTCTGTCGTATTTCACCCGCTAGGCCAAGAACAAATCCGCGTTATCGCCGAAGTGCAAGTCGCTAAACTGGCGCAACGCCTAATCGCCCGCGACATCACACTTAACATAGAAACCAGCGCTTATGATCACCTTGCCAAAGTCGGCTACGACCCCGTTTACGGTGCCCGCCCGCTTAAACGGGCTATCCAGCAAGAAGTCGAAAACCCATTAGCCCAAGCTATTCTCGGGGGTAAATTTAATGCCGGTGATACGATCACAGTGAAGGCGAAAGATGGTAAGCTAGATTTTGAGAAATAATGTAGGTTGATTGTTTAATGTCAGATAAATATGTTGCAGCATCTAGTGAGGCTTGGGAGCCTGGCTCATCTGACCAAGTTCTTAAAAATCATTTAGGAATTACGTCAGTTGATGAAATTGAAAAGTTAGAGGCAGAAGCATTATATCAAGCAGAATTAAAAGCAATTGAACATTTTGATGTTGATCACCAATTTACGGAAGAAGATGTTTGTTGGCTGCATCAAGTATGGTTAGAGCGAATATATTCGTTTGCAGGTAAATATCGTAGTGTTAATATTTCTAAAGATAATTTTATCTTCGCTAGTGCTAATTTAATACCTACACTGATGCCAACCTATAGTCAGGATTATTTGAAGTTATACACGCCTTGTAACAACATGAACCGTAGTGAGCTAATAACAGCTCTGGCAATCATACATATTGAGTTAGTACTCATTCATCCTTTTCGGGAAGGGAATGGGCGTTTAGCTCGACTACTTGCTACATTAATGGTACTACAAGCGGGGTTCCCACCATTGGATTTTGATATTATTGACCAGTTGAATAATCCGAATGGGTTTGTACGATATATAAAAGGGATACATGCCGGTGTTAAGCAAGATTATAGGCCAATGGAAGAAATTTTTGCTGAGATATTGGGTGATTAGCTAGCTTTTTTACCTAGTGATGCAGGCGTGACTTTAATACCTTCAACACCACAGGAAGAAATAACCGAGCGTTTAAGTAATTTAACTCGCTCTTTAGCATTGCTTAAATAAGGGTTTGTATTGAGAAGAGATTTTTTATTCATAAAGTGATTATAATACGGTTTGGGAGATATTACTATGATTTTAGACATTGAAGGTTACGACGGTACCTTATTACATAATCGATTTGCTTATCAAGTGTTTGAAGATGAGGTCAATCCGGCTGGCGATATCATCGCTTTTCGAGGTTGGATGCGGGTTGAAGCTGAGGGCATGATTGATCAAGAAGATGTGGCGAATGAAGATTATATTTATGCTAAAGATGCGATTAATTTTATGTGGGAAATGCCAAATTTAACTCCATTCGCTGCGGTGGCGTATCAACGTTTATTGAATCGTGAAATTGCCGATATTTTAGAAACGTATCTTGAGTTGCCGATTTTGGTTGAGGGTGATGATTTGATGATTGGGCAAGAAGGTAAGTGTAGTGTTAGTATTACGCATGTGAAAGATCATGCGGCATTAGGGCACACGGCGATTAATATTGATGCGGGTGATGAAGCGCCTCGTCATGCTTATTCGACACATTTAACTGACGATCAAGCGCAAGAATTTATGGAAGATGTGATTGAAATGTTCTATGATTTGAATCAGGATATATTCGTGGCCACAAGCAAGGTTCTAGTGTAGGGTGTTAAATAGCTCTCTACATTATAATCCTCGTCCGCAAAGCGGGAGAGGACAGCTGCGTAGCAGCAGGTGAGGGCACTTCCAGAGCATCGATTATGTTGTGAATTCGCGCTGTGAATGACTTAATATCCCCCTCATCCGCTCTAACGAGCATCTTCTCCCTAACAGGGCGAAGGGAAGAACATAACGTACCAAGAGAAATAAAATGGCAGATTACTATAAATTACTAAACGTCGACAAAAACACCAGCGACGCCGATTTAAAAAAAGCTTATCGCAAGATGGCGCGCAAATATCACCCTGATGTTAGCAAAGAAGCCGGCGCTGAAGAGAAATTCAAAGAAGTTCAAATCGCTTACGATGTATTAAAAGACGCGGAAAAACGTAAGCTTTACGATCAGTTTGGTGATCAATGGCAATCAGCCAAACAAGCGAAAGATCAGGGGTACGATCCGAGCGCGGGTGCTGGTCATGGTTTTCATGGTGGTGGTTCACGCTACTATACGTCAGGTGACGACGATATTTTTTCACAAATGTTTGGCCGAGGTCAGCAACGGCAACCTCGAAAAACTAAAGGGCAAGACTTACATGCGAGTGTTCAAGTTAGCTTAGAAGAGGCTTATATGGGTTGTGAGCAAACCTTTCAAGTTGCTGTGCCAGGCGTGGATAGCGAAGGTTACCAAACTCAAACACCCAAAGCGTTAAAAGTTAAAATTCCTAAGGGCGTGACGAACGGTCAACAAATTCGTTTAGCAGGACAAGGTGCGCCAGGTAAGAATGGAGGTCCTCATGGTGATTTATATATTAAGGTGACATTTAAAGCCCATGCTCATTTCACAGCAGAAAAAGCTGACATTTATTTAACGTTACCGATCGCACCGTGGGAAGCTGCCCTGGGGGCAAAAGTGAAAGTGCCAACGCTAGGTGGCGTGATCGAGCTGAGTATTCCAGCCGATAGTGAATCGGGCAAAAAAATGCGTTTGAAAGGTCGGGGTTTGCCTGCCAAAACGGCTGGCGATCAATTGTGTGTGTTACAAATCGTGACACCCAAAGCTGATACTGATGAAGCTAAAGCCCTTTATGAAAAAATGGCTAATGAGCTCAATTTTGATCCTCGAGCCATACTTAAAGCACCTGAGTTTTAAGTATAGACTAGGAGACTTGTATGATCCAAGATGACGAAACCTTAAGCCTGCAAGAATTTGCCCTTGCTTGCCGTGCTGAAGAACAGTTGATTGAAGAAATGGTCGAGCATGCTTTGCTTGAACCACTAGGCCAAGAGCCGAATGAATGGCAGTTCTCCACGGTTGAGCTTGAACGTGTTAGCAAAGCGCTACGGATTCATCATGATTTAGCCGTTAATTGGGAAGGCGTTGCCCTTGCTCTAGAATTGCTCGATGAAGTTCAGAATTTGCGCGATTATGTGCAAGTATTAGAGCGTCATTGACGAGACAACTTGTCCAAATAATGCTTAGTTAACAATCGGTTAGTTCTTGTCGGTGCTTGTTCCGTATTTTCCTCAAATAAAATAATATATGTTATCATCACACCCTTAATATACATGTTCACTGCGTGAAGGAAGCTGGCAACATATGACTCGTAAAACTATTACTACTTCAATTCTCGTTTTGGCTCTTCTTGCTGTCGTGTTAGGTGTTGTGTTCGGTTGGCAATTTTGGCGTAAGTCATCGGCTGCTGAATTTGCACTGGCCAATAACCACAATGTGATTGATGTGGAAGTTGGCATGACCAAAGCGGCGGTGTGGTATCCACAAGTGCAAGCGATTGGTTCCGTGGTGGCGGTGCAGGGTGTTGAAGTCAGTCCGCAGATTGATGGGCCTGTCAGCAAATTATTTTTCACATCAGGTGAGCTTGTGCAAAAAGGTCATCCGCTTGCGCAGTTGGATGATGAAACTTATCAAGCCGATGTCGCCAATGCCTTGGCGAGTTATAATTTAGCCAAATTAAAATATCATCGTAATCAACAGTTGTTGGAAGTCAAAGCGATTTCCCAATCGGTGGTTGATCAAGCAAAAGCAGAAATGGATGAAGCTTTCTCTGAATTGAAAAAAACACAAGCCCAACTTAATCAAACCTTAGTTAAAGCACCATTCGCTGGTCGTTTAGGTTTACGTCAAGTGAGTTTAGGGCAATATGTGAATGCCGGCTCTCCCATTGTGAGTTTGCAACAAATCACGCCGGTGTATGTCGATTTTCAATTGCCAGAATCTTACATTGGCGAAGTGAAAAAAGGTTATGAAGTGAAGTTGAAAAATTCAGCGTATCCTAAAAAAACGTTTGAAGGCAAAGTGGTTGCTCTGAATGCAGTGTTAAATCAAGCGACGCGGACCTTAAACGCGCGTGCAGAAATACAAAATCCCAAAGGTTTATTAGTCCCCAATATGTTTACGGAAGTGACCGTTGTTATTCCGACCAAGCAAAATGTTATCATCGTGCCTCAAATGGCAATTAACTATTCACCGTTTGGTGATTCAGTCTTTAAGGTGGTCAATGGTCATGCTAAAGCCGTTTATGTGCATGTGGGTGAGTCACGGGGGGCCGTTGTTGCTGTCGATGGTGACTTGAAAGCCAATGAGCCGATTGTGACGGTGGGTATCTTTAAGATACAGGATGGCGGAGCTATTCGTGCCGTCAATCATGTCGAATCAATGCAACATACAGTGGCGGTAAAACCCAAGCCTAAAGCTAAAGCGACCAACAAATTGCAACAAGCCAATGATAAGTCACAAGCGTTTAGTGAAACTGCAAAACAAACCGATCAAGATAACCAAAAGCCAACCGTGAAAATCACTTTGGCAGCGGGTAAATCATAATGGGCTTTACCGATATTTTTATTCGCAGGCCAGTATTGGCCACGGTGATCAGTTTGATTATGGTGGTGTTAGGCCTAATGGCATTTAAATATTTGCCTGTGCGTCAATTCCCTCTTATTCCTTATGCTCAAGTGAGCATTAAAGCGAGCTTCCCAGGTGCCAGTGCGAACGTCATGCAAGGTTTTGTGACCACGCCAATTCAAGATACTGTTTCTAGCTTAGATGACATCGATTACATGACCGGCACCAGTTCAGAGAATAGCTCGAACATTACAGTTAATTTATTTCCTGGCACCGATGCCGATACTTTGGTCTCGCAAATCAGTAGTAAGATTCAGCAAATTAAAGGCAGTAATTTACCTTCTGATATGGATGACCCGACGGTGCAAAAGGGTAACCCAGGCTCGCAAGGTATTATGTTCCTCGCCTTTTACAGCAATCAAATGTCAGCTGAGCAAATCGGCGATTATGTGATTCGCGTATTGCGACCAAAATTCCAGGCGATTCCCGGCGTCGCTTCCGTGAGCAATATGGGCGGGCGCAGTTACGCCATGCGTTTGTGGCTAGACCCGCGTTTGATGGCTGCTAAAGGTGTGCAACCTACGGACGTGAAAACAGCGATTACAAATAATAATGTGTTATCTACTGCCGGTGATCTGAAAGGCAAATGGAACACGGTGTCGATTCAAGCGTCAACCGGTTTACATAGCGCAGCACAATTTAATAATATGGTCGTTAAAACCATGCCGGATGGCAGCGTGGTTAAATTAAAAGATATTGGTAATGCTGTATTAGGTGCAAGCAGTTACAACAATGAAGTGTTGGTGGATAACAAGCCTGCGGTGATTTTAGAAATCACCAATAAAACTTTAGCGAATCCTCTCGATGTGGCTAATGGTGTTAATAAAATTTTACCGTTGATCATTAAACAATTGCCACCATCCATGCACGGTGAAGTGATTTATGATTTAAGTATCTTCATTAAGCAATCGATTCGCACTGTGGTACACACGCTGATTGAAGCGGCAATCATTGTGATTATTGTTATTTTCTTATCATTAGGTTCTTTACGCACAGTCATTATACCTATGATTACTATTCCCGTGTCTTTAGTCGGGGCATTAGCGATTATGATGGGCTTAGGTTATTCCATTAATATTTTAACGCTATTGGCGATGGTGCTGGCAATTGGGCTGGTGGTCGATGATGCCATTGTGGTGGTGGAAAATATTTCGCGGCATTTAGAAGAAGGCATGGCGCCCATGCAAGCAGCTATCACTGGTGCAAGAGAAATTGCTAGCCCAGTTATTGTAATGACCTTAACGTTAGCTGCTGTGTTTTTTCCGGTAGGTTTCTCGGGCGGTATTAGTGGTATTTTATTCACACAGTTCGCGTTTACTTTAGCAGGTGCTGTTATTTTGTCTGGTGTCATCGCCTTAACCTTGACGCCTATGATGTGCTCAAGGCTTTTAAATGAAAAGCAATTAGAAAAACCGTTTGTTAAATTTGTCGATCGCACATTTGAAAAGTTAGCCAATGGTTATCAGCGTGCATTACGACAAGTGATTGAAGCTAGAGTCGTGGTCGTGATTTTTGCGATGGCAATTTTATGCAGTTGTTATTTCCTCTACACCACCACACAGTCAGAATTATCGCCAGATGAAGATCAAGGGGCATTTTTTACCAAAGCCGAAGGGCCAGTGAATGCCAATATTGATTACACTATTAATTATATGAAACAAGAGGCGAGTTTATATAAGAAGCTACCTGGCGTAAAAACAACGGTATTAATTAATGGCCAAGGTGGCGTTAGTAAATCAGAATCCATCATGGTGTTGAAAGACCGTGAGAAGCGTGAGTTTAGTCAAATGCAATTGGTTAACAAAGCCAACATATTAGGTAAAACTGTGCCAGGCTTAATGAACAATGCGTTCAACCCGCCAACATTGCCCGGTGGTGATTTTGGTATGCCGATTAACTTCGTGTTAACCAGTGCTGCGGATTACCCCGCAATCTATCAAGTGGCACAAGAGTTAGTTGAGAAGGGTAAAAACAGTGGTATGTTCGCGAACATTGAAAATCAGTTGAAGCTTAATCGACCTTCTTTAGACGTCACGATTAATCGTGACAAAGCGGCCCAAATGGGAATCACCAGTCAGCAAATTGCCGACACCTTGAATGTGATGATGAGTTCAGGGCATGTGACACGGTTTGATATGGAAGGGCGTAACTATTATGTGATTCCTCAATTGTACGATCAATTCCGTATGAATCCACAAGCGTTGGATCAGATTTATGTCGCGACTGTCAACGCCAATGCGCAAGGCAACCCACAGATGGTGCCGATTTCTAATTTCATTACGGCGAAACGTTCGATTGAGCCTGTGAATTTACCACAGTTTCAACGCTTAAATTCTGCAACCATTGATGCTCAAATGGCACCGGGTTATACCATGTCAGATGGTTTAAACTTTTTAGCCGAGACAGCAAAGCAAATAATGCCTGCAGGTATGACCTATGATTACACGGGAGAATCACGCCAGTTTATGCAAGAGGGTAACCGCATGTTGATTACCTTTATGTTTGCACTGATTGTTATTTTCTTAGTGCTCTCTGCACAGTTTGAAAGTTTCCGCGATCCTTTAATTATTTTAATCAGTGTACCGATGTCATTGTTTGGTGCTTTAGTGCCGTTGAATTTAGGCTTAGGGACGCTCAATATATTCACCCAAATTGGTTTGTTAACCTTAGTCGGGCTGATCAGTAAGCATGGTATTTTGATAGTACAATTCGCCAATGAAGCACAAGAGAAAGAAGGTCTCAGTGTGAAGGAGGCTGTTATTAAAGGCGCAACTTTACGCTTGCGGCCTATTTTAATGACGACAGCTGCCATGGTGTTTGGTGTGGTTCCTTTAATCTTTTCAACCGAAGGTTTGGCGAATAGCCAACGTGACATTGCCATGGTGATTTTCTGTGGTATGTTGATCGGTACGTGTTTCACCTTGTTTGTTGTGCCAACGATGTATACCTTAATTGGTCATCGTCGTAAGCCGATTGAACAACTTAATCATGGGGCAAATTCATGACTATAAAAAAACAAAAAAGTCCAAGTAAAGGTATTTATATCTTACCTAATTTATTCACAATAGCGGGTCTATTCGCTGGCTTTTACGCCATTGTTGCCGCGATGAAAGGCCACTATGACACAGCTGCGGTCGCTATTTTTATTGCCATGTTGTTGGATGGTTTTGATGGTCGCGTTGCACGCCTAACCGGTACGGAAAGTGCTTTTGGTGCTGAGTTAGATAGCTTGGCGGATATGGTGTCGTTTGGTATTGCACCAGCCTTGGTTTCTTACAGTTGGGCTTTGCATTATTTACATAAACCGGGTTGGTTAGCGGCTTTTGTGTTTGTGGCCTGTGCTGCCATGCGTTTAGCCCGTTTTAATACGCAAATTGGCGTCGCGAGTAAAAAATATTTTCAAGGATTGCCATCACCCGCAGCAGCAGGTGTGTTAGCGAGTTTGGTTTGGTTGTGTGAGTCGTATCATATTACGATGACATTTGACTTGGCCTTAGTGGTTGGGTTGATTACAGCTTTGACGGGGCTATTGATGGTCAGTCGTGTACGCTATTATAGTTTCAAAGAACTAAATGTGAAAAACAAAGTGCCTTTCATCATGATGCTGTTAGTCTTGTTGGTGGTGGTGGCGGTTGTATCTGCGCCTGTGACAGTGCTATTTATCTTTTTCTTTGGCTATGCGATAAGTGGTTTATTTATTAGTTTGTTCTATACCATGCGCCGTCGGAGATATTTGTTAACACGATTAAAACGCCGGAAAAATAAAAAATTGTAACTCATGAAAAACAAAGAAAAAACTAATGAAATTGTTGAGTTTAATTTTCCAGCTGGAAAAGAAATCAGCCATAAATATATTGTGCAACAAAAATTGGGCGCGGGATATGAAGGTGAAGTGTATCGTATTGTTGAAAAGAAAACAGGTATAGAGCGTGCAGCTAAATTCTTTTTTCCTCAAAGAAATAAGAAGGGTAAGGCTGCAATTAAATATGCCAAGCTATTACATGAACTGTCTTGGTGCGATTTAGTTATTCATTATCATACCCATGAGGAAATTTTTTTTCGAGGCCAGTCTATTGCTTGTTTAATTTCAGAATACGTCGACGGCCAAATTCTTACAGATTTTTTAGCGAAACAACCGGGTAAGCGCGTTGGCGTGACAAGAGGATTGTTATTGTTGCATGCATTGGTATCGGGCTTAGAATCTATGCACAATGTTAATATTGTGCATGGTGATTTGCATGCTAATAATGTCATAGTGCAGCCTTACGGTGTGGGCTTTGAGCTTAAATTATTGGATATGTATGATTGGGGCAGTGAGCAACGCGTGACGAAAATCAATGACGTTTATGATTCAATAAAGCTATTTTATGATGCCTTGGGTGGCGCTAAACATTACGCCAAATTACCACTTGAAATTAAACAAATTTGTTTGGGTATGAAGCGAAGCTTAATTACTAAAAAATTTCGTTCTGCTGCAGCATTGCGTGATCATATCGAAAATATAGACTGGGAATCAAATTATCGTGAATAATGATTTTCTCATCACGCAGTCAGTTGATACAACGTATAGCATGATTGAATTGCCTGGCCATCAAATAGCTTATTATTCGCAAAAGGCTTTTGCTGATAAGCCTATGAATGAAGATGCATTGTTAATAACAAATTTTTCAGATGTTATGGTGCTAGCTGTTGCCGATGGCGTGGGTGGTTCTCAACAAGGTGCGCAGGCGGCGAAAAAAGTATTGGAAGTAATTCGTACCGCTAAGCCGGAAGGCAACTCATTGTCAGCTTGTATGCATGCGGTTATTGATGCTATTGAAAAAGCCAATCAAGCGTTAGTTAGTGATTCTGCTTACGCATTAACAACACTGACATTATGTTTAATAAAAGCTAATAACATGCGCACTATTCAAGTCGGTGATTCTGGGTTGTTACTATGCGGTCAACGCGGAAAATTACATTACAGCGTGTCGACTCATTCACCGATTGGGCAAGCAGTTGAATCCGGTTTTTTAGATGAAGCAGAAGCATTACAACACCCGGATTTAAATGTGGTGAATAATGTAGTAGGTGATGCCTCGATGCACATAGAAATAGGCCCTGCTGTGAAAATAAAAAAACATGATACTTTGTTGTTAGCGAGCGATGGTTTATTTGATAATTTTCTTGTCGATGATGTGATGAGTTTGGTGAAACATGGTAGCTTAGTTAAAGTGGCTGACAGATTGACGCAGAGTTGTCAGCAGCAGCAACACCCCATCACTCAGAAAGCTTATAACAAAGATGATGATATCAGTTTTATTCTTTGTCGCCGTCGCTAGCATTCAGGCAAATTAACTGCTAAGCCACCTAAAGACGTTTCTTTATATTGCGACTGCATATCTTTACCTGTACGGAACATCGTATCAATAACTTGATCGAGCGTGACATGATGTTCAGCATCATCTTCACTGATGGCTAAATTAGCACAACTCACCGCCTGCACAGTGCCCATGGCATTACGTTCGATACAGGGGATTTGTACTAAACCCTGAATGGGATCACAAGTTAAGCCTAAGTGATGTTCCATACCCATTTCAGCGGCTTTTTCGACTTGATCAACGCTGCCGCCTAATACTGCAGCAAGTGCGCCGGCGGCCATTGAGCAAGCCACGCCGACTTCGCCCTGGCAGCCCACTTCGGCTGCTGAAATTGAAGCATTCTTTTTATATAAAATGCCGATAGCTGCGGCTGTTAATAAGAAATCAACAACACCTTTGTCCGTTGGATCCGCGCAAAACTCTTTATAATACTGCAATACAGCGGGAATAATACCGGCTGCACCATTCGTAGGAGCCGTTACCACGCGCCCACCGGCTGCATTTTCTTCATTAACCGCAAGAGCGTATAGATTTAACCAATTCATCATATTGCTTTTGCGATCACCGGCATCTTCCAGCTTGCCAAATAATTTGGGCGCACGACGTTTCACATTTAAACCGCCAGGTAAGCGTTTGGAATCATCAGACTCACAACCTGCTTGAATACAATCTGACATAATCTTGGCAAGGTTTAACATGCCTGTTTCGATCTCTGTTTCAGTTCGCCACGTTTTTTCATTGCAGCGCATGATGTCAGCAATTGTTAGTTGGTGCTCTTTGCATAAGGCAATTAATTCTGCCGCACTGTTGAATGGGTAGGGAGGTTCAATTTTATCTTCAGCAATTTCTTCACCAAAGTTGGCTTCGTTGGCGATGAACCCGCCGCCAATAGAATAATAGGTGTCGGAAAAAATACATTCATCTTGTGCATCAAATGCAGAGAAGCGCATGGCATTAGCATGTTTTGGTAAAAATTCATGTTGGTGAAAAACTAAATCTTTTGCGTAGTCTAAAATGATATCGTGTTCAGCGCCTAAATTTAAATGGCGAAGATTTTTAATGTCTTCTAAACGTGATTCAATAGTGAAGGGATCTATTGATTCAGGCAGATCATTTTCTAATCCCATCAGCACCGCTTTGTCGGTACCATGGCCCATGCCTGTTAATGCTAAAGAGCCGTAAAGGTCGATATGCACATGATGGGTAGGGATGAGTAAATCTTGTTGGCGCAAATCGTTCACAAAAGCATAGGCGGCACGCATCGGCCCAACCGTATGCGAGCTAGATGGCCCAACGCCGATAGAAAACATGTCGAAGGCACTTATTGTCATTTTGGATTTCCCCCAGTGGATGGCTTCATTATAAGGACATCCTATAGGAAAATATAGAGAAAAGCAGCTATTTACCTAGAAGCCAGTTGGGTTTTACTTCAAATTCGTCAGCAATTTTCATCAGTAAATCGGCTGCAGGGGCTTTACCCGATAAGATAGTATTGGCTTCGTGGCGTCTGATGCTAAACATTTTTGCGAAAGCAACTAGGCGTTCTTCTTTATCTTGAGGGAACTCGGATTCCTCAAGTGTTTTGGTTAAACGTTCTCGGAAAATATTTTGCATGTCTGTGTTCCTTTCACAAGCGATGTCAGTTCGCGAATCATAGCCGATTTTTAAAAAAAGGGAATAGGCGTTTACAGATTTATTTTTACCGCTACAATAAGAACATGTCTAAAGCGTTTATTAAAATTTGTGGTATCACTCGAAAGGAAGATGCTCAGGCTGCTGTGACGGCTGGAGCTGATGCGATTGGGCTAGTATTTTATGCGAAAAGCCCTCGAGCGGTGAGTCTTCAGCAGTCTAAAGCCATTGTCGATACTATTCTTGGGCAAGCCCAAATTGTGGCATTGTTTGTCGATGCTGAAGTCGATGAAATTAACAATATAATCAATCAGTTACCTGTTGATGTCTTACAGTTCCACGGTCAGGAGAATCAAGCATTTTGCCAGCAATTCGGCAAACCTTATTGGAAAGCCGTGCGTGTACAGTCTCAAGACGATATAATCGCCGCCGAACGTGAATACCCGGATGCGGCCGCTTTGTTGCTTGATGCTTATCAAGCGGATGTGCCAGGTGGCACCGGCCAGTTATTTGATTGGTCATTGGTGCCCTCGACGCTTTCCACGCCTATTGTATTAGCGGGTGGCTTAACGCCAGCCAATGTAACTGAGGCCCTTGAGCAAGTGAAGCCCTGGGGCATTGATGTCAGCGGTGGCGTTGAAGCCAGCAAAGGTATTAAAGATAACCATAAGATAACCCAATTTATTCAAGCGGTACGACATGCAACAATATAATTATCCTGACGAAAACGGCCATTTTGGCGAATTTGGTGGTTGTTTCATTGCTGAAACATTAATGGAGCCTTTACATGAATTGCAACAGGCTTATCAAGCTTGTCGTGATGATGACGCTTTCATGCAAAATTTATTACGCGACTTGCAAGACTATGTCGGTCGCCCCACACCTTTATATTATGCCGAGCGTTTAACGAAAGAAATCGGTGGCGCTAAAATTTATTTGAAACGTGAAGATTTAAACCACACCGGTGCGCACAAAATTAATAACACCATGGGCCAGCTATTATTAGCTCAACGATTAGGTAAAAAACGTATTGTCGCTGAAACCGGCGCAGGCCAGCATGGTGTCGCAACAGCGACTGTGGCTGCACGTTTAGGTTTGCAATGTGTGGTTTACATGGGTGCTGAAGATGTCGAACGTCAAGCCCCGAATGTGCAACGTATGAAATTGTTAGGCGCTGAAGTCGTGCCCGTGCAATCAGGTTCAAAAACCTTGAAGGATGCCGTCAATGAAGCCTTGCGTGATTGGGTCGCGAATGTCGATGATACTTTTTATTGTTTAGGCTCAGTCGCTGGCCCACATCCTTACCCTATGATGGTACGTGATTTTCAACGTATTATCGGCATGGAAGCACGAGAACAAATTTTGGAAAAAGAAGGGCGATTGCCTGATGCTGTCGTCGCTTGTGTCGGCGGTGGTTCCAATGCGATTGGTTTATTTCATCCGTTTATTGACGACAAAGATGTTCGCATTATTGGAGTTGAAGCCGCCGGGGAGGGCATTGAAACCGGCAAGCATGCGGCAGCGATTGCTGGCAATAAAATTGGTGTGTTCCAAGGTGCTCGCAGCTATGTGATGAGTGATGATGACGGTCAAATCATATTGCCGCATTCCATTTCAGCTGGTTTAGATTATCCCGCCATTGGTCCTGAACATGCCTATTTAGCGTCAATCGGTCGAGCGGATTATGTTTCCGTCACCGACAAACGAGCATTAGAAGGTTTCCATCAAATCGCTCGTACCGAAGGCATTATTGCTGCCTTAGAAAGTAGTCATGCGATTGCGTATTTAAATACGTTAGCGAAAGAGATGGATCCCGAGCAAATCATTGTGGTGAATTTGTCAGGGCGAGGCGATAAAGATTTAGAATCCGTTATCAGGATTCAGAACGCAGGATCCAGCGATGAATAGAATAAAAAAAACCTTTGCAGATTTAAATAATCAAGCGGCATTAGTCCCCTACATTGTGGCGGGCGATCCCCATCCTCAACAAACCGTTGACATCATGCATGCGCTAGTAGAATCGGGTGCTGATGTCATTGAACTAGGTATGCCATTTTCTGATCCCGTTGCCGATGGCCCAACCAATCAAGCTGCCATGATCCGCGCGATTGATGCGGGCACCACCGTAGCCGTCGTACTCGACATCGTTAAACAATTTCGTCAGACCGATCAACAAACGCCTATCGTGTTAATGGGATATGTAAACCCTATTGAAATTATGGGTTATGAACTCTTTGCTAAAACCGCAAGTGATGCCGGTGTCGATGGCGTGTTAATTGTCGATTGCCCACCGGAAGAAGCACAAACCTTCCATGCGCTAATGCAGCAATATCAAATCGATATGATCTTCCTCATCGCACCCAACACCTCAACAGCGCGTATCAAAATGATTTGCGAGCAAGCCAGTGGCTACTTGTACTATGTCTCACTCAAAGGCGTCACCGGCACCAAAGCCATCGAAATCGAACCCTTGCAGGCCAAACTCGATGAAATCCGCCAATTCACCCAGCTTCCTATTTGTGTTGGCTTTGGTATTAAAACACCCGAAACTGCGAAACAAGTCGCCGATATTGCTGATGGGGTTGTCGTGGGCAGCGCCTTAGTCGAGCGGGTTGCGAGTGAATCTCTGCAAACGGTTAAATCGTTCATCAAATCACTGTCGTTGAAGTGTACGGAATAATCGTACGGTTCAACATGTCAGATGTACGGAGTTATCGTAGAACTGCCTTGTTAATTACAAAACGAATACAGATTAAAATAAAATCTACTCGGAACTCTTGGCGCTTCCGAGTGTTCGTAGTAGAAAATGATAGCAGGGAAAAGGATTAGAATTAATTGCTAACTGAGGATGGGGTATAAATGAAAGTTTGTTTGCTTGTTAAATTATTAAAAATATTTATTCCTGTGGCCGTGGGCGTAGTCATCCCTATTGTTGGTGCTGCATTTATTGTCGTTGATATGACGCATGATCAAAATCCAGCATGGGTTGTTATAATAGTTTTGTCGCTGACGGCATGGCTTTCTGTCGTGATTAAATATATGTGGGATACGCATGAAAATTACGTGCAAGCTGATATCGTTCGTCGATTCCTTGTTGGGAAATTACGAGAAGTGCATATGTTGAATAGTGCAGATGTCGAAAGATTTATGGAGCAATGTGCGCATGAACCACCAAATGTATCTATGTCGAATCAACTCAATAATGTTTCTTTTCTTATAGAAGATTGGAAAAAAAATCAGCTGCATTATTATGAGAAGATAAATAAGCATCCTTATTTGTCCAGTACTGCCAAAACCGCAATGATGGATATTTATTCTCATTTATATTCGTCGATTGAATTAATTAATACCGAGTTTAGAACTCATGAAGAAGCAGCTTTAATTTATAAGAAACAGTACTTAATGATAAAAAATGCTGATGAATTGAAAAAAAGTATGAGTGACCCAATAAGTCCACTATATAAAGCAAAGCAGGAAGTTGATTTTACAGTAGAGGGTTTAAAAAAACAGATTGAGTATGAAGGTCCACAAATAAATCAATTGATCGATTTTTTGGCACGTTTTTATGAACATCAATTTAATGATCATACTATTACAAGTAGTGATAAAACACTTCTTGAAAGTATTGAGTCACGTATTGACGAAATTTGTATTTGATAGATTATACTGAAAATAGTCTATCTACTCCGAACTAATGGTAGGGGCGATGGTTCGGAGTAGTATTCAGAGCATGAGTGCTAACGTTATTGATTCTACCACACTAATAAGTGTGGTTGATAAATAAACAGTCATTTTCTTAGCTTTCATTTCTCTGAGCCTAAGCCTATAATGTCCCCATGAGCTGGTTAGAACGATTAATTCCTTCCATTAGTGGAAACAAAAAATCTAAGCAAGGTGTGCCGGAAGGTATTTGGACCAAGTGTTCCGAGTGCCAGGCTGTTTTGTATCGTGCTGAGTTAGAAAAATTACATCACGTTTGTCCTAAGTGTGATCATCATATGCGTATCAGCGCGAAGCAGCGTTTGGATATGTTCCTGGATAAAGATTCACGCGAAGTAATTGCTGCTGATGTTGAGTCGGTTGATGTTTTAAAATTTAAAGATAGCAAGCGTTATAAAGATCGCTTAAGCGCGGCGCAAAAGAAAACCGGTGAAAAAGATGCATTGGTTGTGATGCGCGGTAGTTTGATGTGTATGCCCGTTGTGGTGAGTTCGTTTGATTTTGCTTTTTTAGGTGGGTCGATGGGGGCTGCATTAGGTGAGCGTTTTGTGCAAGCGGTGAATCGTGCCATTGAAGATAAAGTGCCGTTCGTGAATTTTTCTGCCAGCGGTGGTGCCCGTATGCAAGAGGCTTTGATCTCGTTGATGCAAATGGCGAAGACCAGCGCAGTGCTAGCCAAGCTTTCTGACAAAGGCTTACCGTTTATTTCGGTA
Source organism: uncultured Gammaproteobacteria bacterium (assembly GCA_963975985.1). Classification (GTDB taxonomy): domain Bacteria; phylum Pseudomonadota; class Gammaproteobacteria; order JABDGN01; family JABDGN01; genus CAXBIY01. Next base: position 185,708 of record CAXBIY010000004.1, read on the forward strand.
TTAACTGACCCTACCATGGGTGGTGTGTCAGCGAGTTTAGCGATGTTGGGCGATGTGATTATTGCGGAGCCTAAGACTTTGATAGGATTTGCTGGTCCGCGTGTTATTGAGCAAACTGTGCGTCAAACCTTACCTGATGGCTTTCAACGCAGTGAATTTTTATTAGAGCATGGCGCGATTGATATGATTGTCGCGCGTAAAGATATGCGTACCACGGTTGCGCGTTTGCTCGCAAAATTAATGAAACGTAATAACCCTGAGAATGTTGCCGCTTTATCGCATGAAGACTAATTTAAATCAGTGGTTAAGTTGGCTTGAACAAGCCCATCCTAAATCGATTGACTTAGGTCTCGATCGCATTGGCCAAGTTGCCGAATCCCTTCAACTCAAACAATTCCCTATTCCCGTTATCACCGTCGCCGGTACGAATGGTAAAGGTTCCTCAGTCGCGATGTTGACGAGCATCTACCAAGCAGCGGGCTATCATACTGCAACGTATATTTCACCGCACTTGATTGATTTTCGTGAGCGCGTTCAAATTGATGGTGAAATGTTAAGTGAAAAGCAGTGGTGTGATGCGATGCAAACCATTGATGATGTGCGTGGTGATGTTAGCCTGAGTTATTTTGAATTTACTGTGTTAGCCGGATTATTGTTGATTCAACAACATCAAGATCAATTGGATGTCATTATATTAGAAGTGGGTTTAGGTGGGCGATTAGATGCGATCAATATTATTGAACCCGATGTCGCTGTTATCACAACCATCGAATTAGATCATGTTGATTATTTGGGTGACACGCGAGAATTAATTGGCCGTGAAAAAGCCGGTATTTTTCGTGCGAACAAGCCAGCTGTCTGTGGCGATTTTGATGTGCCCAATTCAGTGAAAGCTTATGCACAACAACTCAACGCGACGTTGTATTGCCAAGCTAAAGATTTCAGTTATCAGGAGCATGATCAAGCTTGGACGTGGAAAAATCAACAAATCGAGTTGGTCTCGTTGCCCAGGCCTGCGTTGCCATTGCAAAATGCAGCAACGGTATTACAAGCTATTGACCTATTGCAACATGGTCTACCAGTGACAAAGTCTGCTATGGTTCAAGGCTTGCAACAAGCACGAGCACCAGGGCGGTTTCACATTCTTGACGGTGAGGTTAAAACGATACTGGATGTGGCTCACAATCCGCACGCTGCCAAATATTTAGCAACAAGATTACGACAGTTGCCTCATGCGCGTTGTTTAGCGGTTATGGGCATGTTAAATACGAAAGATATTGCCAACACATTATTGCCATTACAATCAGTTGTTGATGCCTGGTATGTAGCACCATTGGATAACGCGAACACGGTCACAACCGCAACATTTGCCGAGCATTTAACCAATGCGGTATCAGAGCACGAAACAATCACTCAGGCCTACCAACAGGCGCTTACAGATGCTCAAAATGATGATATCATCTTGGTCTGTGGATCGTTCTACGCGGTCAGTGAAATAATGAGGCTTTTGGAAGTTAGTGTTTAGTTCATGTTGTCGAGGTTTTTTCCTCTAAGCTCTAAGCCCTAACACCTAAGCCCTTGAGAGAAGACATGGGTTTAAGAAAACGAATTATTGGTGCTATCGTATTAGTCGGCTTAGCTGTTATTTTTTTACCGATGCTGTTGGGCCACCGGGCAACTACTAGTATTAGCATTGGCGAACTAACAACACGCCCAGCACATCCTGATGTGAAGTTTGCACAAGAAAGTGATTTTCAATCGGCATCACCTAAGGTGCAAGCCATGCAATCTCCGACTACTGCTGTATCGACAACGACAGTTATGCCAAGCGCTCCTACTGCCCCGACAGTTGATACCAAGCCATTAGCAACAGGATGGATGATTCAATTAGGCAGTTTTTCTAATCAAACTAATGCTGCACAATTAGTAAAACAATTACAAGCACAACAATACCCAGCTTTTCAACAAACTCTACAACGCGATGGCAATACTTTATATCGTGTCATGGTTGGGCCTGAGACGAATCAACAAACAGCCGCAACAATGCTAAAAGCCATTAATAGCAAATTTGAATTGCAAGGCAAAGTAACGCCGTATCAACCTTTACAGCAATATGGTGGTAACACATGATTTGGATCGATTATATTATTATTGCCATCATTGGCTTATCAATGCTGTTGAGTTTTTTTCGAGGCTTTGCTCGTGAAATTTTAGCATTGGTTAATTGGGCTGCTGCAATGATCATTGCCGTGTATTTTTCACCGGTGTTAGCCAATACGGTTTTTTCTGGCATTCAAAACACGCAAGTAAAAATTGCACTGAGTTTTGTGTTGATTTTTATTGTCATGTTTATGTTAGGCATGTGGGCCGTGATTGTATTGTCTAAAATTGTTAATACGACTAACTTGACGTTGGGTAATCGCATTTTAGGTTTAGTATTTGGTTTCTTACGTGGGATTATCATTGTTTCTGTACTGTTAATGTTGGCCCAGTTTGCGCATTTATCAGATACCGCGTGGTGGAGTCATTCAGTGCTCATCCATTATTTTGTTAACACCGGTGATTGGCTGGGCAACAATTTAGGTGTGCAGTTAGAGCACTATTTCGTACAAGTAAAACAACAAGTCGGAGCATAATATGTGTGGTGTCGTCGGAATTTTAGCAACGAAAACAGTTAATCAGGATTTGTTTGATGCGCTAACAGCGCTACAGCATCGTGGGCAAGATGCGGCAGGTATTATGACTTGCGAAAACGGACAATTATCATTACGTAAAGCAAAAGGTTTGGTGCGCGATGTCTTTCACACACGTCATATGATGCGTTTACGTGGCCCGATGGGTATTGGTCATGTACGTTACCCGACAGCAGGAAGTGAAAGTGAAGCAGAAGCACAACCCTTCTATGTTAATTCGCCATATGGTATCAGCTTGGCACACAATGGTAATTTAACTAATACAGAACAATTAGAAAAAGAACTGTATCACGATGATTTACGCCACTTAAATACGAGCTCAGATTCAGAAGCCTTGTTAAATGTGTTTGCACATGAACTACAGCAAATTCACAGTTTAGATTTGCAGCCAGCAGATGTGTTCAAAGCAGTTAAAGCCGTTCATGAACGTTGTAACGGTGCTTATGCCGCAGTTGCCATCATCACGGGTTATGGTTTAGTGGCTTTTCGTGATCCATTTGGTATTCGTCCATTAGTATACGGTAAGCGTGAAACTGAAACGGGCACTGATTATATGGTGGCATCCGAGTCTGTTGCGCTTGATACCTTAGGCTTTAGTGGTATTACTGATGTGGCGCCTGGTGAAGCAGTATACGTTACGTTAGATGGCCAGTTGCATGTGCAGCAATGTGCAAGCCAACCACAACTATCGCCTTGTATTTTCGAGCATGTTTACTTAGCTCGCCCAGATTCATTTATTGATAAAATTTCCGTTTATAAAGTGCGATTAAAAATGGGTGAAAAGCTGGCACATAAAATTCAACGTGAATTTCCACAGCATGATATTGATGTGGTGATTCCCATTCCTGATACCAGCCGTACATCTGCTATGCGTTTGTCACGTGAATTGGGTGTTAAATATCGCGAAGGGTTTGTGAAGAATCGTTATATCGGCCGAACATTTATTATGCCAGAACAAACCGTACGCCAAAAATCGGTACGTCAAAAGCTCAACGCGATTGGCTTAGAGTTTAGCGGTAAAAATGTATTGTTAGTGGATGACTCTATTGTGCGAGGCACCACCAGTAAAGAAATTATTCAAATGGCGCGTGAAGCGGGTGCAAAGAATGTTTATTTTGCTTCAGCTGCGCCTGAAGTCAAATACCCTAATGTTTATGGTATAGATATGCCCACGACTGATGAATTATTAGCGAGCAATCGATCAGTAGCAGAGATGTGCCAGGCTATTGGTGCTGATTGGTTGTTGTTCCAAGAGCTTGGTGACTTAACTGAAGCCGTTAGAGAGGGTAATGAAGCGATTACTCAATTTGAAGATTCTGTTTTTTCCGGTCATTATTTAACCGGTGATATTGATGCTGCTTATCTGGCTGACGTGGCCAATCGTCGTAATAATGCCAGTAAGTGTCAGCGTGATGAGGGCAGCACAGCGTACTTAGATCTATCGAATAATTAATAGCTTATGCTATACTTGCCTATCTGATCGGCTAAGAGGGAGAGCCTGGTTGCGTTATCTAGTTGCTTTATGTCTTTTATTATTGCCATCAATCATGTTTGCACTAGGATTAGGCGAGTTAACGCTGGATTCTAATTTGTACCAACCACTCAATGCAAGCATTGCTGTCGTTGGTAATACGAATGAAGAAGCAAGCCAAGTGACAGCGCAATTAGCACCGGTTGAAGATTTTGATCGCCTTAATGTCGACCGTATTCATTTCTTAGCGAATATTAAATTTCATGTTGAAACCAATACTGATGGACAGCTTTATGTTCAACTCAATACTACAGAGCGTGTACAGCAACCTTCTTTAGATATATTAGTGTTGTTAAAATGGTCGGGTGGTCAAGTGTTGCGACAATATACATTATTGTTTGACCCTGCCGATTATGAATCCGATGATGGTGCTTTTATCACACCGACATCGACCACTAAACCCGTGCAAACAACGCAAGCATCAGCAGCATCTTCAACAGTAAGCTCCGTCACGATGCCTGCCGCTCCTTCTGCAACAGCAATTGAGACAAACACGATACCCAAAGCGAAATACACTGGGGCTGAATATGGGCCAACAGTAGTGACAGACACACTATGGGATATTGCCCGTGAAGTGCGCCCTGTTGCATCGATGAATGTGATTCAAACCATGATTGCTTTGGAGCGTTTAAATCCACAGGCATTTCAGTGGGGAAATATTAATGCTCTGATGTCTGGCTATATGTTGCGCATACCAACAGCTGAGCAAATTCAGTCTGTGGACATGAAAAAAGCAGAAGCTGATATCGCCCAACAAAATCGTGAATGGCGTATGCGTAAAGCTGGTCAAAACGTGCCGTCACATGCACCTATTGCAACTCTTAATTCTGTATCGCCATCTGCGCCAACTCAAATATTATCTAAGAAAACTTTATCGACGACGATATCACCAGCAACTTCAACATCCATTAGTGCGGTGAAATTGGCACAGCCGACCAATGCGGAGCAAAATGTTTTAAAAACACAAACTCAAACGGATATCGTGAAACGTTTACAAGCTGAAGTGGCCATCACGGCGCAAACGCTCAATACGGCCAAAGAGGCAAATCAAGTATTGAAATTGAAAATGCAAGATTTGGAGCAGCGTAATCAGAATTTAGCAAAATTACTGAGTGAAACTAAGCAAGAAATCACAACGCTGAAAAAAGTGTTGAGTGGGAAACTCCCTGCAAGTGCAATGACTAAACCTGTTAAAACAACAACAAAACAAAAGGCTATTAAATCACCGGCAGTATCCTCAGCAGTATGGTTAGAAGGAAATATGTGGTTATGGCTGGCCATTGCCGCTATTCTGTTATTAGTGGTGGCTTACGTTGTCTATAAACTTAAGCAACGTCGAGAGACTCGTCAGGCACTGGCCGAGTTAGATGCTGAACCAATAACGGCGGAACAAGCTGACACTAAATTTGTCGAAACAGCAGAAGATAAAATAGAAGAAGATGTGACCGAAGAGCCTCTTGAGTCCACTGAGCAAGTTTCAAAGGCATCAGATATCGTCGAAACTGTTGTAGCAGAACCTGTAGCAAAACCGCAGCCTGTTGCTAAACCTGCTGAGAAAGCTAAAGATTATAGTGCTGATGCGAATGAAGCATTAAAAGAAGCGGATACCTATGTGAACTATGGGCGATTAGCCTTAGCTGAAAATGTGTTGAAGCAAGCATTACAACATCACGCAGATAATATTCATTTGTGGGAAAAATTATTAGAAATTTATGCTGAAGCAGATAATCGTGCCGACTTCGAAGCGTGTTGTCAGGAAGTCCCTGAAGAGTTAATGTTGACGGGTAGCAAGTTAGCATTGAAGGTTATAGTAGTACGCAAATCTACCTGGGGTGATAGTGATTTTAAAGCCAAACCGAAGGCCGCTAAAATGTCTTCTACGCCAGCGCCTGCAGAGCAAGCGGCACCCGAAATAGCCTTTACTCCAGAAGTAACAGCTGTCAGTGATGACGACCCATTGCTTGCATCGGATGATGTGCCCGCAGCAGTGGTTGCTGAAACACCGGCAGCACCAGAAGTGAAAACTAGCGTGCTGGAAGATAACGATATTGAGTTCGAGATGGGCTTGGCTGATGATTTAACACTTGATGGTGATGTGGCGCCGACTCAACTTGATACACAATTGCCGCAAGCGACTGATACAGAAGCAGAGACTGATGAGCTTATTGGTGAGGAAGCAGAACCAGTTGCTGAAATAGAGTCTGCAATTGTGGCAGAGCCTGTTGAAGTAGCAGAATCAGAGCTGACACACTATCAAGATGAGGATATTTTAGTTGAAGAGTTTGAAATGCCCGCTGTTGTCGAGTCAGATGTTGTTGAATCAGAGCTAGAAGATAGTTTAGATACGGCTATCAACACTGATATGGGTGATATCGATTTAGATGCGATTAGTTTTGAACCTGAAACATTAGATTCAGCTGATGATGCTGAGGATGAAGACAGCAACAGTAGTGCATTTGAATTATCATTGGATGATGACAACGGACTTAAGCTTGATATGGATAGCGACGAAGAAGATTTAGCGATGCCAGAACTGGAAGGTGAAGATTCGGTAGCGACCAAACTTGATTTGGCGCGAGCTTATATCGATATGGGTGATACTGATGCAGCTAAAAGTATATTACAAAATGTTATTGAACAGGGCGATGACACTGAAAAGCAAGAAGCACAAAAATTATTGGCTGAGATTTCATCGTAATGCGAATTGCTGCAGGCATTGAATATAGTGGCCAAAGTTATTCCGGTTGGCAACGTCAAGAGAGTGTTAACAGCGTTCAAGCTGAGGTTGAGCAAGCTTTTTCTTTTGTCGCAAATGAAAAGATAGATGTTTATTGTGCTGGCCGTACTGATGCAGCTGTTCATGCCACAGGCCAAGTCATTCATTTTGATACGGATGCCGTGCGTTCCGAGCGTAGTTGGCTCTGCGGTGCGAACACTCAATTGCCGCGTGATATTGCGGTGCAATGGGTCAAAATTGTTGATGAAGAATTTCATGCGCGTTTCTCTGCACTAACAAGACGCTATCAATATTACATTTACTGTGGTTCAGCTAGGCCTGGCATTTTGTCAGATAATGTAACCTGGTGTTTGCAGGATTTAAACCTTGATGCGATGCAAGCGGCCAGTAATTTTTTATTAGGTAAACATGACTTTACTTCATTTCGGGCATCCCAATGCCAAGCTAACACGCCCGTGCGAACGGTTCATGCCATGTCTTGGCAGCGTAAGGGGCAATTACTAATGCTCGATATTCGCGCGAATGCTTTTCTACACCATATGGTGCGTAATATTGTAGGTTTAATGTTGACAGTAGGCAAAGGTGAGCAAGGTGCAGAGTGGGCTAAAGAAATTTTGGAAGCAAAGAATCGTGAGCTAGCGCCGGCTACAGCAGCATCAAATGGTTTATATTTGGTCGAAGTGGAATATCCCTCGACATTTAAATTGCCAGCAATGCGTAAATCGGCTTGGTTTGACCTTTAAATATCAGGTCATAGCGTTTACAATGATGACCAATTCTAACTACAGGGGAATATTATGAATGCGAGATTATTAGGCCTAGCTGCCATCACAGCAGCAGCGTTGTCAGTTAATGTGTATGCAGCAACAGCATTGAAAACAGATAATGACAAACTCAGTTATACCTTGGGTTTTCAAATGGGTTCTGGGTTTAAATCACAGGATATGAAATTAAATCCTGGTGCGGTCGAGCAGGGCATTCAAGATGGTTTGTCTGGCGCAACACCGGCTATTACAACTAAACAACAGCAAGCGGTGATTATGCAGATGCAAAAGCAAGCTGTTGCAAAAGCACAAGCGAAGATGCAAACACAATCGAAAGGTAATATTTCGAAAGGTGATGCTTTCTTAAAAGCGAATGCGAAAAAGCCAGGCGTTAAAACAACAGCCAATGGTTTGCAATATAAAATCGTAACAGCAGGTAAAGGTGCTAAGCCTGGTCCTACTGATAAAGTTACGGTTAAATACACAGGTAAATTATTAGATGGTACTGTGTTTGATGCTTCATCAAAACACGGTGGCACTGCAAGTTTTCAAGTTAACCAAGTGATCCCAGGCTGGACGCAAGCCTTACAGATGATGCACACAGGCGCGACTTGGGAATTATTTATTCCTGCTAGCTTAGCCTATGGTAACACTGGCGTACCGGGTACTATTCCTCCTGGTTCAACATTGATTTTTGATGTGACTTTAGTTTCAGTCGACAAATAGTTGATTGGCATTAGGAGTGTAAGGGTTGGAGTTTAAAAAACTACAACCCTTTTTTGTTTATGGCTATATTTAACTACCTCAAATATATACGTCCACGTATGTTAAGCATGTTGGTGCTAGGTTTTGCATCAGGTTTTCCTTATGCATTAACGGGTCCAACCTTGCAAGCGTGGTATGCCAGTACAGGGATCGATATTAAAACCATCGGCGCATTAAGCTTGATAGGTTTACCTTATTTATTAAAGCCTATATGGGCACCCATCATGGATCGTTACGTGCCACCATTTTTAGGTCGGCGACGTGGTTGGGTGTTGATAGCGCAGGTGTTGCTAGTGTTGACGATTGCCTGGATGGCCTTACTTAATCCCATTGGTAATCCTGAAGCTTTGCCTCTAGTTGCTTTGTTTGTGGCTTTTTTATCAGCATCACAAGATATTAGTCTGGATGCCTATCGGACAGATATATTAGACCCCGAAGAGCGTGGTCTAGGTGCGGCAGTTTGGACCGCTGGTTGGCGTTGTGCACCATGGTTTTCTGGCGGCATTGTATTGGTTATTGCAGAATATGTCGGTTGGCAATGGTGCTATTTATTAATGGCTGCAGTGATGTCCACGGCTGTCATCACAACCATCTTGAGTCCTGAACCAAGCAATGTCTTGCCACCTAAGACCATGACTAAAGCCGTCATTGAACCCTTTATGGAATTCTTCTCACGCCCGTATGCTATTTTATTATTATTGTTTATTATTCTCTATAAATTTGGCGACGCTTTTGCCTTAAGCTTGAGCACCACCTTTTATCTTCGCGTCGTGGGGCTGTCATTAGTTGAAGTGGGCTTAATTACAAAAAGTGTTGCAGTGATTGCAACATTCATCGGTGTTTTTATTGGTGGTTTTGCCATGTTGCGCCTAAAGCTTTGGCGCTCTTTGTTGATTTTTGGTATTTTGCAGGCCTTATCTAATTTAATGTATTTGTGGTTAGCGTTAGCTGGTAAAGATTATAGCCTTGTGTCATCAGCTATCTTTATTGAGTATTTAACTGGTGGAATGGGAACCGCCGTATTCGTCGCTTATTTGATGTCACTATGTGATAAACGTTTTACCGCTTTTCAATTTGCTTTATTCAGCGTGTTTTCATCATTAGGTCGTGTGCTAGTCGGTCCCTTTGCTGCCTATGTGGTTGAGCATTCAAGCTGGGCCATGTTCTTTATTGACAGCGTTTTTCTCAGTATTCCGGGTTTATTATTGCTTGTTTGGCTCAGAAAACGTGTCAACTTTGATGATGTTAAAATTAGCTAGATGAGAAGTCCTCGATCAAGGTTCAATCGTAAATATTAAATCAGCACCATTACCTAAGGTGCCTGAGTCGGTTTTAATCGTCCAGTTGTCACTGACTTTATAACTCACATTTAACGTGTTCACGGCTTCTACCATGCCGATGCTATAGCTAACAAAAATACGTGGCGTTAGCATTTTGCCTAAGACTAACGAGGTGTTGTTTTGCACTTGTGAATTAGAATCAACATAAGACCCTGATTGGACGGTTAGCTCATCGAGCCCAAGCGTGTTTTGTAATTGTTTGCGAATTTTAGATACATCAGCACCACCTAATGATAAAGCATTGGCAGCCTGCCATATGGCTTGTCCTTCACCTGCACTGGCGCTACTGGAGGGGTAACCGAGCACTAAGTAAGAGAGTATATCCGCTTCACTGAGTCCCGCAGGGATGGAGAATAAAGACACATTAGGCTTGTTTACATTACCTTGCACTTGCACACCGACGGTGACATTACTTTGAATAGGTGCATTTTGTAATTGCCCCGTTGCGGATGTCACATTGCTATCACCGACTGTGCCAACCGAGGTAATGTTCTTAGTCGCGCGTATACTTAAGCCTGGATTTGCGACATCATTGCCTGCATAGAGCAGTTTTCCGTTGTCAATGTGAAGTTTGCTGCCATATACTTCAAAGACACCATCTAATACACGTAATTCACCATTCGCTATGGTGGTTTGTTTCGGCCGGTCGGTAATGGCGAGTTCTCCGGCAAGCTTACCGCTAAAATCATCGCTAGAAAATTTTATGTTATCACCTAATTTTAAGTGAATGTTGGCATAAAAATTACGCAGTTCCTCTGGTTCGGGATTGTTTTCTTCATTATTAACAAACACGGTTTCTTGTGGCAAAGTAACTGAACCAGCTAAATTATTTAAGAATATATTGGCGCTAGGCACATAAACACTACCATCCAAATGTATAGATCCAGCTTTCGTTGTTAGCGTTAAATCCGGTGACATCGTGACTTGGTAATTTCGGGTGTTCATAATGTTTAAGGCATCACCCTTTATTTTTACTATCGAATTAGGCCCAGTCTCATTGAATTCCGTTTTCCCTTGCAAGCTTAGTTTACCTTTCCCAATGTTAGCTTGCCCATCATAATTAAAATGACTGTGACCATCAGCTGAGACGCTAACATTAAGTTGGTTAACATCCGTATTCGTAGAGTCAATATGAAGATGCGCATGGATTAATTTCATTCGACCCTGCAATAGAGGTTTTGCTAGCGTACCATTCCAATTAATATCTGATGTCAGCGAACCATCAGCTTGGGTAAATTGGGGTAACAGTAAAGGCAACACATTTAAATGTCCCATATTAATGTTCAAACTACCTTTTGTTTGTTGTTGCTCCGGCAGTGGTTTAAATGCTTGATAGCCAGGCAGGCTGACGTTTAATTTAATGAAGTGTTGAGCATCAATTAATAATTGTAAGTGGCTGGTGATACCCTTTGTATCCAATATCGTATTCCAGTGGCCACCATTGATCTGCGTTTGATAGTGAGTTGGGAGATAATTCACATCCCCTGGTGTTAATGCTATATCAATTTTACCCTGTGCGATATTTTCAGCATCGGCATTAATAGCGGCATTTATATTAAGTGTGCTAGATAACGATAAATTATTATTGGATAAAAATCGAAGAGGGCCAGACAATTTTAGTTGATTGACATTCAGTTTCGCTTGCCAAGGTTTTTTCTGCTGCCAATTGGCATCAGCGCATATTTTTTGCTTGCCCGATAGCCAACAAAAATCATGTAGATAAAATTGCTTTTCTCCCATGCCCAGTGGGCTAGATTTTTGCAAACTCCAGTGGCCGAGTAGAGGTGAGCGAAGATCTAAGGCTTTCAAATGGCCCTGCCAATTCTTGTTGTTGTAAGCGCCTTCTAGTTTGAAATGTAGATTTTCGTTTTGCACTTGTAAACCCGCATCAAGGTTTTCTTGAGCTTTAGTACCACTAAAATGTAACTGTAAACCATTTAGTATGTATTGGCCGATGGCTATATTATTGGCGTTAACAAAAAGTTGAGAGTCATGGTTAGCGTCTAAACCTAAATAACCATTAGCTGTTAACGAATCGATTTGATTATTTTGCCAAGCGAAGCCTTGAATGTGCAGCTGTAGCTTGATGTCAGGAGCGAAGAGTTTTCCAGTGATATGACCGCTGCTACTGATCTGACCGGTTGCCCAAGGCACAATGGCTTGCAGATTAGGAGCCGTCACTTGCCAATCGACCTTATACAAATTTTTGATACTTCCACTGAGGGAAACATGTGAGGCACCCATGGAGAGATTGATATCAGAACTGGTGAGCTCGTTATTTTCAAGCAATAAGCTAGCATGTCCACCTAGCGATTGTTGTCGTAACTTACCTTTGACATGGTTGATATGCAATATACTGTTAATACCCTTTGGTGTTTTATCACCTTCATTACTCAGTGAGAAATTTAACTCGCCAGGCCAGTTTAACCAATGTTTTGCTGGGTTTAACTTTTGCCCTGTTAGGTTGATATGCCAATTGAGCTGAGGTTCCCAAGTCACGCGAAGGTTACCAGCCAGCTGTCCACCCAGTGTTGAAATGACGGCCTTTTTAATACTAATGGTTTTGTTTGTGCCTGAACCCTCAAGATTGACTGTGCTTGTGGGTACGTTTAATCCATTGAGGTTTGAGCTAATCGTATAGTGATAATCATCAGGTGTGCCATTAATAGTGATTTTACCTGTTGGACTTGCGACTGCTGCTGTGTCAAACAATGGCCAAAATAATTGTTTCCATTGGCCATTAAAAACAAATTGCATCTTGCCATTTTCACGCTGGCCCCGGCTATTAAAACTGAGCGCTGGCGTTGCGTCAAGACGACCTTTTGTTGCTTTAATCGATAATTTCCCTGTCGCTGTATAATGCTGGAAATTACCTTGAGCATTGATGTTGCCATAAATAGCGGCTGAGTGTTGAGTCTTGTTGACAGTTTCAAGATCCAATGCATGTAAGTGCAAGAAGGCTTTCCAATTAGCATTGCCTTGTGTGTGATCAATTTCACCATTGATATCAGCTAGCATGGGTACTGTTATTTTATTTTGCAACGTGAATTTTTTAGGTTGCCCTTTTGCGCTAAGATGCGTTTGGAATACCAACTTGTCTTGATTGTAGGCTTGAAAATTTAAGTCAGCATATACAGGCTTTAACTTCACTTGACCTGATAATGTGAGTTTATGTTGCTGATAGCGAACCAGCAATTGAGTTAGATCCAAACGTCCCTCGATCGTTTGCCCCGATAAATTGATTTGATCAATTGTGGTAGGTTTACCATGAGCGGTTTGGTAGCTAAGTTTGTTAATGGCAATATGATGTAAGGTGATATTGTTAGGTAAAGCAAATGTCGAGGGGCTAGGGTCATCGGCAAGCTTCGTTATGCTAATGTTATTTACCTGTAATTGGCTGATATTAACGCGGCTGGTTAATAAATTAATAGGATGCCAATCTACATGTAGGTCATCAATCTTTATTGCTTGATAGTCAGTCCCATACTGTATATTGGTTAATTGGATAGGGCCGATAATACGGCCTTTAATGTTGCCGACATTTAATTGTATGGGTAGTACTTGTTGTGCCACGGTAATGACCCAACGTAAGCCAGTATTTGAGCTGACGATAAATATCATCAATCCGACGAAGACAATACACAACATCAATAACACACGGGCACTGCGTTTGATGATCATAGCAACGTCCCCATGCTGAATTCGACTGACCATATGTTAGTGCTGGATAAGCGTTTTGCGACGCTTAACTCTAAGCTACCTACAGGTGAATCCCAAACCACAACGGGTCCGGCACTGGTTTTTAATAATTGTGCAGTATTGAAATTATTGAAAGCGTTACCCGCATCAAAAAATCCCCCAACATAAAAATGACCATAGACACGTTGTTGAAATTCTTCTGTGGTTTGAATTAAGAATTTACCTGGGCCTAATGCTTGATAACCATAAGCTCGCACACTTTGTGCGCCACCTGCCGTAAATCGAATAGATAAAGGAACTTTGCTAAAGTTGGTAGCACCTGTTGCACCGATGGTTTCATGAGCGACTATGCGGCTACCCCAGACAAGTGGGCGCACCCAATTAATATTTAGCTGGCTTTGAATGAAGCTCGTGCTGGAAAGCAATCCCTGCTGTGAACCACGAACATTGAGCGTCACACGTACACCTTTGGTTGGGCTAAGAGGATTATCCGCATCGAGATACATCCACGTTAAACTGGGCATAATGAGTTGTGCGTGTTGTGTTGCTTCGTTTGTGAGGTTGTAAGTCTCATTAATGTAGCTCAATGATGCTGTTTGCTGAATGCCATCGAGGCTCGTTAAATAATTGACACCGTAATTCTGCGTGAAGCTTTTACCAGCATCCGTGCTGTAGTTGAAAATATTCGTCGTGATGGTGTAAAGATCGTTTAAAGGATCACTGCCTGGAATAAAATAAGTGGCATTAAAATTAATACCAATTTGTGCAGAACCCGACAACGATGTTGAAAAATGCTGACCATCATCCGTAATACGTCGCCATTGCCAACCTAATGACCCTCGAATCCCTGTGTCGGTGCCATAACCTCCACCCAGTTGCCAGCGTTGGGGTTTCACTGGTGTTGGGGTCACCTCGATGGGTACATGTGCTTTTATGGCTTTATTCTGCTGCGGTTTTATCATCACTTGTTGAAAGAAACCGCTGTTATTTAAGTTTTGTTGGTACGCTAATAATCGCTCGGGGGAGAATACTTCGCCAGGTTTAAAGTTAAGATAGCGCTTAATAAATTCAGCAGAGAAAAAATTAGGCGTAACATGTACTGTACCAAAATAATAACGGATGCCAGTTGCCAATTCTAAGGTCACTGTGGCGCGATAATTTTTTAAATCGATGGAGACTTGTTGCTTAATTAATTTAGCATCAATGTAACCGTTGTTGTTGGCAACTGCAAACAATGATTGCTTAGTGTCATCGTATTGTTTAGTGGTGAATTTCTCACCTTGTTTAAGCGGTAAGTTTGCTAGCAAGCGTTTGAATGCGGGATCTTTTGTGCCAGGGCCGGTGATGTCTATCTTGATATCAGCAACCGGTAACGCAGGCCCTGCTGTAATCTTGAGCGTCGCAGTCCATTGTGTGTCATTGTTTTGTGTCAGCTGGGTTTTAATGGTGGGTCTGAAATAACCAAAAGGTTGTAAGGCCAATTTAACATTTTCAGGGACCTGTTGATAAATATCCTGAATGGTATCTTTATTTAATGCGCGTTTGCCCTGTGCCGATTTCAAGACAGCATTCACATTTTTCAGCATGTTGCCTTTCACGCCACTAATTTGATAGCTAATTTGATCATTATCAGCCGCAGAAGCGCTCATAGGTACTAGACAAACCCCTATAAAAAAGATGATAATAAATTTGATAAAAAATCGTGCAATAGGCATCATCGTAGTTTACAACGACAAGCCTGCTAGCACTACCCAAAATGTAGAAAAATGATGCTATTACCCGAACAATTTAGCTTAAACAATGTTGGTATTCGCCGTTTTGCTTATGAAGATGCAGCAGACTACCACGAGGCGGCCTTGGAGTCAGTGGCCGACGCTTTCCAATTCATGCCCTGGTGCCATGAAAACTACCGTTTAGAAGAAGCCCAAGGCTGGATGGCATCGCAAGTTATGGCTTGGGATATGCGCCAAGGTTATAACTTTATTATCCATGCCGTTGATACGGGTAAATTGCTCGGTGCGGTTGAAGTCGCCAGCATCCATCACGGTAACCGCTTTGGCGAGCTGGGTTACTGGCTACGCAGCAGTGCAACGGGTAAAGGCGTCACCACTACAGCGGCCTATCTCGCCGCCAAATTCGCTTTTGATCATTTAGCACTCGAACGCTTAAGCCTGACAACAGAGCCCGATAATATCGCCAGCCAGCGTGTTGCTGAAAAAATTGGTGCCATACAAGAAGCTACGCTACGTAACTATGCGTATTTGCACGGTGAACAAAAAGATGTGTTGTTGTATGCCGTGTTGAAAGATGAGTTGCAAAGTCCTACGTCTTAAGTTTTAACTTTATAACGAAAAATAACGGCGACACAAGCGGTTAACATATAAATATCAATAATAGGCCAAATCAAGGTCGTGCTCAGTGTCGCGTATTTGACTAATAAATAAATCGGCGCAATCGTGAGTAACCACATCCCAATTGTGTTGACTGCCATCATGAATTTAGTGTCATGTTTGGCGGTGAGTAGTGACGCAAACACCCAGAAAATACCACTCAGCATGAAGTAAACCCAAATGAATACTAAACTGATGGACAAGTTATGGTGCCAATAATCCAAATGTTTTGATAAATTAAATAGTGAAAATACGATGTTGGGCTTGATGATAAAGGGGATGGCAATCAGCATCAGCATGGCGAATAGTGCAATCATGGCATTACGCAGGGTTTTATGTAGTGAGTGTAGATAACCGGCTGTGATTTGATGTCCGATAATCGTACTTAGTGCGCGATATAATCCATCAATAAAAAAAGCAAACACAAGATAGAGTGTGCTGCCAATACTAATAATGGTGAAACTTTCTGGATTGTCATTTGCAAAAATCTTAATTAACACAAGCCAGCCAAACATTTCTCCTGCGTGTCCCGCCGCGATAGGGGAGCCAACTTTTAGCATGTTGATGAAGCTTTGTTTGTGAAAATAATAATGCCCAGTATGATATTTTTTGCGGTTTTCACGGCTTAAGAATATCCAGAATAAGCATATGACTTGCAGGGATAAGGATATTAAAGCAGAAATTGCAGCACCCGTTGCGCCCATGGGTGATAGGTAGTGTGGGATACCAAAAATCAATACGATATCGAGCGTCAAGTTGATGACATTAATGACAATGGTGGAGAGTAAGACTAATTTTAGTTTACCTCTGCCAATAAAAAATCCTGACAAAGCAGCAACCATACCCATCAGTGGAATGCTGTACATCATCAAGCTATAGTAAGACTGTGCCGCCACTTGATATTCGCCATGTAAAATGAGACCACCACTATACTGGCTGAGGAGTATCATAATAGGAAGTGATAATACTGATAGATAAATCATTTGCCAGCAGGGTCGAGCCATTTTTGATAAGTCACGCCGAGCATGTGATTTGGCGACAAACATTTCCGTCAAGCCGGCAATCGCCCACATCGCATATTGAAAAATTTCAATGGCTTGCGAGGCTAGGGTGACAGCATTGAACGAAGTTAATGAGTAATGCGCAAGCAATACCCGGTCGATAAAAATCATGATGTTATCAGAAAGTGTCACGATAATCAGTGGTAGCGCAATGACAATAAGCTCACGAATGCTGCCCGCTTTGAATGCTGTGATAGTTGCTTTTGTGTTCATAATAATGCGATACTTTGATTCGTTCACCATGATGGTGGGGCATTATAATCTGTTTTATCGGGGTAACCTAGACATGGCTGTAAATTTATCGAAATCATTTGCTTATCAATTCAGTCCTTTAAAAGCACTGCGTTTAACGAACGAAAAATATGAAAATATTGAAACAATAGTGTCTGATGAAGCTAAATATTGGATGCATCTTGATAAACCATCAAAAGCCTTGCAGCAAAAGCTCGCTAAAAAGCTTGCTATGCCAAAAGCAGTGCGCAGTATTTTATTTGCTGAATCCGTTAGACCTCGGTGTGTAAAGCATGAGACAGGTCTCGTTATGATTGTGCAAGGTATTCAGCCCGGAAAATCATCAGATTATGAAAATGTCTCTTCGTTGCGTTTATGGATCACATCCAATGGTTTAGTGAGTATCAGTCATGGCGCTATACAAGCGGTGCAGGATTTGAAAAAAACAATGGAAACCCTAACTGAACCAACGCCTATGACATGTCTAACAGAATTGCTTGACCACGTGTTGTACTACACAGAAGAAACAACTTACTTATTAGATGAAGCGCTTGATAAAATCGAAACAAATTTAGAGCTAACCAGCGAAGCCTCACAGCATATTATGCTAGCACGTCAAAACATTGTGAGCTTGCGCCGTTATATGATCCCTCAGCGTGATGCATTCATGACATTGGCTGTGAAAATTGCAGAGTTATCTGAACCTGCAGCTGTCACCTGTAAAGAGCTAGCTGATAATATGACACGGCAGGTTGAAACGTTAGAAATGTTACGTGATAGAGCGGCGATTATTCAAGATGACGTGACCAACCAACTCGGTGAAGTGTCTAACCGTCGTATGTATTTACTGACCATTATCATGCTGATATTCACGCCAGCATTTTTTGTGATGGGTTTGTTTTCCATGTATTTACCGATTCCTGGTATGAATAGCCCCGACACCTGGTGGGGGGTGATTGGCTTTATCTTCGTTTCCAGTGTGGGATTAACATGGCTATTTAAAAAGAAAAAATGGTTGTAGTTATTTTTTCTTGCTGACTTTCATTGTAATCACAGCATGCACAACTTCATTATTATCATTGTCTAATACACTGACCGGCACATCCAAATCTTGTGAATCTTGCCAATCAGGCATGTCAATTTTTGCAATGCCTCGTAAATTGGTTCGTGCTTTTTGCTGATACTTAATCGTCATGCCTACCGGAATCCAACGCATATCATTCGGAATCGATACTTCTGTCATTAAACCCGCCGCAATCTCACACAAGTTTGCCATGGCAATCGCATGCACTGTGCGAATATGATTCTCTACTTTACGACACTTTCGCAATGTCACTTCAGCATACCCCGGACGCAACTCCACAAATCGTGGCTTAATCGTCGCAAAGTAGGGCGCCTTACGTGACACTAATTGACTGAAAATCCATTTGCCAAATGGTAGCTTGAGGCATTTGTGGTATAACCTTAAAACTGATCGCATGGTGAGTTCTCCCAATAAAAAGTATGCAAGGATTATAACTGATGGGGCACAATATACCTAAAGTTCAATTACTTTGGAGATATAATGCATTATGGTCTGATACTTCCTCCGGTAATACGAGAAATTCTTTGACACTAATATCTTTGCTAATTAGCACGTAGTCAGCAAAGCGCTCAGGCTTTTCATAGTAGCTGGTGCGAGTGGATGTGATGTTGTAATCATAAATTAAATTATTTAAATTTTCCTCAATGATATGTAGACTTTTAGTATCAGGCAATAAATTAAAATCGCCCGCTAAAATCAAAGGTGTTGTCACGGTATCAATAAAAGCTCTGATGCAATCAGCTTGATGCAAGCGGTCAGGTGAATCAGTCTTGCCTTTTCCATTCCAGAGGCCATGTACATTGCCAATCGTATATTGTTTTTCATGGTTTTGTAGCGTTAACCATTGAAGCTTGCGGTTATGATTAGGGCCGATGCCCGTGTACGCATTATTATGATAAATGTCGACATAACCTGACTGAATAACATCAAAACGTTTATGCATAAACACGGCTAACCCGTAAATATTATCCACGCAAGCTTGAAAATACCCATGGTGATTCGGTAATACGGTTTGAATGCGATTGAAAATATCCAGATGGACTTCTCTGCCTTCATCGGTAATCATTTTCTCTGCATCATGATAAACCTCTTGCAAGCAAAACACATCGACATCTTGGTGTCGCTGGAAAAAATCCAGCAATGGTTCAAATAGGTGTCCGCCCCAGATGTTTAGTGTGATTAATTTCATAGGAATCAGCTTAATGAATATTAGGGCCCAGCGCCCCAGGAAAAGTCCTAAGAAGCGATGGTTTTTTTAAAAATATTGATGGGGAAGTTAAACATAAAGCCCATTTCGATAGCTTTTTCGATAAGTTCAGGTTTTGTAGTGCAATCGAGTTTGTTTTTTAACTGTTCAGTATAGTATTCCACCGTTTTTGGTGACAGTTGCAATTTATTAGCAATCATTTTAGCAGTATGACCACGCAACAAATAGAATAGGCATTCTAATTCACGGTTGCTCAAGTCGTATTCGCTGTCATGTGTCGTTAGTTGATAGAATACAGGGGCATTAGTTTTTTTGATAATAGCTTGGAGGGTTTTCAGTATAGACGGTTGCAGTGCAATACAGTTGAACACTGTCCCTATTAGCTTGTGCTTGTCATTATAAAGAGGTTTTTTAGTGCTTAAATGAATGCGCAAATCTCCACTGGCGTGGTGGCCAATGTCAATATGTTGTTGTTCACCGTGCTGCATGACATTTTTGTCTTGTTTAATAAAATCATTGGCGAGTTCAGCTATTTCACTTCTGACATCAGTGTCTCGACACCCTTGGATATCCTCAGCTGCTTTATAGCCCATCAGTGTCGCGAGCTTATCATTTCCACCCATATAGATTGAATTCACATTTTTAAAGCCAATAATGCCGGGGAGTTGGTTGAGTAGGGCTGTATTTAGGGTTGTCATAATAGGATGATACTATAATTTAGATGGTAAGGTGATAGCGTGTGCTCTTTTTTCGACTATATCTACATAATGCTGTAGTTTGAAGCGCTGAAAGATATTGCTAGCAACATTATAAATTCTTATGGCACTGTTGATATCACCTTGTTTTTCAAAATCAACCCCTAAGTTATAGCATGCTATCGCATAATCCGGGTGAAAATACTGGTGTTCTTTTTGATAAGTGTTGGTTAAGCATTTCATAAACACACGTAATGCCACCTTATGAGCGGTTAGGGCTAGTTGATATTCACCTTTTTTATAGTGCAGGTTTCCATTGTTATTAATGGCCGAGGCATAATGTGTCGTCGGTGTGTCTGAAAAGTATTTTGTGATGAGTTTAAAAGAATGGTCATGCCATTTTTGAGCCGATTTAAAATCGTTAAGCCTTGAATAAGTTGCACCTAAATTCCCTTCGGCGATCGCTCGATACAACACACTCCCTCGATGAGAGTCGTTAATGGCTAGTTCTTTTGCCATCGTATAAAGTTCAATGGCGAGATCCTGATTATCACGTTTATTGCAAAGATTAGCTAAATTATTAAATATTCGGCAAATATCGAATGAAAATTCATCGGAGATTTTTTTCTCTATCTTTAATTGTTCATCAATAAATTCATGTTCCGTCGATATCTGGTCTTTCACTTTGATTAAAAGTGCCGTAGCAGCTGGATATTCTGTTGCATAGATGTTTTTCCAATATTCAGAAGCACTGATGTAGGCGCGTAACGCCAACTCTCTTTCACCAATAGCGTTATATGCCATGCCAAGATCTAAATAAATTCTTAATTTAAACTTTGGATCATGAGCTAACATGACGAGTGAATGATTGAGTATGGGGATAGACTTCCAATAATACCCATCAACAAAAAGTTCTCGGGCATTTTTTAACGCTGGCGGTGTGTTTCCTAGTGAAGTACTTAGCACGAGGGGAGCCGTTTGAGCAGTCACAAATAAGCTGTCATCATGAAGCTTGAATATTTCTTCAGATTCTTGTTTGATCTGTTCGCAAACTGTGCTTAATTGTTGTTGCTCCGATGCTGACAATGCGATGGGACGTATACTAATATCCTGGCCATTTATTGTTAATGGTAAACCAATACATATATTATCGGGTTGGCAAACAGCAGCGGAGGTGTGTAGCCGTTCATTGAGAATATAGGCTTGCGTCAATCTGGCAGCTGCTGCTGCGGGTGTGAATTGTGCCCCTTGCCCATGATTGTCTCTAACGTGATTGATTCCGGCAGAGCGTGTTTCTTGATCACATGCCTGGAGAATCCGATCGATCTCAGCGCTGGTAATATTATTGTTATGGGCAAACTGATCGATTTGTTCTTTGTTGATGTGCATTTCGCTTCTAATAAACATCATACCTTTTGCTGAGTGCGCACCAATCGCTGTAATTGATATATCATTTGGCGCAACTGAGTGACCAATCAAGGCGAGTTTTGTGGATACTTGTTGACAAAAACGTTGTTGATCAACACCTAGTCCCAAACCAAGCACACGATTATAAGCTAAGCCCGTTTTCAATCGCATACGCTTTGTCATGCTTTCAACTGGATTACTGATGATTAAAACTAAAGCGTTGCGGGCATGTTGTTGGATAATCGGTGCGTATCGATCGATGAGATGTAAGTTAAAAAGTAAATTGTCAGCCCGCGAGGTAGCTTTGGATTTTCCTGCTGATCGTCCGATGGTGAAAATCACAACATCGGCAGCGTAAAGACCTCTCTCATCACCATGTGTATGAATCGATACAGAGCCATTCGCTAAATTAGCTGAGGCAATATCCGATACTCGCGCACGTGCTTTTGCTTCATCGCGATTGATAACATGAACAGCAATTTCGTAAGGTGGTTGCTTCGTTTTTAAGAGGTTCAAAAAAACAGTGGATGCGAAATAATCATAAAGTGATTTTGCCGTACTCGTGCCAACATCTCCACTGCCTATTATTGCGATATTAAATTTTTTCATGAAGTTAAAGCCTGTTATATCAACACAATATTCTCATGTTGAGACTCGATGGGTATATTGTCTTGATTAAAAATCAGTTTCTGTTAATTGATTTTTGGGCCTTAAACCAGCGTATCAGCAGCTCGTCATTTTTAATAGCATCAGTAATCAAGCCATAATTTTTGACAGCAAGTTGATAGTCAGTTTCGCCAAACTGAGCTTCAAATGTTTGGGAAATGGTGCCGTCGGTTAAATGGGCCACAATTTCTCGGTTGTAACGTTCATAGTTTATATTTTCACTGCGCATGTTAATGCCAAAAAAACCGGTGGTATGCAGGAGTGCTTTATATTCACTTTCTGTGTTGGCATATAACGCTAGGTTTTCTGTTTCACACATGCGTGTGATTAATGGCCCCCATTGCCCTGAGGTAGGGCTGAGCCAGTCATCAACAATAAAGTAACCATCAGTTTTTAGCACACGATAGATTTCTTTAAACAAAGGCGCTTTGTCTTCTACGTGGGTCAATACACCTTTGCTGTAGACAATATCAAAGTGATGATCATCAAATGCTAAATTAGGCGTTGAGTAACAAGCGAAGGCTATTTTTTCAGTTAAAGCAGCAGGGATACGGGCCTGTGCTTCACGCGTCATGCCTGGGTTGATTTCAAGCCCTGTGATATGACAGTCATGTTGGTTCGCTAAATGAAAGGCCGTGCCACCTAAGCCCGATCCTATTTCTAGCAACTTCTTGTTCGTTAAATCAATACCCGCAAACATATTGTCAATCGCTTCAGCACCACCTTCCGATAACATATTGGCGCCATAGGTTGCCTCAAGAAAATCACAATATTCTTTGGAGTATGCGGCATTAATTTCGTTGATGGTTGTCATAGTCGTAAATTATAGCGGATTTTTATGAGGCTGTTTAGCTTAACACATATGAGCTTTTTTAAAGCTAGGTCGAGATTTCATGTTCTGATAATAATCAATTAGCATCGTTGTTTCACTAATTTCATTCAACAAGCCAATTTTCTCCATGCGAAATAACACGGCGGTGGCATTAGCATCCGCCATGCTATAACTATTACCAAACATAAGACCGTGCTTATTTGTTTTGAGTAATGCTTCCATTGTATCAAGCTCAGCAAGTAGTATTTGTTTGGCAAGTGAGAGTTCCATTTCAGTAAATTCGCCACGTGCTGCACGAATCAAGAATTCTCCTCGCGCTTTGTTAGGATGTTGTGATGCAATGGCAATAATATTATCGATGTCTTTATTTTGTCTCTCGTCAGCCGAACAAAACAAATGATGATAACTCAATGTACGTAAATAGGGATCATGCAATGCCTCATGCCGACGACAAAATGCAATGATTTCATCTCTCTGATAACGTTCACTTAAGTACACCATGATGTCCGTACTGTTAAAAATGAGTGTGTCGCCATCACGCAAAGTTGGCACCGTACCGGTTGGGTTAATATCCCGATAATCACTCGTGATATGTTCTTGTTTGCGCAAATCAATATGAATGTCTTCATAAGGGATTTCAAACTCAGCCAGAAACAGTCGGGTTTTTTGTGATGCGTAGGAGGTGTTGCAATGGTAAAGGTTAAGCATAAGTTGGGTAATTATACGTAATTGGAAAAACCGATGCTAGACAACCTAGTGTTTAAAGGGACAAGCCTCGCCAAGGCTTATACTGATACTTTTGTAGGAAAATGCATAACGAACTCAACTTAATGAGAGGGCTTGGTGCGATAGATGTTTTCTCAGCATTAAAAAAAAGTGTAGATGTAGTTGAAACAACAGCTTATACAAGAAGATAGTGAGTCCGTGACAAATTGTCACGGGTTGAAATTAACTGCTCCAGACAGAAAATGTACCCCACTAATTTTCAAAAAAGTGTCCCGTGAGTGTCCCACAGCAGTGTTTTGTTAATCGAGTGAATGAGTCAAAGAAAGGTAAGTGTTTGATTCTATTTGGTACCGAGGGTCGGAATCGAACCGACACGGTGTTGCCACCACCGGATTTTGAATCAGTTTAACGCTATTATTTACGGCATTGTTCCGTCGTGATGCTTGGTCTTTAGTGTTTCGCTAGGCGTTTAAATTGATGGTTCTATTAGATTTGCATTGAATTAAATTGAATTAATCTTAAATATCAATCAAGCTTTACTTCAAGAAAAATCGAACTTAGAGTTAGAGTACTATCAACGTTGTTATATGGAACAATCTAATCGATTAAATTTTGCTAGTGAGCAAATTGATTTATTAGCTAGAATAGCAACACTAGCTTCACAGCATTATCTCTTTACGCAAACCAGTCGAAGCCCTCAATTGGCGCTGACTGAAATACAACAAATACAAGGTGACATCCGAAAAATACAGGGGTACTATGATATACAGAGTTCGCAAAGGTCAATGACGCGAGCAGAACAACAAGTATTAGAACGGTCGCTACGAGAACTATTAACTGAGCTGGCAACTGCACTGCCACCACAAACCCGTGTGTAAAAATGTATGCAAGATTTCAACAAATGTTGGTGCGAAACTTATCCTCGGTGCCAGGCGCGCGTTACTTTCTATCTCCAGATGAAAGTTATGAATCACGCTTAGCGAATTTCAAAGGCCAAGCTTACCCTATTCACCATGCCTCTATTTATGCTGCAGATCTTCAAATGTATTACCTTGTGTTACGTGATTTTTCTTTACGGCATGCATTAGCTGATCACTGGCGGAAATCGGATGATAACCATTTCTGCCCTCTTGATTATGTCAATACGCACCAGTCAATACCACATTTAGCGTTGGCGATTAAATTCGGGGCGGATCCTTTTGCTACCCACCGACACCTAAACGATAATTATGCGTACAGTCGTGTTATTCACACTACACTAGTAAGTAAGAGCTATTTAGCATTAGGAGTAATATTATATTTAACCAAGCGCTTTGATTACAAAACGGTTATTGAAGGTGGCCTAGCAGCTGAACAATGGCTGGTACAAAATAATATTGACATGCGGAACTTTATTATTGCGCGACTCGATGAACTAATTTCAGATGCAAGATCATTGGGCACTGCTGAGCAAGAGCTCCAATTCGGGCCTGATGCCAGGGTCTATCTACATGCGAAAGATATTTTTGTCACTCTAGCTGAACGATGTTTTTACTATGCTAATGAAGATAAGAAAAAAATGGAATCGTCGACAATAATAGGCCCTTTTGGTTATGGAGCATTGTCTCAAGAATACAAAGACAAATATTTTGCTGAAATTGACGCAGTCTATCAAGGCGAGGCAGCAGAATTGTATACTCGAGCATTAGCTTGTTTACAGAAAGCCTATCAGCTCGATCCAGATAACTCAGATCTGCATAATAATATTTTAGCATTGTGTGAGGCAGCAATATCAAACTGTCCGAATGCTATGCTTGCAAAAATTCAATTGCAACCACTTATGCAAGCCCAGCAACATTTACATTTGCAGTATTCACTACCAAGACGTTGTAGTTCTAGCGTAAGCAGTGATTCTCAACAACCACCAGTCATCGTTCACTAATTTGATTTAGCTATTTATCTATGGCGTTTATTTTAAAGAGTTCCGTGAGTGTCCCACAGCAGTGTTTTGTTAATCGAGTGAATGAGTCAAAGAAAGGTAAGTGTTTGATTCTATTTGGTACCGAGGGTCGGAATCGAACCGACACGGTGTTGCCACCACCGGATTTTGAATCAGTTTAACGCTATTATTCACAAAACACCTCAACAAAAATCAACAGTAAAAACAATGCGCTGCTTAAATGTTGATGTTGTGCTTTATTGTGTATGTTCTTCTACAGTTTTTAGCTAGTGTCCCATGAGTGTCCCATAGCCTATATCAAAAACAGCTGTTATATTGTCTTTGATGGTTTGGGTTGTAGCAAAAGTTTGTATAGTGGTATGCATGGCTTTACAGTGCTTACATAAAACGCAATTTATTTGGTCGCCAAATAATATGAATTTTTATTTGAATTAATTATGTTATAGTTACAATTCATTCTAATGAAGAGATTTTAGAATTATTTGCTGCTTCAACAGACAACGTTGAATTACATCTTAAAAACCTTTATCGAGAAGGCGAATTAACTGAGTCGGCAACTACCGAGGATTCCTCGGTAGTTCGAAAAGAGGGCAGTAGAGATATGTTCAGGAGTTTTGTAATCCTGCCAGTATCGAAGAGATCGCGCCCAATCGGCGTGTTATGGAAAATTTGTTGAAGGTGAAGATTAATGAATAAAGAAACTGCAATTGTTCTCTTTAAAGAGAAGACAATTCGCCGCACTTGGCACAATGATGAATGGTGGTTTAGTGTGGTTGATATTTGCTCAGCTTTAACAGAAAGTGCTGACGCAGGTGCCTATTGGCGCAAGTTAAAACAACGACTGATACAAGAAGGCAGCGAACCCGTGACAAATTGTCACGGGTTGAAATTAACGGCTCCAGACGGGAAAATGCGCATCACCGACTGTGCTAATACCGAAGGCATGTTGCGCATCATTCAATCCATTCCCTCCCCAAAAGCCGAACCCTTCAAACGTTGGTTGGCCAAAGTAGGTTATGAGCGTGTACAAGAAATTGAAAATCCAGAACTTGCGCAAGAACGGATGAAGCAACTCTACGATCAAAAAGGTTACCCTAAAGATTGGATTGATAAACGATTACGCGGCATAGCAATTCGCCAAAATTTAACCGATGAATGGAAAGAGCGCGGCATTGATAGTGCCAAAGACTATGCAATCCTCACCGCAGAAATTTCGAAAGCAACGTTTGGTATGACACCCAGCGAATATAAAAAACATAAAGATTTGCCTGAAAAGACAAAAACAAATCTGCGTGATCATATGACAGATTTAGAATTAATTTTTACCATGCTAGGCGAAAAAGTAACGACTGAAATCTCTCAACAAGAAATACCTAAAGGAATGCCAGAAAACAAGACAGTTGCACAGCGAGGTGGTCGCGTCGCGGGTAATGCACGCAAGGAAACAGAAAAAGAATTAGGCCGCAGTGTGGTGAGTCATGATAATTATTTGCAGTTATCTGAAGATAAAAAAATTGGGAAGGAAGATAAGTGATGGAAGAATAGATGAGTTTTCCTCGCTAGGGCGTATTGAGAGTTTACGCCGTTCGCTAAAGTTATTACCCGAATACCGCTTACGCTTCATTTTAAAGGTGCAATATATCGCCCATGCTTAGAGCGATATAAACACGAAGAAGTCAAAGCCTTCACCAATATTAAAATCAAAGTCGCTTTTGCGCAAGACTCACTCGACGGTGCTGAATACATCAGAAAACTGTTCGGTACAAAAATAAAAAAATAACTTCACAGTCGGTCAGTCAACAAAGCCATAACTTCAACAACCATTCGGCCATGCAAAGTTACCACTATCACGGTGTGCTACTCATGCGATCGGAAGAGATTCAACAAATGACGCCCAACCGTGCACTCATCATTTAAACTGGCCAACCACCGGTTTTGGCATGGTAGTGTATTTGGTATGAGGATAATAGCCTTAAAGGTCTGCCAGTATTATAAATAACCAATAGGTAACTATTATTTACAAATAGTCAATAAAAGTGTTGATATGAGAACCATCTTGGGCTATATTCACTTTACAGGCAGGATGTATCATCTTGTGACGCTCTTTAACTTCTCTGATAACTGAACCTTGTTATTTGTCTCAATAATATGAGGCTGCCAAACATTAGTTTGGCTAATAACTGTGCATACTGTGCTGTATCCTAGTAGTGATACTGGGTATGCATATTAACTGGTCTCATCATTAGCAGATGATGAGACCAGGTGGATAAACTGGGGCCCGTGTGGTTTTTTGACTTTTCCTATCAAGGTTTACTGTGTTGGTTAGCAGACAATAATGTCAAACCAATAAGGAGAATATGATGATAAAAAATCATAAAATAAGAGTAACTTTAAAATCGTTGAAAACGATGAGAAAGCAAGTCAAAAAGTCAAATACCCGCATTATTGAGGAGTTAGATAAAAAAATAGGCGAACTTGAAATTGAGGTTGAAAAGCCAATGTGTGAAAGTGCACAAAAGCAGCTGATATTAACAGTTGTAGAAAAGCTGTTAAAACTCATACCATCAGTTAAGGCGCTTATTAATTTGTTTAATTCTTGATAATGCCGAGCCCTTATAACCACTAATTGTATTGGAGTGTACCATGCATTTGTCTCGAGCAATTAAATTATGTCGCCAGAGCAAAGGTCTTACCCAAAAAGCATTGGCATGTAAAGCTAAGCTTTCAACATCTTATTTATCGTTGTTAGAGCGTAATAAGCGAGATCTTAATATAAAAGTGTTGGAAGAGATTGCTGATGCAATGGACATTTCCGTTGTTCTGTTGATTTTTTTGGCTGCTGAAGAAGAGGAAATCCCAGAATTAAGTGTTGAACTGAAAAATGAATTCAAACAGCTGATCGTGGGTGTAATTAAATAACATGTTGTTGCAAGTTTCTCCACACTATCCACACAAACGCATAGCGAGCAAAGCATCATTACTAAAAGCGTTACGGCTAACGGAGAATGAGCTAGACACAGTATTGAATAATACAGAGGATTATTACAGGCCTAATGCGCTAAATGTTAAGGGCCGCATGACCTATTCGGTTGGTAAGCCTTTGAAACGTGTTCATCAACTTATCAATAGAAGATTACTCAATAGAGTAGTGGAACCTTATTACATTTATTGCGTAAAAGGTAAAGGGTGTAAAACAAATGCTAAAGCACATTTAGGTGCAAAAGTATTAATAAATGAAGATATTAATAAGTGTTTTGACTCTTGTACTTCACAGCACGTATTTGATGTGTGGAGATACTTATTTAATTTTTCAGATGAAATTGCAAATATTCTGACTGCATTGACAACAACTGAGAACAAATTACCACAAGGTGCTATCACAAGTACAAACTTGGCCAACTTGATTTTGTGGCGATATGAACCACAGCTAGTTGAAAACTTTAGAAGTAGAGGGCTGATATATAGTCGATATGTTGATGATATTACTGTATCGTCGAGCAAGATATTGAGTAATACTGACAAGACAGTAATCATTAAAAAAATATACGGTATGCTAACGCTTGTGGGGTTGAAGCCTAATAGGGGCAAACATACAATATCCCATGAATATCAACCAATGACAGTTAATAATCAAGTTATTAATAGTGGTGAAGTGACTTTACCAAAAAAATTTATCAATAATACACGAGCAGCAATTTTTCAGTTAGGCCATATAACTGACAAGAATGAAAAGCAGAAAAAATATAAAAGTGTGTTAGGAGGCATAAATCATATACGTCAGTATCATCCAAATAAAGCGGATGCGCTGAATGAAATGTTGATGGGTAATACATAATGAGGAAATAAACATGAATAAAAAGACAGTGCCTGCTAATAAAAAAGCAACCTTATCACCTAAGACAATGCAGGAATCATCAAACATCAAAGATGCTTCTGTAGTGAAGCAAGTAAGAAGCTCGATTCCTGATACTGGTGCTTATCGTAAAAACAGTGTTTAAAAGAGTGTTATCATAAATCCAACAAGTACTACTAGTGGAGCAGCAATACCAAATAAAATAGCTCCGTTGATCCACTCAGCACGCTTATCATTGGTTTTTTGACTATTTATTATTTTTGGCTGATATTGGACTAAAATGGTTGCCAACGTATAACCATAATATTCATCTTTGCCCGATATATATTTAAGGTTATCTGTAAAAAATGTATCAGGTTGTCTACCTAATGTGCCATAAGGCCTACATGTTAATGCCATTAGCAGGCAAGCACTGGCAAGTAAAAAATAAATGCTTGAACAGTTCATGCCTATAATAATCCAGAAAGATAAGTGGTTAGCAAAATGGCTGCTAATAAATAAAATTGTAAGAGACGAAAAGGATATGAATATAGTTAGCAATGAATAAACTGTAGAAGTCACGACTTAATCTGACAAATCACTTGCAAAAGCGAGCGTTTCC